>JAIPCX010000039.1 GCA_021737945.1 Polynucleobacter sp.
TCCCTGATAGCTCAGTTGGTAGAGCGACGGACTGTTAATCCGCAGGTCCCTGGTTCGAGTCCAGGTCGGGGAGCCAAAAAACCCTTTAAAAGCAAGCACTTATAGCTTGCTTTTAATTTAACTTATCAATTACACGGTTATTACACGAATAGTATAGCCGCCGCTGGTTGCAATGCGCTTTTTTTGACGCTATATTATTGTCATGCGCATTCCTCACTCTGAGACTGTGGTTATTAAACCCGAGCTCATACGCTTGGTGCGTCGTGTCGACAGTAAAAAATGGCAAGTTCATTACAAGCTAGAGAACGTCAAAACTTGGTTCCGACGCAGCACTGACTCCACCGACATCAAAGAAGCCACCAAAATCGCCGAGCGCATTTGGATGAAAGCGACTTTCGATCACGAAGAAGGTCGTCCAATCACCAGTAAAAAATTCAAAAACGTTTCTGATATTGTTTTGCAGCGACTACTCGACGAGATTGAAGCTGGCACCGCCAAACCAAGTGCTCGCGACTATGTCTCTGCCATCAAACTGTATCTCGTACCCTTCTATGGTAACTACAACATCGATGGCGTCAAGCCTGCAGTGATCTCTGAATTCCACATTTGGCGACGCAATAAAGTGGGACGTGAGTTATCAGGCAGTGCGCAGAACAACCATAACGCTGCACTTAACTTAATCTTTGAGGAAGCTATTGAGCGTGGCTATATGACGGCCTATGAGCGGCCACAGCTAAAAAATACTGGAGGCGATAGCGATAGACGCGCTGAATTTAATCAAGAGGAATTAGAGACGCTGATGGCAAGCGTGCCTAAGTTCATTAGCGATGGTCGAACTTTACGAACCCGAATGATTCGAGAGCTACTGTCTATCTACGTACCTTTCATGGCGGCTACTGGTATGCGTCCAGGAACTGAAGCTGAGTTTTTAGAGTGGCGTCACATTGATGTAGAAATTCGTGATGGTCAGCCCGTACTGCACTTCCGTTTACAAAAGGGAAAACGTGGCCCCCGAAACTTTGTAGCGCATAACAGTTGCTGGTTACTGCTCGAGCGACTAAGGCAATTAAGTCCAGACCTCTCGGACATGACTTTGGAAGCCGTCTTGAAAAAGCGTGTACCCAAGTTACTCTTTCGCTTATCGGACGGCTCTGTGCCAGATAATTGGAATAAACCGTTTCGGCAGTGGTTAGAAGACACCGAACTGCTTAACTGCCCTGTCACCAACAAAGAACGCAGTCTTTATAGCCTACGTCACTACTACGCTACTCAGCGTCTATTGGAAAGTATTCCTATCCATGATTTGGCTGAACAGATGGGCACCTCTGTCTTGATGATTACCAAGCACTACAGTCACTTAACGTCGTTGATGAAAGCCAAGCAATTTGCAGGCGTCGTGGATGAGACAGCCAGTTCCGAAGCAGCTCAGATTAAAGCCATCATGGCTGCGCAAATGGCCAACAGCAACATCATGAACTTGGTACAGATGGGCACAGGCTTGATCATGCCTTTGGTCGTCCAAAGCGCCAAGTTGACCGATGACTTTGAGCATCGCCTCAAAACCCAGCAAAAGCGGTCAACCTAACCATCCCAAAAGCTAGCTGGTGATCAGTGATACCTACTTCCACGGCTCTGATGGCTGCAGTATCATCCAGTAAACCCGAACGGGAGGCCGCCATGAGCACCAAAAATAAGCGCAAAGCCCCACCTCCTGCCTTGTATGCGGATGTCAGGCGCTTGCTCAAAAAGTATGACTGCCCGTTGCCACTCCATCAGATTCGCGCACAGTTCATGGGAGCAATCGCCAGTCCGCTCGATACCGTCAATCCCTCTCGCGAGATCCAGACCTTATGGGGTGGCCATGCCCCTGGCTTCGCCAGCATGGCAGCGGCCAACGAATTCATGCAGGTCTTGGTCATCGGCCTTTGGAATCACGTCGCTAGGCACTTTGGATCACACGAGCCTTTTGCATTAATCGACATTACACCCGAGCCCACAGAAAAAGGCATCAAAGACCATGCCAAAGTCCGGTTTGAGGAAATACAGGGATTCCTTGAGGGGTTCTTCCAAGGACAAGACAGCGTACATCTAAGCGAGGATATCGCTGATTGCTTGGATGTGCTCGATGATTTGATTCTTATGTTCGGCGGTATTGCGCGCCTACCCAAAGAACGCCAGGTAGTGACCCTCCGTGAAATTCAGGACTTGATCAATCAATTGGCGGACTTGACAGATATCGCCCAGAAAGAGATCAATCAAATCATCACGTTTTGCGCAGCACAGAGACGCGGTGAGGATGAAGATCCTCCTCGCCTCCACTAGCAGGCGCTTCATGTCGACCCAACTAAAACAATACTTCGAGCGCTACGCTGAAGACGCTATCAGTCAGATGAAGGATGCTCTGATCGCGATTGACTACTATGAGCGAATCCGGCTTAGGCTAGTCAAAAAAGAAGACCTGAGTGGCGAACTCGCCATCATCGCAAAGGTAGGTCCTGAAGGCACTATGACCGTAGTAAAAAACGCTCTAGCAGACTACAAAGCTCAAGTCGCCAACGCATGGAATCTCGCACCGCGCCTTCAGGATATTGGCACGCACCGTGTAAATTTAATTGTTAATGAGCGCGAGCATCTGCCACGAGCCGATGTTCACTATCAATTTAAAAGCTCAGCCGGCACAGTCAAGGTACACATCACGTCAGCTGCCGAGACCTACCAACTCGAGATCACTGCTGGCAGAAATCCCATGGCTGCCGAATTAGCTTACCGTGAGTTAGAAAAACAACTGACGTTTATTGCCCTAACTTCATGATATCCACTAATTAGAGACTAGATTGCCAAGGCCTAGGGTGATTTCGGTGAGGCGTAAAATCATAAGCCTGATCTATAAAGCTACAGACCTCTTCGATATCATAGTCGTCAATATCGATAATTTCTACCCGATCGATAGCTTCTAGGTATTCACCAAAACACGTCGGCTTATCATATGCATCAATATCATCATACTTTGGCATAACCAAGCGCCATTCAAGACAATTCATATCTTCTTCAAAATGCAAGACAGAACAAAGCGTCATAGGCGAGAGTCGCATTGAGAGATAGAGCTTATTGAGGTTTGACTCTTCATCTAAAGACTGCCACATATCTTCTAACTGTACAGCATGAATAATATGTCTGGTTCTAGCTGCCAAATCAAGCTTGAGCATCGCCCCACTAACCGTCTCGTCGAAATTAGTGAACACTGAAAGCTCATCCATTGTTATAGCAAAGAGGCGCTTAAATAGTTGTGCTTTGTCCATTAGACACTCCTTGCCGGATAACGCTCAAATTTTTCAACGCTAAATTCTTCTTCCAGGCGCTCTGTAAATTCATACTCATCGGGACGGCCCATTTCTTCAAATACGTTGCTAATGCTTATCTCGCTAGTCAAATCGACATCTTTAAAAATGATACTTTCTTCGATACTTTTTTCAAGCTCACTAAAGGCACTCATTACCAATGATTGGGCTTCATTAACCGCATCATCAAAATAATAAATTTTATGAAGTAATGGCTCAGCATCATTTATCCAGGCATTTATTCTTGCTTGATCTAATTCCATCGAAAACAAAGGTGATGATTGAATCGTGGCGAACGTTACCTCCGGTGAATCTGCTAGATAAGCAATAAACGCACCTCTGGGAACTCCATCCATCTCTAATGCTCTTGCAATCTCACATGCGATAGCCTCAGGACTACCTGGAATATTAAATTTTCTTGAATCTTGATTATTTCTAAAAACTAAATATTTTTTCACGGTATCTCTCCAAGAAAAAATAGGCCAGGATTTTTCGCCCGGCCTATCAGGCTTTACGCATCGTCATCCTTCAATGTCGCCTCAGCTTCAATAACCTCTACCACCTTATATTTCAATGGCTGAGCTAATTGCTCTTTCATATCCCGACGAATGCTCTCAGGCTGCGAAGAGTCCGATGCAATGCGTTTTTTGAAGTTACGAAGACCGTGCTCCAAGACATTGAGGTCGCTGGGCATGGCTTTACCTAAGTACTTGACCAAACCATCTTCGAAAGAGCGTCCAAGGTCATTGGCTGAAATAATCTTATACTGCTCTCCAGACACATGGCATGCCACAAACACGCAGAACGATGACGATTCGACTTTGCCATCCTTTTCTTCGCCGTGGAAATTCACGTTACCCCCAAACTCGAAATCCATCTTGGATGTTGCACCAACGAGTTCAAAGTATTCACGTATTAATGCTGTTCGTTCTTTGCTGGTCTTGTCGCCCGACTTTTTAGCCAGTGCTACAGACTCAACTTCTTGAATCTGGCCGACACCACCGCGACGAGCGATATACGCAGGTAAATCAGTTGGAGATAGATGCTCTTGTTGGGCGACAGTCAAGACCTTGGTATAGCGGCTAATTGTGGGTTTGTCCGTGCGCACAACATACCTGACCATCGTGGCTATGGCAGGTGTCCCTGCCTTCAATGTGATCTCGCGCGTGTCTTTTAATTCGATTCGAATTGCGTCAAGGATTTTGTCACGATGTGGGTTTTGTTCAATACGAAGTGACAAGCTATAGATAGATGCTAATAATTCATATAGCGCTTTGTGGCCACGCTCAACAATATCAACTTCGTATTTCTCACCCAGCGCAAATAATTCTGCGCTTTCACTTAAAAACTTTTCAACCTCTGGGATCCTGATTTCTTTACCAGCACCTCTGACAGCAACTGCGCTGGGGCTTGGTGCGACGAACGCACTTAGATCAAACGTCTCTAAATCAACGCCCTCATTTTGATGTTCTTCTGCCTTTGTCGCTAGCGCTGCTGCTGTCGATGATTTGACCTTAATCGCTCCGTTTGATAATTGCATCACTGCCTCCTTGATAGATACGGCAGAACAATTTCTGCACGAACGAAACGTAACCGGCAATCTGATAAAGTAACCAAGTAGCCGTCGTTACTTCACACTTTATTTCAATAACTTTTCTGTAACTGCTTTTATGGAAAGGATTGCTATGAATGAGATCGTTGCGCACAGACTTGCAGATACACCAGACATCTGTAAAACACTGTATTTCTGGTGGATTGCTTTCCTACGTTGCAGTCCTGACTATTGGTGGATTTGCAAAGAAAATGGACAATGCGAGGATGAACGATTGCATCAAGTGTGGAAGCATTTTGGAAATATTTATGAATACACTACTGTGTTTCATTATTGGCAGGAACATGCCCATCGCTTATTTGATTCCCCCCAACAACAACTGAACTGGACGCCATCTATCACTGAGGCGTTAGCACTATCATTGGTGTCACCAAGTAAAATTACGGGTGCAGAGGATGATAAGTTTTATTTTTCAGCTGCTAAACATGTATCCTTTGAAGAAGCTATCGCGGCATTTCAAAAAATTTGGGAGCTGGCCACTGCATCCGGTCAACGCAATACAACCGATGCCCCATTTCAACTAGGTCATATCGATCCTAAAAGTCGCCGAACGATTGTTCATGCCTACTGTGCACATGTGCTGGAAGACACCTGCAAAAAAAGTCCATCATTCAATTTTTTCTCGCAATGGCGAAGTTATGAGATGGCTCGCTTTCTTAATATCTTTGGTCGATCAAAAAAAACTACTGATGACACACTTGTTACAGCTCGACGCAGTCAAGGTTGTATTAGAACGCTGTTCGGTCAGAAGAAGCGCGTTGCCCAGCAGTTGATTGCCAATGTCGAAGTTGGACTCTTCCCTTGCCGAAAGAAAGTGCTACGCATGCGCCGCTGGACTGCCTGTCAGGAAAAACGACTTAGAAACACCATCTCCTCACACGCTTGGCGTCCTAAAGATTGGATACTGGGTGAACATGGATTCCTACTACCCCATCTCGACTTGTCATCGAATACAGTCAATGATTCAGAAAACCCAGCGGTACTCACAGCAGTTAAAAACTTTTCAGTTCTAGATAGCTCTCAACTTGGGAAACCTTAGTACCTACCAATCAACCATTTTTACTATGCCTGTCAGATCCGCGAAATCGGTTCGTTTTCAACAATTCATTTCAACAAATAACCGCGATTTTGAACCGTTTGACAGGTTTAATTTGAGAAAGGAAAACCACTTGCACCAGGCGCTTGGCCTGGCATGGTCGACTGAATTTTATGCAGGTCCGCTTGACTAAAAGCCGTGCTTTTCACTGGTGGTAAGACGGGTTGCGAGCTGGGCAGTGGAACATGCCTTGATGGTAAAGGCCCTGGCCTACTAACAGCTCGTTGAGGTACAGGCGATTGAGGCTTGGGATGATTGTTAGTTTTTGGTGAAGGCGGCTTGGGTTTAGCGGGCAGTATTGGCTTGGGAAGCTTTTTAGGTTTTTTTGGCTTTTTGGGCTTTTGGGGTTTTAGGGCAGCTTGGGCAGTTGCAGCGGCTTTTTGTTGTGCCTCTGCTCTTACTTGTTGGCCAATCGTAGTCCATATGCTGTCCGATATCAGTTTCCACAGTGCGAGCTGCTCTTCTGCACTGGCTATTTCAACTATTCGCATCACAATCTCCTTTTATTATATTTATACGTAGGGAGATTTTTACCCATGAAAAAGCCGGTAATTGCTACCGGCTTAACATTACAAAAAGTTGATTACCCTTTAAGGCCAATCACGCAGACTTGGCTGGTAACTTTATCGTCCCATTCTTGCGCTCTGTCTTGTCTCGCTTAAAACCAGCTTTAACCATCTGACTGACACTGTCGATCTGGGCATCAAGCTCACCCTTATCTGTTGCTGTCTTGATCAACTCTAAGGTTGTAACTAGTGCGTCCATATCATCGACTTCAACAGCATTCAAGCCGTTTTGTAGTTCGAGTACTTTCGACCCATAGTGGACCATCACACAGATCTTGCCGTTTTCATCCCACCACCATGGTTTGATGTTTTTAGTGACTTCGACTCGCTGCTTGGTACCGGTTTCTTTATTCAGAATGGTGCGCATTTTCAACGGCGCATAGCGCTCACCATCCCGCAGCGCTTTGGCCAACTGGATCTGCTCATAAAGTTTGATCGTGAGTTTTTTACGTCGGGCTTCAGTGGGTGAGATTATCTTTTTACGCTGACTACTTACTAGTTTTAAATTACTCAGTGACGACATCATGTACTCCTAAGTTGTTAGTAGGAAGTACAAATTTATTGTCTGATTACCGGTTTGGACAATCGATTTTTTAATACCCCGACAACGTGAAAGGACTCGGCGTCAGATTATTAGATTTTCCCGAAAAACTCTTTCGCACGACGCTCTTCTTCAAGGATGCGCTGCTTGTGTGCTGCGACTTCTGCTTCATCGTCCAGTCGCTTAGGGTTATATCGCTCGATTTGTTTAGCACGTAGCCGCCAATAAGGATTAGCAGAATACTCTTGCATTCGTAGCTCGATCTCATGCTTTAATTCAGTGCCCAAGCGACGCTTGAAAAAAATCGCATCATGTACATTTGCAATGGGATATCGATCATGTTCAGCCGCTGTGGCTCTTACTACGTCCATGATCTCTGTCTCATCGTGCTGATACAGGTAAGCAAGAATCTTAGATTTACTAGGCAGACCACTTGGCGTTTGTAAAATTTCACGTCGTAACAGATCACGGCGCTGGATTTTAACGAGAGAAAATATGTAGTTGTCCAGTGATGTCTGCTCATCCGTAAATTTAACCACTACAGCGTCCGACAAAAACCGCTCACGTTCTTCAGCATTAAGAATAATGCTGGCAATAGCCGAGTTAGTCCAACCACCCGAATCATTGGGCCACCCTTTGCTGTTGTGCTTGGCTCCAAAGCTAATCGCAGTGAAAGCTTGTTTGAGTAACGAGGCTTGCAGATCCTTGGGTACACGACTCTCGTTCAAAAACACGCCATGCCGAACAGTCGCCATAAAGTCTTCTTTATCCTCCAGAAAACACAAGGTCGCCGAGAACTCACGCCGCAAATCATGAACTTCAGACAGCGAATCTAAATAACTTCTTGCATAACCCATCTTCCATGCAACCACACTACTACGTATATCGTATTCCCAGCAGTTGCCCAGTACAGCCCGGCGCAGCTCCTTATTGACATTTTGGATGCTGGTGCCTTCGTAATAAATCCTGCCAAAAGTACTGGACTTGCGACGCTGCAGATAAATGCCCTTGAACACACTGGCAATACCTAGAACGATCTTGGCCTGACGCAGCGCCATGGCTTTGTCAGCTGCTTTGATTTTGCTGGCATCGTCAGCGAGCCACACCATATAGCTTTTTAGAGATTGCGCATCGACTGGTAACGGATCAAAGATGTCATCAAAATATCCACTGGATTTGATCGCTCGATAATCGGGATATAAATGATTAAACAGCTCATGGTTATCCAGCTCTTCCCCAGTCAAATAGTCGTCCAGCGCTTGATCGGTGGCTTTTGCCACAACTGCACTCCCTTGTATTGCAAGCGTATTTTTTGACGTAACCAACTCGGATAATTTGACCTCGCTGACCTTGCCCGTGATCGCACTGCCCTGCTCCACAGTTTCCACCAGCGCGAGTTGGTTTTCACGGAGCCATTTATGGACGCGTATCTTTTGTGGACCAATTTGCCCACCAGCATTAGCCAGGGATTGCAAGGAAATGGCAAACCATCCTTGGTTTAATTGAATGGGAGACCTGGGAAACTGCAGTGATTTGGTCAGCATGTCTTCTAGTACGCTGACATATTTTTTAAGTGCGCGATCAGCGGAGCCTACAGGCTTAGGAAAAGCCCGGGTCATCGCAGTTAAAACTTTCGGATCGACGGTCAATTTGATCATCAGCGCACCAGTACAAAATCTATGAATTCCCAGTTATTTAGTATCTATTCATAGATTTTGCATCACTCCAAAAAAAGTCACACGCATATAGTAAGAGCTTCACCCCAATACCACTTGCTTGATCTTGATTGATGCATGAAATACCTGAATTGCTTGAATGAAAGAAGACCAGTCCTCGATGAAATTCAAAACTAAACGACCAATCCGACGCAGATGAATTTTGATCAATTAAGTCAATTACCAGCAGGATTAAAAAAACAGATAAGTACTTGATGAAGACCTATCGTGCCCTAGTCCGCGTTCAAACCCGTGGCCGAACCAATTATGTCAAAACTGAAGTACGTGCCGAATCAAGCCAAGATGCTCGAATGTTACTGTGGGCCCAATACGGATTTCACAGCATCCAGTCTGGGCCTGAATTGGTCAATACTCGGAAGGCAACATGATCACCCAGTGTTCAGTGTCCCAGCAAGCATAAAGATCAATACGCTCCATGGGAAAATCCGTATACGGAATCGCTTGCCTAGCATGTTCATGACCATTGCCATCTTCATAGATCAAGGTGGCTGTGGTACCTGCTAATTCTAGCCGGACCAAGACAAACCAATCCTGAGTGCCGATTTCATCCAAGTGACTAGCGATCGCATCCATTAACCAAAAGCACTCAGCTTGTTCTGCCAAATACCTAGCGCCATCGGTTAATAAATGTCTGCGTGAAATGCGTGCGTAGGATAGTGTTCCTGTGAACTGCGCTAGTTCAAACTGCAATGCGCTGTTGCGACTGTGTTCCATGACTAATCTCCAAATTGCCATTCTGGAAATTAGTATTTGCTCGATTGAGCTTTTGGACAACCGATAACCCGATGTCCCGTCGGGTTGATGGGTTTTTACTTATGCTGCACTGATTACAAGATTTATAAGCAGCTATAACTTGAGCTGATTACAGTGCTGTGGATTGAAAATTCACATTCAGTGCATGAAGTCGATGCGTTTAAACGCCCTACAGCGCATCGTTTAGATGGCCCGAATGCTTTGGGTGCTGGCTCACATGATCAGCGTTTGTAGGGCTGAATTTTAGGTCCTGCTGAGTTATCCACAGCTATTGCGAAATCAGCATTGAAAAATCTATGAAAATCGTGCTTTTCATAGATTCTGCGTTAAGTTATTGATTCTTGGTGACCAAATTCATATCAAAAAGTTATCCACAGTCAGTAGTAAATAATTCTAATAATGGTCGTTTATTTAGTAATTTTTTATCACTTTCCGGTTGTCCAGCTAAATATCTGACAGCAAAATAAAGACTGTTTGAAGCAGATAAATGGAGAATTTATGGCACAAGCACGTACCCTAGATGAGCAGGAATTGACTCGGGTTTTAGCGCACATTAGTACACTCAAATACGCAGCACGTAATCGCGCCATGTTGCTGTTAACTCACTGGGCTGGGCTTCGCGTAGGTGAAGTGGCTTGTTTGCGTTGGAGTGATGTCACAACAACTGATGGGCAAATAAAAGATGAAATCCGCTTGCTGCCCGACATGACCAAAGGGCGACATGCACGCACAGTTTTCGTCAACGCAAAACTAAAAGCTGTACTTCAAGATTATGCTGATCATGCTAAATGCGTCGATCGCAGTTATTCATTCTTTGCCAGTCAGAAAAGCATCAAATCTGGATTCAGTGCCAACAGCTTGGCACAAACTTTTGCCCTGCTTTACGAAGGAGCTGGACTAGAAGGCGCTAGCAGTCACAGTGGTAGAAGATCGTTTTTGACGAGATTGGCCAATCAAAGAACCGCCATTCACTTGCTTAAAGCGCTGGCGGGTCACCGCAGCATTCAAACCACTGCTCAATACTTGTATTCCAGCCCTAGCCAGTTAAAGGCCGCGGTTGAGTTAGTGTAACTAAGCTGGGATTCATTTTTTCTTATTCACTACATCTGGCGTTATGGCGTCCACCGTATTAATGACAGTCTTACCTGCATAAATCACAGCATAACCAGAAGCATCCGACGGCATTTATAGTAAGTGTCGTTTACTTACTTAAACCAAGCCTGATTTTTTATTGCTTGCAACATGAGTCGAGATAGTTTGTCAAAATGAGTCAACGCCGCTTTTGTCAGAACTAGCTGCTTGCGTCGGGCATCTTCGGTGTCTTCCAACATAATCCAACCTTTTACCCGCATGGACGCTAGGCGGCCGTGAAGCATAGCTGGCGAGCCTAGTTGGCGCTTGCCCATTAAGTCTTTAACCGACAGCCTCTCTTTTTTCTGACGTGCATATACAATTAATTCAAGTATGCGGCTCTCAAGAGGATCAAGGGGTGGTAATGCGGGCAGACCGCGAACGGTCTCAGTCAATTGAAGAAATCGAAAATATATGTCTGCTGGACGAAGAAATTTAAGCACTTTGAAATTCACTTAATTTTAAAAAGGTTAGAACGAATAAAATAAAAAGGAGTAACTGGAATTGATGAACAAGATTACATCCAGATTCCTTGATAAGCACGAAAGTATTTTTACCTGCAGTTAGTAAACCTGAACTGTGATTTAATTATCAAAAAAATATTTGGAGAATTTCTCTTTGATTTTCTAAGTTCATTAGTTCTCTTCTTTAAATGCAAAATGCTAAGTCATATGGCTTAACTTTCCAGTGAACAGCTAAAGGAAGATATTTACGACCGCGTTTATAAAAATACTATAGCGACTTTGTCCGTGACAAAATAGATCGGACAAATGTTTATTCAGCTGGTACCGTGAATAATTATGCGTAAAAACCCATTTTATATTCCATCTGAAATCGAGCGTGAAACTGGATTTGGGAAAGAGCAATTAAGAAAGTGGCGTCAGAGATTTGGATTTCCTCCAAAGGAATCAAACCTTACTGGTGTGACAGCCTACTCACTCACGACTGTCAATCAGCTTCTCTTGATAAAACGATTGTTAGAAGCTGGCTTGCGGCCTGCACAAGTTGTTGGCAAGTCAACAGTGGAACTTGAAAGGCTAAAATTAGGAATGGGTCTGAATATTCAGGCTGTACTACCCGATGAATCAACTATTAAATTTATTGACTACATCAAGCTTAGTAACATGAAAGGTTTCTTAGCTTTTTTAGAGGAAAAGAGACTCTCGCAAACCATGCTCGATTTTGTTCAATACACGATCGCTCCACTTATGATCAGTATTGGGGATGCTTGGAGTCGCGATGAAATAGACATTCATCATGAACATCTTTGCACTGCATATGTTGAACGCTATTTACAGTCAGAGATTCTTAATTTTCTACCAAGGAAAGGTTTACCAGTTATTTTGTGCTCTCTTCCACCTGGAGAACACCATTTGCTTGGCTTGTTGATGGCTGAGGCTGTACTGGCTGAGCAGGGCGCTGTCACGATCAATATTGGGCGTGATATACCGTTGAATAATCTAAAGTTGGCTTCTATTTCATGTAAAGCTGACGTAGTCGCACTTTCCTTCAGTTTTGCCTACCCCGCTCGCGATGTCTTGCCTACTCTTTCGCATTTTCGGCGTTTGCTTCCGGCACATATTCAGATATGGGCAGGAGGTGCGGGCATTTCCGTCATTAGAAAGAACCCTAAAGGTGTAAAAATTATCTACGATTTCAATGAAGTTGTTATTGCTCTGAATGACATTACTTTTCATTAGGCAATTTCTATAGATTTCACTCACAAGACAGAACTTATTACTTTTATTAGCAGTCACATTTCAGCTTAGGCAAAGAAAACACCCTAACTAAAACTATTCTGCAGTCTTACCATCACACTGGACTATGTCTAGTATCAATCGTAGTCTCGTCAGGCTCATGCACTGAAAACCAAATAGTCTCTGACCTAGGTGCATTATTCATTTGCTCAAAAGCCATCTGACATCTACCAAGTACTGAACCAGCTTCGAGAATCAGCATAATATTACCTTGGAATGGGATGCTTACCCCCACAACTCTAAGTTTTTCGTCATAAAAAGACTCGGCATCATCTGCAAAAGCTTCAATAGCAGCATCATATAAAATATCTTCAATCTCAGCTGCGATTTTCTCAATGTCTTTTTTAGGTGCAAGCTGAATGTTAAGACGGGCAAACATTATAGTTTTGCTCATAACAACTCCTAATCAATTTGATGCGCGACATGAAAAATAATTTATTTCAATTTGAACTACTGTCAATTTAGGATCAGCGAAGTAGAGCTTATTCAGATCATAAAAGATTGAGGCGCTGGATGTTGAAACACACTGTTTTGATTTGGGGTGCAATACACAAAACTCCCCTACTTTCCGATGAATTTCTCATTACGCCGATATACTGCCGACCGTGTCAGAAGCCCTAGTACTGCACCCTAAAGCATTAACGCATATTAGCTGACATAACAATTCATTTTGGGGTTAGTGACACATGTAAAACCAAGTCAGATCAATTGATGAGGTTTTTCTTCTTACATATCAAAATGAATGATATCGTTCTAGCCTTGTTCGCCGGCAAGTATTGGCAAGAATGACATATTGATTTTGATTCACTGGCGTACATTACCTTATGTTTGAAGCATCTCCTGAAAATCCTCATTGCGACCAAAGTCAGAATCTGATTTAGTTGCTCATTTTCAGAACACTGTAAAAGGGGCTTGCGATGATCAGTGACAGTGATGTGCGCGATTACGTACGCGACGGTGTGATTGTTGTGCAGCAGGTGCTGGACCAGCAACTGCTGACAGCGCTGCGCCTCAAGATCGCCGACCTTACTGCCTCCGCGGCTAGCGTGAATGCACATAACGATGTCTACGATCTGGAGCCGAGCCATTCACCGCAAGATCCAAGGGTTCGTCGCATTAAACTGCCGCACAAGGTCGATCCGCTGTTCTACGACGTTGTGCGTCAGCCGCAGGTCATCGCCATCCTAAAAAAACTGCTGGGCCCGAATATACGGCTGCACGGATCCAAGCTGAACATGAAGTCGGCGCATTACGGTTCACCGGTTGAATGGCACCAGGATTGGGCTTTCTACCCGCACACCAACGACGACATTCTGGCCATAGGCGTTATGCTGGACGACACAGATATGTCTAACGGTCCGATGTTGGTCACTCCACAGACCCACAGGGGTGAGGTATGGAACCACCACGGCGAAGACGGCTGTTTTGCCGGGATGATCGACCCTGATCTGATTCAGAATGAAATCAAACTCGCCCGCCCCTGCATGGGCAAGGCAGGCAGCATGTCTTTTCATCACGTGCGCGCCTTGCATGGGTCGGCGCTGAACACATCCGATAGACAACGCAATCTCCTGCTATTTGAAGTTGCTGCCAGCGACGCCTGGCCTTTGGCCGGGGTCAAGGACTTCCAGGAATTTGATAGCCGCCTGCTGGCCGGTGGGTCCACCATCACGCCACGCGTGACTCCGGTCCCAGTGCGGATTCCGTTGCCACCACCCTTGCGCCAGGGTTCTATCTACGAGACGCAATCCGCCTACACCAAGACCTACTTCACCCGGACTGTCTCGTAAGCCGCAGTTCTTTCGTTTAGCCGCAACCGCCGGCGCGCAAAAACGGCGCTCCATTAACGTACGGGAGAAGCCAATGACGACAACAAGCCCCACTGAGACAAACAATTCACCGGTATTGCGCGTCATATTGACTGCGAGCATAGGTTCGGCTTTAGAGTGGTATGACTTCTTTTTATACGGCACCGCTGCTGCCCTCGTTTTCGGCGATTTATTTTTCCCTAAAAACGATCCGCTGACAGGCACTTTGCTGGCATTTCTTACTTTTGGCGTCGGTTTTGTGGTCCGTCCCATAGGCGGTATTCTGTTCGGCATCATGGGCGACCGTTACGGGCGAAAACCGGTGCTGGTCACAACCTTGCTGATGATCGGTATCGGAACTACGGCGATCGGTCTGCTGCCGACCTATGAGACTGCCGGCTTTTGGGCGCCTGTGATGCTAGTGTTCTTGCGCATACTTCAAGGTCTAGGAGCGGGCGCGGAGTACGGCGGCGCAGTGATATTTCTGGTCGAGAATGCTCCTCCGAACAGGCGCGGTTTCTGGGGTGGTTTCGCGCCCATGGGGGTAGCTGTTGGCAATCTGCTTGCGGCCGGTGCATTTGCCCTGGTTAGTATGCTGCCGCGCGAGGATCAACTTGCCTGGGCCTGGCGGGTGCCATTTCTAGCCAGCGTCCTGCTGATCGCTGTCGGACTTTATGTCCGCTTGCGCATTACCGAAACCCCGGTGTTCACCGAGGCCGTGCTGCGGCAAGGTAAGTTAGAAGTCAATCCGGCCACTGCCGCCTTGCGCCTGCATCCGCGCAACTTCATGGTTGTGCTGGGCTCGCGCCTAGCGGAAAACGGCCTGGGTTATCTGATCCCCGTGTTCGGCCTCAGCTACTTAGTCAACAACCTCGGCGTGCCCCGAGCGCTGAATCGCCCCGGAAATCTTAGACACTTTCCAGCCTCTCGAAATACTGCTTTTCATATTCTACCGGTGACATCCCGGCACTCACACTGTGACGTCTTTTTGGGTTGTAAAACATTTCGATGTAATCAAAGACATCTTGC
>JAIPCX010000040.1 GCA_021737945.1 Polynucleobacter sp.
CTAATGGAGACGAATTACATTTCGATGAAATTTTGTCAGCCATTACGCAGTCGGGTGCATTGGAATACACGCGACAAAAAGCCGAAGCCGCCAGTCAACGCGCCGCCGAAGCCATAAAAAGTATTCCGGATGGGCCGAACAAAGTTGCGCTTCTAGAGCTGGCCGCCTTTGCTGTTAGCCGCACCCACTAAATACCTTTAGTCCCTTAAACCGTTGCGGCGACCGCTTTCTCAGCTACTTCAGCTTCAGCCACAAGCTCCGGTGAGTCAACTTCAATCAACTCGTCATTACGTTCTGCAGTCGCTTCCTCTGCAATGCCCTCGCCTTCGGACTCGAACTCAGGCACAGAATTGGACTCAGCAGAATTTTCCATCGCTTCTTCAACCAAGTCCTCAACAGATCCGTCTACCAAAGTAATTTGTTCTGGAACAATCACTTTCTCTGGAGCCGCCCTTAAGCGATCAATATGATCTATCAAAGTCGGCAAATATCGATGCATGAAATCTTCATATCCCGCTAGAGGGATAGTGGGCGAGTTTGCGGGCAAACGATACCAAACGAATTCCGTTTTTTTATTCAGTCTATAGCGTGTGTAGATTTGCGGCTCAGGATAAACAATGCGCTGAGCAATGATTTTCGGAACCTGATAGCCAAACGTTGGATTTAAGTGATAAATCGCGGCATCGACTAGCCAGTCACCCACCAAACAAATCGCATGACCATTCCATTTTTCGGCGTCTTCAAAATTTAAACATCCGCCGACGAATTCTTTTTCGGTCTTTAAATTCGAACACCACAGACGTGCAGGGATAACCCGGGTCTTAATCCCATAGTGATGCAGTGCTTTGCTTATAACATGCGTAGAAAACAAGCTATATGTCTTTAGGATTTCTGGCAACGCGACATAAAACTCCTTAACCACCATCTGCAAAATTCTGTATTCGTCTTCATTGAGGCTTTTTAGCTTCATTGACTATTCCAAAAAAATCGAGGCCCACTCGAGGCATTCAGGTCCGGCGGTCTGAAACTGACAAATTTAGCCATGTCACTTTTAGACGCGGACTTTCTCCTATCTCTCAGCTATCGACCGCAGCGCGCAAAACTAAAGGGTAAATCAAACGCAATTTTTTAAATTTTCAATCGCAACAATTCGTCAATCTTAAACACTCTATTGAAGCTTCACAAAAGATACGCGCAAACGAGTTGATCACAACCGCTATTGAAAACTTACTTACCTCCAGACTCTCGAAAGATCTATCAACCACGGGAGGTATCGTAATGAAGAAAAAGATTCTTGCATTCGTCGTAGCGCCACTACTAGTAAGTGGCTCGGCTTGGGCGCAAGCTAACCTAACCCTTTATGGCAATATCGATGCATCGGTGGTCAGCGCTAGCGGCATAGGCGCCGGAGACAATCGACGCACAAGCTTTGGAGAGGGTAACTGGGCTCCTTCTGTTTGGGGCGTACAGGGAACCGAAGATCTGGGCGGTGGAATGCGCGGCCTTTTTCATCTCGAAGGCGGTTATAACGCCGGCACCGGCGCTATCGCGAATGGCGGCACTACTGGCATCTTCAGTCGCTTGGCCAATGTAGGCGTAGCTGGATCATTCGGCACATTTAGGGCGGGTCTTAATTTATCTCCCTTTATAAATGCCTACACCTCAGTCTTGGGATTAGCAGGCAATAATTTTTATGTACCAGCTTTGCAAATGCACAGAGCGGGTACGGTACTAAATAGCGTGGGCGCCAGCGTGCCTGCCTACACCGGCGGTACCGATGCAGATCCAGGCTTCGCAACGACAGGTGGTTTTTTTATTCCCAATTCAATTACCTACAGCCTGCCATCCGACTCAATGGGTGGATTTAACGGGAACCTGTTGTATTCCTTTGGCGGTATTGCCGGCTCCACTTCTAGAAATCGGCTTTTATCGGGCAATCTAGGCTATGCGTTTGGCGACGTTAATGTTGTCGGCGCTATGTCGGATCGAGATGCGCAATATAGGCAATGGCTAATCGGAGCGAGTGTCCCGGTGGGCGCAATAAAACTCGCTGCCAATTATGTGCATTTCAGCCCCGAAAATGGCGACTCAACCAACACATACGTACTGGGTGCTGAAACACAAATGATGCCTGCAATGCGTATAGGACTTAACTATGCTCACAACAGCGGCCCGGGAAATCCCGCCATAATTAATCTTTCGACTGTGTATACGCTATCGAAGACAACTCATCTTTACGCAGCATTTAATCGCGCAACCGAAGGAGTGCCCTCATCCTACTCTGCGATTGTTGATTCTGGAACGAACGCCGCCTTAACTCAACCTGGTACATCGAATGCCGTTATGGTGGGAGTTCAAAAGGGTTTTTAATAAAATCTATTTGTTTAAATTAAAAAGCCTGCCAGCTGGCAGGCTTTTTTAATGCTTTCGTGAAGAGCGAAATACAGTGGCATCATCATAAAAATCATCAGACTGATCATCCCACCAACCAGGCACACCCAATATAGGCAAATGATTGAAATCTGAGCTAAGAAATCCTACTGCTAAATCTTCAGCCACCCTCTGATCTAACCAAGACCTGCGCTCCTCAGTTGATAACTCAAACCAATCGCTCTCAACAGTCACATTCCATACGTGAGCTGTAATTGCTTTGTAAGGAGTGATCAACTTTTCAATTAATGCGTGTCCAAATAAAATCACTTCACAGCGATTAGAAAATTGAGGTGGATCGATCATCAATATTTCTTTCCATCGGCGCGCTTTAAGGGCATCTAAAAAAGAAAGATCGGAGCTAATAACGAAGGCGCAATTCTCATCAAACAAAGTAGCAGCATCGCGCTGCTTCCCTCGCTCTTCGGCTGCAGGAGATGTACGCAGCTTTCTTTCAATTTCAGCATATTGCATGCGATTTAAGGTCTGCTTTATTTTTGGAAACTGCAACCATATCAACGCATTGAAAAAATCATGCACGTTGTCGCGAGTTGGAATTTCACCCGTGCTGTAGATGTGTGCCTCATACCCCGACAGATCAGTGATATTTTTTTGAGGAACAAAAGAAATTAGCTTAGCGTTCGCGTTAGTCAAGCCTCGCTGGCTGGCCACTTGATTAGCAACACTCATCCAATCGGATGAACTTGAAATCATGCCACCCAGTTCACGAAGATGAGTAAGCCAGGGTCGCTGCCAATCAATGACTGCGAAATTCATACTCAATACAATTCAACCTTAGCCAACGAATTTCCACTGGAGTAGTTGACCCGCATCTAGAGGAACCACCGTAGTCTCAGCCATAGGCAATTCTTCAGGAATGTGCCACGGACTACGCTCTATGGTTATTTGATCTTGATTACGTGGCAGACCATAAAAATCTGGCCCATGAAAACTCGCAAATGCTTCGAGTTTATTTAGCGCTCCCATTTCTTCGAATGCCTGAGCATAGAGCTCCATCGCATGCAGCGCGGTATAACAACCTGCACATCCACACGCATGTTCTTTGAGCCCCTTGGCATGAGGAGCTGAATCGGTCCCTAGAAAAAAACGCGGATTACCCGAACCCGCAGCTTTAAGCAGCGCCTGCCGATGAATTTCGCGCTTTAAGACGGGTAAGCAGTAGTAATGAGGGCGAATGCCCCCTTTGAAAATCGCATTCCGGTTATATAGCAAGTGATGTGCTGTTATTGTTGCCGCTATCGGCCCGTCAGCCTCGCGCACATAGTCTGCAGCCTGATACGTTGTAATGTGCTCAAAAACTACTTTTAACGCTGGAAGCTGCTTACGCAAGGGAATCAGTATTTTTTCAATAAATACGGCTTCACGATCGAATAAATCAATATCGCCGTCAGTGACTTCACCATGTATCAACAGAGGTAAACCTTCTGCCTGCATCATCTCTAGCGTAGTCATGCAATGCTTGAGATTCGTAACGCCCGCATCAGAATTGGTCGTCGCACCCGCAGGATAGAGCTTAACGCCATGAACAAAGCTGCAATCTACTGCTCGTTTGATTTCTTCGGGCGCAGTATTGTCTGTTAAGTACAGAGTCATCAATGGCTCGAACTTCAAATCGCTTGGTAGAACAGCCATGATCCGTTCGTAATACGCTTTAGCTAGCGCAACCGTTGTCACTGGAGGCTTTAAATTAGGCATCACAATGGCACGGGCAAACTGGCGAGCAGTGTGTGGCAGTACATCTCGAAGAACTGCACCATCACGCAGATGCAAATGCCAATCATCGGGGCGCGTTAGCGTGATACTGGAGGGAGGGAGTGAATCTGACATAGAGCAAAAGTTATGTATTTAGTGAATAATTTTACAGTACCAAGATAACGCGATAATCATTCACATTAGTTCGTGTGGGTCCAGTTACAAGCAAATCATCTAAGGCTTGAAAATAGCTGTACCCATCATTATTTGCCAAAAAAGTTTTTGCGCTCAAGCCAAGTTTTGTCGCTCTGGACGCCGAATCAGGAAATAACAGCGCACCTGCATTGTCTTCGGTACCATCGATACCATCTGTATCGGCAGCAAGCGCATAGATATTCGGCAAACCTTCCAATTCAACGGCAAGCGATGTAAGAAATTCTGCGCAGCGACCTCCACGTCCGTTGCCACGGACAGTGACTGTGCACTCCCCTCCAGAAATTAATGCAACCGGCGGCTTGAAGGGTTGATTATGTGTCCGAATTTCACGCGCTAAAGCAGCATACACTTTAGCTACTTCAGAGGCCTCTCCTGTTACCGTATCACCCAATACAACGGGGGTGATGGCTGCAGCATTAAAAAAGTCGGCAGCCACTTGCAGACAGTGGTGAGCGGTTGCAATCACTTTATTTTCTGCATGTGCAACCGAAGCATCTCCAGGCTTGGGAGTTTCTTCTATCAGGCCTGCATTACCTGCCTGTAGGTGAGCTAGAACAGACTGAGGTGCATCGACTTTAAATCGTGCCAACACATCGAGTGCATCTTGATACGTACTAGGGTCCGGGCAAGTTGGGCCAGAAGCTATCGCGCTCGGATCATCTCCCGTTACATCGCTAATAATCAGCGTTAGTATGGGCGCTTTACATGCGGCTGCAAGACGACCACCCTGAATACGCGATAAATGCTTGCGCACGATATTCATCTCTGTAATGGGCGCGCCTGAATGCAAAAGACTGCTAGTCACTTTTTTGAGATCTGCCATGCTGACACTCTCAACGGGCAATGACAAAAGACTAGATCCGCCACCTGATACCAAGGCAATGAGCAAATCATCCGGACCAAGCTCGCCCACCCTTTTAAGAATTTCTGCTGCAGCTAATTCACCTGCACTATCGGGCACAGGATGTCCGGCTTCAATTACCTTGATATGCGATGTTTCTAACCCATGCGCATAGCGAGTCACTACCAAACCTTCAATGGGTGCAGTAGTGGGCCATGCCAGTTCAACGGCGCGAGCCATACTGGCGGCGGCTTTACCTGCACCCACCACCAAGGTGCGTCCCTTGGGAGGTGGTGGTAAGTGAGTCGCAAGAATTTTCAGCGGATCAGCTGCGGCAACTGCTGCATGAAAGCTATCAATTAGTAAAGTACGCGGATTCATGACGATAGTGGTGAATAGAAAGAACCATTATTGTAAAAGAATTGGTCTGATGTAGTTCAGTCATGGATAACCGCAAGAAAATGAATTTTTCAAGCGCGATCAAACTTGCCAAATGAAAGATTATTTTTTGAGAAAGAGTCTTCATCCGATTCGGGTTTTGCCAATTGACGTTCCCACATTTGGGCATAAACGGTACCGGCAGCCAGTAATTGAGCGTGAGTTCCACGCTCTATTATCCGACCTTGATCCATCACCAAAATCTGGTCGGCATCAGCTACGGTAGACAAACGATGAGCAATCACCAAGGTAGTACGATTCCGCGCAATTTCTTTTAGCTGCAGCTGTATGGCTTGCTCAGCTTGAGAATCTAGCGCTGATGTCGCTTCGTCGAATACTAAAATCGCAGGATTTTTAAGCAAGGTTCGCGCAATGGCTACGCGCTGTTTTTCACCGCCCGATAATTTAAGACCGCGCTCACCCACGGTTGTGTCATAGCCATCTGGCAGACTAACTATAAAATCATGAATGTAAGCTGCTTTTGCAGCGGCGATAATTTCTTCTTGATTTGCACCAGGTCGGCCGTACGCAATGTTGTAAGCAATGCTGTCATTAAAGAGCACCGTATCTTGCGGAACTATGCCGATAGCATTTCGTAATGAGACCTGCGTTACCTGACGAATGTCTTGGCCATCAATAAAAATAGCACCGCTATTCACATCGTAAAATCTAAACAGTAAGCGCGCTAGCGTCGATTTGCCAGAACCGCTATGACCCACTACAGCTGTGGTAGTCCCAGCTGACACCGTAAAGTCAACATCAAATAAAATTTTGCGATTAGCTTCATAACTAAAATGGACATGACTAAACGTTAATTCTGCTGAAGATAAGGCTAGCGCCTGAGCGTTCGATATATCAGCCACATCGCGATGCTGATCTAATAAAGCAAACATTTTTTCCATGTCAGCTAAACTTTGTTTGATCTCGCGATACAGCACGCCAAGAAAATTGAGTGGTATGTATAGCTGTATCATGAAGGCATTGACTAACACCAAATCACCCAAGGTCATGCTACCTTCAGTGACGCCCAGTGTCGCTCGCCAAAGTATGAGTGTGACAGCAATGGCAATAATTAATGATTGCCCTGTGTTCAGTAGCGTGAGTGATGTTTGCGACCGTACAGCAGCACGCTCATAGTTTTGCAGACCTTGGTCATATCGTCTGGCTTCGTATTCTTCATTACCAAAATACTTTACGGTTTCATAGTTAAGCAATGAATCAATGGCCTTTGTACTTGCTTTAGAGTCTAAGTCATTCATCGTTCGGCGAAAATGAGTTCGCCATTCTGTAATGAGTATCGTAAAAATAATATATGTTGCCAAGGCCACGACCGTGATACCTGAAAACCAGATGTCATACTGAAAGCTCAAATACCCCAGCACCAAGGTAATTTCAACGATGGTCGGCAAGATGCTAAATAGCGTGTATGAAACTAGGGACGAGATACCACGCGTTCCACGTTCTATATCTCGAGTGACTCCACCTGTCTGCCTATTTAAATGGAATCGCAATGACAGCGCGTGTAAATGCCGAAAGACTTTCAGCGCAATGGTTCGTACTGCACGCTGCGTTACTCGTGCAAAGAAAAATTCGCGCAATTCAGTAAACACTGTTGCGGACAGCCGTAACAGTCCATAAGCAAGCAACAATCCGACAGGCACAACCAATGCATAGGCTGGATTACCCGGCATAGGTGCCAGATTATCGATGAGCTGCTTGAGTATTAGCGGCACTCCGACGTTGGCCATTTTGGCGGCCACCAAACTAAGAAGCGCTAACAAAACACGCCATTTCCATTCCAGCAGATAAGGAAGGAGTGTTTTTAGTGTTGTCCAATCGTCGCGCGTCGCCTGATTAGCAGGAACAGCTATGGAGTGGCTTGAGTGATGACGCATGGCAGGGTGTACCAGAAAGGATGAACTACGGAATTTTTATGCTTTGCTGCAGCTCTGGTATTTTATCGTTTAAATCACCAGCTTATCGAAGCGTTGAAAGGGGACTCAATGAACAATGCCGAAATAACTCGTCTGCCTGAGGGTATGCCTACACTACGTGTCATGCCTATGCCATCCGATGCGAACATTCACGGCGATGTATTTGGCGGATGGATCATGGCTCAGGTCGACCTAGCCGCTGCTGTACCCGCTGTTCGACGCGCGAATGGTCGCGTGGGAACAGTGGCAGTGAATTCATTCGTTTTCAAGCAACCTGTATTTGTAGGAGATTTGCTATCTTTTTATGCAAAGATCATCAAGACAGGCACCACATCAATTACTGTCAACGTTGAAGTTTATGCAGAACGGCATCGATTGGAATCGGACGTTGTGAAAGTTACTGAAGCAACGCTAACCTATGTGGCGACTGATGAGAATCGTCGGCCAAGATCATTGCCAGCGCTAACTTGAAATGCCTAGGCCATAATAATTACGAACTTATCAAGCGCGCATCTTATGTCAGCGAACCGCCCATTCATCATTACTGAGTTATGGGCTTATAGCTTAGGCTTTTGAGTCGCGCAATTCTCGCCTGAGAATTTTGCCCACATTGGTCTTCGGTAGTTGATCGCGGAATTCAATGATCTTAGGACGCTTGTAGGCGGTTAATTCATCATGGCAGTAAGCCATCAGCGCCTCCTTCGATAATTCAGGATCACGCCTGACAACAAATAGTTTTACGGCTTCTCCAGTGTTCGCATCAGGCACACCGACGACGGCGCATTCCAATACCCCAGGGTGCATTGCTACCACGCCCTCGACTTCATTAGGATACACATTGAATCCTGACACTAAGACCATGTCTTTTTTTCTATCGACTATGGTTACATACCCTTTTTCATCCATGAAGCCGATATCACCCGATTTAAAAAATCCATCGGCTGTCATAACTTGCTTGGTTTCTTCTGGACGCTGCCAATAACCTACCATCACTTGTGGACCACGAATAGCAATTTCACCGGGCTGACCCAAAGGCACTGGCCGTGCATCATCATCAAGAATAGCAATTTCAGTTGATGGGATGGGTAGTCCTATGGTCCCAGTGAACTCAACAGCATCCGCTGCATTCGCCGTCGCCACGGGTGCAGTCTCCGATAAGCCGTACCCTTCCACAATGCTCTTACCCGTTACTGCGCACCAGCGATCATTTACCGCTTTTTGAACAGCCATGCCTCCACCATTGCAAAGCTTGAGCATAGAAAAATCGATCTTGGCAAAATCAGGATTGTTCAGCAAACCGTTATAAAGTGTGTTCACTGCGGGGAACATGTTGAAGCGATATTTGGAAAGTGTTTTGACCAGGCCTGGAATATCACGCGGATTAGGAATCAAAATATTCAAGCCGCCAATTCGAGTGCCCATTAGGCAGCAGATAGTCAGCGCGAAAATATGATACAGCGGCAAAGCACACACAAAAGTTAATGACTCAAGCTTAGGTTCTTTATCGAGAGCCGGCTGTAACCAAGCTTCGTTTTGCATGAGGTTTGCAATCACATTCCGATGACTAAGCATCGCACCTTTAGATAATCCTGTTGTGCCACCGGTATATTGAAGAAATGCGATATTGTCGTGACCCAATTCGACGGGTCGTAAAGTCATGTTGCTAGCTTCTCCCAATACGCTATTAAAACGAATAGCGTTAGGCAGCGAATAAGCCGGCACCATTTTTTTAATATTACGCACCACGAAATTTACTAGGCTTCCTTTCAAAGCACCGAGCAGGTCGCCCATGCTGGCTATAACCGCAATTTTTATCGATGTATTAGCGATGACTTTTTCTAACGTGTGCGCAAAATTTTCAAGAATCACGATGGCTTCAGCACCTGAATCTTTAAGTTGATGCTCAAGCTCGCGCGGCGTATACAAAGGGTTTACATTCACCACGGTGTAGCCAGCTCGCAGTACGGCAGCAATCGCTATTGGGTATTGCAGAACATTGGGCATCATTAGTGCCACTCGCGCACCGGGAGCAAGTCCTTGGGCTTGAAGCCAGGCTCCCAGTTTTTTCGACATAACATCTAACTCAGCATAGGTTAGAAATCTGTCCATACACACATAGGCATTTCGCTGCGCGAATTTACTGAACGCTTCATCCATCAAATGAACTAGGGACCGATAGCGTGTGTAGTCAATCTCAGCTGGAACACCAGCGGGATAGGATTTAATCCAAAATTTGTCCATTGAGACCCCTAGGATGTGAGGCTTTATATCCGGCGGGTTCATGCAACCCGTCACTGAATAGGCAAGCTATTTTTATATGCCTCGATGCTAGCTCAAATGGAATAAATTGTGTTTTTATTGCGATGCAGCAGTATTATTTGACTCGCTTTTTACTGCTGACTGATGCACTACAGGTTTGTGGCGCTCCAACATCTGACGGCGTGTGTATGCATCGCTTTCTGCCAACACTTTCACCGCCTTATAGAAAGCAGGTAAGGTTTTTTGCTCCGCCATTAGGGCTTTAAACTCGGGAACCAAATCGTTGTAGGTCGCAATCAACGCGAAATGAGCATTAGAAACCGGCTCATTAAACCATCGGTCATAACCTGAATAACCGCCCCAAGTTTGCTTGAGTACTGAATAATCAGTCTGTATTGACAGCATGAGCTCTGACTTACGCTGACGCTTTTCATCATCGCTAATAGGTTGCTGATAGGCAGTCTCAAGCTGCAATCTATATTTATTTAAGAGCGCCATAAATTCATTGCGTCTATCTTTATATATTCGATATCCATCACGCATGGTATCGTCACCACGAGCATCTAACCACCGCGAAAGACCTACTTCTTCTACAGCAGTTGCAAAAGACTCGTTGAAAGGCGAATCGCCTGCCGCATATGCTACTTGATGTGCTAACTCATGAAAAATAAGTCGTGCTACTTCTGGCTCTGGATAATGAATGAAGGTGGAAAGAACGGGATCATTAAACCAACCCAAAGTGGAATAGGCAGGAACGCCTGTTACCCGCACATCCAAGCCTTTTTTTCGCAAGTCTTCCGCGAAATTTAGCGCCGCATCTTTGTCGTAATAACCCCGATAGTCAACACAACCGGCAACCGGAAAACACCACTGCTCTGGCACAAGTGAAAATTCAGGCGTGGCGACCACATTCCAAACGACAAATGGACGCTTTAGATCCGCGTAATTTTTATAACTTGAGTTATCCGGCAGGCCAAGCTCACTGACGGCAAAATCACGTATCTCCTGCACCCGCTTTAATTTTGTTTTGAGACTCTCATTCACCAGAGAATCTGACAACCACTCGTTAATAGGCTTTGCTTTATACAAAAGTGAGAGCTGACCCTGGGCGGCTTGTGCATAGTAGCCCAGCGACGTGCAACCGCTGAGCAAGGCCAGCGAGCTTACGATCAAAGCTCGCACAAAATATTTCAAGGCATAGATAATCACGTTAGGCGAATTTGGTCGGCGAGTTTGTGATCAAACTTTTTCTACCTCTACTAATACGTCATAAAAAGTAGGGGCTCTGCCCATGTCTGTTAAACGCTGACTGGTAAGCTCGTTAGCATTTTTCCCATCGGATGCGAGTTTTTTCCACCAAATAGATAAAGCGACGACTAAGCCTGGCCTAGCGTGATCGGTTACACGAACTTTAGCTTGCATGGAACCACGTTCATTAAAAATCCTAACTAAATCACCATTCACGATGCTTCGTGAGTGCGCATCATTGGGATTCATTTCAAGATGGGGTTCACCTTCGGTGTTACGCAAACTTTTCACATTAACGAAGGTGGTATTGAGAAAATTTCGCTGCGGCGGAGATATCATTGCCAGTGGAAATTTTTTAGCCAGCTCTGGAGAACTGGCCACGGACTCGTAAGGGGGTATGTACGTTGGTAGGGGATCTAAGCCATCCGCTTTCATACGCTCACTATAAAACTCGCACTTCCCAGAAGGCGTTCTAAAGCCGCCATGAGCAAACGGAGCATCCGCCACATTAAGGCGCATCCAGCCATCATTTTTTAATCTATTCCAATCGAAATCTTTTGCGTGAACATGGTTGGCATCAAACGCCTGTGCTGCAATGTCATCATCAGTATCGCTAAAACAAGGATCGTCAAATTCCATTTTTTTAGCTAACAATCGGAAGATTTCACTATTGGGCTTTGCTTTTCCCAACGGTGCTATCGCAGGATTATTCGCCATTATGTAGAGGTGCCCATAGGTGGCATGGATATCGGTATGCTCAAGCTGTGTAGTCGCGGGCAATACGATGTCGGCGTAATCGACGGTGTCTGTCTTAAAGTGCTCAAGCACCACGGTAAACAAATCCTCACGCGCAAACCCTTCTGCTACTTTTGCAGATTCTGGCGCTACCGCAACCGGATTCGAGTTGTAAACGATAACAGCTTCAATAGCTGGGCCGAATGTATCCGATGATTTTTTTAGTAAGTCATCACCGATTGTACTCATGTTGATCGTACGCGAGGGCTTCGTAAGATCTTCAACTAGCAGATCAGGGCGCATCAGTTGATGCTCATTTTTGGGATATGTATCGCCAGAAGAAAGTAGTATTCCGCCCGCTGGGTTTCGCCATGCTCCTACTAAGGCAGGCAAACAAGCGATATTACGAACAGCCATTCCTCCGCCATGCGCGCGCTGCACACCATAATTAACTCGTATTGCTACTGAAGCGCCTTGTTTTGCGCTTTCACCGTAGAGCTTAGCTAGCATCTCTATTTGCTCTACTTCTATGCCACATATTTTGGCGACTTTTTCAGGCGGCCAATCGTTTACTCTTTCCTTTAGGAGCTCATAACCGAACGTGTATTTTTCAATATAGTCATGATCTAACAAATCATCTCTTATGAGAATGTACATCATGCCTAAGGCAAGTGCGGCATCAGTGCCTGGCAATACTGGAATGTGGTGATGACATTTTTCAGCGGTAAGAGAACGATAAGGGTCAATTGCTACGAGAATTGCTCCTTTACGCTTCGCTTCTTGAACGCGAGTCCAGAAATGCAAATTCGAACCCACTGAATTGCCGCCCCAAATAATTATTACTTTCGAGTTTTCGTACTGCTCAGTATCCATACCCATTTTTGCGCCTAGGGTGTATTTGATTCCTACACCACCTGCCGAAGAACAAATCGTTCGATCTAATTTAGATGCCCCTAGTTTGTTGAAAAATCTCATTGCCATGGACTCGCCTTGCACAACACCCATGGTTCCTGCATAGCTGTAGGGCAGTATGGCTCTCGAATCTTTCGCCGCAATTTTTTTCAATCGAGTTGTTATGGTAGTTAACGCTTCCTCCCAACTGATCGTCTCAAATCGGCCTTCGCTTTTTTTTCCGACACGTTTTAGCGGATGTAACAACCTATCTTCATGATAGGTTCGCTCAAGGTAACGCGACACCTTTGTACATAAAGTCCCACCTGTATTGGGATGATGGGGATCACCACGAATCTCGGTTGCAACACCATCGGTGACTGTAACTAACATGGCACATGTATCGGGACAGTCATGCGGGCATGCGGCTCTTACTACACGAGTGTTCATACGTTCATCCACTTCTGAGGTTTTGTTTGATTGGCAATTTTGTGGCTCACAGGCTTCTACGGGTAATATTACACACACCCTTAAGTATCTGCCTGCAGTTTACTGGCGATATCTTTTTTTCGATCTCGCTATTAGGAGACATACAAAATGAAACTGATCGATCCGATTCTGCAGTTCCAGAATGAGTTAAAACTTATTCGCCGCTCAATTCATGCAAATCCTGAGTTGTCGTATGAAGAATTTAAAACGGCTGATTTGGTAGCTGAAAAGCTAACTGAGTGGGGCATTCCGATTATCCGCGGACTTGGCGGTACAGGTGTCGTAGGCATTATCTCGAATGGCAACAGCAAACGGTCTGTTGGACTTAGGGCGGATATGGATGCACTGCCCTTGCAAGAATTAAATGACTTTGCTCATAAGTCTGTTAATGCCGGAAAAATGCATGCTTGTGGGCATGATGGGCACACTACGATGTTACTTGGCGCTGCGTATTACCTTGCAAAACATAAAAACTTTGAAGGTACGGTTTATGTGATTTTTCAGCCTGCAGAAGAAGGTGCGGCTGGCGCTAAGCGAATGATGGATGATGGTCTTTTTGAACAGTGCCCTGTGGAAGCCGTATTTGGCATGCATAACTGGCCAGGATCTCCGGCTGGGACTATGGGCGTTATTCCTGGGCCGATGATGGCTTCGTCAAATGAGTTTGAACTTACGATTAGGGGCAAAGGATCTCACGCGGCGCAACCACACCTCAGTATCGATCCAGTGATGGTTGCAGTTCAAATTGCCCAGAGCTGGCAGACGATCGTTTCGCGGAATAAGAACCCGCTTGATGCAGGCGTGCTTTCCATTACGCAAATTCACTCTGGTAGTGCAACAAATATCGTTCCTGATTCAGCCTCAATGATTGGGACTGTTCGTACTTTTACCTTAGAGACTCTTGCTCTTATCGAAACGCGCATGGGAGAAATCGCTCGACATACCGCGGCAGCTTTTGGTGCTAGCGTTGAATTTTCGTTTAAACGAAATTATCCGCCTCTGATAAATCATGAACAAGAAACTAACTTCGCTCTGGAAGTTATGGAAGATATCGTAGGAGCTAGTGGGATACTGAAGAAATTAGAACCGACTATGGGATCCGAGGATTTTGCATTCATGCTTCAGGAAAAACCTGGATGTTATGTATTCATCGGCAATGGCGATGGCAACCACAGAACAGCGGGACACGGATTAGGGCCATGCAACTTGCACAATCCTAGCTATGATTTTAATGACGAACTTCTTCCTATCGGTGCCAGTTACTGGTCGCGTCTGGCGGAGCAATTTCTTGCGAGACCTTCGTTGAGATAATGCGATTTTTGGAGTAACCGTCTCAATCGTTGCCAGTTACTGGCAGCGATTGGCTCTGCAATTACTGGCAAGGCTATGATTCAGAATGGCCAAAAAGAAAAACCCCCACTTGATACCAAGCGGGGGCTTTCAAAAATATTAGCCTGACGATGACCTACTTTCACACTGGTTGCAGCACTATCATCGGCGCTAAGTCGTTTCACGGTCCTGTTCGGGATGGGAAGGGGTGGTACCAACTCGCTATTGTCATCAGGCATAACTTGTAAAGTAATCTGTACCACCGCTAAAACTGGTGAAGACAAAAAACTCAATCTGGAAGAAGTAGTTGTACTGCTTAATTTTGGCGGGCGTGATGCTCAATCATTCGCATACGCTTAATTACTTGTCTATAACTGTCAATGTTATAGGGACAAGCCGCACGGGCAATTAGTACTGGTTAGCTTAACGCATTACTGCGCTTCCACACCCAGCCTATCAACGTCCTGGTCTCGAACGACCCTTTAGGGGAATCAAGTTCCCGGGAAGTCTCATCTTGAGGCAAGTTTCCCGCTTAGATGCTTTCAGCGGTTATCTCTTCCGAACTTAGCTACCCGGCGATGCCACTGGCGTGACAACCGGTACACCAGAGGTTCGTCCACTCCGGTCCTCTCGTACTAGGAGCAGCCCCCCTCAAACTTCCAACGCCCACGGCAGATAGGGACCAAACTGTCTCACGACGTTTTAAACCCAGCTCACGTACCACTTTAAATGGCGAACAGCCATACCCTTGG
>JAIPCX010000041.1 GCA_021737945.1 Polynucleobacter sp.
GTCGCATATTTCTCTTCATAGAAAACGGTAAACAACGCAGTAATCAAACAAAACAAAACAAAGACTTCATACAGATTAGAAACTGGAATATGACCAATATCGGCACCCAGCAAATACGATTCGTACCAGCGAACCATCATGCCGGTGAATCCCATCAAGATCGCAGCCCAGCATAATTTACTACCCACCGCTGAACCAAAATCGGTTCGTGCCAGCAAACCACCCCAGTGAAAAATCGTCGACAAGAAAAACAACATGCTCATCCACAGGATGGCCGACTGACTAGAGAACAAATATTTGAGCAAGAAACGCGATTGCGCCATCTCGAGATTGCCACCGTACTGAGCAATCGTCCACAGTGACAATGCACCTATCGATAGCATCAGTAAGCGCACTGGTCGCCAATACCAGCCGAGCCAAACAAAGGTCGGCACTGCAGCGAGCAAGATACCTTTCTCATAGATATCCATGAACTCACCATAACGATTCAATGCGAACAAAGCACCGACCGCTAAAACAGCTAAGAAAAGCCAGTCAAACCATGTGCGACTTTTCAGCAGGCTGGTCGTTTCAGTGTAAGAAGGATTTTGGGTCAACTCCATTATTTCTCTCCGCGTAAGGCAAGCTATGCAAGTGCGACAAGTATAGTGCAGGCCCATCGACGCTGCTGATTACCCAGGTTGTAATCAGGGGCAGGCTCAGGGACGCGTTAGATCGCCCTTTAATTGCTCAAATTCTTTGTCAAAGTCTAGGCTGCGGCGTTGCGTGCTCATCGCCATCAAGGCGTGGCTTCCACCCTCTGCATCGGAGCGAATCCACACCCACAAACGTCGCTCACGCACATAGAGCATGGCAAACACACCCAATACCAAGAATAAGCAACCCAGGTAAACCACGTTTTTTCCGGGAGAGCGCGTCACTTGGAACACCGATGCCTTTACTTGCTCAAATCCCTGCAATTGCAACATGATGGGCGCATCATAAAAAAAAGCATCCGCCATTGCATTGGTTGCTAACTGCAAGAAACGGCCATTTTTTTCATCCGCCGTCATGAGTGGCAGACCCTCTTTTTCGCGCGCAATTTGCCACAACTCCCACAAACTACCGTTAAGTATCTTCATGAAAAGGTCAGCTGCCTTCTCTTGTTGATCTTCCGGTAATTTGCCGATGAAACGTGCAATTGCCACATATCCCGAAGCTTCGCGGTCACCAATGAATACATTCAAGCTGCGCGCAGATGATGCTTTGAGCTGCTCGCGCAAGTTCGCATTGGATTTCGCATCAAGCGGTACTTTTTCAGCGTAACGAATTGCGGCTTTTTCACGCAGTCCTGAATCACTTAATGCAGCACGCAAACGCATCCACTCATTCATGGAGTTTTTTTCATCCGCTGGAATACGCAAATAACGAAAACCATCGGCAGGTGAATCGCGCAAACCTGCCAGAAAAATTTCTGCGCCATCGATAGTTACAGGCAGCATGTAGTTATTAAATTCGCGTGCCTGCCCTGTCTTGTCACGTAATTTGTATTGAACGCTAGGTCCCACATTTTTAAGATCTTTTGTTTTTTTGTTTTTCGCGGCTGATCCTAATTGCTCATCCAACTTGGTGGTGAATTTTTCGCTAAAACCCTTGCTCTGATTTACCGCACGTACGTCCTGACCATTTGCCGCGGACGTATTTTCAACATTAAATGGCCGAAAACCCGACCACTCAATCACATACTCACTGCCCGTACTACCTAACAGTGGAGTAGATCGTCCGACCTCACCTTCGACTTGGAACTGTTGATTATTTGGGCCTTTCATTGGAAACCCTACCAACTTGAGATGACTTCCGCCATCCTCAAAGCTGGATTGATAAACCGCCATTCCTTTATAAATCAAAGGCTCATTCACCTTGATTGTGGCTGGAAACGTCTTTCCTGTTTCAGGATCCGTGACTAACACTTCGCTAGCAAAAAGCTTGGGCATGCCCGTCGAATAAAAATCGATTACGAATTTCTTCAACTGCAAAGTGAAAGGTAACTCTTGAATCATCACTCCTTCACCCACTGGAATGATGGCGGTATTGCTACTCGCTCCCTCTGGAACAAAGGTGTTTCCACGAAAAGAAGGGTTACCCAAACCCAGTCTATGTTTTGCAGGGATTTCAGCGATGATGCCATTACCTATAAATGGCGATTTGTTATACAACCATTGCTGAATACCGATAGGAATATTCGAGTCGAGCAAACCACCAATACAGATAATCACGATGGCTGAGTGGGCAAAAATATAGCCTAACTTATTCGCTGCGCCTTGCTTAGCAGTCAGCAATGTCGCACCGTCTTTTTCGACAAGCTTCCATTGGTAGCCCTTAGACGCCACCTTACGCCCGACTTCCTGTGCGAAAGCTTCTCGACTATTCGCCGAACTCCATTCCACACGATGATGAAAGTTACGCAGTGACTGCTCTCGCACACTCTCGCGCCAACTCTTCATGTCAGCGATCATCTTGGGTGCATTACGCGCAATACACAATGAAGTCGATGTGACCAGGAAGGCCATAATCAACAAAAACCACCACGCCGCATACACTGAATAAATCGAAAACCGACCTAGGATGTCGGACCAAAATGGCCCAAACTGATTCACGTAATTAGACATGGGCTCGTTTTGAGTCACCACGGTGCCTATGACGGACGCGATACAAATGACGGTTAACAGGCTAATTGAGAACCGCATCGACGATAGTAGCTCGACGATATCCGACACCCAACGGCGTCGGGTTTGTAAAACTATGCCTTCGGTGCTTACGTTCATCTCATTTACTTTTTATTTAGCTGAGCACTAATAAAAAAAGGGGCGGCATCGGCCACCCCTTTGTATCGAATTTGTCGCGCTGTACTGATACCGCAGTACTGTTAAATACCTATCGCGCTAACGAACGATTATCTGAGGCCCGCAATATAGTCTGCAACTGCCTGCATTTCTTCGTCAGACATACGCTTACCAACGGCTGTCATTTGTGCACTATTGGCACGTGTGCCGGTGCGGAAATTCGTCAATTGAGCGATGGTGTAATCCTGATGCTGACCTGCTAAGCGCGCATACTGAGCGGGAATACCTGCACCATTTGGACCATGACATCCCGCACAGGCAGGAACCTGTTTTTCAGCGATGCCGGCACGATAAATTTTCTTGCCGAGATCAACGGTATTTTTATTACGCGCTGAACCTGGAGCCGGTTTTTGCTGCTCAAGGTAAGCGGCAATATTACGCACGTCATCTTCACCCAGAGCTTTAGCAATCCCGGTCATGATCGCATTGTTGCGATCCGGCCCTTTAAAATTGTGTAATTGCTTTTGAGTGTAGGCGTCGTGTTGGCCAGCCAGCTTAGGATTTTGAGTAATGGTCGAATTGCCCGCCGCACCATGACATGCGACGCACGCCAAAATACCGCGCGATGGATCGCCATTCGAATACAGAGTGCTGCCCTTGGCAGGATCAGCAGCCGCTGGCGCTTTCTCTTCATTAGCCCAAGCAACAGACAAACTCATCAGCGCAACGCAGACGAACTTAGCGAACATTGGTAGAGCACGATTCATTCAAACACCCGGAAATGGAGATGGATTTTTTTGCGGTTTCTGATAACGCTCGCCTGACCAACTGAACAAGCTGTTTTCAGTACCGATAACAGGCTGACATTGTACTACAATGGCACCCCTTATCTTGCCCCTGATCCATCAGGGCACCGTCATGTCCCTACTCTGGCAAGCTCGCTTTTTCACCACGGTCAATCGCCTCGGGGATTTACCATTACTTAATGTTCCGGAGATTGCCTTTGCCGGTCGCTCCAACGCGGGCAAATCTACGGCGATTAATCTGCTTTGTAACCAAAAGAAGCTGGCTTTCGCCTCCAAGACACCCGGGCGTACGCAGCACATCAATTTTTTCTCCCTGGGCGGCGCCCATGTGGGTCAACATCGCAAGGACGAGACTAAAGTTGAAGAAATCAACGCATTTCTAGTCGATTTGCCAGGTTACGGCTACGCGGAAGTGTCTGGCTCCGCCAAAGATCATTGGCAAGAACTACTGGGACGCTACGTAAAAATCAGAGAAACCCTGGTCGCTTTGGTGTTGATCATGGACGCTCGGCGCCCGTTTACTGAGCTCGATATTCAAATGCTCGAGTGGTTTGCAGGGACTGGCAAGCCGGTTCATTGCCTTTTAAGTAAGTCCGATAAGCTCAACCGTAGCGAATCCGCTGATGCATTGCGACTTGCACATACGGTGCTGTCAAGTTATGTTGACGAATCTGGCACGCCGCTGCCTTTTTCTGTCCAACTGTTTTCAGCAACCAAGCGGGTTGGGTTAGATGAGGCCGACGACACCATACGTCGTTTGCTCGGGCTGGCAGAACAAGGCGCTTCGAGAGAAGCAGCGAGAGATAAAACAGAATAAAAAAATCCCTGGAGAAAGGGGAAGATCTCCAGGGTCCAACGCCGTTCGCCCGCAGACGACTCGGCCCCGCTAAGGGAGGAGAAGCGGGGGGTGAAGACCACCCGCTAGTCTGAGGGTAAGTAGCGAAAAAAGTTCGCTGCCTGTTGGCGGCGAACTAAAGAGACACTTCCCCTGACTCAGACTAATACGGAAAAACATGTCCACGTACCCTGATCCGCAGTTCCCTTCGATTCGTATGCGTCGTATGCGTCGTGATGGATTTTCACGCGACTTAATGCGCGAAAACATCATCACTCCCGCTGATCTGATTTATCCGGTCTTCATACTCGATGGTAAAAATAGACGTGAAGCTGTTCCGTCTATGCCAGGCGTCGAGCGAGTCTCAGTGGATTTGTTGCTACCGATTGCCGAGGATTGCGTGAAGTTAGGCATTCCCGTGTTGGCGCTATTTCCGGTGATTGATCCCTCACTCAAAACACCTGATGGTATTGAGGCGACGAACCCCGAAGGTTTAGTGCCACGCGCTGTGCGTGAACTGAAAGCTCGCTTTCCAGAACTGGGCATCTTGACCGATGTCGCTCTCGATCCGTATACCAGCCATGGCCAAGATGGCGTGCTCGATGCGAACGGCTACGTACTGAATGACGAAACCACTCCTCTACTGGTAAAGCAAGCGTTGGCACAAGCGGTCGCTGGCGTAGATATCGTAGCCCCATCCGACATGATGGATGGGCGCATAGGCGCAATTCGCGCTGCTCTCGAACATGATCGCCATATTCACACGCGCATCATGGCTTACTCAGCAAAATATGCGTCGGCCTTTTATGGCCCGTTCCGCGATGCTGTAGGGTCTGCAGCGAATTTAGGTAAAGGTAGTAAAGCAACCTACCAAATGGATCCGGGCAACAGTGATGAAGCCTTGCGCGAAGTCGCACTGGATATTGCTGAAGGTGCCGATATGGTGATGGTCAAACCCGGGATGCCTTACTTAGATATCGTTCGGCGTGTTAAAGATGAATTCAAAATGCCTACCTTCGCATATCAAGTCAGTGGCGAATACGCGATGATCAAGGCCGCTGCACAAAACGGCTGGGTCGATCACGATAAAACCATGATGGAAGCCATGCTGTGCTTTAAGCGAGCGGGGGCAAATGGCGTGTTGACGTATTTTTCCCGAGACATTGCTCGCCTATGCAAAGCAAACAAGTGACACTGTAGAACTTGGCCTAGGCTTTAATACAACATGACCTAGTACATAGTAGAAAGATTTTTTTTCCGATTAACGTTACCAATCCATGGCAAGTGGCGCATTTTTTCTGGATGCGCCGCTAATTTCACAAAGGAACTAGGCCATGGACAGGATAGCTTCATATATCGCGCGTAGCGATCCGAACGTTAAAGCTGGAGATTCGACAGACAACATCGTTGTATTGGAAAAAGAAAAATCGGTCTCCAATCAAAATGAAAAAACTACTCATCTCATTTTTTCTCACAAACCCGCAGCTGAAGTATTCAAAAACCCTGAATTACTAGCGTCCGCCAAACTAGCTCGCACTGAAATTAAAAAACAATTAGTAGCTTCAGGACGAGCAACAAACGACAAAGCAGAAACGATTCTCGATAATGTTAAATATAACTCGGTTATCTTAGACAGAAAGGGTTATGGAAAAGACGTCGAAAAAGTTATGGGAAGTACGTCATTTCATTTGATGACTCAAGCGCTAAAAATTGATACAGGAAAAATTCGCTTTGACGATACAACGAAGACTCTGAATGCGGGAGTTTCAAAATCCCGCGCCAAAAGAGGAACAGGTGTGTTTCAACCTGCAGCGATACAGACAGGGCGATCAACTGATAGCCAACAGAAAAATGCTACTGCGACCAGCACCAAACCACCCCGTATTCAAGAAGGGGCGTCACCATCACCTGACGACTTTGTTTTTTCTACTTTCCCGTCCGGACTAGATTCAGGGGAATCGTTACCAGATACTGCATCCGAAAAAAATACAGCTAGCAGTAACTCATCAAGCAGCGGATGGCGCGCCGCCAAACCCACAACGGCACGCACCGAACCCTCTACCACCACTCAACCTTTGTCTAGCAGGTCATCAAATAAAAAGGAAAGTTAAAACTCTTATTTGTTAGGCTGAGGCGTGATCCGCAAATACGGCTTTGGCGAACGATAGCCTTTAGGATATTTTTGCTTAATCACTGCCTCATCTTGCACGGATAAAGGAATGATTACATCATCTCCATCTTTCCAATTACCTGGTGTGGCCACGGTGTAAGCATCCGTTAATTGAAGCGCATCAATGACGCGCAACACTTCATCAAAGTTACGGCCGGTGCTCATGGGATAAGTGATGGTCAAACGTACTTTTTTCTTTGGGTCAATCACAAACAAGGAACGTACCGTCGCTGTTTCAGACTGATTCGGATGAATCATGTCGTACAGCGTTGATACTGATTTATCAGCATCCGCAACAATAGGGAAACCTACGACTGTCTTTTGAGTTTCTTCGATATCTTTAATCCAGCTCGTGTGCTTATCTGCCGGATCAACCGAAAGTGCAATCGCTTTGACATTACGCTTATCAAATTCTGGCTTTAGTTTCGCGGTCAAACCCAATTCGGTTGTGCATACGGGCGTGAAATCGGCAGGGTGGGAAAATAAAACTACCCATGAATCACCTGCCCATTCATGAAATCGAATTTTTCCAATGGAAGAATCCTGTTCAAAGTCCGGTGCGGTATCGCCAAGTTTAAGTGTCATTTTGATCTCCTATGTGAACTAATTCGAACTAATACGCCCTTGAAAAGCCAATCACTATAACCGGATTGAATTAGGGCGAGAAATACACTATCGATCTATCTAAATAGCCGCCGGCTATTTAGAGCTTACTGGTTGCGCCTGAACTTGTTGCAAACGCGGTAAAAAATAATCAGCAGTTTTAAATCCGATAACACGCGAATCAGGAATTTCTTGTCCATCGCGACCAAAGAAAATTATCCCTGGCGGACCAAACAAAGCAAAACGCTTTAGTAAGGCCTTATCGCTGGCATCATTCGCTGTCACGTCTGCTTGCAATAGGAGCATCTGATCCATCACCTGCTTAACTTCTGGCTCAGTAAACGTGAGTTTTTCCATCTCGATACAGGACACACACCAGTCCGCATAAAAATCTAACATCACGACTTTTCCATCTGCGCTGGCTATTGCCTGGTCTAACTCATCGACAGTTTTGATTTTTTTAAATTCTGTCTTGTGCGCACGCTCGCCACGTAAATTCGACCAAGGAGCAAAGGGATTGTCACTGCCCGTCGCAATACCTATCCACTGCGTAGCACCAAGCAACACAAACAACACACCGAAAATTTTAGGAAACCAACCTAAGTGACCCGACAGCAATAAAAAAATCCCATACGCAATGGCAAGCAAACCCCAACCCGCCATCAATGCCCACGAAGGAATTAAGGACGCAACCATCCACAGAGCTAGTGCCAGCATTAGCGCACCAAACAATGGCTTAACTGCTTTCATCCATTGCCCTGCACGGGGTAACAACGTACCCGCCGATAAGCCCAACAACAATAAGGGTACGCTCATACCCATGGCCATAACAAACAAAGCGCTACCGCCAATAATCACATTTCGTGTCTGGCTTATATAGAGCAGCGCACCTGCCAATGGTGCTGCCACACAAGGGCCCACGATCAGCGCCGACAGCGCACCCATGATAAATACGCCTACTAATTTTCCACCCTTCTGTTGTTCTGACATTTTCGTTAACAGCAATTGCAATGAAGCTGGCATTTGCAACTGATAGACATCGAACATAGCGAGTGACATGACCGCAATCAGAACAGCAAACGATGTTAGCAACCACGGTTTTTGTAACGCAGCCGCTAAGCCTTCTCCCAATAATCCGGCAGCTATGCCTAAAGCGGTATAAACAAAGGCCATACCTAAGGCATAAGATAAAGAAAGTACAAAGCCACGCTGACGGCTAGTCTGCGCACCTTCGCCAACAATGATGAAAGACAAAATGGGCACCATGGGCAATACGCATGGCGTCAATGACAAGCCCAGTCCCAGCAAGAAAAACAAAGGAAGTATTAGGGATAATTTTCCACTCGCTAGCGATGCTTGGATGCGACCAACTTCTCCGCCCTGTTCTTGCTTCTCTGGTGCATTCGTAGCTTGTATATCGCTAATAGCAGATACACCTTTGTTTGTTGTCAGGCTAGATAAACGAAAGCTTGTTTCCATAGGCGCATAGCACAACCCTTTATCGGAACATCCCTGGTAGCCTACGGTGAGTGTGAAATTACCACTAGTCTCTACTGGAACTCGAACGATTAATTGCTGCCGAAAAGTTTCAACATCTTTTTCAAAGTTTGTATCAAACTTTACTTTTCCATGCGGTATGTCAGGCCCACCTAACGTTGCACCTTCTGCTTTAAAAGCGAATCGCTCGCGATAGAGGTAATAGCCTTCGGCGATCTGGAAATTCACCTCAATCATTTTTGCATCGAGCAGACTAGCGCTTACGCGAAATGCTTTTTCAGGAGCTAAAAAATCATCTTCTGCATAGCTAGGAGCTACAAGGAAACCAAGCAAGTAGATTAAACAAAATAGCGAGCGAATCCAATTACGCATTATTTTCTTTCGCTGTTTCAGTATCTATCCAATGTAGATAAGGCGTATAACCGGCAACGATGGGTGTAGCAATAATTTCTGGAACATTGTACGGATGCAGTTTCACAATCGCTTGCTGCACACTATCGTAGTGCTGCGATGTTGTTTTTATTAACAGGGTGACTTCAGTTGCTTCTTCAATCTGCCCTTGCCAACGATACATTGACTGAACGGCAGGGAGTAGATTGACGCAGGCTGCTAAGCGCGATTCGATCAGCGTCCTTGCTACCAATTGCGCACACTCCAAGTCGGGCACATTAGTTAAAACGAGTAGGGCTTGATCCATGGGCTTGGTAGATAACTATTTCAGCAAGCGACGCCGAGTCAATACAGTGGCTAGATAAAAACCAAAAAAACAATAGGCCATCAAGATGACTATATTGGGCAAGGCTGATACTGGCAGCTGGCCGAGCAACAATGGTCGCACAACTTGAACGGCAACGCCGAGCGGCAGAATCTGAGCCAGCGGCTGTAGCCAGGATGGTAACTGACTGACTGGGTAGTAAACGCCAGACACAAAAATCATGGGCGTTAGCATCAAGGTGAAATAATAGGTAAAAAAATCATACCCACGCGCGATAGCATTAACCACTAAAGCAATCGACGCAAAGGTCAAGCCAACTAAGAACAACATGGGCGGCACAAGCAGCGTCGTGGGATGCAGCCCTATTCCTAATAAAAAGAGCACTCCTAATATGGCCATGCCAGAAATCATGGCCTTGCTCGCTGCCCACAGCATTTCAGCCAGCACAATGTCATCTAAATCCAACGGAGTATTTAATAACGACTCCCAGGTTTTTTGAACATGCATACGCGAGAAGGCTGAATACAGCGCCTCGAATGAAGCAGCCATCATGACTGACATGGAAATAGCACCGCTTGCTAAATACTCTATGTAGCGAACGCCGTTAATCTCGCTCAGCAGACTACCAAGGCCATATCCAAAAGCGACTAAGGTGATCAATGGCTCTGCGATATTACCTATGACACTCGCAATAGCGAGCTTGCGCCAGACGAGAAAGTTACGACGCCAGACTGGAAAAAAACGCAGACTGAACGAAGGCAGTTGATAAATTTGATTACTCATGATCGCTATTAGTCCCGCATCTCACGGCCGGTAAGTTTCAAAAATAAATCTTCTAGGTTGGCAGGGCGATGTAAATAGCGCAGCCCGCTTTGCTCTGAAAGATTTTTGAGTAATGCGTCGGTTTGACGGGTATAGCAAAAGGCTGTTTCGCCACTCAACTCCACCCGATCGGAGAGGGGGCGCGCATGAACTATCCAATCAGCCACGTTGTCGCCATAGACCTCAACCACTTGCGGTTCGATGTGTTGTGCGATTAACTCGCGCGGAGCACCCTCTGCAATTAACTGCCCTTGATCAATGACAGCCAGCCGATCGCATAATCGCTCAGCCTCATCCATGAAGTGAGTTGTTAATAATATGGTTTTACCCGACGCTAATAATGTTTTAAGCCGCTCCCACATCAAGTGACGAGCCTGTGGATCAAGGCCTGTTGTTGGTTCATCCATGAAAATCAAATCAGGGTCATTCACCAAGGCACGAGCCAGGGTTAGTCGTCGTTTCATGCCACCCGACAGTTCGCCTATTTGTGCTTTTCGCTTAGCAGTCAGCGTAGCGAACTCTAGTAACCAATCAATACGGTCGTGCACTTGCTTATCGCTCATGCCGAAGTAGCGTCCATACACCAATAAATTTTCTTCTACGGTGAAATCAGGATCCAGACTATCCATTTGAGGCACCACACCGACCCGCATGCGAGCGCGGCGCGCCTCAGCTGGAATCTGATGACCTCCAAGGTTTATGCTTCCGCTATCGGGCTCACTGAGCCCCAAGCAAAGCTTCAACGTAGTGGTTTTGCCGGCACCATTCGGGCCGAGTAATCCATAACACTCACCAGCTCGCAAACTAAACGACAAATCATTCACAACTTCATGACGTTGTGCGCCTTGGCCGTAGGATTTATGCAGATGCTGAACACTTAATACATGCATTACATCGCCCTGTGATTTTTGAGATAGCGTGATTAGAAGCACAAAAGCCAGGCAAGCCTGGCTTTTGATGTTAGTGCATTACGGCTTAGCTTATTCTGCAGAATCGGCCATTTCAGGACGATCCAGCAATTCAACATAGGCCATAGGTGCATTGTCGCCAACACGGAAACCCATTTTCAAAATACGCAGATAACCGCCATTGCGATTTGCGTAACGCGGGCCCAGCTCAGCGAATAACTTCACGACCATTTCACGGTCGCGCAAACGGCTAAAAGCGAGGCGCTTGTTCGCCAGTGTATCTGTTTTGCCCAAGGTGAGAATCGGCTCGATAACACGGCGTAATTCTTTTGCTTTTGGCAGAGTAGTCTTGATTGCCTCATGACGCAGCAATGATACGGTCATGTTGCGCAGCATCGCTAAGCGATGTGAGGAGGTACGATTTAACTTACGAAGTCCATGACGATGACGCATGACAATTCCTTTTCAGAGTATTAGATCCAGCTCTTCTATCGCTTAACTACATTCTCTCTTCGAGAGTTTCAGTGCTTGCGCGGGCCGGTAAATTATTTAAACAGTCGAGAAAATTTCTCGAATTACTTATCGAGTCCTGCTGGTGGCCAGTTCTCGAGTTTCATGCCTAACGTGAGACCACGTGAAGCAAGTACTTCTTTAATTTCATTGAGTGATTTACGACCCAGATTTGGCGTCTTCAACAATTCGTTTTCGCTACGCTGAATCAGATCGCCAATGTAGTAAATGTTCTCGGCCTTGAGGCAGTTAGCTGAGCGAACGGTGAGTTCGAGATCATCCACTGGGCGCAACAAGATAGGATCAACTGTCGGAGCGCGCGATGGCACCTCTGCAGCAGTTTCTGTACCTTCGAGTGCGGCAAAAACATTCAATTGATCAACCAACACGCGAGCTGACTGACGAATTGCTTCTTCAGGTGTAATAACGCCGTTAGTTTCGATATTCATCACCAACTTGTCTAAGTCGGTACGCTGCTCTACACGGGCAGACTCAACAGAGTACGACACGCGCTTAACGGGTGAAAATGAAGCATCAAGAATGATGCGACCAATAGTCTTGTTAGCATCTTCAGCTAGACGACGTACGTTACCAGGCACGTAACCACGGCCCTTCTCAACTTTGACTTGCATATCGAGCTTACCGCCTGGGGTCAGGTGCGCAATTACGTGATCCGGATTGATCAATTCCACATCGTGTGGCAGATCGATATCGGATGCGAGCACTGCGCCCTCGCCTTCTTTCTTCAGTGTCAGCGTGACTTCGTCACGGCTGTGCAGCTTGAACACTACGCCTTTGAGGTTGAGCAGAATATCGACCACGTCTTCCTGAACGCCGTCCAGAGATGAATACTCGTGCACTACGCCAGCGATCGTCACTTCTGTCGGCGCATAGCCAACCATCGACGACAACAAAACACGACGCAAAGCATTGCCCAGCGTATGACCATAACCGCGCTCAAACGGCTCCATCTCGACTTTGGCATGGCCCAAACCGAGTGGTTCAACTTCAATAATGCGTGGCTTCAACAGACTGTTATGCATGAATGTCCTTTCAATACCCTCGGCTCGTTACGCCGATAAGGCTGATGGAATATCGAAAGGCGTCAGAACCATTGGCTCTGACGCCGGGAAATTAGCGTGAATACAATTCGACGATCAGTGACTCGTTGACTTCTTGATTGAAGTCCGCACGATCTGGCCAGCTCTTGAGTGAGCCTTCCATTTTCTTTGCATCGACTGATACCCACATAGGGAATCCAACTTGTTCTGCCAGCGACAAAGCTTCTGCAATGCGAACTTGTTTTTTAGCTTTTTCGCGAATCGCAACCACATCGCCCACTTTGACCTGGTACGAAGCAATATTTACGACGTTGCCGTTAACAGTGATCGCTTTGTGCGACACCAATTGACGGCCTTCAGCACGAGTAGAAGCAAATCCCAGGCGATAAACGACGTTGTCGAGACGAGCTTCTAGCAGTTGCAGCAATGTTTCGCCGGTGTTGCCTTTACGGCGATCAGCTTCTGCAAAGTAGCGACGGAACTGACGCTCAAGTACACCGTAGATACGTTTTACTTTTTGTTTTTCACGCAGCTGATTTCCGAAATCGGAAGTACGGGCACCTGAAGTGCGGCCATGTTGGCCAGGCTTTGAATCAAGTTTGCATTTCGAATCAAGTGAACGACGTGCGCTCTTGAGGAATAAGTCGGTACCTTCACGACGTGATAATTTTGCTTTAGGTCCAATATAACGTGCCACGATTTCTCCTTTGTATGACGCCCCATACAGCAAAGCTGTTAGGCGCTAGTCTGGCCTGCTTACTGCCAGACGGTGGTCTTCAGAACAAAACCCGCCACAACGGCGGGTCACCTGCAGATACTGCAAATACTTGATTAGATACGACGACGCTTAGGTGGACGGCAGCCGTTGTGCGGCACGGGTGTTACGTCCTGAATTTGCGTGATCTTGATACCGAGGCTATTCAGCGCGCGAACCGCAGATTCGCGACCTGGGCCTGGGCCCTTAATACGAACTTCTAGATTTTTTACGCCGCACTCAATCGCTACCTTGCCAGCTGCTTCGGCTGCAACCTGCGCTGCAAATGGTGTTGATTTACGTGAGCCCTTGAAGCCAGCACCACCCGAGGTCGCCCATGACAGAGCATTGCCCTGACGATCGGTGATCGTGATGATGGTGTTATTGAACGACGCATGGATATGCGCAATTCCTTCTGCAACGTTCTTTTTGACCTTCTTGCGAACGCGTGCTGAAGCGGCGTTGTTGGGTGCTTTTGCCATAATAATTTCCTAGAATCCGATAAGGGATTATTTTTTCAGTGATTGCGCAGCTTTACGCGGGCCCTTGCGGGTACGTGCATTGGTACGAGTACGCTGACCGCGACATGGCAAGCCACGACGATGGCGCAGGCCACGATAGCAACCCAAGTCCATTAGTCGCTTGATGTTCATCGACAGCTCACGACGAAGGTCACCTTCGACAATGAATTTACCTATCTCATCGCGCAGCTTTTCCAATTCGCTGTCATCCAGGTCTTTAACTTTCTTGGTGACTGGAACGCCGGTCGCAGCACAAATCTTCTGTGCGCGTGGGCGACCAATACCATAGATGGCTGTCAGACCAATTACTGTGTGTTGATGGTTGGGGACGTTGACCCCTGCAATACGTGCCATGCGTTATTCCTCAATAAATAACGTTAAATTAACCTTGGCGCTGCTTATGACGCGGCTCGATACAAATGACTCGAACAACGCCCTTGCGCTTGATGATCTTACAGTTGCGGCAGATTCGCTTTACTGATGCGAGCACTTTCATGATGGCCCTCTTTCTTTCAGTCTTCTAATTACTAGCTAATTACTTGGTGCGGAAAACAATCCGCGCCCTGCTTAAATCGTACGGCGTCAGTTCTACTGTCACCTTGTCACCTGGAAGTATGCGGATATAGTTCATTCGCATCTTTCCTGAGATATGTCCGAGTACCACATG
>JAIPCX010000042.1 GCA_021737945.1 Polynucleobacter sp.
TTCGGCCCATCCGGAATACTTTTTATGGCTTCGGCGGCGCGTTGACTGGCGGCTTCGGCTTTTTGTCGCGTGTATTCCAATGCACCCGACTGCGTAATGGCTGACAAAATTTCATCGAAATGTAATTCGTCTCCATTAGCGATGCAGTTGCGAACCAGCTCACGTTGTTGCTCGGTGCCGTTTTGAAGTAAGTAAATAAGCGGCAGGGTGGGCTTGCCTTCACGTAGATCGTCGCCGACGTTTTTCCCAATATCAGCTTGGTTGCCGGAGTAATCCAGCACATCATCGATGAGTTGGAATGCTGTGCCGAGAGATCTGCCGTACTCGGCGGCCGCTGCAATGGCGGTTTCGGGGGCGCCGGCGATCAGGCAGCCCAATTCTGTACCGGCCTCGAACAGTTTTGCGGTTTTCGATCGAATCACCTCAAGGTAACGTTCCTCTGTAACGTCTGGGTCGTGCATATTCATCAACTGAAGGACTTCGCCTTCGGCGATCACATTGGTTGCGTCGGCAAGGATTTGCATGATGCGCATGCTATTGACCGATACCATCATCTGAAAAGCGCGCGAATAAACAAAATCACCCACAAGTACCGAGGCGGCATTGCCAAAAAGAGAATTTGCGGTTTGTCGGCCTCGGCGTAATTCCGATTCGTCGACCACGTCATCATGCAACAAGGTCGCCGTATGTATAAATTCGACAACAGCGGCTAATTTGTGATGATCATGTCCCTTATAACCCCAAGCATTTGCCATCAATAAGACCAATGCTGGGCGTATCCGCTTGCCGCCAGCGCTGATGATGTAGTCTGCAATTTGGCTGACTAGCGGTACATCGGAGAACAGCTGGGCCCGGATGGTGTCGTCCACGGCCTTCATATCGGCGGCTATGATCGCCAGCGAAAGCGTTGGGGAAGCAGGGTTTGGAGCGGACACGGGAGCGACAGCCTCTAAATAGATAAAGGTTACGATTATACGACGCCCCCATGGTCTTGATTTCTCGGGCTATAGACTTGCCATTCAGCGAATCATTAATCGAGACGTCATTTCGGGCTTTGACCCTGGGGCTAAGTCCATGTATAATTTGAGGTTTTCCCGAATGTGCGCGGGGTTTGCGCTTTTGGGCTAGAAAGCCGTCTGATCCTAGTTAGGTTCAGGCGTGTCCCGATTGATAGATAGATGAGGTTCCCATGTACGCGGTCATAAAAACCGGTGGCAAACAATACAAAGTTGTTGCTGGTGAAAAACTTAAAGTAGAACAGATACCGGCAGACATAGGCTCCGAAATCACATTGGATCAAGTGCTCGCATTGGGCGCGGGTGACACCATTAAATTTGGTGCGCCGTTGGTTCAAGGTGCTAAGGTGCTGGCTACGGTAGTGGCGCATGGTCGTCACGACAAGGTAAAGATTTTCAAGATGCGTCGTCGTAAGCATTATCAAAAACGTCAAGGCCATCGCCAAAATTACACCGAGCTGCAAATTGTCTCTATCAACGGCTAAGCCGTTGAACGAAATAACCCAGTAATCAGGAGCATCAAATGGCACACAAAAAAGGCGGCGGCACTACGCGCAATGGCCGCGATTCAGAGTCGAAACGACTTGGCGTCAAGGTTTATGGTGGCCAAGCCATCAATGCTGGCGGCATCATCGTTCGTCAACGTGGTACTAAGCTGCATGCAGGCGAAAACGTCGGCATGGGTAAAGATCACACACTGTTCGCGCTGGTGAATGGCAAAGTTCAGTTTGCGACTAAGGGCGCTTTAAAGCGTCACGTAGTCATGGTCGTACCTGCCTGATAATTTCAGGCGCATCCTGCGAAGAGGCTCTGCCGTGCAGGTAGGGCCTTTTTTCTTTTAGGGCGGCAAATCATGAAGTTCATTGACGAAGCAAAAATCGAAGTTGTAGCCGGTGACGGTGGCAACGGTGTTGCATCGTTTTGCCGAGAAAAATTCCGTCCTTTTGGCGGGCCCGATGGCGGTGATGGCGGTAAGGGCGGAAGTATTTTCGCGATTGCGGATCGTAATATCAATACGCTGGTCGACTATCGTTTCGCAAAATTGCACCGTGCAAAGCATGGTGAAAATGGCCGGGGCTCAGACTGCTATGGTAAGGGCGCGGATGACATTCATCTGCGTATGCCCGTTGGCACTCTCGTGATTGACCATAATGATGGCGCGATCATTGCCGACTTGACCGAGCATGGTCAGGTGGCGTTGCTAGCCAAAGGCGGTGAGGGTGGTTGGGGCAACATTCATTTCAAAACATCGACCAACCGCGCACCGCGCCAAAAGACGGATGGCAAAGAAGGTGAGCGACGCGATTTAAAATTGGAATTGAAAGTGCTTGCTGATGTGGGCTTGCTCGGAATGCCCAATGCAGGTAAATCCACATTCATTGCGGCCGTATCGAACGCGCGTCCAAAGATCGCAGACTATCCCTTTACGACCTTGCATCCCAATTTAGGTGTGGTGCGCGTCAGTCACGAAAAAAGCTTTGTCATTGCTGATATCCCAGGTTTGATTGAAGGCGCTGCTGATGGTGCTGGGTTAGGCGTGCAGTTCCTGCGGCATTTACAGCGCACGCGATTGCTATTACATATTGTTGACCTTGCCCCGTTTGATGAAAATATTCATCCTGCAAAAGAAGCGAAGGCAATCGTCAAAGAACTAAAAAAATATGACCAAACTTTGTTTGATAAGCCGCGTTGGCTAGTGCTTAACAAGCTCGACATGGTTCCTGATGATGAGCGCGCTAAGCGTGTAAAAACCTTCGTCAAAGATTTTGGTTGGAAGGGCCCCGTATTTCAAATATCTGGATTGACTCGTGAAGGTTGCGAGGATTTAGTGGTTGAAATTTACGATTACCTAGCGACTCAGCGACAGCAAGAACAACGCGAGCAATCTGGCGTGGCTGAGCTTGCGAGGGATGTGGCCTCCGTTGAGGCGGATGATCCTCGTTTTAAGCTGATCGAATAAACTAAAATTTCCGTCATCGTCTGATCTCACCGTCATTGGTCTAATCAATGCAATCTGTCATTCAGCAATCACAACGACTCATTGTTAAAGTTGGTTCGTCACTCGTTACGAACGAAGGCAAAGGTTTGGATCATGCGGCGATTGGTAAATGGGCTGATCAGATCGCTCATTTACGCACGCTGGGCAAACAAGTGGTGTTAGTCAGCTCCGGTGCGATCGCCGAAGGTATGCAGCGCTTAGGATTTGAAAAGCGTCCGAGTGGCGTGCATGAGCTTCAGGCGTGTGCGGCGGTGGGTCAGATGGGCTTAGCGCAAATTTATGAATCCAGCTTTGGTCGACATGGATTGCGTACCGCTCAAGTATTGCTGACGCATGCTGATCTGGCCGATCGCGAGCGCTACCTCAATGCTCGCTCTACGCTTTTCACTTTACTTGATTTTGGTGTCGTGCCCGTCATTAACGAAAACGATACGGTGGTGACAGACGAAATCAAGTTTGGCGACAACGACACACTCGGTGCCTTGGTAGCTAATTTAATTGAAGCGGATGCCTTGATCATCTTGACCGACCAGCGCGGTTTATACACAGCCGATCCGCGAAAAAATCCTGATGCACAGTTTATTCATGAGGCCAAAGCTGGCGATCCCGCTTTAGAAAGCATGGCCGGTGGTGCGGGAACAGGGATTGGTAGCGGAGGTATGCTCACCAAGGTCTTGGCCGCGCGCCGCGCCGCTAGTTCAGGTGCCAGCACCGTTATTGCGTGGGGCCGAGAAGATCAAGTGTTGGTTCGCTTAGCCGAGGGTGAGGCGATTGGTACACAGCTGACGGCAGAGACGGCTCGTTTGACTGCGCGCAAACAGTGGATGGCAGATCACCTGCAAACAGCAGGCAAAGTGGTGCTTGATGCCGGAGCCGTACAAAAACTCACTGCAGAAGGTAAGTCACTCTTGCCGATTGGTGTGACTGATGTGGGTGGTGAATTTGGCCGCGGCGATGTGATTACCTGCGTTGACCCATCCGGCGTGTCGATTGCGCGGGGCATCTCTAATTACGCTAGCGCTGAAGTTCGGCGCATTCTGCGCAAACCATCATCAGAGATCGAGGCCATCCTTGGCTACGTAGAAGAGGTTGAGCTTATTCATCGCGATAACTTGGTCTTGATTTGAGGCCTTAAGGCGGATCCAAGTCCTAAGCCCTGTTTATTTTTATCGAAGCGCTTTTTTCTTGCGTAGTCTATCGACGATGATCTCTGCCTTGCCCGCCACCATACCGGTTTCGCAAAAATAATCTTTCGCCAGTGCGGCATGTTGACGATTAATGCCTCGGTCAATGATGGTGTCCCATACGTCTTTTCGCGCGACTGACCAGCTACCATTGATTTGGCCGATGGCATACAGCTTCTTCTCACCCGTGCTGCATCGTATGCCTTCGTAACTAATGTTGCTGGCACCGCTCTGGCTAGTGACAACGAGCACAAAGCGGACTATGCCCTCTCCAGTGACGCTGACGGATTTTGCATCGATTGCAAAATCTAGCGTGGTAGTTGGACTGACATAAAAAGGCAGTAGATTATTTTTTTGCACTGGTGCCGGAAGAACGACAGGGCTTTCAGCTTTCAATGCCTCACTATCTGCGTCGTCTGTGTTGGCTGAGAAGGCGAAAGGTGTGAAGAGTGCTAGCAATGCCGAGAGTACTAAGAAAAAATTCGAAATGCGATTGTGCATTAGCATCATTCAGACTCAGGCTCGATCAGGCTTTGAGTTGACATATTCTCTGTATCCATTTTTGCCTGTGACGGGTCGCGTGGTCGTCGCGCACCAGATGGTTGAGGGCGGTTAATAAAGCGCGAGAGTTCTTGCAATGCTCTCATGTACACATCACGTTTGAATTCAATCACGGCATCCATAGGGACCCAGTAGTCATGCCAGCGCCAAGCATCGAATTCGGGATGTTCGGAATGACGTAGGTTGACGTCGCAGTCGCGCCCTATCATTCGTAATAAAAACCAAATTTGCTTTTGTCCACGGTAATGCCCACGAACCTCGCGCTTGATAAAGTGATCGGGCACCTCATAGCGTAGCCAGTCGCGCGTTCGGCCGACGATTTTTACGTGCTCAGCAAGGAGCCCGACTTCTTCTTGCAATTCGCGGTACATGGCTTGCTCGGGTGTTTCACCATGCTTAATACCACCTTGCGGGAATTGCCACGAATGTTCACGCACCCGCTTTCCCCACCAGACTTCATTTTGGTGGTTTAGCAGGATGATGCCGACGTTCGGGCGAAAGCCTTCACGGTCCAGCATATCTCACCTCGAATTTTCTGCGGTCGGTGCCGGCTCGCACAATAAGCACTTAAGGAAAGCGGCCTGGCCATGCTCTCCAGCGCGAGGGTGGTGCGATCCGCCGACGCGACGACCAGCGAATACTTTAAAATTGAGTTGATTATAACCCCCTCTTTTTAAAAGATTTCATCTCCATGCGCGCCTCACGATTTTTTATTTCCACCCTAAAAGAAGCTCCATCCGACGCTGAGATCGTGAGCCACAAGCTAATGATCCGTGCGGGAATGATCAAGCGCCTTGGTTCGGGCATCTACAACTACATGCCCATGGGCTTGCGGGTGATACGCAAAGTCGAAAACATCGTGCGCGAAGAAATGAACCGCGCTGGCGCTGTCGAATTGCTAATGCCCTTGGTTCAGCCGGCCGAATTGTGGCAAGAGACAGGGCGCTGGGACAAGATGGGCCCAGAACTATTGCGCGTGAAAGATAGGCATGGCCGTGATTTTGCAATCCAGCCCACCTCAGAAGAAGTCGTCACCGACATTGCCCGCAGCGAGATCAAGTCCTATCGCCAGTTGCCAGTGAATTTTTATCACATACAAACCAAATTTCGCGATGAGCGACGCCCTCGATTTGGTCTGATGCGTGGACGTGAATTCACCATGAAAGACGCCTATTCATTCGATCGCGATGTTGAGGGCCTCAAAAAATCGTATCAGGCTATGGTGGATGCTTACACGCTTATTTTTAATCGCTTTGGTTTGAATTTCCGTGCGGTGGCTGCAGATAATGGTGCCATTGGTGGTTCAGGTTCGCAGGAATTTCATGTGATCGCAGACACAGGCGAAGATGCCCTGGTGTATTGCCCCCAATCAGATTACGCAGCCAATATTGAAGCCGCTGAAGCAGTCGCACCTTCCAAGCCAAGAAATCCGCCGACACAAGCGCTGACAAAAACTGCGACCCCCAATAAAACACGATGTGATGATGTCGCCGAATTGTTGGGATGCTCATTAACCGATACCGTTAAATCGATAGTCTTATCTGTTGAAAAAAATGAGGGTGAACGCGAGATTTGGTTGCTATTAGTTCGCGGCGATCATGAACTGAATGAAGTCAAGGCAGGTAAGGTTCCTGGTATGGGTCCGTTTCGTTTTGCGAGTGACACAGAAATTCTCGAGCATTTCGGCTGTAAGCCAGGTTATCTGGGTCCTATCAACACACCCAAGTCAGTAAAAATTGTGGCCGATCGTACCGTTGCGCAAATGAGTGACTTTATCTGCGGTGCCAATGAAGAAAATTTTCACTTCACCGGCGCTAATTGGGGACGTGACTTGCCTGAGCCCGTTGTGGCAGATATTCGTAATGTGATTGCGGGTGACGTATCGCCCGACGGCAAAGGTGTATTAGAGGTGCAGCGCGGTATCGAGGTAGGTCATGTGTTTCAGTTAGGCACGCGCTACTCTGAAGATATGAAGGCCAGCTATTTAGATGAACATGGTAAGCCGCAGCTTATGCAGATGGGTTGCTATGGCATTGGCGTCACGCGTATCTTGGGCGCGGCGATTGAGCAAAATTTCGATGCGAAGGGCATCATTTGGCCACTCGCCATTGCTCCATTCGAAGTGGTGCTGTGTCCGCTAGGGTATGACCGCAGTGACGCCGTACGCGAGGCCACAGAAGGTCTGTATGCCTTGCTGGTTGAGGCAGGTATCGACGTGATTCTGGATGATAGAGGAGAGCGTCCTGGCGCAATGTTTGCCGATTGGGAGTTAATCGGTGTGCCACACAGAGTCGTCATCGGTGAGCGTAGTTTAAAAGATGATTTGTTGGAGTATCAGGGTCGTCGCGATGAGGCGGCCACTCCGATCGCTCGAGCCGACATGCTATCGTTCCTTCGGTCACGGATGATTTAATTATGCCGCTTGCCATCATGATGCGACTGTCCCCGCTGTATGCGAGGATGGTCGTTTTGATAGTTGTTGCGCTGTTAGTTGCGGTGTCGAATGCGTCCGCAGGTAATCAGCGTGAAGAAGTGTTGGCTAATGCAATAAAACTTGCGTTGGCCAGATCAATCACCGACCCACGTCCGCCGTATTTAAATTTTGCCAATGACGCAGAGCGCATCGAATGGCAGCGTTGGTCGGGGTCAGTATCCAAACGTTTGCACAGTCGCATGCCGGACGCCATGGTGCGTAGCGAATTTTTGCAAACACTTTGGTATGAGGCGCGCCGTGCTGGTTTGGAGCCAGCCCTCATACTCGGGTTAATCCAAGTGGAATCGGGATTTCGTAAATATGCAATCTCAAGTGTCGGAGCAAGAGGTTACATGCAAGTGATGCCCTTTTGGACGCGAGTGATTGGTGATGGCCAGCCGTCTAGGCTGTTTCATATGCAGACGAATTTACGTTATGGTTGCAACATTTTGCGCATGTATATTGATATGGAGCGCGGCGACTTATTTTTAGCATTGGGTCGCTACAATGGAAGTCGAGGTCGTCAAGAGTATCCAAGCGCTGTTAGGGCTGCTTGGAAACGTTGGGAATCCACTTAGTTAGGAGCAAGAGAACGCTATGAAAAAATTCTTATGTTTTTTAGTCGTGCTATTTTCCATGACTAATGTAATGGCTAACTTAAAAGAGAGCAAAGCCCAGGCAAACAGTAATGATTCAGATTTTGTGGCGGGTAAAAAAGCGATAGAACGAAAGGACTGGAAATCTGCGGTTGAGTCTCTCTCTAAATCAGCTAAACAAACGCCAGATAATGCAGACACTCATACCTATCTTGGTTATTCTTATCGCCATCTTGGCGATTTGGATAATTCATTTGCGCATTACAATCAGGCCCTTAGACTAGACCCTAATCACAAGGGCGCGCATGAATACATTGGCCAGGCGTATTTGAAAGCCGGTCAGCCAGACAAGGCGTCTGAACACTTGGTCAAACTAGAAAAAATTTGCGGTAAAGGCTGCGAGGAATATCAGGACTTATTTCGAGCAATCACTGCCTTTAACAAGGCTAAATAAATACGTTCATATAAACAAAAACGCCCGCATCTATGCGGGCGTTTTTGTTCTTCACCTGACTATTATTTCAAGTGTGCAGAGATGAGTTTGGTCATCTCAAACATAGAAACGGTCTTCTTGCCACCAAATACAGCTTTCAGCTTGTCATCCGCATTGATGTTGCGGCGGTTGACGCTATCTTGCAGCTTATGCTTTTTGATGTAATCCCAGATTTTCTTGGTGACATCCGTACGTGGCAGAGGGTTTGCACCGACTACCGCTGCCAGAACAGCTGACGGGGTCAAGGGTTTCATGAATGCCGCATTAGGCTTGCGAGTAGTTTTCTTAGCGGCGGCTTTTTTTGCTGGCGCTTTTTTAGCGACTACTTTTTTGGCGGGTGCCTTTTTCGCTACGGCTTTTTTTGCTACGACTTTTTTTGCTGCTACCTTCTTGGCGGCTGGCTTTTTGGCCGGTGCCTTCTTGGCTGCCTTTTTAGCTGCAGGTTTCTTTGCAGCGGATTTTTTGGCGGCCGCTTTTTTGGCTGTAGCCATGTGTGAACCTCCTATGCTGTGTTGACTAACTGATGCGCAAGTTTACGCACCGCCAATAGTCTTAGGGTTTTGACTGTGACGCAAGTGTTTTTTATCAGTTTTTTTTGATTTTCCCCTATGAGAGTGACATACATCTTAAAATTTTCTCTCTGGGGAATTGGTCTTGCGTGCCTTGTGAGTGCCAAACGATAGTTAGAGGCGCGCCATAGGAGAAGGTGAAATGCCTTGAAAACAGCGACTGAGAACACCTTTCTATAGCAGCGTGCACGGATTTAACAACCAAGGGCTGTGTCGAATAGGCCTTGTTATCGCATACCCGGCATCATCCCTTTCATGCCGCGCATCATCTTCATCATGCCGGCGCCTTTAAATTTTTTCATCATGGATTGCATCTGATCAAACTGCGAGAGCATGCGGTTGACCTCTTGTACCTGAACGCCTGCACCGGACGCTATGCGCCTTTTGCGCGAGGCTTTAATAAGATCAGGCTTAGCCCGTTCCTGTTGAGTCATCGAGTTAATGATGCCCTCCATGCGGCGTATTTGCTTTTCCGCTTGGTCGACATTTTTCCCTGCGGCGGCTTGCTGAAGCTGGGCTGGGAGTTTGTCCATCAAGCCAGAGAGCCCACCCATTTTTTTCATTTGTGAGAGCTGCGCTTTAAAGTCATTCAGGTCGAATTTGCCGCCGCTCTTTATTTTGTTAGCCAGATCTTCTGCTGCGGCGACATCAATACCTTTACGAGCTTCTTCGACCAGCGCGAGGATGTCGCCCATGCCCAAGATGCGATTAGCCATTCGCTCTGGATCGAAAGGCTCTAGTCCATCGAGCTTTTCTGCGACCCCGGCAAATTTGATCGGTTTACCCGTGATGTGGCGCACCGAGAGTGCGGCACCACCACGCGAATCACCATCCAGTTTGGTGAGAACGATACCTGTCAGTGGCAGAGCGTCATTAAATGCTTTGGAGGTATTAACAGCATCCTGACCCAGCATGGCGTCAACCACGAACAGCGTTTCAATAGGATTGAGTGCGGCATGCAGCTCGCTGATTTCCTTCATCATTGCTTCATCGATACCCAGTCGGCCTGCGGTATCGATAATCAGTACTTCGTGATGATGCTTCTTTGCGTGATCAAGAGCCGCGAGTGCAATCGCGACCGGCTTTTCAGAGGTCTCAGAAGGAAAAAAATCAGCGCCTACTTGAGCAGTGACAGTTTGTAGCTGACCAATGGCAGCAGGTCGGTAAACGTCAGTCGATACAGTAAGAACTTTTTTCTTTTTCTGCTCTTTTAGATATTTCGCTAATTTACCGACCGTCGTTGTTTTACCCGCACCTTGTAAGCCCGCCATGAGAATGATTGCGGGAGGCTGCGTTGCGAATGAGAGTTGCCTAGCTTCGATTCCAATATCTGAACCCATCAGCTTAGCCAGTTCATCATGCACCACGCCAACCAATGCTTGACCGGGTGTTAAGGAGCCGATGACTGCTTCGCCTAGCGCCTTTTCTTTGACGCGCCCAATAAACTCACGCACTGCGGGCAAGGCGACATCGGCTTCAAGCAGCGCAACGCGCACCTCGCGTAGCATTTCAGCGGTATTCGACTCAGTCAGTCTGGCCTCTCCGCGCATGGTCTTGACGACCTTAGAGAGGCGTTGGGTCAGGTTATTTAGCATGAGTGGGAATCCGTGGTGATCGTGGCGATGGGGTGCTGCGCATACGTGCGCCAAAGAATATAGAGCGGGTTAGCTGCACAACTAATTAACACTCAAGATTTTATCGCAGACTCGTCGTTGGCCTTCATTTAGCGCTCATTTACATGGTGTAAACTAGTCTAATGCAACTTCCTCTCATTCATGCCGCAGGACTTCTTTACGTTATCTGTGCGCTTCTGCCAGAGCAAAAGCGCAGTCTGATCGCTGCAGGAACCCTGATCGCGTGGCTGCTGCACGGGATTGCACTAGGGAGCATGGTGCTTACTCCCGATTTTTTGAGGCTGGGTTTTGCCATCATGCTGTCTGCGGCTCTGTGGCTGACAGTGGCGGCGTATTGGATTGAAAACTTGAATTTATCCGTCGATGGTTTGCGTCGTTTGGTGTTGCCCATCGCCGCGATTGCTATTGCTCTGCCTTTAATTTTCCCGGGTTCTGAAATTCCGCTCGCTGGAAAATCGCCCTTATTCGCGTGGCACATTGCGCTTTCTACGCTGGCCTATGGATCGCTGACGATTGCTGCGTTTCATGCGGTGTTGATGGTGATGCAGGAATCTAGGCTGCATGCGCTGCCAGCGGCGGGTGGTCGTGCTGGCTGGTTATCGCTGGCGATTGATAATTTGCCAGCCTTGCTCACGATGGAGCGTCTGCTGTTTAGATTGATAGCCTTGGGCTTTGTGCTGCTGACATTAACGGTGATTTCGGGAGTATTTTTTTCCGAGCAATTGTTTGGTATTCCCTTCCGCTGGGAACACAAAACAATTTTTACCTTGTTATCTTGGTTGTTGTTTGGCATTTTGTTGGCAGGACGTCATTGGCGTGGTTGGCGCGGAAAAACGGCGTTGACATTTACGTTGATCGGCTTTGCTACGTTGCTGCTGGCGTACGTAGGTAGTCGGTTCGTGCTCGAGGTAGTACTTCATCGAGGCATGGCTTGAAGTATCTTTTGTGGGCGGTCATCGGTTATTTGGTGTGGCGTTGGTTTAAAGCATCCAAACGTAACAAGGCAGAGGGGTCAGCCTCGCCAGGGACTATGTCTCAAAGTACGCATCCCGATATAGAAGCAATGGTGAAATGCGCGCAATGTGGGGTGCACCTTCCGATTTCCGAAGCATTGCTTGGTTCGAGCAATCAGTTCTTTTGCAGCGATGCTCATCGCGGTTCGCGGAATGCCGAATAGTTTTTCTTCGCCGCCTGCAACGCGCTTCAGCGTTGCTTTTTTTCAGCAGGACCTCATAAGAATTTTTGCAGACTCTGGATGATGCAGTAAGCTTCGCCCTCACTTTTTCAGTCTGCTGATGAATTCTTCCGTTGCGCACATCACGACCACTGAGGTCGCCGATGTACTTCCACCCGACTTTTCTTTGCTTGGGCAGTCCGCTGCTATACGAGCTGTTCGAGCTCAGATTGCCAGATTAGCTGAAAGCTCTGTTCCGGTAGTCATCTATGGTGAGTCAGGAGCCGGCAAGGAGCTAGCCGCGCGCGACATCCATGCCTTGAGTGCTCGTGCTAACGCTCCCTTCGTGCCGGTTAATTGTGGAGCGATTCCAGAAAATTTGATGGAGTCAGAGTTTTTTGGTGTGCGTCGAGGAGCGTTTACTGGCGCCGTCGAGGATAGATCAGGGTTTTTTCAGGCAGCACATGGTGGGACCCTGTTTCTCGATGAAGTAGCAGAGTTACCCGTAGCCATGCAGGTCAAATTGTTGCGCGTTATCCAGGAAGGCAAGGTGCGTAAGCTGGGCGGTGCACGCGAAGATGTGATTGACGTCAGAATTTTGTGTGCCACGCACCGTAATCTTGCGCAAGAAGTTAGACAGAATCACTTTCGTCAAGATTTGTATTACCGGCTGAATGTGATCGAGCTGCATTTGCCGCCGCTTAGGGATAGGCGCGAAGATATTCCCTTGTTATGCGAAGCCTTGCTACTGAAGCAGGAATCATTAACGAAGTGTTCGACTATCTCGTCGGCTGCGCTGACTATTTTGATGGCGCATGATTACCCCGGTAATGTGCGCGAACTGCAAAATATCCTTGAGCGTGCGAGTGCTTTTGCTTCAGACGGTGTTATAGATGTTGATGATTTGATTTTCGGCCCCGGGACTTGGCTGGGTATATCCAGTGCATCAGTAGATTCAGTTACCGCAACCGCGGCCTCCGCCAAGACGAATAAAGCCGAAACCTTGCCTGAAAAAGTTAAGGCCTTTGAGCGAGAGCTGATCGTACAGGCCTTGCGTAAGAATCGTTTTCGGCAGACTCGCACAGCGAGTATTCTTGGGATAAGCTTGCGGCAACTTCGTTATCGGATGCAACGTTTGAATATTCATGACCTCGATTGATTCATCTTTGTCGATTAATGATGACGGCTGGTGTTCATCATTGCCCAGACCACTGTGCCCTAATTTTGATGCCAGGCCAGCAGACACTCCGATCAGCTTGCTGGTGATTCACAACATCAGCTTGCCCCCAGGAGAATTCGGTGGGAGTTGGATAGAAGCCTTGTTTAGCAATACCCTCGATTGCGACGCTCATCCGTATTTTGATCAGTTACGCGGAGTGAAAGTGTCGGCCCACTTTTTGGTGCGGCGGGATGGTCGTGTTTTGCAGTTTGTTTCGGCTAATGACCGAGCTTGGCATGCGGGCGTATCTGAATTCAGGGGGCGACAGCGCTGCAATGATTTTTCCGTGGGTATCGAGCTTGAGGGTTCTGATTTTGAAAACTTCTGTGATTCTCAATATCAAAGTCTTGCTATATTAACAAGTTCGCTGACTGCCAAATATCCGATTGCCGATGTGGTTGGTCATCAACATATCGCCCCAGATCGCAAGACCGACCCCGGACCATTCTTTGATTGGCAACGCTTTCAGCGGGAGTTTTTAGCGGAAACACTGGGCCAATTTGGCCGCGCATCAAGTCAGTGCGTTTTACGCTTTCCAGAATGAAAAAAGCGGTTGCAAGTTGCTCGGCCGGGCACTAGAATTAGTGTCCATCTCCGCGAATTCCACTATATATAGTAGTAAACCAGAGCAACCCAATTAATTTATGTGTTGGTCGAGCGGGGTTTTGGCTGGCGTTTGTAAGGGTTTGTTATGCCCTGACTAACGCGGCACAGGGCGGGTCCTGACGAAAAAGAGCAAGCTAGGTTTGCCTTCAGATAGTTCGGTTTATCGCGTCCAATGGGCAAAACAAAATAAGAGATGTTGGGCATTTTCCCGGCATTCCGTAGAAACAAGGCAGCAATGCCAAACGCATCACTATTGGGAGACGAAGTGCAAACCAGTCAAGAAATCACAGTCAAATCCGGTGGCGAGTTCGCGGCGGTACCTAAGGCCTCAGCTCTTGCGCCTTCTACGGCAAGTTCGGTCGCGCCTATCGCCGATTACAAAATCATTCGACGCAATGGGGCGGTGGTGGGCTTTGAGCCCTCCAAAATTTCTATCGCCATGACCAAGGCCTTTTTGGCTGTAAACGGCGGCCAGGGCGCGGCTTCTGCGCGAGTGCGTGAATTAGTCGAGCAATTAACCGTGGGTGTGGTGTCGGTGTTGATGCGTCGTCAGCCCTCCGGTGGCACGTTTCATATCGAAGATGTGCAAGATCAGGTTGAACTTGCGCTGATGCGTTCTGGTGAGCACGACGTTGCTCGTGCCTATGTTTTGTATCGCGCTAAGCGGCAAGAAGAGCGCGCTCAGCAACAAGCCGCAAAACCAAGCGTTGCGCGTGAGCAGGCACTGCATATTTTGGT
>JAIPCX010000020.1 GCA_021737945.1 Polynucleobacter sp.
ACTGGTTGAATTGTCAAATCATCGAAACGTTGAATGATTGAATTGAAGAATTACAGGAGAGCAGCATGAGCGTTGCCGACGTTAAAAAAAATACCGATCAAAAAATGCAAAAGTCGATCGAGACCCTCAAGAACGATCTTGCCAAAGTGCGTACCGGCAGGGCGCATGTGGGTATGTTGGATCATGTTCAAGTTGATTACTACGGTACTCCCACGCATATCAATCAAGTCGCTAACGTGACCTTGCTTGATGCGCGCACCATTGGCGTTCAGCCGTGGGAAAAAAAGATGATCGCAACCGTCGAGAAAGCGATCCGCGAATCGGATCTTGGCTTGAATCCTTCGACACAAGGTGATGTGATTCGTGTTCCTACTCCAGCACTCACCGAAGAGCGCCGCAAAGAGATGGTGAAGTTGGTAAAGAACGAAGCGGAAGATGCCAAGATCGCGATTCGTAACATTCGCCGTGATGCCAACGAGGGCTTAAAAAAGCTCTTAAAAGACAAAGCGATTTCCGAAGACGATGAGCGTCGTGCTCAAGACGACGTACAAAAACTGACCGATAAATTTGTCGCTGAAGTCGACAAGCTCGTAGCAGAAAAAGAAAAAGAAGTGCTGACTGTTTAACCGTCCTTTTTGTAGCTAACTTTCAGAAAGTCAGTCTCTTGAATAGAACTCGCTATTCCTTGATGGATGACATCACGTATTGCGCGACCGTCTTCGCACGGCAGACTATCCAAACTTTGCGGACGCGGGCTAAGCGATGATCAAAGCGAGTTCGACTCAAAATATTCCTGATACATCCCTGATTCCGTCGCATGTCGCCATCATCATGGACGGCAACGGGCGTTGGGCAACCTCCCGTTACTTACCGCGCGTTGCAGGACATGCCAAAGGGGTCGAATCAGTTCGAGCTATCGTCAAAGCCTGCGTCGCGCGCAAAATTTCTTACCTAACCTTGTTCGCGTTTAGTTCAGAAAACTGGCGTCGTCCTGCCGACGAAGTGTCGTTATTGATGCGCTTGTTTTCTACTGCGCTTGAGCGCGAAGTTAATCGGATGTTCGCAACGGGTATTCGCTTGCGCGTGGTCGGTGATTTGAGCCGTTTTGATGCACGACTGCAGGATCAAATCGCTCAAGCCGAACTTAAAACGAAAGACAATGACACCTTGAATCTCACCATCTGCGCAAATTATGGTGGCCGTTGGGACATGCTGCAGGCTATGAACAAAGCTGCTGACAGCTTGCCGGTGGGTTCAGAATTTACAGAACAAGATATTGCGCCGCATCTTGCTATGGCCTTTGCACCGGAGCCAGATTTATTTATACGCACTGGCGGTGAGCAGCGCATTTCAAATTTTCTGCTTTGGCAGTTGGCCTACACCGAGTTGTATTTCACCGATACCTATTGGCCTGATTTCGATGCAGCTTCACTGGATGAGGCTATCGATTCTTATCAACAGCGCGAACGTCGTTTTGGGCGCACCAGCGCTCAGCTGATTGAGGTCAGGAAGGCTTCCTGATGTTGCGTCAACGGGTGCTTACCGCCATCGCGCTTCTGGCTTTGCTAGCCATCGTACTCGGTTCACAATCCTTGCTGGCCTTTCGCATTACTCTCTCAGTTTTCTTTGCTGCGGCTGTTTGGGAAGGTTTGCGCTTGCTCGATGTACCCAAGCCTCTGCCGGTGGCTGTGATGGGTGGTATCTTCTTGCTGATACTTGCATCTGGACCAAGTTGGAACTGGAAGCCACTGGCTACGCTTTGTGCGCTGATCTGGGCGATACGATTTTTCCCTGCGCTGAAATTAGGCCTGCCGAGATTGCAAGGTGCACGTGGTCTGCTGTTTGTGTTTGTATTTATGATCGCTTTGCTAGGCTGCTTTGTGTCCATTGCTGCGGTGTTTGAACATTCGCCTGTGTACTTGGTATCAGCTATGGCCATTGTTTGGGTGGCGGATATCGGTGCCTATTTTGTGGGTCGAAAATTTGGGCGACGCAAATTAGCACCGGAGATCTCACCGGGTAAAACATGGGAAGGCGCGATAGGCGGTTGGCTAGCCGTACTGGTCCTTTTTGCTGCTTCTGTTTTTATACCGTCATTGTCTGATACCTTTGCGGCTCAACTACTGCTTCAACGGGGATGGCCGTTGTGGATCATCATCATGAGCATCTTGGTAGCCGCCAGTGTTATTGGTGATTTATTTGAATCGTTAATGAAGCGTCGTGCAGGAATGAAGGATAGTAGTCAGCTACTACCCGGTCACGGCGGTGTACTGGATAGAATTGACGCGTTGATACCCGTAATGCCATTAGTTTTGTTGATGACTACGCAGTCCTGAGATAAAAAAATAAAAACTATGCAATCGATAACCGTACTTGGAGCGACCGGCTCCATAGGCGTCTCAACGCTGGATGTGATTGCACGACATCCTGATCGTTACCGTGTTTTCGCATTAACCGCCCACAGCCGCGTCGATGAACTCGCTGAGCAATGCATACGGTTTACACCAGAAGTTGCGGTGGTAGGTACTGCAGAAGCAGCTAGTCAATTATCTGCACGACTTCAGTCCGCCGGTTTGACCACGCAAGTGGACTACGGTGAGCAAGCTTTGTGTGATGTTTCTAGTGCAGACGCTTGTACGACAGTAATGGCAGCGATCGTGGGTGCGGCGGGTTTAGCCCCAACTATGGCTGCCGCGCTGGCAGGGAAAAAAGTACTGCTCGCGAACAAAGAAGCATTAGTTATTTCCGGTCAGTTGTTTATGGATGCAGTGGCGGCTAGTGGTTCTGTGCTGTTGCCAATTGATAGTGAGCACAATGCGATATTTCAATGTTTGCCTTTGAATTATCAGCGTCAGCTAGGGCATCACGGCATACGCAAGATACTGTTAACTGCCTCGGGTGGTCCATTTTTAGATCGCGATGTTAGTACACTTGATCAAGTCACACCTGAACAAGCTGTAGCGCATCCGAATTGGAGTATGGGTAGAAAAATATCGGTCGACTCGGCCACGATGATGAACAAGGGATTGGAAGTCATTGAGGCGCATTGGTTGTTTGGCGCAGCGCCTAATCAGATTGAGGTCGTTATTCATCCGCAAAGTGTGATCCACTCTATGGTGTCGTATGCCGATGGGTCGGTATTAGCGCAGCTTGGAAATCCCGATATGCGAACACCGATTGCGCATGCGCTGGCCTATCCTGATCGTATTGAGTCTGGTGTGGATACCGTAGACTTAACAAAAATAGCGCAACTTAATTTCCGCCCACCTGACTATCTACGGTTTCCTTGTTTAAAACTAGCGTTTGATGCCTTGCATGCAGGTGGTAGCGCAGCGGCGGTATTAAACGCTACTAATGAAGTAGCGGTTGAGGCGTTTCTAAACAGGCAGATTGGTTTTAGAAAAATTCCTGAATTGATTGATGCTGTACTCAATCGATTACCAGTTGAACCAGTGACCGACTTGGGCGCTGTACTGGCTATGGATAAATCAGCACGTTTGCTGGCGCGCGAATTAATGCACCAATAAACTTAACAACATTGGTTTCAATGCATAAGTTTCAAAACACAAGCTTCACCTAATAAGCATCACTTAATACGTATCACGACACTGAGATTTCATGGAATTACTGCAAACGATTTTTGCTTTCGTCATTGTGATTGGTGTGCTGGTCACCATTCATGAATTTGGCCACTACTTAGTCGCACGATGGTGTGGCGTCAAAGTGCTGCGATTTTCTGTCGGTCTGGGCAAAGTTATTTGGTCACGTCGTTTCGGCCCTGATCAGACTGAATGGGCTTTGTCGGCCGTACCTTTGGGTGGCTACGTCAAAATGTTGGATGCGCGTGCCGACGATGCGGGAGAGATTCCCGAAGCCGATTTGGCGCGGGAATTCACGCGTCAACCCGTGTTGCGACGGATTGCGATTGTTAGCGCAGGGCCGTTGGCTAATTTTTTGTTAGCTATCGTGATTTTTGCCGGACTGTACTGCTATGGAATACCTGAACCCGTATCCCGAGTTGAGATAAAGCAAAACGGCGTTGCCGAGCAGGCGGGCATGCGGACGGGCGATCTAATTGTGGCCGTCAATGGTGAGGCGATTCAAGCGTGGTCAGAATTTCGTTGGCGCTTATTGCAAGGCGCAATGAGGGGCGAGCGTTTGCAATTGAGCGTGCAACGGTTAAACGAAGCGAATCAATCTGAGTTGCGAGTGGTTAGTTTACATTTGTCGGGTATTTCGGCTGATTCATTGGATCAGCATCTGCAAGAGCAGATCGGAATGGAAATGGCGCGTCCTCCCGCTATCCTTGGTGAAATCACGCCGGGTGGACCTGCTGATCGTGCCGGATTAAAAGCCGGTGATCATATTCTGCGTATTGATAGTTTGCCGATAGTCGATGCGATGGCAATGATCGAAGTCTTGCAGGCGGCGCCGGATAAGTCCTTGTTGATCGAGTTTATCCGTCGAGATCAGCGGCTGACATTGTCGGTCACCCCCCAAGCCGAGCTGGTTGGTGAAAAGACGGTTGGTCGAATGCTCGCTCAGGTGGATGTATCGGCCGCGTCGGTGATCGTTCAGTCTGGGCCTATAGACGCAGTTTCACGCGCCGTTCGTAAAACCTGGGAAACCAGTGCCATGACCCTGACGATGCTTGGCAAGATGTTAACCGGCGAGGTATCACTGCGAAATATCACGGGTCCACTCACCATCGCGGACTATGCGGGGCAAACTGCCCGCGTGGGTTTAATCAGTTTTCTCTCCTTCATGGCTTTCATTAGCATCAGCTTGGGAGTGATGAATCTGCTACCAATTCCTGTGCTGGATGGGGGTCATTTGTTGTATTATTCGCTGGAACTTTTTTCAGGGCGTCAGGTGCCTGAACGCGTTGGTGAAATAGCTCAACGCGCGGGACTTGGCATTCTGATGACGCTGATGGCTGTAGCAATGTTCAACGATATCGTCCGCTTGGTCTGGTGACCGTCGCAATGCCAGGCTGTGCTGGCACAACTTCCTCTGAATACATAGTTGATGAAACTCGATCCTGCTCGCCTCACGCTCCCATTCATTCCCAAACTCATTGCCTCTGCCGCATTTGCATTTTGCGCGGGACAAGCTATCGCAGTCGAACCCTTCACGGTAAAAGATATCCGGGTCGAAGGTATACAAAGAACCGAAGCCGGTACGGTCTTTAGTTATTTACCGGTTCGAGTTGGCGATACCTTCAATGATGAAAAAGCGGCGGCTGCCATCAAAGCCTTGTACGCCACCGGATTTTTTAAAGACGTGCGAGTTGAGGCCGATGGCAACGTACTGGTCATCATGGTGGAAGAGCGGCCGGCGATTGCCAGCGTTGACTTTACCGGCACCAAAGAATTCGACAAAACGCAATTGACTAAATCACTGAAAGATCTGGGCTTAGGCGAATCGCGCATTCTGGATAAATCATTAGTGGATCGTGCCGAGCAGGAACTTAAGCGTCAGTACCTCTCCCGCGGTTTATACGGCGTTCAAATCACCACCACTATTACGCCGCTTGAGCGTAATCGGGTGGGCGTGACGTTTGCTGTCGATGAAGGTGAAGTCGCACGAATTAAACAAATCAATATCATTGGTAACAAATTCTTTAGTGATTCTGATCTACGCGATCAAATCAAGCTGAGTACGCCAGGTTGGTTTACTTGGTACAGTAAATCAGATCAATACTCAAAGCAGAAATTGGCGGGCGATATTGAGGCGTTGCGCTCGTTCTACTTGAATCGTGGTTTTCTTGAAATGCGGGTTGAATCAACGCAAGTATCGATCTCGCCAGATAAAAAAGATATTTACATCACGGTCAATATTGTCGAAGGTCAAAAATTCACAGTCGCAGGCGTGAAACTAGATGGTGAGATGCTAGGCCGTGAAAAAGAGCTGCAAGATCTCGTCACGCTGAGACAAGGCGATGCCTATTCCGGCGAAAAAATGAATGAGACTACGCGCAAGATTACTGAGCGAATGGGTGTGTTTGGTTATGCGTTCGCGAATGTCAATGCCAGTCCCGATATCAATCGTGAAAAGAGTGAAGTCACCTTCACAATTTTTGTAGATCCTGGTAAACGTGTCTATGTAAGGCGTATCAATATTGGCGGTAATGACCGCACGCGTGATGAAGTCATCCGCCGCGAATTCCGTCAGTTTGAAAGCTCATGGTACGAGGGCGACAAAATTAAACTCTCCCGTGACCGACTTGGACGTCTCGGATTTTTCACCGATACCAATGTCGATACATTAGAAGTGGCTGGAGCGCCCGATCAGGTTGATCTCAATGTTAACGTCGTTGAAAAACCAACCGGCAACGTCATGGTCGGCGCCGGTTTTTCAAGCAGTGAAAAACTAACGTTGACGGGTTCTATCAATCAGGCAAATGCATTTGGCACGGGTAACAATATTGGTATTAGCCTCAATACAAGTCGTGTTTTCCGAACCATTGCGATACAACACACCAATCCTTATTTCACAGAAGATGGTGTCAGCAAAACGACGGAAGTATTTTTGCGCACATCCAGACCGCCGCTGTACCTGAATGACATCGATTATCGCGTCGTTACCAAGGGCGGCAATGTCAGCTTCGGTGTGCCATTTACTGAATTTGACCGAGTATTTTTGGGTGCCGGCGTCGAGGATACAACGGTCGATACATTTGCTAACAGCCCGAGTCGCTACCGTGAATTTGTTCACAATACCAATCAATCGGGGGCGTTTGATCCACTGAGTGCGACCGACGGCGTAGGTAATGCGCACACGATAGCATTTCCTTTAACAGCCGCCTGGCAACGTGATAATCGTGACAGTGCGTTGATACCGACGAAAGGACGCTACCGCCGTGCCAATCTCGAAGTATCACCGGCAGGTACGTCTACGTACTACCGTACGACTTACCAGGATCAGTACTTCCTCCCCTTAAACATGTCGAATTCGGCGACCTTGGCTTTGAATGGCGAGATCAATTATGGTGGTGCCCTTGGAGATAATGCCTATCCGATCTTCAAAAATTACTTTGCCGGCGGTATCGGTACGGTTCGCGGATATCAGGCAGGCTCGTTGGCAGTAACTGCACGATCAAGGGGCCTTGGCGATACGCGTTTTAACCTCCCCATTGGTGGTTCAGCGCGTCTAATTTTGAATGCCGAACTTCAGATGCCATTCCCAGGGACAGGGGTAGATCGCAGCCTGCGTTGGTTTACTTTTCTGGATGCTGGCCAGGTATTTAGCCCCGAAGATGGCCAAAAGATTAGTCTTAGTGACCTGCGCTACAGTACTGGCCTAGGTTTGAGTTGGATTTCCCCGGTAGGACCGCTCAAGATATCGCTGGGTTATCCGATGAATCCACAATCTTTCGACCGCACGCAGCGGTTCCAATTCCAATTGGGCACCGGATTTTGATGCTCCAATGGCATAATAGACGTTCGCTTTGCGTAAATTGAGCTTTTTACCCGTGTGGTGTCGGCTCGTTTACGTACTTATTAAGCATTGCGGAGATTGAATTGAAATCTGTAACCAAAAAAACAACTAAGTTTGGACTGGCTTTGCTGCTGTCATTGCTTGTCCCGCTTTCAGCAAATGCGCAGCAGGACCTGAAGATTGGTTTTGTCAGCTTGGACAAAATTCTCAAAGATTCGACCCCTGCCAAAGCCGCTACGGCCCGTTTGGAACAAGAGTTTTCTAAGCGCGAGAAAGATCTGCAAGAGCTGTCAGTAAAACTCAAGTCCAGTGCCGAGAAGCTCGACAAGGATGCGCCGGTCATCAGTGACGCAGAGCGCAGCAAGCGTCAGCGTGAACTCGGTGAGATGGATAAAGATTTTCAGCGTCGTCAACGCGAGTTTCGCGAAGATTTGAATCAGCGCCGAAATGAAGAAATGGCTGCCGTATTAGACAGAGCCAGCAAGGTTGTTAAGGCAATGGCTGAGGCTGAAAAATACGATCTAGTCATTCAAGAAGCCGTATATGTCGGTCCGCGTATTGATATCACCGAAAAAGTGCTGAAGGCACTCAATAAATAATCAGGACCTTTCGCCATGAGCACTCGACTGGGCGATTTGGTTAAAAGCCTAGGCGGGGAGTTGATAGGTGATCCGGAAATCGTTGTTACCGGTATCGCCCCGCTGGAAGCCGCAGGCGAAGCGCACATCACCTTTCTGTCTAACACCAAGTTGCGTTCACAAGCTGCCGCTACTCGGGCAGCGGCGCTGATTGCAGCGTCAAGTGAAGTCGAGGCACTACGAGCTAGCTTTCATGGCGCATTCATACTGACAGACAACCCATATGCCTACTACGCGCATGCGGCACAGTATTTTGTATCCCTAAGCGCCGTTCCTATTACGCCAGGCATTCATGCAACGGCGACGGTCAGCGAATCCGCACAGATCGCTGCTACCGCCAGTATCGGCCCTCATGTAACGATTGAAGCAGATGCGCAGGTTGGAGAGCACTGCGTGATCGGAGCGGGTAGCTTCATAGGCCAAGAGACTCGTATCGGTGCGGCTACCGTGTTTCATCCGAATGTGACGTTTCTTTCAAACTCCCACATCGGCGCACGCGGCGTCGTTCAATCCGGTGCGGTGATTGGTGGCGATGGCTTTGGCTTTGCCAATCAAAAAGGGCGATGGATAAAAATTCCTCAGACCGGCGGTGTGCGAATTGGTGATGATGTAGAGATCGGTGCCAGTACCACGATTGATCGCGGGGCTTTGGAGCACACCGTCATAGAAAATGGTGTCAAGCTCGATAACCAAATACAGATTGCCCACAACTGCGTGATTGGCGAAAACACGGCGATGGCAGGTTGTGTCGGTGTCGCTGGCAGCGCAAAAATAGGGCGAAACTGCACATTCGGTGGTGCAGCAATGGTTCTTGGACATTTGACTATCGCGGATAATGTGCATGTATCGTCAGGTAGTCTGGTATCGCGCTCCATTCACGAAGCAGGACAGTACACCGGCTTTTATCCTTTGGCGAAAAATTCAGACTGGGAAAAAACAGCCGCGGTCGTGCGTCAGCTCGACGGGCTCCGAGATCGCGTAAGAGAACTAGAAAAAATGGTCAGGGAACTGACCTCAAAAAAATAACTCACTATTTACAGAACAGGCAGCAGGCACAATGAACAGCTTAGATATAAATCAGATCAAGCAATACCTACCGCATCGATACCCGCTCTTGCTGGTCGACCGCGTACTTAATTGGGAATCCGGTAAGACTATTGACGCGATCAAGAATGTCACCATTAATGAAGAATTTTTCAATGGTCATTTCCCAAATAAACCCGTGATGCCGGGCGTGATGACGATAGAAGCGTTAGCGCAAACATCAGCGCTATTAGCATTTCTGACGATGGGCCAAAAACCGGATGAGAATGCCGTGGTGTATTTTCTAGGGATTGATAAAGCGCGTTTCAAACGTCCCGTTGAACCCGGCGATCAATTGCGTATGCACGTTGATATCTTGCGGCACTCGCGTGGTATCTGGAAATTTCAAGCGCGCGCAACAGTGGATGACCAACTTGCCGTTGAAGCAGAACTCATGTGCACCATGCGTAATGTGGCAGATTCTCCTGTATCGGAATAAGCGCCATGGCGAAGATTCATCCAACAGCCATTGTTGAGCCTGGCGCCGAAATTCACGCTAGCGCCGAGATTGGTGCTTACAGCATCATTGGCGCTAACGTGGTGATTGGTGCGCGAACCCGTGTCGGGCCGCATGTGGTCATTGATGGCAAGACCAGCATAGGTGAAGACAACGTCTTTTATCAGTTCTCGTCTATTGGCGCGCCACCACAAGATAAAAAATATGCGGGTGAGCCTACGCGACTTGAGATCGGTGACAGAAATACGATTCGTGAGTTTTGTACCTTTAACCGTGGTACGGTGCAGGACGTTGGAGTGACACGACTTGGCAACGACAATTGGATGATGGCGTATGTGCATCTTGCGCACGACTGCCAGATCGGCAATCACACTATCTTTGCCAATAACGCGCAACTAGCTGGTCATGTGCAGGTTGATGATTGGGCCATCATGGGTGGTTTTTCGAATGTTCACCAGTTCTGCAAAATCGGAGCACACGCAATGGTAGGTATGAGCACCAGCCTGACGCAAGACGTGCCACCGTATGTGATTTTGTCCGGTAATCCGGCTCAGGCACATGGCATTAATAGTGAGGGCTTAAAGCGCCGTGGTTTTTCGCGTGAGGCAATTACTGCCATACGCCATGCGTATAAAGTACTTTATAAATCGGGACTGACTCTTGAAGAAGCTAAAGCGGCATTGCAAGCACAAGAGCAGTCCGAACCAGAATTTGCTGGGGAGTTAAAGCTTATTCGTGATTTTCTCCAGAATGTGAGTCGTGGCATTGTCCGCTGATCTGTCGATTGCTATGGTGGCTGGTGAGGCTTCGGGAGACATACTCGCGGGCCGTATGCTATCCGGCCTGCGCCCGATGTTGAGCGAAGCCCATCTGTATGGCATTGGTGGCCCGTCAATGGCTGAGCACGGCTTCGTGTCTGAGTATCCGATGGATAAGCTCGCAGTCAGGGGTTTGTTTGAGGTGTTGGCGCATTATCGTGAGCTCAAAGCATTTCGTGATTCATTACGCGACCGACTGCTGGAAGAAAGACCTGCTGCATTCATAGGTGTTGATGCGCCCGATTTCAACCTTGATCTTGAAATCGCTCTCAAAAAAGCCAAGATCCCTACGATGCATTTTGTGAGTCCATCTATTTGGGCTTGGCGTCGTAGTCGCATCAAAAAAATTGCGCGTGCGGTTGATCACATGTTGGTGATTTTTCCATTCGAAGAAGCGATCTACAAAAAAGCGGGCATACCCGTCACGTATGTGGGCCACCCGCTGGCAGAAGTGATTCCTATGGATCCTGATCAGGACGCTGCGCGCGACGCTCTCGGTCTAGATCGTAACGGTCGTATCGTCACGATTTTGCCTGGTAGTCGCTTATCTGAGTTGAAGTACAACTCACGCGTGTTTATTGAAACAGCAGCGCAACTGGCTAAGCGCGATCCAACAATTAGATTTATTGTTCCGATGGCGGGTGAGACACAGCGAGCTTATTTTGAACAACTCATTGCAAAACCTGAGCTACAGCGATTACCCCTAACGATTATGACGGGTAATTCACACGAGGCAATTGCTGCATGCGATGCAGCGCTGGTCGCTAGTGGTACAGCTACGCTCGAAGTCGCCTTGTTTAAAAAACCCATGGTGATTAGTTATCGTATGAATCCAGCTAGCTGGCAGATTCTTCGATTAATGGCGTATCAGCCCTGGGTTGGCTTGCCGAACGTGATGGCGCGTGAATTTTTAGTCCCTGAGTTATTACAAGATCGCGCTAATCCCGCAGGATTAGCCAGCGCATTGTGGGCACAGATTTCAAATGATCAAAATCGTCAGCGCTTGCGCCGCCGCTTTGTGGATTTGCATCATGACTTGATGCGTAACACCGCTTCACAGAGCGCGCATGCCGTCATGGAGATGCTTTCTCAGCACGGCAGGTTGTAGCATGCCGTCGCTGCCATCGAATCCATCGATTCCTGTCATGCCTTCATTATTCGATATTGAAGGCGAGTTGATATGTGGTGTTGATGAAGCGGGCCGCGGTCCTCTAGCAGGGCCTGTCTTTGCGGCAGCCGTTATTCTCGATCCCAATTCTCCCTTAGTAGGTTTACGCGACTCAAAAAAACTCACCGCTCAGCGTCGTGAAGAATTAGCGGTGATGATTAAGCGTGATGCTATGGCGTGGTCCATCGCGCAATGTTCAGAAGCAGAAATCGATGAGCTGAACATACTGCAAGCGACCATGCTTGCCATGCGCAGAGCGATTGAAGGATTATCAATCACCCCCACACTTGCACTCATCGATGGCAATCGCTGCCCCGTATGTAGTGTGCGTACTGAAGCTATCGTCAAAGGTGACGACAAGGTCTCACAGATTTCAGCGGCGTCAATTCTCGCAAAAACTGCGCGTGATGCGGCGTTGATGGTGATGCATAAAAATTATCCCAATTACGCCTTTGATCAGCATAAGGGCTACCCCACTGCATTGCATCTTGAGCGTTTGCGTGAGCACGGCGTATCTCCGGTGCATCGGCGATCGTACGGTCCGGTGCGTGAATTACTTAATCTTGCTAATCGCAGTCAATGACGCTTCGACAAATAAGTTCGCGCGATAACCCTCACTACAAGTTGTTGCGGCAGCTGGCGAGTAGTTCGCAAGCTCGGCGCAAACAAGCTAAGACGCTGCTTGACGGGGTGCATTTATGTCAGGCATGGTTACTGCATCGTGGTCAACCGGAATTGTGCGTGGTGGGTGAGAGCGCTAGCAGTCATCCTGAAGTAAGCACTGTTGTGAACGATTGCGTCGCATTGGGAGCGGATTGTGTGGTTTTGCCCGATGCCTTATTCGCAGCGTTAAGTCAGGTTGAGCAAGGCGTTGCGCTATTGTTTGTTGTGAGCACTCCAAGCAATAAAGCGCTCGCATCGTTAGATCAGTCGAGTGTATTGATTGATGCCATTCAGGATCCGGGTAACTTAGGTTCGATACTGCGGACATCAGCTGCGGCAGGCATCATGCAAGTGATCTGTTCTGAAGGTAGCGTGTTTGCGTGGTCGCCCAAAGTTTTGCGGGCAGGTATGGGGGCGCACTTTCAGCTCGATATTGTTGAGCACGCTGACTTGCAGCAGTTAATTACCACCTCTACTGTGCCGGTTTATGCCACCGACTCGCATGCGCAAAAAACGATTTATCAAATGAATTTAACCGGGCCGTGTGCCTGGTTGTTTGGTAATGAAGGCCAAGGTATTTCGCAAGAACTTTTGTCGTGCGTAACAGAGCGGCTAACCATACCGCAGCAAGCGGGTGTGGAGTCATTGAACGTTGCGGCAGCGGCGGCAGTGTGTTTGTTTGAGCAAAAACGTCAGTGCTTGATGTAGCACTGAATGCGATCAATAAAGCATCAAGCTATCGGTAGCGGCGATTCTACGTAGACCAGACCAGGTGCTAGCCATCGCTGTGTTTCTGTTAGGCGTGTCGCCATCTCTTTTGAGCAGACGTAGTCGAAGCGATAATGCCGGCCCTCGATAATCGCGTAGCGATAAATTTGCTGATCAAGATAGTGGCCGATGGGATCAATCAAACGCTGAGGCGTCGCTATCGCAATGCGTTTGACTTCCGCACGGGGTCGCAGTGGTTGACGGTAATTTCGCAGATCCGATTGAATAGTCTTGAAGCTGTCTTTTAGAGCCCATAGCAAAAGCCCAAATCCCAGCCAAAGTATCAGATCGATGGCAATCAGTTCCATGAAGATGCTCCCAAATAGTCGAGGTGCGGTCGAGGTCGTTCCAGCGCCTTAGTTCATGCCTATGTTGGGTTCGTAAGGTGGTTTTGTCTGTTGTTCCTTGCGTATCTTTGATAGTCGTCAATACGGCATTCATGCCGTACATGCCGGCTGCAATCGTCTAATTAATAGGCGCGTCGCTCCAGTGACAATTCTTGCAGCATCATGGTGGCAATTTCTTCAATGGATTTGACGGTGGTGGATACCCAGCGAATCCCTTCGCGATGCATCATTCGCTCTGCTTCGTTGACCTCATAGCGGCAGTTTTCCAGCGAAGCGTATTTACTACCCGGGCGACGTTCATTGCGTACTTCGGATAGGCGGTCAGCGGCGATTGATAAGCCAAAAATTTTGCTGCGAAAAGGTGCTAATCCACTCGGAAGTTGACCGCGCTCGAAATCTTCGGGTATCAGCGGATAGTTAGCAGCCTTAATTCCATACTGCATTGCCAGATACAGACTCGTTGGCGTTTTGCCCGAGCGTGACACACCCACCAAAATTACATCCGCCATGGGCAAATTTTTGTGTGACTGGCCATCGTCATGCGCGAGCGAAAAATTAATCGCTTCGATACGGCTCTTATAGCCCTCTGCATCCGCCATGTTGTGGCTACGCCCTATGCTGTGAGTTGAGCGAACGCCAAGTTCTTGCTCTAGGGGATCTACGAAGGTTTGAATCAAATCCATATGCAGGCCATTCGCTTTACGAACGATGGCTGAGAGCTCTGTCTTGACTAGCGTTGAGAAAATAATTGGGCGTTTTCCCTCCAGTTCGGCAGTGTCATTAATTCGTCGAACCGCCTCGTGCGCCTTGTCTATGGTGTCCACAAAGGGCAGGCGTATCTCTCTAAAAATGAGATCAAATTGGGCCAAAACAGAATGCCCGAAAGTTTCCGCCGTGATTCCGGTGCCGTCCGAGACGAAAAAAACAGTGCGGTAATGATTAGTCTTGCTGCCAGCGGTCTGATATTGCATGTGAAATGTATAAATAATTAACGCAAAAAGTGGTGAGGATCGCTTAAAAAAGTCAGTCCGGAGCTGTAAAATGGAGGTTAACTTTTTTTTTCGACTGCTTGCACCAAGAATAACAAAACCATCACAGGTTGCGAGGCACTCAATGCAAATTTCTCATCATCAAAAAGGTCGTTGTTATGTCCAACTTGGCAACCACGGGGGTTCATCAAGCCCCTGATCAGGGGGCGGCTTACGTCGTTTCTTTCGAAAACCTGCGCATGACGGATGTCGAATCCGTCGGCGGCAAGAACGCTTCACTCGGCGAGATGATTAGTCAGCTCGCACATGCGGGCGTACGAGTGCCGGGCGGGTTTGCAACCACGGCGCAGGCTTTCCGCGATTTCCTCTCTTACAGCAACGGTGGACCGTCGCTGGCTGATCGTATTGCAGGGCGCTTATCGGATCTGAACATTGATGACGTTCGTGCGCTAGCCGCCGCCGGCGCGCAAATTCGTCAATGGATACTGGAAACACCCTTCCAGCCGCGCTTAGAAAAAGAAATTACTGATTATTATCATAAGCTTGTGGATGATTCTTCCAGTAAAATGTCATTCGCTGTGCGATCTTCCGCTACAGCAGAAGACTTGCCCGATGCCTCGTTTGCCGGTCAGCAAGAGAGCTTTTTGAATGTCGTCGGCATAGACAATGTTCTGGAAGCAATCAAGCACGTCTTTTCATCGCTCTACAACGACCGCGCTATTTCTTATCGGGTACACAAAGGGTTTACCCACGCAGAAGTCGCTCTGTCGGCGGGTATACAGCGCATGGTGCGTTCTGACTTAGGTGCTGCCGGTGTGATGTTTACGATTGATACCGAATCCGGTTTCAAAGATGTCGTGTTCATCACTTCCAGCTATGGCTTGGGTGAGACCGTGGTGCAAGGCGCGGTCAATCCCGATGAGTTTTATGTCCACAAGCCTATGCTTGAGGCGGGCAAGTTGCCCATCATCCGCCGCAATATCGGCTCCAAGCTGATCAAGATGGAATTTACTGGCGAAGCCAAAGCGGGTCGTTCAGTTAAAACCGTTGATGTACCTATTGAGTTGCGCAATCGCTATTCATTAAACGATACCGAAATCGCTGAGCTGGCAACCTATGCCGTCATCATCGAAAAACACTACGCTCGCCCTATGGATATCGAGTGGGGTAAAGATGGTCGCGATGGAAAAATCTATATTCTTCAAGCGCGCCCTGAGACCGTTAAATCTCAGGAAAGCCATTCTGATGTGCAGCAAAAATTCAAGCTCAAGGGCAGCGGTAATGTGCTGACCCATGGTCGTGCTATTGGTCAAAAAATTGGTGCGGGTCCCGTTCGCGTGATTAATGATCCGAGTGAAATGGAACGCGTACAACCCGGTGACGTATTAGTGGCTGACATGACCGACCCGAACTGGGAGCCCGTCATGAAACGTGCTTCAGCTATCGTGACTAATCGTGGTGGTCGTACCTGCCATGCAGCGATCATCGCGCGTGAGTTGGGTGTCCCCGCTGTGGTCGGTTGTGGTGATGCCACCGACGTACTCAAGGACGGCACGCTGGTGACAGTGTCGTGCGCCGAGGGCGACGAAGGGCGCATCTACGACGGTTTGTTAGAAACCGAAATTAGCGAAGTAGAACGTGGTGAGTTGCCGAAGATTCCCGTCAAAATCATGATGAACGTCGGTAATCCTCAGCTCGCCTTTGATTTTCAGTCGATTCCCAACGACGGTGTTGGTCTGGCTCGACTCGAATTCATCATCAACAACAACATCGGCGTGCATCCTAAAGCGATTTTGGACTATCCCAACATCGATCCGGATTTAAAGAAAGCGGTCGAATCCGTTGCGCGCGGCCATGCATCACCCAAAGCCTTTTACGTTGATAAATTAGCTGAAGGTGTGGCCACCATCGCCGCAGCGTTTTGGCCACGTACCGTGATTGTTCGTCTCTCGGATTTCAAATCGAATGAGTATAAAAAACTCATAGGCGGCTCGCGCTATGAGCCGGACGAAGAAAATCCTATGTTGGGTTTCCGAGGCGCTGCACGTTATTTGTCGGCTGATTTCGCTGAAGCCTTTGAGATGGAATGCATCGCCATGAAACGCGTGCGCGATGACATGGGTTTAACCAACGTAGAAATCATGGTGCCCTTTGTGCGCACTTTGGGTCAGGCAGAGAAGGTTGTGGGTCTGTTAGCAAAATATGGCCTCAAGCGCGGCGAGAATGGTTTGCGTCTCATCATGATGTGCGAGATCCCTTCGAATGCATTGTTGGCTGAAGAGTTTCTCGAGTTCTTTGATGGATTCTCAATCGGCTCGAATGACTTAACCCAGCTCACTTTAGGTCTGGATAGAGATTCAGGCTTAGAGCTGCTAGCGGCTGATTTTGATGAGCGCGATCCAGCTGTCAAAGTGCTGCTCTCGCGTGCCATTAAGACGTGTCTTGCTAAAGGTAAGTACGTGGGAATTTGCGGTCAGGGCCCGTCTGACCATCCCGACTTTGCCCAGTGGTTGATGAAAGAGGGCATTAGCTCAATTTCATTGAACCCTGATTCTGTAGTCGAGACCTGGAAAAACTTAGCTAGTAAATCCTAATCTTCAGCTTCGTTAAAGTTACAGCCCCTCGTAGTCAAGCATTACGAGGGGCTGAATTACGTTTGGGCTGTTTTTTCTACACTGCTTAGTTTGTTTTCAAGCACACTGATCAGCTCATCAACTTGTGCGCTAATTACATTGAACCCTTCTTGCCCTCTGTATGCATCTTTAAAGCCATTCAGTTTTTCATGATCATTTTGTATAGTTTCAATTGATAATCGATTAGGTAGCTTTTCACGAATACTTATAGCTCTATATATTGAGTCTAAAATCGAATTTCTTTCAGTACGTTCAATATTCAAATCTTTAATAGTTTTTAAAAATATATTAATAGTGATTTTCCTCAAAGCGAAACTAATAAGGCTATCAAGTCTGCTGCTAATTTCTTTGAACCAAGGTTGTCCCTCGGATTCCGTTTTAAACTTCACTAGATCTTGATAAGCTTCTATGGCTTCTTCGGCTTTGATTCCATTAGGACTAATTTCTCGAATATCTACGGCCAACTCTATAGCGTGAATGGGTAATTTTATTTGGGATTGGGCAGGCTTATGATTGCGAATAGCGTTTAAGAAAAATTTAACTTCTAGGGGTTTAAGTAGGTCATTAATCGTTAAGTCGAATTCTTTTTTTTGTTGGATTTCTGTTTGATAGTCACCAAGTCTTAATGGGACTTTTTTGATATCAATTAAAGCCTTTTTCGCGGCTTCCATTTCATCTTTATTAGCTGAAAAATTGGGTTTATCACGGATGTCAAACGCGAGGCTAAGGTGTGATGTGAAATCAGTATCGGCTTGGTTCATCCGATACAGGTTTGTTTTCAAATTATGTATTTTTACTTCTTTTTGAATTTCGTAATTTTTTTCTTTGCTAACAACCCCAATTATCTTGGATTTATTGACCATAATATCGACTTGCTTATTTTGAGCTCTATAGAAATGACTAACTAATAAGTCAGTTGTATAGAAAGATGTTTTTTCTTCCAGTCTTCGATAAGTTGAACCAAATATCTGGTTTAGCTGATCATTTGAAATCGACTCTTTTGTGTATTCATTTTTTGGATTTGAAAATGCATCTTTAGGCAAGCCTAACTCTTTGCTGTATTTACTGGCAAGCTCAGTGCCCGAGCGCGCTACGTTTATTAAATCCTTAAATTTTTGCAGAAATGTTTGTTTGCCAGCACGTTGAAAAAAAGTGACTGTTACACCTTTTTGGGTTTTATTCTCCCTCGCATACCATTGGCCTCCCTTGTTAGAGTCTAGCTTGATGTTTATGCTAGTTGTGAGCATTTTCACCCCTTGGCTTTGTTACAGCATTGGGCCGGCATCCCCAAAATTATGGATGGAGTGAGGCGAGAGCTCAGTATGTTGCGGTGTGTGAGCAGTGCGCTATTGGCATACTACAAGGGTCAGAGGGTAAGGCAGGATGCAATGCGCTACCGGTGTGCCAGAGCTAAAACGGGGGCATGCAGCTAGAGAAGGGGGTTGATGGTGGTGCAAGCAAAGATCGGTGACTATGGAGTCACAAAATAACCCTTTGCTGGTTGTTGACTTACGGCAATTTTCCGTTACACTCCGGCTTCAAGTTTTAGAATAACAAGCAACAACAGGTAGTTGTAGTGGTTTAAGCCCTCACGCTTTAGAGCGCGGGGGCTTTTGTTTTTTAGGCGTTCGTTTAGTCAGAAGTCACTGACGGCGCTAGCATGTGCAAGTAGTGGCCTACCGGCCCAGTCCTATGCGGCTTAGCGCCGGTTCTGCTTCAAGGCCTTGGCGATTTCACGATCTGCGTCGCGGGAGCGCTCAGTATCGCGCTTGTCGTGCTGTTTTTTACCCTTGGCTAGGCCAATCTCGCATTTGATGCGGCCTCGCTGGTAATGCAGGTTTAAGGGCATCAGCGTGTATCCAGCCCGCTCGACCTTACCAATTAATTTTTTGATTTCTTCCGCGTTCAGCAACAGCTTGCGGGTGCGAACCGGATCCGGATTGATGTGGGTCGAGGCCGTAGGTAAGGGGCTGATATGGGCGCCAAACAAATAGACTTCGCCCCTGCGAATGGTTACATAGGCTTCTTTAATCTGAGCACGGCCAGCACGTATCGACTTAACCTCCCAACCCTCGAGCGACATGCCAGCCTCGAAGCGTTCTTCGATGAAGTAGTCATGAAACGCTTTTTTGTTGTCGACGATGCTCATGGAGGTGTTTGCAGCCTGCTTAACCCTTGGGCAAAGCAGAAGGTGTGTTCAGGTTAGAATCGAGAGGTGGGATTCTAACAGTTGAAACTATGGCGGTTGTTCACAAATCGATACTGCTTGGCTACAGCGCAGAGCAAATGTTCGCGTTGGTAGACAAGGTGGAGGATTATCCCTCCTTTTTGCCATGGTGTGGCCAGGTAGACGTGCGCGAGCGCGCTCCAGACCGATTGGTAGCTGCCATCACCATCGACTACCACGGTATCAAGCAGAGTTTTACGACTGAAAACACTAACACTCCACCGACGTCTATGCAGATGAAGCTGGTAGAGGGGCCGTTCAGCCACCTCGATGGTCAATGGCATTTTAGGGCGCTCAGGCCCGATGCCTGCAAAGTCGAGTTTGATCTTCATTACGAATTTTCAAGCAAGCTACTGGAAAAAATCATCGGTCCTGTTTTTGCAAAAATTGCGGACAGTTTTGTGGAATCCTTTCGTCAACGTGCCGAGTCTCTGTATGGTTAAGCCCGACACTGCACACATCCAGCTTTGTTATGCACTGCCAGACAAGGCGGTAGTGATCGATCTCGATATTGAGGCCGGTTGTACCCTAGAAGAGGTTATTGGTAAAAGTGGTGTGATGGCGCAGTTTCCCGAGATTGACCTGACCCAGAATAAGATTGGCATTTACGGCAAACTCAAACCCTTGGATACCGTAGCCCGCGATGGTGATCGCATCGAGATCTATCGACCCTTGCAGGCGGATCCTATGGAATCGCGCCGCCGCCGCGCCCAGCACAAGACACGTTCCAGCAAAAAGTAAGTTCCTAGGCCGACCAATCTGGCCTGGCCCCTGCATAAAACCAGCGTAGGTCGGCCATCTCGCCAGGTATCTTCACTCGGCCCGCATCCGGAATGAGTGGGTGATTTCTGTATAATTCGGTTTTGCGCCTACGGGAATTACCATGCGTCTCCTCCAGAAAGCACTCACCTTCGATGATGTGCTGCTCGTGCCGGCCTACTCGGCCATCCTGCCCAAAGACACCTCCCTACACACTCGCCTAACGCGAAACATTTCGCTGTCCATACCGCTGGTCTCAGCTGCGATGGATACCGTCACCGAAGCCCGACTAGCAATCGCTATGGCGCAAGAGGGGGGTATCGGCATCATTCATAAAAATCTCACCGCTAAAGAACAAGCGCGTGAAGTCTCTAAGGTTAAGCGCTTCGAAGCCGGTGTCGTGCGTGATCCGATTACGATTCCTCCCACCATGCGCGTGCGTGATGTGATGGCGTTATCGCAGCAACATGGTATTAGCGGTTTTCCGGTGGTTGAAGGTAAAACAGTGGTGGGCATTATTACCAACCGCGATTTGCGCTTTGAAGAAGAGCTGGACGCGGAAGTGCGCGTCAAAATGACACCGCGCGAAAAACTCGTTTTTGTTAAAGAAGGCGCGGATACCGCAGAAGCCAAACGCTTAATGAACAAGCACCGCTTAGAGCGTGTTTTAGTAGTGAATGATGCGTTTGAATTGCGCGGCTTAATTACTGTCAAAGATATTCGCAAATCTACCGAGCATCCGAATGCCTCGAAAGATGATCAAGGTAAGTTACGCGTCGGTGCAGCCGTCGGTGTTGGCCCCGACAACGATGAGCGGGTTGAATTGTTGGTTGCTGCAGGTGTTGATGTCATCGTTGTAGATACCGCGCACGGGCATTCACAAGGCGTGCTCGATCGAGTCAAATGGGTGAAGCGTCGTTTTGCACATGTTGAAGTCATCGGCGGCAATATCGCTACTGCTGATGCGGCTAAGGCACTGATGGATCATGGTGCTGATGCAGTTAAAGTGGGTATCGGCCCGGGATCCATTTGCACCACACGTATCGTTGCGGGTGTGGGTGTTCCACAAATTACGGCGATCTCCAATGTTGCAAAAGCACTCGAAGGTACTGGCATTCCATGTATCGCTGATGGTGGCATACGTTTTTCAGGGGATATTTCCAAAGCGCTCGCAGCAGGAGCTTCTTCAGTCATGATGGGCAGTATGTTTGCTGGTACCGAAGAGGCGCCAGGCGAAGTGATTCTGTATCAGGGTCGCAGCTACAAATCCTATCGCGGCATGGGTAGCTTGGGTGCGATGACGGATGGTTCCGCCGATCGTTATTTTCAAGATGCTTCTAACAATGCTGATAAGTTAGTACCCGAAGGTATTGAGGGTCGCGTGCCCTACAAAGGCAGTGTGCTCGCGATTTTGTTTCAACTCGTAGGCGGTGTTCGTTCTTCCATGGGTTACTGCGGTTGCGCCACTATCGATGAATTGCGCGACAAAGCGCAATTTGTAGAAATTACCTCAGCAGGTATGCGCGAATCGCATGTGCATGACGTGCAGATCACCAAAGAAGCGCCGAATTACCGCGCCGACTGATGTGGCGATAGCGAATCTCAGGCGGCAGCAATGCCGCCTGAATTTTTTTCAGAACTGAATTACACATTATTACTTACCTCATGCATTCCAAGATACTTATCCTCGATTTTGGCTCGCAAGTCACTCAGCTGATTGCACGTCGTGTCCGTGATTCGGGCGTGTTTTCTGAAGTTCATCCTTACGATGTGAGTGATGAGTTCATTCGCAACTCAGGTGCAGCGGGCATTATTCTTTCGGGTGGTCCTTCATCGGTAACAGAAGGCGATACGCCTCGTGCCCCACAAGCCGTGTTTGAATTGAGTGTGCCTGTGCTCGGTATTTGCTACGGCATGCAAACTATGGCAGCGCAGTTAGGCGGCAAAGTTGAAAACGGAGCGGTGCGCGAATTTGGTTATGCCGAAGTCCGAGCGCGTGGTCATACCGCGCTGTTAAAAGACATTAACGATTTTGTGACGCCTGAAGGTCACGGCATGCTCAAAGTGTGGATGAGTCATGGCGATAAAGTCATCGACCTGCCACCTGGTTTTAAATTGATGGCATCCACCGACAGTTGTCCGATTGCGGGCATGGCGGACGAAGCACGCCATATGTACGCCGTGCAGTTTCATCCGGAGGTAACGCACACCGTGCAAGGCGCAGCCATTCTCGGACGCTTTGTGCATGAAATTTGTGGCTGCAAATCCGATTGGAACATGCCGGATTATGTGAGCGAAGCAATTGAATCCATACGCCAACAAGTCGGTACTGATGAAGTTATTCTGGGTTTATCGGGCGGCGTTGATAGTAGCGTTGCGGCGGCATTAATCCATCGCGCCATTGGTGATCAACTCACCTGTGTATTTGTTGATCATGGTTTGTTACGTCTGAATGAAGGTCAGATGGTGATGGACATGTTTGCAAAAAATTTAGGTGTGAAAGTGATTCATGTCGATGCGACTGACCAATTCATGGGTCATCTCGCAGGCGTATCTGATCCCGAAGCCAAACGAAAAATTATTGGCCGTGAATTTGTTGAAGTCTTTCAAGTAGAAGCAGGCAAACGTAAAAACGCTAAGTGGCTTGCGCAAGGCACTATTTATCCCGATGTGATCGAAAGCGCCGGTAAAGGTAAGAAGGGCGCGCACACGATTAAGAGCCATCACAACGTGGGTGGTTTACCAGAAACCTTAAATTTAAAATTACTCGAGCCATTACGCGATTTGTTTAAAGACGAAGTACGAAAGCTAGGTTTAGCACTCGGCCTTCCGCATGACATGGTGTATCGCCACCCATTTCCAGGGCCAGGTTTAGGCGTGCGCATATTGGGTGAAGTTAAAAAAGAGTTTGCCGATTTACTGCGTCGTGCCGATGCAATTTTTATTGAAGAGCTACGCAACACAGCCATACCTTTGCCACAAGAATTGGCGAGTGGTGAGCCAGTAGGGCATTTTCACAAAAATTGGTATGAAGCCACCAGTCAGGCCTTTGCAGTTTTTCTGCCAGTGAAATCAGTGGGTGTGATGGGTGATGGCCGTACCTATGAATATGTCGTTGCATTGCGTGCAGTGCAAACACAAGATTTTATGACTGCACATTGGGCTCATCTGCCGCATGAATTGCTAGGTCGTGTATCCAATCGCATCATCAATGAAGTGCGAGGAATAAACCGAGTGGTATATGACATCAGCGGAAAACCACCGGCGACGATAGAGTGGGAATAAGAAGGATTTTAAACGGTTACATTCGGTGGCATTCAACATCAGAGTTATTTAAATTTGTTTAAAATAATGAAGAATTGACTTGATCAAGGGTACCTATGAAAAATTACTTCTTATTTCTTCTTCTTGTTCCTGGTTTTATCTACGCACAAAATAGTGTTCATAGATTTGAAATTGAAGGGGGGATTATTGCCACTAAAAATATGGAGATTCATGGCTTTAATCAATCAAATGCGACTGAAGGTTGGTCAAAGTCAGCTCCCACCGTAAGGTTGGAATATTGGCGGATACAAGAAAACGACTGGAACTATGGTTTGGTCTATCTACCTCTCGCCATAGATTACAAGGATACGATTAAGAAAGATTTAAACGCCAAAGGCCAGGTGTTTTATTCGGGAGACTCAGCTACTTTAGATTATCAATTTCCCACCCTAAGATTCAGTGCCAACAAGCCAATTTATCAAGGTGACGATGGGAGCTATATCAGGGCGGGTGGTTCTGGGGTCGTCCGTTATGCGAAAGTCGTGTTGAAAGGTGCTGGCCAATCCTTTTCTGATACTAATCTCATATTAATTCCGTTGATTAATTTAGAAGCGAAAAAGCCGTTGGGAAAAGGCTACAGCCTATTTACACGGTCAGATTTTTTGCCAGGTATCGATGGGAATATTTTTTTAGATGGCTTGTATGACGTATTTTTTGGAGTTAGAAAAAAGCTTAATAGCGGTAATGATTTTGACGTTGGTTTTCGATTATTTTTTGGTGGCTATGATCCAAAAAAGCAAGATGATTATGCAAACAAAATCTTTTTTAACTCACTAGTTGTTCGCTATTCCTTCTGATAAAAATTGCGTCCTTGCGTTAAAAGTTGCGTGCTGATCTCATTTTTTTGCATCATTAACGAATTGCTAGGGATTCATTGAATGATGCATGACATCCATGAAAAACCACCCGCAACTTAGGGCTGTGAATGATTTTTTAAACAAATAATAGAAATCTGAGCATGAGTTGGGTCTATCTATTTCTGGCTGGTCTTTTCGAAATTGGCTGGCCAGTCGGCATAAAAATTTCGCAGGCCTCTGAAACTCGCTGGCTTGGAATTGCAATCGCCTTGAGTTTTATGGCATTGAGCGGGTACTTCCTGTGGCTTGCTCAGCAAAATATACCCATTGGTACGGCTTACGCAATTTGGACCGGTATCGGTGGAGCTGGCACCTTCATTGTCGGCGTCATGTTTTTCGGCGATGCGCTGTCTCTGATGCGCATACTCGGAGTTACGCTGATCATTCTCGGTGTTGCTGTCCTTAAGTTTTCAAGCTAGCGGATGATGGCACTGATGGCTCGACGCTATCAGCCCGAAATGTACATTTGCCGGTTTGATTAACAAACCGTATGGGTAAGATCAAGGAATGTGGCCTAGCATCGACCTATGACAGATAAATCCAGTACTCGATTTTGATAATTTGTCTTCATACTAAAAAATGATTTTTATTCAAAAGATTCAACAGCTATATGATGAAATCATAAGCTCAATCAGGGCATATTTACGCTGACGTAATAGAGCTTCTAATTTTATTTAACCTTGCTGAATCAACCGACAGTCTCACACCTAGTGATCCAGTTTCAGAGCGGACCGGTAATTTTTTAAGTCCGATTTCAATTGATTCAATTTCTATATATTTCGCGCATGCTTCAACTATGCGCGTCATGAGTCTTTCTTGTGTTTCGTAATGGCCATCACGCGCTAAGCCATCGATTTCAAAAATTAAGGGTTCGTAATCAAAAACGCTCTCCATTCGATCGTTCGAAATTAAAACAAGCGTTGAGTCAATCCACAGAGTTAGGTCGAGTAGATGATGTTTGGGTATGGCATCCCCAGGGCCATAGGTTCCAATGTCAGTTGATAACTCAAGATCTCTTAGCTCGATACTGGCAGTAGTTGTCATTGTCTAGTTTATTTTTTACGTAGGGTGATTTGGGGCCGTAATTTTTTACGCTACATTTTTTCAATCTGAATCGCGAGCTTATGACCACTAAGCCATGCTCCCTCAACCCTGCCACCATTAAGCCAATCTCCACAAACACCTAATTTGAATTTGGGTAGCGAAATAAACTCAGGGCTTGGATTAACAAATCCGCTAGCATAGCGCCAGCGGTGGAGTGAGATTTCAGCTTCGCTGCAATCCAAGCCTAACTTTTTAGCGCATGCTAGTAGCTGAGTAGATGCTTTTTCTGGAGTTAGTTCAATATTTTCTTGGCTCCATTTGGCGCTGGCATGAATCGTCCAAGACTCTTGACCATCGCGAAAGGGTTTAGATTGATTTCGGCATATCCAACTAATCGTTTCGCCGTTCACAAAAGCAGCATCAAAGGGAAAGGTTGGTCTTGCAGAAAAGCGGGCCATCACAGTCCAACATCCATCCATGTGTACTGAATTGCAGATTGCTTGGATTTCATTAGGCAACGCCTTCGTAAGTGCGGCAGCCTGGGGTGCTGGTAGTGCTAAAACTAAAAAATCAAATACAGAGTTCAAAAGGCCTGACTCTTTACTACTAAGCTGCCATTGATCATTTGTAGGTAGTAATTGATCAATCGTTTGATTAAGATGAAGCGTAAGAGAGCGGGCTAAATATTTTCCGATCATATTCATGCCGGGTATGGCAACATAGCGTGACTCATTGGAGCTCGACTCTCTCCATCGTCCTTCTTCAAATACGCCAATGTTAGGATTCCAGCGGTCGACAATGCCGTTCTCTATCCAAGAGTTGAGCTCATGATTGAAAAGTGGATCACGCGCTGTGAAATACTGGGCACCATGGTCTGCCGCCCATCCCTCGCCCTGTCTTGTACTCATGCGCCCGCTGGGGCCACGACTTTTTTCAAAGACGTCCACCTCAAATCCCAATGCTTGAAGGTGAGTTGCGCAACTTAGGCCTGCAATTCCGGCGCCAATTACGGCGACTCTTTTTTTGACGGTGTTCTTCATAGGCACGCAGCTTTCGAGCAGATATTTCAAAGTACGAGATGCCGAATTCCGGCTTTCGGACGTTCTATCTCAAGTGCTTCCCCGCGGGGAGCGTTCAATAAGCAGTCCATCAGGGTGGGTGTTTGTCCGGTTAATTGTCGGTAATCCTTGGCTGCTATTATTACAACGGCCTCTTCGCCTTGCCGAGTGACCAATTGCGGGCCTTCTTTCAGCGTTAACTCAACTAATTCGCTGAACCGACTCTTCGCTTCTTGTAGTTGCCAAGCATGCATGAAACCCCCCTATACCTACTCAGACTAGTCATAATTGGGGCTTGGCCTTTGCTTGTCAAGCAACCCAAATTGCCCCAGAAATTGCTGATGGTGATGAAAATGTATCGCCATCATTCAAATGTGTTGAGAGGGTGGCGTGATGGCTAAAAAAGTGGTTATTTCGACGCTTGATATGATGTGTGACTGTGTTGTGGCGAATCTTTGCGATCGCCGTTGTTTTGAAGGTCATTTTTAAAAGTCTTCTATGGAAATTAAAGTCAACTTTCTCGATAAGCTGCGCCTCGAAGCGAAGTTCGATGATTTTACGGTCATCGCAGATCAGCCGATACGCTATAAGGGCGATGGCTCAGCGCCGAGTCCATTCGATTATTTTCTCGTCTCGTCAGCGTTGTGCGCGGCCTACTTTGTAAAGTTGTACTGCGAGACGCGTAACATTTCGACTGAAAATATTCGCCTATCGCAAAACAATATTGTTGATCCTGAAAACCGTTATCAGCAAATTTTCAAAATTCAGGTTGAATTACCAACAGATATTCCGGAAGTCGATCGTCGAGGTATTTTGCGCTCGATTGAGCGTTGCACTGTAAAAAAAGTAGTGCAAGAGGGACCTGAGTTTGTGATTGAGGAAGTTGATAGCCTTGATGCTGATGCGCAGTCCTTACTCACGTTAACACCTTCCTCAGACGTCAGCACGTTCATCGCGGGTAAAGATTTACCGTTAGAGCAAACCATCGCCAATATGTCGGGGCTATTGGCAAACTTGGGTATTAAGATTGAAATCGCTTCATGGCGCAACATCATTCCGAATGTTTGGTCTTTGCATATACGTGATGCGCATTCACCCATGTGTTTTACCAATGGAAAAGGTGCGACTAAAGAAAGCGCATTAGCATCAGCCCTAGGTGAATATATTGAGCGACTCAGTAATAACCATTTTTACGCGGGCGCTTATTGGGGCGAAGATATCGCCAATTCTGACTTTGTGCATTACCCGAATGAGCGATGGTTCAAGATGGATTCCGATGATTCACTTCCTTCGGACATTCTCGATGAGTACTGCCTTGATATTTACAATCCTGAAGGCGAGTTGCGCGGTTCACATCTCATCGACACTAACTCTGGCAATCGTGAGCGCGGTATCTGTTCGCTGCCGTATGTGCGGCAATCCGATGGCGAGACGGTTTATTTTCCATCGAACCTGATTGAAAACCTATACGCCAGCAATGGTATGAGTGCCGGTAATACCTTAGCTGAAGCGCAGGTGCAATGTCTGTCCGAAATTTTTGAGCGTGCAGTCAAGCGTGAAATCATAGAAGGTGAAATCGCTTTGCCTGATGTGCCGCTAAATGTACTGGCGAAATTCCCAGGCATCGTAGCGGGTATTCAAGGTTTAGAAGCGCAGGGATTTCCGGTGTTGGTGAAGGATGCGTCACTAGGTGGGAATTATCCTGTGATGTGCGTTACGTTAATGAATCCGCGCACAGGCGGTGTCTTTGCATCTTTCGGCGCGCATCCTAGTTTTGAAGTCGCGCTGGAACGAAGCCTGACCGAGTTACTGCAAGGTCGTAGCTTTGAAGGCCTGAACGATTTACCTGGCCCAACCTTTGAAAGTAATGCAGTTACAGAGCCGAATAATTTTGTTGAACACTTCATCGATTCTAGTGGTGTGGTGTCGTGGCGTTTTTTCAGCGCTAAATCCAATTATGAATTCGTTGAGTGGGATTTTTCCGGCAAAGGTGAAAATTCCAATGCCGAAGAAGCTGCAAGCTTACTCCGCATACTTGAAGACTTGGGCAACGAGGTCTACACCGCAGTCTATGATCAATTAGGTGCTATCGCGTGCCGGATTTTAGTGCCCGGTTATTCAGAAGTTTATCCCGTCGAAGATTTAATTTGGGACAACACGAACAAGTCTCTATTGTTCCGCTCGGATATTCTGAATGTACATCGCTTAGACGATGCGAGCTTGAAGGCATTACTTGAGCGTTTAGATAACAACGAGCTTGATGAGTACTCGGATGTCGCTACCTTGATCGGTATTGAATTTGATGACAATACAGTGTGGGGTCAGTTAACGGTTCTCGAGTTAAAGCTGTTGATTCATCTCGCCCTTAATCAACTTGAAGAAGCGCATGAGTTGGTGGGAGCTTTCCTTCAGTACAACGACAACACGGTCGAGCGCGGATTGTTTTATCAAGCCTTGAATGTGGTCTTGGAAGTGACGCTAGCTGAGGATTTGGAACTGGCTGACTATGAGGTCAACTTCCGTCGCATGTTTGGTGATGCTCGTATGGATGCAGCTATGGGTTCTGTTGAGGGCAGCGTTCGCTTTTTCGGATTGACTCCAACCAGTATGAAACTGGAGGGGCTGGACAGGCACCATCGCCTGCTCGATAGTTACAAAAAAGTATACAAGGCGCGGGCTGGGGTGATGGAGTGATATGTTCTTAACTTAGGTCATTCATGGAGTCGTGATGGCTAACGAAATAATTTTTACACTGAAGATAGAGCCGCAGTTGCTTGCAGATTTCATGGCTGAAGCTGATTTCATGAATAGGTCTGCTTCCCAAATCATTAATGATTTTATGCGCGAATTTATCCAGATTCAGCGTGAAGCACATAGCTATGATGAGTTTTTAAAACAAAAGGTGGAAGCAAGCCGTGCGTCCATGCATGCGGAAATAGGTCATTCTAATGAAGACGTTGAAGTCTTTTTCGCTAACCGGCGCGCTGAAAACAGGTAGTCTGGATTCTTTGAAATTGTGAAATTAAAAATAGCACCACAAACCAAAACAACGACCCATGGCTAACGCAATCAATAAATCCATGAGCAGGCCGAAGCCGATAATAGGCAATCCCACATATAGCAAACCCCATAACAGGGCCATGATGGTTAATCGTGGTTCCTCTAGTCGGTGTCCCATGACCGTTTGGTCGCGACGTTTAGCAAGTAGGCGTTGCAGCATGCTAGGCTCGGTAAATGTTGAACTTGCAGGATACTAGCTCAATGAATGTGCGCTGGGAAGGTTTGGATTTACTTGCATGGGATGCTGCTCATGCAGCCGCTATAGCGGCGCTTCAGCAAGACAGCGCCTACGGTGTCGCTATGCAAAAGCTCGGCGTTCCGGTGCTGAGAGCGCAAGTAGAGTTGGATGGTGCGCCGGTTGCACTCGCTCAGTTTATTGTTCGTCGGTTTGGTCGCCTGGGCGCAGTGGCCTTGTGCACGCGCGGTCCGATTTGGTTAAAGCCACTGTCGTCCGCCGAAGAATCATTCGTTTACGCCGCACTAAAAAAATCGATCCCGCTTAAAGGTTTACGCCTCGTGCTGTTTACTCCCGAGGTGCTTGCGGGTCAGGTGCATGGCCTAAGCCCTTGGCGTCGTGTGATGACGGGTATGTCGACCATCATGTTAGATCTAACGCCCACGATGGAAGCTTTGCGGGCGCAACTTGATCGACGCTGGCGTCATCGTTTGGTCGGTGGTGAAGCATCTGAGATGACGATACATCGCGTAGGGACGAATCCGGGTCAATTTCGCTGGGTCTTAGAAACTGAGATGCAGCAGCGTAGCGAAAAAGGCCTCGAAGGCTTGCCAGTAGAATTCTTTGAATACTATGTTGCAGCGCGACCGCAGCCCGCTAAAACGATTCTTACCTTGCGCGCGGATATAGGTCGTGATCGTATTGCGGCCATGATGTTTTTGATTCACGGCGAGGCAGCGATCTATCACGTAGGCTGGACGACAGAGAAGGGCCGCGACTTGCATGCGCATAATCTGCTACTGTGGAAAGCAATGGAAGAATTAAAAGCACGGGGCATACGACGCCTTGATTTAGGTGGTGTGAACACCATACGCAGTGCAGGGATTGCACGTTTCAAAATGAGTACAGGTGGTGAGGTAGTTACATTAGCGGGTACATATTTTTGAGTGATTGGTACTCATAGTAATTTATCTAGTCGTACTTTTTGTGGGTTAGCCTAATGAATAAAAAAATTCTACTTTATCAATTGCAAACAGTGTTAGCAATCGCTCCCGACTTCAATCTCTACACACCTGATTCAGACATTCACTTACGTTGGATGAATGCTATCCACACGCTGATTTATCAATGGAAGCCTTTTCCGGCAATCGCTGTCGCTAATGCTATTGAATTCATGCCAAGTGTGGCAGAGCGCTCAAGAAATATCGAACAAATTTTTAATATTTCACATCATGCGATTGAACAATTGCAAGTTGAAATAGAGGCATCGTTAAGTTCGGGTACAGTATCAAATAATACTAGTGAAAAAGATTTGGCCACCTTACTTTCAACAGCCAATCAGTATCTCTTCATTATTGATAGTGATTGTGATGTACAAAAACTAGAGTTTTATTTGGATAGTTTGAAAGAGCAAGTGAAGCTTCGACTACTGGTGAGTAAATTTTCGGCAGAGGCGATAGTAGAACTAAAGAAAATGACATCGCAGTCAGATACATTGGTAGAGGTAAAAATAGCAACGGCCGCTGCCGAAAATATAGTTTTCGTGGATGATTTGAATAGTTGGGGTTCGGTCGATGATGGGCATCAAGCCAACCTACTTTTGTCAGAAACCATCACTCCTTTGTCACCCGAATTAATGCAGTTAAAACGTAACCAATACGAAGCGGCTTGGACAACAGCCCAGCCTGTATGAGATTTGTTTTATAGATAAAGACATTCCACTCAGGGAATCCGCTTGGCTCAAGGCGGATCTCTATCACGCTAGCCCTTCTCGCGGCTGGTGCATCAGTAATACATCGTGTTGTAAGTCTCATCGCGACTCTCATGCCACCATCGATACCTATCACGCCAAGATGATTTTTATCCTTTTTCAGCAACGATGGTCATTTTTACTATGTCACCTAAACAGGTCGCCAATTTGCTGGAACAGTCTGGTTACGTGACTGACGATAGTCTTGCGACCTTGGTCTGGATGGCTATGGAGCTGGACCGCCCATTACTATTAGAAGGAGAGGCAGGGGTAGGTAAGACGGCGATCGCGCTGGCACTTTCTACGGCCTTGCAAAGACCTTTATATCGTTTGCAATGTCATGAAAGCTTGGATCTCAACCAAGCTGTGTATGAGTGGAATTACAGTAAACAACTGTTAGAAATTCGTTTACGTGAAGCTGAGAATTCTATAAGTCAGAAAATCAGACATGATTTGTTTTCAGAAGAATTTCTTTTAAAGCGCCCCTTACTACAAGCGATCAGCTCAGATCAGCCAGCGGTGCTTTTAATCGATGAAATTGATCGTGCCGATGAATCGTTCGAAGCGTATCTTTTGGAAGTGCTCGGCGAATATCAGATTTCTATTCCTGAGTTGGGTACGATTAAAGCCAGCTCGCGCCCTATTGTTGTACTGACCAGTAATGGAACACGCGATTTATCGGATGCTCTTCGACGTCGTTGTTTGTATCACTACGTAGATTATCCCAGCTTGCCACGTGAAATTGAAATCGTAAAAAAATTAATGCCGAATGCGCATATAGATTTGGTTCAACAGGCCGTCACCTTTGTACACAAGCTACGCAAGCACGATCTGGAAAAAAATCCAGGGATTGCAGAGACCTTGGATTGGGTCAGAGCGCTCTACGCCATGGGTCAAGATCGTGTGCCCGATGATCCTGAAATTATTCGAGCATGCTTATCATCATTACTGAAAACTCGTTCAGATCGCTGGCAAATGGAATCAGAGATTTTGTCTGGTTTACGGACAGATAATCGGGTGGGTATCGATGTCGGCTTTGCCGGAGCGATCAAGTAAGGTGCATGGGGCCGGTGATGCGGTCTCACTGCCCGATCTGCAGATAAGACGGTTTGCCGGTTATTTGCGCGAGCATGGATTTCTCATCGGTCTGGGTGAGCTTGAAGCTATGCTGCGCATTACCTTACTTCTCAATCCGACTCAGTATTCAACATTAAAATCATGTTGGCGTGGGCTGGTTTGCTCGACCCCTGATCAATGGCAAAAATATCCAGAGCTTTTTGAGGCATTTTGGTTTCCACAAAGGGTGCGTGGCAGTACGAGAAGTTCAGGCGTTAATAGAAAAAATAAATCATTGCAAAGTCTAGTGGCACAGATGCATGCTGATATGGAGGCCGCTTCTGGCCAAGCTAAGCCTTCGGTGGGATTAGAAGCTGATGGTCAGTCGGGTGAGGGCGACGATGGTATCAATAGCCCGCATGCCATGGGTGGTGCGAGTAGGGCCGATCCATTAAATCGAGATGTTAAGCAATGGATGCCTGAAGATAGTGCTCAGCTGGAATCATTTATTCGTCCGCTTGAGCAGCGTTTACGCAAAAAACTCATGCGTAAATGGATTCGAACGCACAAAACGCACCGCATAGATATTCCCGCTACGATACGTCTGAGTCTTGCGACAGACGGCGAGCTTCTGAGGCTAAAACGCAAGCAGCGTGATACGCGTAAACCTCGAATTTATGTATTGGTTGATGTGAGCAAATCGATGGAGTCGCACGCGGCTTTCTTTTTGCGCATAGGGCGCGTTTTTCATCAGTTGCTCAACGCACGTGTATTTGTGTTTCATACGCGATTGACCGAAGTCACAGCACTTTTGACTAGTCGTACATTACGCATTCAAGAAAAAATTAATGCAGTGACCTTTGGATTTGGAGGCGGCACCAAGATCGGGACTAATTTAGAGGCCTTCTTAAAAGTTCACGTCGGCCGCGCCTTGGGGTCTAAGGATTTGGTGTATGTTCTTTCTGATGGCTATGATACCGATCCGGCAGAGCAAACTGAGCGGGCGATTCGGGCAATTCGGCAACGCGGTGCGAAATTATTTTGGTTGCATCCGAATAAAGAACAACCTGCTTCTGAGGCTATGTTAAAAAGTGCCCATTTAATTACTCAATTTATGGCGATTAGCAGCTTACAGAGCCTTGAAAATTTAGTGAATTTACATTGAGCGGGAGTGGTTTATGGGTTGTCTTTTAAAGCAGGGCGGGGGGTTGTACCCACGCTTACGAGTCGGAGCTGTTTTGCTGGCGGCAGGCGAAGGATCGCGCTTAGGTAAAGTACCGAAATGTCTATTAAGTTTACAAGGTGTGCCGCTGATCAAGCGGCATATGATCGCGCTTAGTGGTGCCGGTGTGGATGAGGTGGTGGTGGTGACGGGTCATTATCATGCCGATGTGGAGCCGGCCGTAGAAAGTTTTCCTGTGACGGTGGTGCGTAATCCTGCACCTGAGGAGGGTCAGCAATCGTCAGTTAGGCTAGGCCTTGAAGCGCTAACGAATACGCTGGATCTTGTGTTGATCATGTTGGCGGATCAACCGTTACTAACCGCTGATGATTTGACTGAATTAATTTCTACATTTAAAAAACGTCCGCCCGAGACATCAATTGTTTATCCCGAGGTATACGGTCAGCGCGGTAATCCGGTGATTTTTTCAGGTGAGCTGATTGCGCAGTTACTAGCAGCAGACAAAAAAATCGGATGCCGAAAATTTATAGACGATAACCCAGCTCTGGTGCATAAACTGATTACTGAAAACGATCATTTTGTTTTGGATATTGATACACCAGAAGATGTTGTGGCCTTTGAAAAACGCACTGGTTGGACGCTGACTTTGCCTGTGTTGACCTAGGCGATTGAATCACTAGAGGCATATTAAAAAACCCGGCAAATAAAGCAAGCCGGGTGGGAATGTTGTCATTTCCGTCTTGTGCTAACGCCACTAACTGCACGTTTGTTTGTGAATATCGCGGACCATTGATTTGAGCTCTGTCACCTCTGATCGGAGATTGCGAATTTCTTCGTCGAGTGCTAGCTCCGCACCTGCGTTCTCTGCGGTCCTGATTGAATTAATCGAATCCACAATTACGGCTACAAAGAGATTCACGACGATGAAAGTGGCGCACAATATGAAAAGGACAAAAAAGACCCATGCTGAAGGAAATATTTCCATCACTGGCCTAGCAATCTCTTCAGACCAACCTTCTAGCGTCATTACTTGGAAAAGAGTATAAAAACTTGTCGACAGCGAGCCAAAGCGGTCAGGAAAATCTAGTCCGAATATATTGGTTGCAATCACAGCGGATACATAAAAAATAATCATTATCAAGCTGAAGACCGATCCTAATCCGGGTAGTGCGCTTAACAGAGCACCCACCACCCTGCGCATACTCTCAATCTTGTTAATTAGCCGCAAAACACGTAGTACGCGCAGTGCTCGCAGTACGGATAGGCTGCCAGTGGCAGGTATGAACGCGATCATAACTACCAAAAAATCAAATACACACCAAGGATCTTTAAAAAATTTAAGCCGTCTAGCTGCAATTAGCAATGCCAATTCTGCGATGAATACCCACAGAATAAAGTGATCGACCGCGAGTAGTTCAGGGCCAATCTCGGCCATGATTTCGTGATTCGTTTCTACGCCCAAAATGATGGCGTTAACGATAATTAAAAAAATCAAAAAATTTTGAATAAAACTAAGCGCCATAAAGCGCTCTATGTCTCCGCGCCAACCGGGGAGATTTTCTTCAGCATGATGCATAGGAGTTTAGAAAATAAAAAAGTTAATATTTGGACAAATGCATGATTTGTTTCAGACCTAAATGATAAGTTAATCACATTGCTTATGAGTAAATTTAAACTTACAGAAGCCTGACGGATAAAAAAGCAGCCGGTAATTGATGCTCTATTTTTTATTTCGAGTGGGTTGAAACCGTGATGATCAGGCGTTTTCTCATACGAAAATAGTCGTGCAAAATAAAATACAAACGATAGATAGCCACGCTGATGACCATACCCCACACCATGCCGGTCATCATTCCACCCACCATACGAGCCAAGCTCATTCCATTGCTGACACTAAGCGCTTGAACAAACAATGTGCCGCCAATGGTCATGCCCAATAGCATCCAGCCTGAGCACAACATATTTTGTGCGAACAGTGCGCAAAGTTTTCTGCATTCGGGCCGTATCATTCGCAATGTCGGTATTGCTGCTAATCCACCTGCAATCATCATCACGTGCATTCCGGGTAGTAGCATGAGGTGGTAGCGTAAGGAATCCACGACCGTCCGTCCGTTTGTAGAGATACATAGCGCCTCCAACATTGCGATCGGTGTTTGCAGGCAGTCCCACGCAAATCCCATCAGCATTCCTCCGATACCCAGCGAAAGCATCACGGTGGGTGGCGACAGACCAGAGCGTTGCGGCCGTAGCAGTGCTAACGCCAGACAACCGCTTGCCACTCCAGCCGTCATCAGCAGAGTCCAGCTCCAATTAGTCGTTTTTTCATTGAGCCAGTAGCCGCAAAACCCCAACAAGCAGGTCAGCAGCAGCCATCGCCAGCCTTTGCGTTTGATCAACATAGTAGTAATTGTTGCAACGGTTGTTCGAAGTTAGGATAGCCGTGCGGTTATCGAATATGTAACTTCTTAATCTGCACTTGATCTGTATCAGTTCCTTGGCTTCCTGCAGCGGAACTAACTTTTTAAAGGAGACGCTGTGATTACTTCGGGTTTCGACTATCACGCACCGGGAACGGTGGCTGAGGCGATTGGTTTGCTTACTAGCTTGGGTGATGAAGCAAAAATTCTGGCGGGTGGACACAGCCTGTTGCCGATGATGAAGCTGCGCTTAGCTGAGCCTGCTCATCTGATTGATTTGGCCAATATTCATGAGCTGCGCGGCATACAAAGCCAAGGTGATGTGATTCGCATTGGTGCGATGACGACTGAAAATGAATTGATCAACTCCAGATTAATTCGCGAAAAATTACCTCTGCTAGCTGAGGCTGCGCGTCAGATTGCAGATCCTCAAGTAAGAAATCGCGGCACGATTGGTGGTGACATTGCTCATGCCGATCCAGCTAACGACCAACCTGCGATTGCGATGGCCTTAGACGCCACGCTAGTGCTACAGGGTGCGCGAGGAATACGTCGTGTAGCCGCCGTTGATTTTTTTTACGGTCCTTACATGACCGTCATGCAATCAGACGAATTACTCGTTTGTTTGGAAATGCCACCTATGCCTTCAGGTGCGGGCTGCGCGTATCGAAAACTCAAACGTAAAACAGGTGACTGGGCCACCGCGGGTGCTGCTGTTGTCTTGCAACGGTCGGGCGATGTCATTACCAAAGCACGTATCGGGCTGACGAATGTCGCGCCGACGCCCTTACGTGCAACGATGGCAGAGCAACTGTTGGTAGGCAAAACGCTGTCGCCGGATTTGATTAATGAAGTTGCTCTTCACGTAAGAACTATTTGTCAGCCACAAGAAGATTTACGTGGCGACGTTGAGTACAAAACAGCGATGGCAGGTGAAATGACTAAGCGCGCCATTAGTCTTGCTGCGGCACGCTGTTCTTAATCATTCATGAAAAATAAAAAAGTGAAACATCGAATAAAAAATCTACGGGGGAGTTTATGAGTAAGGGAAAAATAGCGTTAGCTATCAATGGAAAAAAAGTTGAGGCCGAGGTTGATGCTCGGCTGTTGCTAGTTCATTTTTTACGTGAACAACAAAATCTCACAGGGACTCATATCGGTTGCGACACCAGTCATTGTGGTGTGTGTACGGTCGATGTTGATGGTCAGTCGATAAAGTCGTGCACGACGCTGGCGGTGCAATGTAACGGTAAAAGTGTCACTACAGTCGAAGGGCTTGCCAGTGGCGCTGTTTTGCATGCGGTTCAGCTCAGCTTTTCACAAGAACATGGGTTGCAGTGCGGCTTCTGCACTCCCGGCATGCTAATGCGCGCCTATCGCTTCTTGCAAGATAACCCCAACCCATCTGAAGACGAAATACGACTGGGTATGTCCGGCAACCTTTGCCGTTGCACTGGCTATCAGAACATCGTTAAGGCGATTCAGCGAGCCGCCGAGATGTTGCGCACCCAGGCCAGCGAAACTGCGACGGTTTGATTTCTTACTTGGCTCATAGAGCTAATCAAAATAAATAATGGAGATTTTCATGAATGCACCTGATCGCAAAGCGGCGCTGATGGGTATTGGCGAATCGCGCCCTCGTAAAGAAGATGCTCGTTTCATTCAAGGCAAAGGTCGGTATGTAGACGACATTAAGCTACCTGGCATGGTTCACATCGATATTGTTCGTTCACCCTTTGCCCATGCGCGGATTAAAAAAATTCATAAAGAAGCGGCGCTCGCTATTCCAGGTGTGCTGGCAGTTCTCACAGCAGATGATCTCAAGCCATTGAAATTACATTGGATGCCAACACTCGCCGGTGATGTTGCAGCGGTATTGGCGGATGAAAAAGTTCATTTTCAACTGCAAGAGGTAGCGGTCGTTGTTGCGGAAGATCGCTATATTGCCGCCGATGGTGTTGCGGCAGTTCGTGTGGATTATGAAGAACTACCGGTTGTGATCGATCCACGTAAGGCATTAGAAAAAGATGCGCCAGTGTTGCGCGAAGATTTAGCGGGTAAGGAAGAAGGCGCACACGGTAAGCGCTATCACCACAATCATATCTTTAGTTGGGAGGCGGGCGATAAAGCGGCAACCGATACCGTGTTTAGTCAGGCTGCAATCACAGTAAAAGAAGATCTTCTCTATCCCCGCGTGCATCCCTGTCCATTAGAAACCTGTGGTGCAGTGGCTTCCTTTGATCCCGTGCGCGGTGAGTTGACCACATATATCACTAGCCAAGCCCCGCACATTGTTAGAACAGTGGTGTCGATGTTGTCTGGCATTCCCGAATCCAAGGTACGCATTATCTCGCCGGATATCGGCGGTGGCTTTGGTAACAAGGTGGGTGTTTATCCAGGGTATGTCTGCGCGATCGTGGCATCGATTGTGTTGGGGCGTGCGGTTAAATGGGTGGAAGATCGAATAGAAAATTTATCCTCAACCGCCTTCGCTCGCGATTACCACATGACTGGCGAGCTAGCCGCTACTCGAGAGGGAAAAATTTTAGGATTGCGAGCCCATGTCATTGCCGATCACGGTGCGTTTGATGCATGCGCGGATCCGACGAAATACCCGGCAGGGTTGTTTCATATTTGTTCAGGTTCCTATGACATTCCTGTTGCGCACTGCATGGTCGAAGGGGTTTATACCAATAAAGCACCGGGCGGTGTTGCATATCGCTGTTCATTTCGCGTAACCGAAGCGGTGTATCTGATTGAGCGCATGATCGATGTGTTGGCACAAAAACTGACGATGGATAAGGCTGAAATTCGACGTATCAATTTTATTCGCAAGGATCAGTTTCCCTATACCTCGGCGTTTGGTTTTGAATACGATTCCGGCGACTATCACACCGCATTAGACAAAGTTTTGACAGCGGTTGATTACACAGCATTACGTGCCGAGCAAGCGGCCAAACGTGCAGACCCTGATTCGACGACCTTGATGGGCATAGGCTTAGCGAGCTTTACCGAAGTGCTAGGTGCCGGCCCGAGCAAGATGTGCGACATCTTAGGTGTAGGCATGTTTGATTCGTGTGAAATTCGTGTGCATCCGACGGGCAGTGCGATTGCACGCATGGGAACCATTTCGCAAGGTCAGGCCCACGAAACAACGTATGCGCAAATTATCGCAACTGAGTTAGGTATTTCATCCGAAGTGATTCAAGTCGAAGAAGGTGACACCAGCACTGCGCCTTATGGGCTGGGTACCTACGGGTCGCGCTCAACGCCAGTCGGAGGTGCAGCGATTGCGATGGCGGCGAGAAAAATTCATGCCAAAGCAAAAAAATTTGCAGCTCACATGTTAGAAGTCGGTGAAAACGATCTCGAATGGGAAATCGATCGCTTTAAAGTTCGCGGTGATGCCACACGGTTTAAAACCATGACAGAAATTGCCTGGGCTGCCTACAACAAACCACCCGCTGGTATGGAGCCAGGTCTAGAAGCCGTGCATTATTACGACCCGCCTAATTTTACGTTTCCGTTTGGTGTGTATTTGTGCGTGGTGGATATCGACAAAGGAACCGGCGAAACCAAAATTCGGCGTTTCTATGCTTTAGACGATTGCGGCACACGTATTAATCCTATGGTGATTGAAGGTCAGATTCATGGTGGCTTGACTGAAGGTTTTGCTGTCGCTATGGGTCAACTGCTTTCATTTGATGAGCAGGGCAATATTCAAGGCAACACGCTGATGGATTATTTTGTACCGACAGCCGTGGAGACTCCGCATTGGGAAACCGATTTCACGGTGACGCCTTCACCGCATCATCCTTTAGGGGCAAAAGGTGTGGCTGAATCACCGCATGTAGGATCAGTTCCGACCATCACAGCAGCCATCGTCGATGCCTTTGCTCATCTGGGCGAGACGCATCTCGAGCTGCCACATACCGCTTATCGTTTGTGGAAGACGCTCAAAGCTCATGGCCTGGCGCACTGAGGTCACGCTATGAAGGTCGAACTAGAGAAATCATTCGTCATTAAGGCAGCGATTGCCGATTGTTGGCGACTGCTGTCTGATATTCCTCGCGTTGCGACTTGCATGCCGGGAGCATCGATTACTCAGGTAATCGATGCTTCTCATTTCGCAGGGCGTGTGATACTAAGCATCGGACCAATGCGACTTCAATTTGCAGGAGAGTTGGAGCTGGTGATGATCGATGCATCGGCACGCAAGCTCGAGCTTATGGCTACGGGCACCGATAAAAGTGGTTCATCCGCTACGATGAAACTCACCACGACATTGGTGGATAAAAAAAATCAGGGAACTTTTTTGCACGGTCTGGCCGAGATCACCGTAAATGGTCAACTTGCACAATTTGGTTCGCGAATGATAGCTCCCGTATCGGATGTCATTTTGTCTCAGTTTGCGGATCAGTTTAAACAAAAGCTAATGCAGCCATCGGCGCATGCTGAAGCTTTTGTCGAAACTAAAAAGCCTGTACTAAGCGCATCGAGTCTTTTATGGGCAAGCGCTAAAAAGCTACTTAGAAACTTATGGGGTCAATCCGATTCGTCTTCAACAGATGACAACAATAGCAAGTCGTCGATTTGGAGTTGGCTGTATCGTAAATAAGCTTTAGTTTGCAATAACGCCGATATACGCCGCAGCTGTGCACGGTTTGAGAAGCTAAGCGGGCTAGCTCGCAAGCGCTTGCATTATTTGCTTTAATTCACTTTAACTTCTCAAACCGGCAAGTCTTCTTTCATCGCGTTGATCACTCTATACTGTTAGCGTAATGAGCTGTCGTTGGTTTTTAACAGACACGCTCTCAAGCGCACAAAACTATAAGGATCAGCTATGTCCATCCCACTGAACGAACTTGGTGCACGTGTTCTAGCCAAAAAATTAGCGACTAGAGAAATCAAAGCAGAACAATTGGTGCGCGCTTGTTTGGATCGTATCGATGCTCGCGAAGAGGATGTGAAAGCCTGGGTTCATGTGGCAGCCGATGCCGCATTAAAAAATGCGCAGCAGTTAGATAAAGGCCCGATTCAAGGCTTGCTGCACGGTTTGCCTGTAGGCGTAAAAGACTTGTTTGATACCGTCGATATGCCTACCACGTATGGCTCTAGTATCTATCATTCGCTGCAACCGTCGGCGGATGCCTCGGTGGTTGCTTTGTGTCGCGAGCAAGGCGCCATTATGTTGGGCAAAACTGTCACGACAGAATTCGCCACATTTACACCGGGTAAAACGCGCAATCCTCATAGGCTCACTCACACACCGGGTGGTTCATCAAGTGGTTCGGCGGCAGCTGTTGCGGACCATATGGTGCCTTTGGCGTTTGCTTCACAAACCGCGGCTTCAGTCATTCGCCCAGCAGCGTTTTGCGGCATCGTTGGCTACAAACCGAGCTTTGGTTTAGTCAATCGTTCAGGTGTAAAACCTCTATCTGACTCACTCGATACACTGGGATTTTTAGGGCGCTCGGTAGACGATGTGGCGTTGTTTGCAGCGGCAGCGAGTGGTGATCACAGTCTGCTTCATTTAGAAACATCGCTCGCACCGCGTATTGCCTTGTGTCATACCCATGAATGGTCATTCGCCGATGAAGATACTCAACAGGCGATGCAGCATGCGGCATCGGTGTTTGCCAAAGCAGGTCATCGCGTGCGCGAATTAACGCTGCCCGATAGTTTTGCTGGATTGCTGCAAGCGCAGAAAGAAATTATGGGCTTTGATTTAGTACGTTCACTGGCTTACGAGCGTTTGCAGCGCTCGAGTGAACTCAGTCCCGGCTTGCGCGAAGTACTCTCTATGGGGCAGCAGATTTCAATCGATCAGCACCGCGCTAATTTGCAGCTGGCGTATTCGGCTCGAGCCGCAGTATCAGCTGCATTTGGTGAGTATGAAGTGGTGCTTGCGCCCAGCGCGGTGGGCGAAGCCCCCGCTACCTTAAGTCAGACAGGTGATCCGGTGTTTGGTCGCGTGTGGACTTTGCTGGGCTTGCCGTGCGTTCATTTGCCGTTTTATAAGGGCAGCTCAGACATGCCTGTGGGCTTACAAGTGGTCGGCCGACCGGGTGAAGATAAGGTGGCGCTGCGTGTGGCAGCCTGGCTCTGGCAGCAGTTCAGCTAAGCAGAAAAAAGTCGCCGAGTAGCGCGCTTGTATAAATTCTGTAAGGTTGGCGTTTTATAGTTTTACCTAACAGACTGTAGCGGGGAGGTCTGTGACGACTATTCCATCCCGTACCGAGACATCGTGGAGAGAGAATGAAATCAATAATGACTGCGCTGGCCTTGTTGGGTTTGCTGGCTCTGAATCCTGCGTTTGCGGCGAATGAACAGCAAAACAAAATGGCCACTTGCAATAAAGATGCGACAGGCAAAAAAGGTGACGAGCGCAAAGCTTTTATGAAAGACTGCCTGAGCAAAAAGCCTGAAACACCTGCCGAGGCGCCTAAAAATTCTCAGCAAAATAAGATGGCGACATGTAATAAAGATGCTACTGGCAAAAAAGGTGATGAGCGTAAGGCCTTTATGAGTGAATGCTTAAAAGCTAAGTGAAGCATAAGCCTTAAATTCAGTCGCAATACTGAAATTAACCCCTTGTAATTACAGGGGGTTTTTCTTTTATCGTTCAGTGATAGACGAAACCTGCTTTCACGAAGTAAATTTCGTTCTGGACGATTTTCTCGATAGTCGATAAAAATTGCCAAAAAAGTATGTTTGTTTGGCTGCTTAAGATAGTGCTTGCGCAGCGCACTGATAACCATAAAAAACGGAGACACTCTGATGTCGAATCAAGTCAAATTTTTATTACCTGAAGACCGCATGCCACGTCGTTGGTACAACATTCAAGCCGATCTACCTAAACCACTGCCACCGCCATTGCATCCCGGTACGCTCAATCCTATTGGTCCGGATGATCTCGCGCCTTTGTTTCCGATGGAATTGATCATGCAAGAAGTTTCGCAAGATCGTGAAATTGATATTCCTGAACCCGTACGCGATGTGTATCGCCTGTGGCGTCCGGCGCCGTTGTTCCGTGCGTATGGTCTTGAGAAAGCACTCGGTACACCGGCAAAAATTTATTACAAATATGAAGGTGTGAGTCCCGCTGGTAGCCACAAGCCAAACACGGCGATTCCGCAAGCTTTTTATAACAAGCAAGCAGGCGTAAAACGCTTAACAACAGAAACAGGTGCGGGTCAGTGGGGTACCTCGCTGGCATTTGCAGGTTCACTGTACGGTATTGATGTAACCGTGTTTCAGGTCAGAGTGTCGTACGACCAAAAGCCGTATCGTCGCGCAGTGATGGAAACGTACGGTGCTCGTTGTGTGGCATCACCATCGAATGAAACCAACTACGGTCGCTCGGTGTTAGAAAAAACACCAGCGCATCCTGGAAGTTTGGGCATCGCCATTTCAGAAGCAGTGGAAATCGCAGCAACCAATGACGATACCAAGTACGCGTTGGGCTCAGTGCTGAATCATGTGTTGATGCATCAAACCATCGTCGGCATCGAATCGATGGAACAAATGGCAATGGCTGATGCCTATCCCGATGTGATCGTTGGTTGTACGGGCGGAGGTTCGAATTTTGCGGGTATTGCATTCCCATTCATTGGTGCTGGTTTGCGTGGTGGTCCTAAGCCTCGCATCGTGGCAGTTGAGCCAGCGGCTTGCCCATCACTGACACGCGGTAAGTATGCGTATGACTTTGGTGATACAGGCCACATGGCTCCACTAACCAAGATGCACACACTCGGTTCTTCTTTCACGCCACCAGGTTTCCATGCAGGTGGCTTGCGTTATCACGGCATGGCGCCGTTGGTGTCGCATCTGAAAGAGTTAGATTTGATTGAGGCTGTGGCCTATCATCAGACAGAGTGCTTTGCGGCAGGCGTGTTGTTTGCTAAAACAGAGGGTATCGTGCCTGCACCCGAAGCTAATCACGCGGTCAAAGGAGCGATCGAAGAAGCGTTGCGTTGCAAGCGTGAAGGTAAGAGCGAAGTCATTCTGTTTAATCTCTGCGGTCACGGTCATTTCGATATGGCGGCTTACACGGCTTACTTTGCAGGTGAACTCAAAGATGACAAATATGATGAGAAAGAATTAGCGATGGCTTTATCTGGTTTACCTAGCGTGCCAGAAGCGGCCTGATTTTTTGTCTTAACAGAAGTGAAAAGGCACCGGGCTTAAGCCCGGTGTTTTTTAATGAGAGTTTTTTGCGATACTAAATCGTCAGGCGTTCGGTGAAACTCCGCTATCAAAAAATAGGTCACTTTTTTAATCGATTCCTCTAGGGAGTCCTCTGCCGCTGGCTAAAAAATTCAGAACCTAGTAACTACAATGACTCTTGGACCAAACATGCATGTATTACTAGTTGAAGACGATCCGGTGCTGGCCGATGGCATTGCAAGAATATTGCGAGGGCACGGTATGGCAGTGGATGTGGTGCATAACGGAGACGATGCCGATCGCGCGCTGCAAGCGCGTGAAATGTCGGTTGCTGTGCTCGATATTGGTTTGCCCGGTATTGATGGTTTTGAAGTCGTGCGTCGTTTGCGCGCGCGCGGTAGTCAATTACCCGTGCTTTTGCTCACTGCGCGCGATGATGTGCAAGACCGTGTGCGTGGATTAGAAATGGGCGCAGATGATTATTTAGTTAAGCCATTCGCGGCCCCTGAGTTGGTGGCTAGACTGAAAGCGCTGGTCAGGCGTAGTAATCCTCGGCCCGTCGATTTGCAATTGGGTGGTTTGCAGTTGGATCCGTTTGCACGACGTGCCACCATCGATGGGTTGACGATAGAGCTTTCTGCACGCGAATGGGCCGTGCTGGAGTATCTGATGCAACACGCTTCGCGTGTCGTGTCTAAACAGCAAATTATTGATGCTATTTTGCCTTGGGGCGAAGAAGTGACGTTGAATGCTGTCGAAGTCTACATTTCACGCATACGTGCAAAAATCGACAAGGCCGGTATTTCTATAAAAACTATTCGTGGTTTCGGTTATATGTTGGAGCAGTCTGCACTATGAGTTTGCGTGGCAAGCTACTGCGATGGCTGGTCATACCACTGATGGTAGTGAATTTGGCCGGCGCGACGGCTATTTATTGGTTGGCTTGGTTGCCTGCACAATCGGCCTTAGATCAGAGTCTGGCGGATGCTGCATGGGCACTCGTGCCGCACGTACAGGAATCCGGTAATTCAGTTGAGCTGCAACTATCTCAACAGGCTGAGCAAGTATTACGAGTCGACCATTTCGATGAAATTTTCTTTGTGGTTCGCGATATTAACGGCAAAACGATCGCAGGCGATTTGGATTTTCCCGTCTTGCGTACACCTGATCAGGCGAATACTTGGATTGCTTATTTGTCGCGTATGCGCGGGGAAGATATTCGCGCGATAACACTTCGCACCGTCGTCGCCGGTGAGCCTATATTGATCGGAGTAGCAGAAACGCGGGTAAAGCGACTGCAGTTCAAACTTCGTATTCTTCTGTCTTTGGTTGGTCTTGAATTATTGTTGTTATTGCTCATTCCTGTCGTTGTTTGGTTCGCCCTGAACAAAGGTCTTTTGTCGCTAGGCGAGTTACAGCAAAATCTAGAGCTCCGAAAAACCGATGATTTATCGGAAGTCCCCTTGGCGAAAGCGCCGCGTGAAGTGGTGCCGTTTATTCGTGCTATTAACGTTTTGTTAGCCCGAGTGCAGGACAGTGCTCGTGCCAAACAAGATTTTTTGGCCAATGCAGCACATCAGCTACGAACACCATTAGCAGGTTTTAAAGCGCAGCTCGAATGGTTGCAAGCGCATCATCGTGATGATCCTGATACTGCGCAATCGACTGCCTTGATGATGGTATCTACAGAACGGATGGTGCGACAGGCTAACCAGCTACTGGCACTGGCTCGGTCTGAGCCAGGGGATTTTGAGCGTAATCGTTTAGAGCGTATATCGCTGGATGAATTAGTGTCTGAGTCAGTTCAAAATTTTGTCGACCAAGCGACTAAAAAAACTATCGATATCGGTTTTGATTTGCAGCCTACCTTTGTCAAAGGTGATCGCTTCTTATTGCGCGATTTGATCGACAATTTGGTCGACAATGCGATTCGCTATTCGCCAGAAGGTAGCGTTGTGACAGTTAGATGCACTCAAGACGATAGTTACGGCGTGCTGACCGTTGAAGATGATGGGCCCGGTATTCCGGATGCCGATAAAGAAAAAATCTTTAGCCGTTTCTACCGGCTAGATCAATCGCAACAGGGTAGCGGATTAGGTTTGGCCATCGTCCGCGATATCGTCAAAGACCACGATGCAGTCATTGGGGTGCGCTCGGGTGAAAACGGCCATGGCACCGTCTTTACTATTCGTTTTCCGGTCTAACGCGGCTGGCTTCACGCGCCAGATTCTAAGATTCGAGGCGGATGATCATTTTTAATGGATAATTCGGCCTTCGAGTCATAGGCGGGAGTGTCGCTGGTGTACAGCGTCAAAGAAATTTTCTATACCTTGCAGGGGGAGGGAGCGCAGACAGGCCGTCCGGCGGTGTTTTGTCGCTTTGCCGGCTGCAATCTCTGGTCTGGCCGCGAGGTCGACCGTCCTTCGGCTATTTGCCAGTTTTGCGATACTGATTTTGTTGGTACCGATGGTGTCTTGGGTGCCAAATATGAATCGGCTCAGGCCTTGGCTGCCGTGATTGACGCGCAGTGGCCGTCAACTAGTTCGCGCTTGCGAAAATATGTTGTCTGCACGGGTGGTGAACCTTTACTACAACTTGACGATGCGCTGATCGCTGCCTTGCATGACCATGGCTTCGAAATAGCGATAGAAACCAATGGTACGCTGGCGGTACCTGCGGGGGTTGATTGGATTTGCGTGAGCCCGAAGCAGGGTTCGGTGCAGGTGGTGAATCAGGGCGACGAAATCAAGGTCGTGATACCGCAAGCAGCGCAAGATCTTGAACGCTATGCCGCAATGAACTTCAGTTATTTTTTTCTGCAGCCCATGGATGGTCCTGACAAAGAAAAAAATACTCAACTAGCTATAAACACCTGCAAGCACCATCCTCAATGGCGCTTGTCGATACAAACCCATAAATTGCTGCGCATACCCTGAACCAATGATCACCATCACACGCAAACTCGAATTTGATGCAGGACATCGAATTCCTGATCATAAAAGTCAATGCCGTAATCTGCACGGCCATCGATACACGATTGAAATTACCTTGGTCGGTGAGGTGATCGAAGAAGAGGGCAGCTCAGACAATGGCATGTTGATGGATTTTTCCGATGTTAAATCACTGGCTCATCAGCATTTGGTGGATGTTTGGGATCACGCGTTTATTGTGTATGAAAAAGATAAACCGGTCCGCGATTTTTTAGCGGGTATACCGGATCACAAAACAGTAGTGATTAACAAAATACCCACCGTTGAAAATTTAGCGCGCACGGCCTTTGATATTCTCAAGCCTGTGTATTGGGATCGATTTGGTACGGGTTTGAAATTACATAAACTCGTTTTGCATGAAACGCCTAACTGTTGGGCCGAGATTATGGAGAGCGCGTGAGCGATCAGGCCTTCATGCGCATGGCGATGAATGCCGCTGCTGAAGCAAAGTTGGCTGGTGAAGTGCCGGTTGGCGCGGTGATTGTGAAAGATGGTGAGGTGGTAAGCGTAGGTTACAACCAACCGATAGGTCAGCATGATCCGACCGCGCACGCTGAAATCAAAGCGCTGCGTTCAGCCGCGCAAAAATTAGGTAATTACCGATTGGTCGATTGCACGCTGTACGTAACCCTTGAGCCTTGTGCGATGTGTGCTGGTGCGATGATGCATGCACGTTTAGCGCGCGTGGTGTTTGGTGCTAGTGATCCCAAGACCGGAGCCTGCGGTTCAGTCATGAATCTTTTCGCTGAAACAAAACTGAATCATCAGACCCAGCTTGAGGGCGGCGTGCTGGCCGAGGAATGTGGAAAAATGCTGTCATCTTTTTTCGCTGAGCGTCGCCAACAGTTACGCACTGAATCGTGAGATTGCTATGACTATGCCTTCACGTCACATCGCTATTGTCGCCCCCAGTGGCTATGCCATCGATCAGGCGGCGTATTTGCGCGCGGTTCAGCATCTGCGCGATTTAGGTCATCAGATCCATGATTTTAGTACCACCAATGGCCGCTATCTGCGATTTGCCGCGACGGATGCAGAGCGTTTAGCGCAACTTCATGATTCAGCAAAACATCCTGACGTGGAGTTGGTGATTGCTTTGCGCGGTGGTTATGGTTTGTCGCGTTTGTTACCCCAGATTGATTTCGCTCTGCTTGCGAATAGCGGTAAGCGTTTTATTGGGCATAGTGATTTCACGGCGATTCACATGGGTTTGCTGGCTCAGCATGCAGTGAGCTATGCCGGACCGATGATTTGTGATGATTTTAGTCGTGCAGATGTGAGTGAATTCACGCACCAGCATTTTTGGCAAGCGCTTTCTTCATCCCAATTCGATGTGTCTACAAAAGCTAGTGGCAATCCTGAGATGGAATGCGAAGGCAAACTCTGGGGTGGCAACCTTGCCCTACTGACGCATTTAATCGGTACACGCTGGATGCCAAAAATAGAGCAGGGGATTCTTTTTGTTGAAGATATCAATGAACATCCCTACCGAATTGAACGGATGATGTTGCAGTTATTGCACGCGGGTGTTTTACACAATCAGAAGGCAATTATCTTCGGTGATTTTTCGGGCTACAAATTGACTGATTACGATAATGGCTATGACTTTGCTGCCATGCTGACGTATCTACGCCAGCAGATTCAGGTACCGATTCTGAGCGGATTGCCGTTTGGTCATGTGCGTGACAAGATCACCTTGCCCGTGGGAGCACACTGCCGCCTTACGTCCAACGCAGAAGAATTTAGTCTTCATTTGAGCGTTTAACAATCGTCGTCGCTACTTCCTGCTAGACCGGTGCGCCGGTGATAAACTTCACAGCTTCGCTATGGATACAAAACACTGAGTGCTCGTATCCAGCGCCAATTTTTTCTGAGACATGATGGGCCGGAGCCCACAACGTATGGAAATCAAAACTATAGAATTTGAACGCCCCTTAGTGGAAGGTGGTCGTGGTTTGGCATCAGCGTGGTCGCGTGTGCCCGAGGCAGTGTCGCCGAATCAACGGCTTCAACTCAAAGACAAAATTCGTCGCCTGCTGAAAGAAAAAGGTGCCGTGTTGGTTGCGCACTATTACGTCGACTCTGATCTTCAGGATCTGGCGGAAGAAACTGGCGGTTGTGTTTCTGATTCTCTCGAGATGGCCCGCTTTGGGCGCGATCATGCTGCGCAAACTTTGGTGGTTGCTGGTGTGCGCTTCATGGGTGAAACAGCAAAAATTTTATCGCCTAATAAAACGATACTCATGCCTGATCTGGATGCGACCTGTTCGTTAGATTTAGGTTGTCCTGTTGACGAATTTTCAGCGTTTTGCGATGCGCATCCTGATCGCACCGTGGTTGTTTACGCTAATACGAGTGCGGCGGTGAAAGCGCGTGCTGACTGGATGGTGACTTCGTCGATAGGTTTAGACATCGTGGCTCACTTGCATGCGCAAGGCAAAAAGATACTGTGGGCACCCGATCGTCATTTGGGTAGTTACATACAAAAACAAACCGGTGCCGACATGCTGTTATGGCAGGGTTCGTGTTTAGTGCATGATGAATTCAAAGGAATTGAGCTCGAATTACTCAAGCGCGATCATCCGAATGCAAAAATTCTTGTGCATCCTGAGTCACCGGCAGCCGTGGTGGCATTGGCTGATGTAGTGGGTTCTACCTCGCAATTAATCGCAGCTACAGTGTCGCTAGATGCGACTGAATTTATTGTGGCCACTGATAACGGCATTTTGCACAAAATGCGCCAAGCAGCACCGGGAAAAGTTTTTATTGAAGCACCGACAGCAGGCAATAGCGCTACCTGCAAGAGTTGCGCGCATTGCCCATGGATGGCGATGAACTCGCTGCAAAATCTAGCCGATGTTTTGGAGAGCGGCCGCAATACGATTTTAGTTGATGAAGCGATTCACGTTAAGGCAGTGACCTGCATCGACCGTATGCTTGATTTTGCTGCGGCACGCAAAGCGAATGTGCGTCCTTCTGCCGATCTGGCAGCAGAACAAAATTTGTTTGCGGGCCTTGGCCCGGCATGAGTACACTGAATAATCCGTTTGCGCCATTTGATGCTGCGCTATCGCTTGCTTTCGAAGACAACATTCGCACTGCACTTGCGGAAGATATTGGCACCGGCGACTGGACTGCGCAACTGATTCCGGAGTCAGCGCAGGTTAAAGCGCGAGTCGTGGTGCGCGAAACAGCGGTGTTGTGTGGCGCTCCGTGGTTTGAGGCGGTGATGCAGCACGTGGATTCTCGTATCAAGATAACTTGGCATGTGGCTGAAGGTGATGCGATGGCTGCGGATACCGAGGTTTGTAGCTTGAATGGCCCAGCTCGTGCGTTGATGACGGGCGAGCGTGCGGCTTTAAATTTTCTTCAGTTCTTGTCTGCAGTCGCCACTAGCACGCGCGAGTATGTGAATTTGATTCAAGGGTCGCGTGCCTCTGTTTTGGATACACGTAAAACAGTGCCCGGCTTGCGCCTTGCGCAAAAATATGCGGTACGCGTCGGTGGCGGAAAAAATCAGCGCCTTGCTTTGTACGACGGAATTCTTATCAAAGAAAATCACATAGCAGCTGCAGGTAGCATTGCGGCCGCGATGGCTTCAGCCAAGGCTTTACATTCTGGCGTTGGCATTCAGATTGAAGTTGAATCGCTTGATGAGTTGCAGCAGGCGTTAGATGCCGGTGCTGTATCTATTTTGTTAGATAATTTTTCTATAGCGATGTTGCAAGACGCTGTGAAGATAAGCGCAGGGCGAGCGGTACTCGAAGCATCGGGTGGCATTGATCGCACAACCATACGCGCGATTGCTGAGACCGGTGTTGATCGAATTTCTATCGGCAGCCTGACCAAAGACATCAAAGCGACCGATTACTCGCTGCGGGTTGTTTGATTAGCCCATGGTTGGTCAGTGCATAGTCTAAAGCTCTACGACTTGCGCGAACCAAGTTTACGTTTAGGCGATAGCACGGTCGGTAAAGCTTTGGGTAGTGTGTCTGGATAATCTAGGCTGTAATGCAAACCTCGACTCTCGCGCCGCGACTTTGCGCTACGAACAATCAGCGAAGCGACTTCGACCAAATTACGCAACTCCAGCAGGTCGCGCGTGATGCGGAAGTTTGCATAGTATTCGTCAATTTCTTCTTTCAGCACCGCTAAGCGATGCTGAGCTCGTTCTAGCCGCTTGCTGGTGCGCACGATGCCAACGAAATTCCACATGAAGCGACGCAGCTCATCCCAGTTTTGCGTAATCACGACTTCTTCATCGGCATTGGTAACGCGACTTTCATCCCATGCAGGTAATTTTGCCTGCTTTGGCTTGGCTTGAAGTTCAATATGCAGTGCAGCTGCGCGTCCCAATACCACACACTCTAATAACGAGTTACTAGCTAAACGATTCGCGCCGTGTAGCCCTGTGTAAGCAGTTTCGCCGACGGCATATAAGCCAGGTAGATCAGTACGACCGGATAAATCGGTCACGATGCCGCCGCAGGTGTAGTGGGTCGCTGGAACGATAGGAATAGGTTGTTTTGTAATATCGATGCCTAGCTCAAGGCAGCGCGCATAAATTGTTGGGAAGTGTTCTTTCAAAAAAGCAGGTGGTTGATGGCTGATGTCGAGGTCCACATGATCTAAGCCGCGTTTTTTCATTTCAAAGTCGATCGCTCGCGCAACGATGTCACGCGGAGCGAGTTCAGCGCGCTCATCATGACTGAGCATGAAGCGTTGTCCTGCAGCCGCTCCTGCAGCTGCAGGCAGCTTGAGTAATCCACCTTCGCCACGTACGGCTTCAGTTATCAAGAAAGACTTGGCGTAAGGGTGATACAAGCAGGTCGGATGAAATTGTATGAACTCCATATTCGCGACACGACAACCAGCGCGCCAAGCCATGGCAATACCGTCACCAGTCGCTGTGTCGGGGTTGGTGGTGTAGAGATAGACTTTACCGGCACCGCCTGTGGCCAGCACGGTCTGATCAGCAGCGATGGTTTGTACCTGACCGGTGGTGACGTCTTGCACGTACAAGCCCATGCAATGGGGCGTGCCGTTGTCTACACCCACCTTGTCCGAGGTGATCAGATCAATCGCGTAGTGATTTTCAAGTAGGGTGATATTGGGATGACGACGCACTTGTTCTTCCAGCGTTACTTGTACAGCGTGGCCGGTGGCGTCGGCTGAGTGAATAATGCGACGTTGGCTGTGCCCACCTTCTCGAGTGAGATGAAATCCCATCTCGGCATCATCATCGCGAGTAAACGGTACGCCTTGGTCAATCAGCCACTCAATCGCTGCGCGACCTTGCTCTACGATAGCGCGGGTCGCTCCTTCATCACATAGACCAGCACCGGCGATCAGCGTGTCATTTACATGCTGATCATGACTGTCCGCTGAATCGAGTACGGCGGCAATACCCCCTTGGGCCCAATCACTGGCGCCGTCGCGTAGCGCGCGCTTGGAGATAACGACGACTTTGCGGTGGTCGGCGAGATGGAGGGCAACGGACAGGCCAGCAAGGCCACTACCCACAATGGCAACATCGAAATTCATGAATAAGACCGGTGATTAGGTACAAGAAGGCTAGAACTATAGGCTATTTGGTATGACTAGGTACGCACTGCCAGTTTTGAGGATGAACATGAAAGCTTGTCATCGTGCCATTTGAATGGCTGGAGTTCGATCTATATCAAATTCCCGAGTGACTTGGAAGGAGTGTGATAATTTTTTCAAGTATAATCGCGACCACGTTGAGATTCGAGTAGCAGTGGTGCAGGGCTTTCTGTAATTCCTTACTTGGTTGAGACGCTTTTCTGGCGGTACCCCCGCCGTAACCGAACTAAGA
>JAIPCX010000043.1 GCA_021737945.1 Polynucleobacter sp.
TCGGAAGCGAGGCTCCAGCTAAGACTGCCTTCGTTATCGCCGTAGTGGTTATAGTTCAGCTGAGGCAAGCGACTGTAGGGTGACAAAATTTTAGCGCTCAGGTTTGAATCCTGAAGAATTTGATATTCGATGACTCGAGCACTGGCAGTCGTATTCGCAGAACCATAATCAATCCTGAGATCACGTGGCAAGACGCGGCGGCTAACGCCTGGCTGATACGCCCAAACGTGACTGAACGGAAAGTCTTGGGCGTAATTATTGTCCGATGCTACATTTAAGTTGGAATTAAACGTCAGCCCCGAACCCAAATCTTGTTTGTGACGTGATGAAATCGCATACCTACTCTCATTAGTCTGACTGTCGCGATCAATGACTTCAAAACGCGTTTGCCCAGAATACTCTTCACCCAAATAGCGAGTCGTACCACCTAGCATTAAGCCACGTCGTGTAATGAAGTGTGGCGCCAGAATTAAATCGCGATTCGGGGCGATATTCCAGTAGTAAGGCGTCGTTACTTCCAGACCACCTGAGGTCGATGTCGCAATGGTGGGCGCAAGAAACCCTGAAACTCGTTCTTCGCTGAGCGGAAAAGAGATATGAGGTGTCCCAACCAGCGGAACACCTTTAAAAACCAAAACAGCATCTTTAGCGACACCGATCTCACGCCCATTATCTAATGTCATCGATCCCATTTTAAGATACCAATCCGGCTCGGGCTGATTGCACGTGGTGTAGAAACCCCCAATAACGGTCGCCAAATCTTGTGACTTGAAATCAATACGGTCGGCCTTGCCATGTGCATTCTTTTGAATAAGCTGGTAAATCGGGCTTTGCATCACGCCTTCGCCAGTATCAAGCTTCAGGCGCAGCTCGGTACCGGTAAACACATTACCTTGTTTGGCAACGCGCACATGCCCTTTAGCCTCGACACTGTCATCGACCATGTCGTAATACATGCGATCAGCTTGTATCAAGGTCGTGCCCCGCGTTATTTCAACACCTTGCTCCATAGTGACATCGCGATCGGGCCGACCGGTGATTTGATCCGCCTGAAATTCAGTTGGCGCATTATCATCAACGGAGCCGGCCAGCCATGTGCGCTCCTGCGCTATGCCCAACAGAGGCAACGAGGCCAGCGCAATAGAAATAGCACTTAAGCGCAGTACTGCAACGGGTTGTTGAATAGGCAATCGCGGGATCATGAAGAGAGACGCGGCATAGTGAGCGCCGCATTGTGAGGCGAATCCATTATTATATGGGAACACACTGCGCGAACAGCAGCAGCAATGCTTTTCAACTTGTTATTCTGCGTTCTCCATGACAGATTCTCTTAAAAACGATGCACGTTTAGCAAAAATTGCCGACTGGCTAGCCCAGATCGATACACCCCAACCCCTCACCGACACAGTGCGACCCGCCTCAGCGGATGCCAGCTTTCGTCGTTATTTCCGAGTGGATACAGCTCAAGGCGATTCTCTAATCGTGATGGATGCGCCACCACCGCAAGAAGATGTACGCCCGTTTCTCCAAGTGGCCAGCCTATTTGGGGACACAGGCGTTACGGTACCTAAGGTGCTAGCTAGCGATATTGAGCAGGGCTTTCTGCTGCTGTCGGACCTAGGCTCCACCACCTATCTAAAACAACTCAGTATTGATACCGCCCACAAGCTTTATATGGACGCGATCGATGCACTGATTTTGCTACAGACCCAAAGCAAACCGGGGCAGCTGCCCGACTACGATCGGCCTCTACTCCATCGCGAACTCATGTTGTTTCCCGACTGGTATATCAATAAACATTTAAAAGCCACGCTATCTGATGATCAGTCCGAGTCGTTGAACAAAATATTCGACTGCATTTTGGCGAACAACCTCGCGCAACCTCCCGTCTACGTGCACCGCGACTATCATTCGCGCAACCTGATGGTGATGGATAAAGGTAATCCCGGCATTCTGGATTTTCAAGACGCAGTGTACGGTCCGATCACCTACGATTTGGTCTCGCTACTGCGCGATGCCTATATTCAGTGGGATGAGGAAATGGTGCTGGACTGGGCCATACGCTACTGGGAACGCGCGCGTCGAGCGGGGCTACCCGTGAATCCTGATGTCGATATGTTTTATCGTGACTTCGAATTCATGGGCTTACAACGTCACCTAAAAGTACTAGGCATTTTTGCGCGCCTGTATCACCGTGATGGCAAGGATGGCTATCTGGCTGATATTCCACTCGTTATGGATTACACCCGCAAAACGGCGTATCGCTACAAAGAATTTTCGCCACTCATCAAACTACTCGATACGCTGGAAGAAAATACCACTGGCGTAGGATTTACGTTCTGATTTTATGAAGGCGATGATTTTTGCCGCTGGTCGCGGCGAGCGTATGCGACCACTCACAGACACCTGCCCCAAACCCTTGTTGCAGGTGCGGGGGCGCGCCTTAATTGTGTGGCACATTTTAAATTTAGTTCGTGCTGGCATTACGGAGATCGTTATCAATCATGCGCATCTAGGTCATATGATCGAAGATGCACTCGGTAAGGGTGATCAGTTCGGCGCAAGCATTGTGTATTCTGCCGAAGGCACGGCACTAGAAACTGCAGGTGGTATCGCCAAGGCGCGCCATTTGTTGGGAGACGAAGCCTTCGTTGCGATTGCAGGCGATGTGTATTGCCCGCATTTCGATTTTTCTAAAGTCAACGATGTGTTGGAAGAGAATGATGTTTGGGGCACACCGCATCCGCATCACACGCGTGATCTCGCTTGGTTGTATTTGATAAAAAATCCTGCACATCATCCCGAGGGCGATTTCGCACTAGCGAATTTTTCTATTGCCAATCAAGGTGAGCCTCGATACACCTTCTCGGGTATCGGCGTTTACCGACCCGAAATGTTTGATCAACTGACTCCCGGTGATTCAGCCAAACTAGCGCCCATCCTGCGCGAATTAGCAGATCAGCGCAGAATAGGCGGCGAGCTTTACCACGGTGACTGGACTGATGTCGGAACCGTAGAGCGACTAGAACAACTGAATGCACCCCTTCACTACAAGAACTGACATGAATCCCTATGCTCAACGGCGCGCACGCGTGCTGACCAAAATGCGTGAACAAGGTGGCGGCGTCGCCATTATTTCTACCGCACCCGAAGTCATGCGTAATGCAGACGCTGACTATCCCTATAGACACGACAGCTATTTTTATTATTTGACAGGCTTCACTGAACCCGAAGCTACGCTGGTGCTGATCGCAGGAGCGACTGATCAATCTATCTTATTTTGTCGCGAAAAAAATGAAGAACGCGAAATTTGGGATGGTTATCGCTACGGCCCGTCAGCCGCGAAAGAAAAATTTGGTTTTGATGCAGCCTTTGCCATCGATACCATTGATACTGAATTACCGAAATTAATGGCAAATGTGAATGCCTTGTTTTATGCCCTCGGCAGCAGCCAGAAGCTCGATGCGCAAATACAAGCATGGCTAAATTCTGTGCGCGCGCAAGCACGAGCTGGCGTCACCGCACCGAGCAAGGCTGTCGATATTCGTGTGCTGCTCAATGATATGCGCCTGATTAAAGACGAGCATGAAATTGCCATCATGCAGCGCGCTGCAGATATCAGCGCACTCGCTCATGCACGAGCGATGCGAACGTCTAAGGCCGGTTTGCGCGAATATCATCTTGAAGCCGAGTTACTGCATGAATTCCGCAGTCAGGGTTCTCAGTTTCCCGCGTACGGCTCTATCGTTGCGACCGGCCCAAATGCCTGCGTTTTACATTATCGCGCCGGCGATGCCGAATTACGTGACGGTGATTTAGTACTCATCGATGCGGGCTGTGAATTAGATAGCTACGCTTCTGACATCACCCGCACTTTTCCTGTGAACGGTAAATTCAGTGGCCCACAAAAAGCGTTGTATGAACTCGTTTTGAATGCGCAAGCTGCAGCCATTGCAGTGACAGCACCGGGCAAACGTTTTACTGATGGACACGATGCCGCACTAAAGGTGCTGGCACAAGGCATGCTCGATACTGGCTTACTAAATAAAAATAAAGTTGGCACCTTAGATGATGTGATCACCAACGGTGACTATCGACAGTTTTACATGCACAGAACCGGCCATTGGCTGGGTATGGATGTGCATGATGTAGGTGACTATCGCGATCATGTACCTGAGGGTGAGCAAAAGCCCTGGCGCACGCTAATGCCCGGCATGGTGCTAACGATAGAACCGGGTATCTATGTTCGTCCTGCAGAAGGCGTACCGAAAGAATTCTGGAACATAGGCATACGCATTGAAGATGATGCTTTAGTGACTGCATCGGGCTGCGACATCTTGACGCACAAAGCACCAAAAACCATTGCTGAAATCGAAGCAGTGATGCGCGCTTAATTAACTCATCGAGTCGCATGCAAATACAGGTCGACATAGCAATTGCAGGTGGCGGACCCGTGGGCCTAGCAATCGCGGGCATGCTGATTGCGCGTGGCGTCGATGCAAAAAAAATTGTGCTGATCGATGCTAAATCGCTTTCAGCCGCTGCGGAGGATCCGCGTTCGGTCGCACTGTCTTACGGCAGTCGACAATTACTCGAGCAAATTCATGGCTGGCCAACGACGGCCACACCCATTCAAGAAATTCACATCTCACGTCGCGGTAGTTTTGGCCGCACATTAATCGAAGCAGCTGAATATAAGCTACCCGCACTTGGCTATGTTTGCCGCTATGGTGATGTCGTAAGCGCTCTGGCTGATAGCTTATCTAACTCTGAATTACATCAACTCAGACCGTCTCGCATTGCAAGCATCCATGAAAGTAGCGAGCAAGTATCGATAGAGTTATCCGATGGCCAGACCCTAACTGCAAAACTTGCGATACAGGCTGAGGGCGGCGTCTTTGGTGAACAAGCGCTACGAGCAAAGCACCGCGATTATCAGCAATGCGCCATTGTCGCTAGAGTAGAAACAAGTTCGCCACGGCCTGATCGGGCATTTGAACGATTCACCGAAGAAGGGCCACTAGCATTGCTACCGCAAGCAGGCGGCTATGCCTTGGTCTGGTGTGTGCGTCCCGAGCATAGCGAACAGTTGATTTCACTCTCCGATGAAGCATTTCTTCAGGCACTACAGCAGGCCTTTGGTCAACGCGTGGGGCGCTTCATTAACGTCGGATCACGATCCACTTACCCACTCGGCTTAAATGCTCAGGCAATCAACACAGCGCGAACACTTGCCATTGGCAATGCGGCGCAAACGTTGCATCCTGTTGCAGGGCAAGGACTGAATCTGGGATTACGAGATGCTGCCGTTCTGGCCGATTTATTAGCGAAAGAAATGTCGCCTATGGCATTCACGGCGTTCGAGCATAAGCGTCAAGCGGATCGGGGCACGACGATACGCATAACCGATTGGATGGCGCGCGTGTTTGCCAGCGCGCCCGATCAATCGATCACACAAACTATGCTGGGTATGTCGTTGGGACTCATTGATGTCACACCCAGTGCAAAACGTTGGCTGGCGTCGCACATGATGTTTGGGTTGCGATAAAAATCGCATTACTGCGGCGATGCCTGATGAGATTACTGAATCTGAATTTTTGCCGCTTGAATGACTTGCCGAAATGAAGGCGTAATGTTCGCCCAATCCACAATATCAATCTTGAACGGCAAGGCTGATTCTTGAAATGCTTCTTTCATATCTGCAGTGAGTGCAATGCTCAGGGGCGTATCGCCGATGATGGCAAGATCAAGATCTGAAAATTCCTTGGCGGTCCATTTTGCCCGCGACCCGAAAGCCCAGACTTCGCGATCCGGCACATAGCGTTGAAGAATGTCTCGAACGATTTGCCAGTTCTCAGGACTGATATCAATGAGAGGCTGGGCAACCATGCCGTTATTGATTCCGCTCTTGGAGTTGTTTCAAGAGGTGGCGCGCCTCTTCTAAAAAAGCAGGGATGCTATGCACAACCTCGATCGCTATTTCTTCATCGTAGGTGTGGCTAGTCTTGCTGTGCATCTCACGATAGATTTTCCACGCCGACCAGTCACCAAGTAGCAAGCCTTGTTCGTTGGCAGAACGAATAAGGTCAGCAAAGGCCATCGCATCAAACTGCTCTGGAGTCGGAGACACAGCTTCAAGATGACGTTTCAACATCTTGTGACTGATTTCATAGCTAAACTCAAATCGCTGAATCAGACCATCCCGAATCTGCGTGTCCGTGATGTCTTTCTCATAGCGAGCAAGCCCCTCAGTGAGTCGACTCACCGCGTTTTCCAGTGGAGCTAAGTTTAGCTTGTCGCTCATTGATTAAGGCTAGTGACTAATGAGGTTTGTTGTTACTCCACAGCCTTAACCATGTCTTCAATCACCTTCTTCGCATCACCAAACACCATCATGGTTTTATCCATGTAGAACAACTCGTTATCGAGACCCGCATAACCTGAAGCCATCGAACGTTTGTTTACAATCACCATCTTGGCTTTGTAAGCTTCCAAAATAGGCATACCAGCGATAGGAGAGTTCGGATCTTTAGCCGCTGGATTGACCACATCGTTCGCACCTAATACGAGCACCACATCAGCCTGACCAAATTCACCATTGATGTCTTCCATTTCAAAGACCTGATCGTAAGGCACTTCGGCTTCAGCCAACAGAACATTCATGTGACCAGGCATACGACCAGCGACAGGATGAATGGCGAATTTGACGGTGACACCACGATGCGACAATTTTTCACTGAGCTCCATCAATGCGTGCTGCGCGCGGGCGACCGCTAAACCATAACCAGGAACGATAATGACCGTCTCGGCATTACTCATTACAAATGCCGCATCATCTGCCGAACCCGATCGTACATTTCGCTGTTGTTGACCACCGGCCACCACATCACCAGCTTCACCACCAAAACCACCCAGAATCACGCTAATGAACGAGCGGTTCATCGCGGCGCACATGATGTAAGAAAGAATTGCACCGGACGAGCCAACTAACGATCCCGCAATAATCAGCATCGAGTTGTTGAGCGAAAAACCAATGCCCGCTGCCGCCCAACCCGAGTAACTGTTCAACATAGACACTACCACCGGCATATCCGCACCACCGATAGGAATAATGATCAGCACACCCAAAATGAAAGCAATGACCGTCATCACGATGAAGGGTGTCCATGCTGCGTCCACACCCGGATCAGCAACGAACATCAGGCCCGCGCCGACCATCACAATAGCCATCACCAAATTAAACAGATGCTGGCCGGGGAACACTACCGGCGCACCTTGAAACAAACGGAATTTATAGTTGCCGGCGAGTTTGCCAAACGCGATCACAGAACCCGAGAAAGTAATCGCACCAACAAAGGTACCGATAAATAGTTCAATACGATTACCAAACGGTATAGGTTCACCGCGTGCAGCAATACCAAAAGCCCAAGGCTCAGATACAGCGGCAACTGCAATACAGACTGCAGCCAAACCAATCAGCGAGTGCATCGCGGCGACCAACTCAGGCATCTTGGTCATTTCAACGCGCTTAGCGAGTAAGGTACCAATGCCACCACCGACGACAACACCGAATGCCAACAAGCCATAGCCCAGGTTTGTTCCTGTGGTGGCTTCCGATTTCAGCTTGAAGATCAGCGCAACAGTCGTCAATGCAGCGATCGCCATACCAACCATACCAAACGCGTTACCACGACGTGCCGACGCAGGGTGAGACAGACCTTTCAACGCCTGAATAAAACACACAGACGCCAACAGATACAACAAAGTAACCAGATTCATGCTCATGATTAAGCCTCTTCCTTCTTCTTGGCCTTAGGCTCTTTTTTCTTGAACATTTCCAGCATGCGCTGGGTGACCAAAAAACCACCGAATACATTCACCGCGGCTAATGCGACCGCTAAGGTACCCATGAACTGTCCGACCGGACCTTCAGTCAGCGCCGCCGCTAACATGGCACCCACGATGATGATGGCGGATATCGCATTCGTCACCGCCATCAATGGCGTGTGCAATGCAGGGGTAACAGTCCAGACCACGTGATAGCCGACATAAATTGCCAGCACAAAGATGATCAGGTTAATGATGGTATGACTGACTTCCATGATGTCCTCTGGTTGTAGACAGTAGGTGCCTTCAGAACTGCTGAGAAGGCATTATTTTTTAAGGCCAGTGATTCGATTTTTATCGTTTACAAACACAATCTTTGGCTGATACTCAGCTACCTCAGCATCGCTCATAGGCGCATAGGTACAGATAATGAGTAAGTCACCTAATTGCGCTAAGCGTGCAGCCGCACCATTGAGAGAAATCTCACCACTACCGCGCTTTCCCACAATGGCATAGGTAGAAAAACGCTCACCGTTATTAATGTTGTACAGCTCTATTTTTTCAAACTCGCGGATGTCAGCCGCTTCAAGCAAATCTTGATCAATGCCGCAGGAACCCTCGTAATTCAGATCACACTGCGTCACTGTCGCGCGATGTATTTTCGCGCGCAACATAATTCGCTGCATTAAATCTCCTAAGCCTTACGAACGACTTCACCACCCGAGCACATCAAGGTCGCAGCGACGATCTCATCACTGGTATCGATATGCAACGCACCCTCTGGATTAATAATGAGCTTGAGAAAATCCAACACATTACGTGAATACAGCGCCGACGCATCCGCACCGCACAAAGCAGGAATGTTAGCTTCACCAATAATAGTTACGCCGTGCTTGACGACTGTCTTGCCTAATTCAGAAAGCGGGCAATTTCCACCCTGCTCAACCGCCATATCAACAATCACCGATCCTGGCTTCATTGATTTAACCGTTTCTTCGCTAATCAATATGGGTGCTTTACGGCCCGGTATTAGCGCAGTGGTGATGATGATGTCAGCCTGCTTGGCACGTTCATGTACTAAAGCCGCCTGACGTTTCATCCAAGCTTCTGGCATGGGACGCGCATAACCACCGACGCCCTTAGCGATCTCTTGCTCTTCTTCGGTTTCGAAAGGCACATCAATAAATTTTGCACCCAGCGATTCGACTTGTTCTTTCACTGGAGGACGTACATCCGACGCCTCAATCACCGCACCCATACGTTTAGCCGTAGCAATCGCCTGCAAACCAGCGACACCCACACCCATGATCAGTACTCTCGCCGCTTTCACGGTACCCGCAGCAGTCATCAGCATAGGCATAAAGCGCTGATAAGCATTAGAGGCTATCAGCACTGCCTTGTAACCGGCGATGTTCGCTTGAGAAGAGAGTACATCCAAGGACTGAGCGCGCGTGATGCGTGGCGCAGCCTCGAGGGCAAACGCACTTAGGCCCGCAGCGGCCATCGCCGCATTGTTTTCTGCATCAAAGGGATTCAGCATGCCAACTAACACGCTGCCAGATTTCATAGCCTTACGCTCATCTGCAGAGGGCGCTCGTACTTTAAGCACCAAATCAGCACCCAAAGCTTGGTCTGCAGAGACGATCTCTGCGCCGGCCGCTGCATAGGCTTCGTCCGTAATACTCGCTGCAACGCCTGCGCCAGACTGCACCACCACGTGATGCTTGGCGGCGATCAGCTTTTTAACTGTTTCAGGTGTCGCGGCAACTCGCGTCTCACCCGGCCGCGTCTCGGCGGGAATGCCGATTTTCATGGGGATCTCCCAAAAAGAAAGCCGGAATATTACACGCAATTTACAAAATGGAACAACCGTTCCATTTTAGGACGCCCTATTTAGGATGGATTTAAACGGATTCTGATCAATACATTTCTGATTAGCCAACAAGCGCAGCCTTCTGCACTTTAGCTGCGAGGTCTTTTCGCTAATTATTATTGATCTAGCACTAGCCAGATTCACAAACCTGCTTCACAGCCCAGACTAGGGCTGCGGGTAAAATGCCGTTACTTCTAAGGAAACCATGTCAACTATCTGGAAACCCTCTGTGACCGTGGCCGCCATTATTGAGCGCGACGGCAAATTTTTACTGGTCGAAGAAGAAACCAGCGACGGCATACGCTTCAATCAACCGGCTGGGCATCTCGACCCGGATGAATCATTAATAGAAGCGGTCAGCCGAGAAGCGCTGGAAGAAACCAGCTTCGACTTCACGCCCGAGGCATTAGTTGGCGTGTATATGTCGCGCTATATCTCAAGCCGCACCAAAGAAGAGGTGACCTACTTGCGATTTGCATTTACCGGTAGCTTAGGCGCACAACATGACCAGCCGCTGGACGAAGGCATTATCCGCACCGTATGGATGTCACGCGATGAATTACTAGCGTGCCAAGCAACTCACCGCAGCCCCTTAGTGCTGCAATGCGTGGACGACTATTTGAATGGCAAGCGCAGCCCCTTGTCACTTATTTATACGCATCCCAGCGTAAGTGATCCTAGTTATGCCTAAGCGCGTTGTTTTGGGAATGTCCGGTGGCGTTGATTCGTCGGTCGCCGCCTGGCTACTTAAACAGCAAGGCTATGAAGTCATCGGTCTCTTCATGAAAAACTGGGAAGACGATGACAACGATGAATACTGCTCAACCCGCCAGGACTGGATTGACGCTGTCAGTGTTGCTGATGTTTTGGGCGTGGATATTGACGCCGTTAATTTCGCCTCTGAATACAAAGATCGCGTATTTGCTGAATTTTTACGTGAGTACGAAGCAGGCCGCACTCCCAATCCTGATGTGCTGTGTAATGCCGAAATTAAATTCAAAGCCTTTCTCGATCATGCAATGACATTGGGGGCTGATCTCATCGCTACCGGTCACTATGCGCGCGTACGCGAGAACAATGGGCAATTTGAATTACTGAAAGCGGTCGATGCTAGCAAAGATCAAAGTTATTTTTTACATCGCTTAAATCAAGCGCAGCTATCACACACCTTATTTCCGTTGGGTGAGTTACATAAAACTGAGATACGGAAAATCGCCGACCAACTCGGCTTGCCCAACGCGAGTAAAAAAGATTCCACCGGCATTTGCTTTATTGGCGAGCGTCCGTTTCGCGAATTTTTAAATCGCTATCTGTCATTCAAACCCGGTCCGATGATGACGCCTGAAGGTGAAATTATGGGCGAGCATGTCGGCTTGTCTTTTTACACCTTAGGTCAACGTAAAGGGATAGGCTTAGGCGGTAGCAAAAAACATCGTGATGACGATGGCAATCACGAAGCCTGGTATGTCGCACGCAAAGATGTGAACAACAATACGCTATACGTCGTGCAAGGCCATGATCATCCCTGGCTTTTGTCGCACACCTTGGCTGCTGATCAGGTGAGCTGGGTCAGTGGTCATGCACCTGCTGAAACTCAACTCAGTGCTAAGACTCGGTATCGACAGCACGATATGAACTGTCAGCACCACACATTACCGAATGACCGTTTTAGTCTTCAGTTCGAGCAAGCACAATGGGCCGTCACTCCCGGACAATCAGCCGTTCTATATGACGGTGACGTGTGTCTCGGTGGCGGCATTATTGATACGGGCTCCACAATCACCAACTAACACCCATCGTCAAACCGATGACACAATAAAAAACAGAGCACTAAGGCTCTGTTTTTTTATCACTAAACTATCACTCAATTTAGGCGACGGGTACCGTGTCTTTAAACGAAGGCCGTTCAGATAATTTATCGAACAGGCGAGCTAAATTAGTATGGTCGTCACGCCAATTAATTTCAGGAAAACGAAACGCCAGCCATCCCAAGGCGCTTCCTACTGCCACATCGGCCAGCGATAAATGACTACCTGCGCAAAATGGAGCATCGCCCAGAGCCATCGCCATGGAATTTAATCCATTGCGTATCTTGCCCAGCTGACGATCTACCCAAGGATCACTTTGCTTTTCAACCGGCCGCTGAGTACGCTCGATTCGCACCGCAATGCCCGCATCTAACACGCCATCTGCCAACGCTTCCCAGCATTTGATGCTGGCACGCTCACGACCAGCACTAGGAATGAGTTTGCCCACCGGCGACATGGTGTCCAGATATTCGACGATGACTCGCGAATCAAACATCGCACCGCCATCTTCCATAACCAAGCAAGGCACTTTGCCTAGTGGATTAGACAAATGGATAGTGGACGTAGGTGACCACACATCTTCGAGAACAAACTCGTAATCGAGTTTTTTCTCTGCCATAACAATCCGCACTTTGCGTACATACGGACTTGCGAGTGATCCAATCAGTTTCATAATGATTCAGTAGTCATTCGATGGAGGCGGATTATAGCACTCGAAAATTGCACCAGCCTATGCTCTAGTACAGCGAGAGGTGACATTGCCTGGATGGTAGAATCTGGCTCGTTACTACTCGATTTATTCTTGGTCTCACTGGCTCATTCCGACTATGCAACTTTCTCATCTTTCAGCGCTATCACCTCTAGATGGCCGCTACGCCACAAAAACCAATGCTTTACGCCCGATACTTTCCGAAGCGGGTTTTATGCATCACCGTGTCAAGGTCGAAGTTGCATGGTTAATTGCTCTTTCCGAAGCGGGCTTTGCTGAGCTACCGCCGTTCTCGAAACCGGCACTCGCTTTGTTAGAAGGCTTGGCTTCTAACTTTACTGAAGATGATGCTGCTCGCATTAAAAGTATCGAGGCCGTCACCAATCATGATGTGAAAGCCGTCGAGTACTGGCTAAAAGAAAAAGTTAATGATGTCCCTGAACTGGTTAAGGCATCCGAATTTATTCATTTCGCTTGCACCTCTGAAGACATCAACAATACCTCGCACGGCATGATGCTAAAAACTGCGCGCGATAAAGTATTGTTGCCCCAGCTAGCGTCCGTCATCGCCAAATTGACCGAGCTGGCACATCAGCACGCTGAGTTACCGATGATGTCGCGCACCCACGGTCAACCTGCTAGCCCAACCACCTTAGGCAAAGAAATGGCGAATGTTGTTGCACGACTTAAGCGTGCCAGCGAACGTATCGCAAGCGTGCAAATACTGGGCAAAATGAATGGCGCAGTCGGTAATTACAATGCGCATTTATCAGCGTATCCCGATATCGATTGGGTGGTATTTTCGCGCAAAGTAATCGAGGATAAATTAGGTTTAACCTTCAATCCTCACACCATACAAATCGAACCGCATGACTATATCGCCGAGCTGTTTGATGCGATAGCTCGCACAAACACCATACTGCTCGATTTAAATCGCGATATCTGGGGCTACATTTCTATCGGCTATTTTAAGCAACGCACTAAAGCCGGTGAAATCGGTTCATCGACCATGCCGCACAAAGTGAACCC
>JAIPCX010000044.1 GCA_021737945.1 Polynucleobacter sp.
TGTTGACGATTTGCGGAAACGGATGCGATGGATCCAGCACAATAGGCGTGAGAATAGGTCTGACTTCTCGCTCAAAATACTCTTTAACCCACGCACGCTGCTCTTCGCTTCGGTCAACATGGCGAACCAAATTAATACCGTGCTCCGCTAAAGCAGGAAGGATTTGCTCGTTAAGAACGATGTACTGTTCGCGAACTAAGTCTTGCGCAGCTGGACCGACTAAGTCAAAACCTTCAGGAACAATAGGATCCAAGCTCAGATTTCTCTCGCGCTCTATCGCCATCAAACTAGCAATACGAACCTCGAAAAATTCATCTAAGTTACTGCTGACTATACAAAGAAATTTCAGGCGCTCAAGCAGTGGCAAACTTTGATCCTGTGCTTGCGCAAGGACGCGGCGATTAAAGGCCAGCAAGGAAAGCTCACGGTTAAGCAGGTCCAATTTCGCAGAAATTGGCGAAATCGTGGCAGCTTGAGAGCTGGCTGACTTTACAGATTTGGCAATTCGAGAGGCTCGCATGTTTTAAAGTTTACGAGTTATCGGTGACATATTAATGACAATATTTACTACTTGTGCAATTTCCTGTCATAAAGCTGACATAAGCCAGCTTTATAGTACGCGTTGCAATTGTTTTTGTGTCACCCCTCTATTGAGCTTAAGGAGTAAATATGAATAACAAGCAGTTACTGAAAAACGTAAGCGGCCTCTTTACTGGCTTAGTACTAGCTATGTCTGCACACGCCGCTGACTTAACAGGTGCAGGTGCGACTTTTCCTTACCCAATCTATTCTAAATGGGCTGAGGCTTACAAAGCAGCTACAGGTATTGGACTGAACTATCAGTCGATCGGATCCGGCGGTGGTATTCGTCAAATCAAAGCTAAGACGGTTGATTTCGGCGCGTCAGATATGCCACTGAAACCAGAAGAGTTAGAAAAAGAAGGTCTCATCCAGTTCCCAGCCATCATCGGTGGCGTGGTTCCAGTTTTTAATTTGGATGGTATTGCACCAGGTCAGTTAAAGCTGACATCTGATGTGATCGCTGGTATTCACTTAGGCAAAATCACTAAATGGAATGCGGCTGAAATCGCCAGCATCAACCCAGGTGTGAACCTTCCAGCAATGAATATCACTGTTGTGCATCGCGCTGATGGTTCGGGCACTACATTCTTGTGGACTGACTTCCTGTCCAAAACCAATGCTGAATTCAAAAACACGGTCGGTGCAGGTTCCGCTGTGAAATGGCCAACCGGTGTAGGCGGCAAAGGTAATGAAGGTGTGGCAGCTAACGTTCAGCGTGTCAAAGGCTCCTTTGGCTACATCGAATATGCCTATGCAAAGAAAAACAAAATTGCATACGCTCAGCTGAAAAATCAAGACGGTGAGTTTGTATTGCCGGATGATGAGACATTCAAAGCAGCAGCGTCTGGAGCTGATTGGGCAGGCACACCAGGTATGGGCGTTGTTCTGACCAACCAAAGCGGCAAGAACAGCTGGCCTGCAACTGGCGCATCATTCATCATGATGCACAAATCACAAGCTGATGGCTTGACCGGTCGTGCTGTATTGAAGTTCTTTGACTGGGCCTACAAGAATGGCTCCACAATGGCATCCGAACTCGATTACGTTCCATTGCCACCTGCAACAGTCAAACTGATCCAAGATAGCTGGAAAGCAAATCTGAAAGATGCAACTAGCGGTAAAGCAATCTGGTAATTAGTAAAACGTTAGTTAAAAGCCCGCCGTATGGCGGGCTTTTTTTTGCTTACGCCAAGGCTGTAAATCTGAAGGCAGTCATCTAAACGGCTGGTGCAAAATCACCTAACGCTACAATGGCACTCTCCACCATTGAAGCAGAAACCGCTTATGAAAAAATCCGCTCCAGCAATCACCATAAAGAAAATCTCCCCGAAAGATGAGACTGATTTTCTTCGTGCTGCACGAGCAAGTCGTACAAGCCATCAAGCTTGGGTGAGAGTTCCGTTGACAGTCAGTGCTTTCAAGCGCTACGTTAATGAGATGCGTACTACCGAAGACCTGGCCTTTGTAGTGCGACGTCATGACAGCGGATCGATCGTGGGTGTGGTTGAGCTTCAGGATATTTTTATGGGCGATTTTAAAAATGCCTACATCATCTATTACGCGTTTGAAGGTCAACAACGGCAGGGAATGATGAGGCAAGCCGTAACAGAAGTCATTCGAATCGCTTTTTCAAAGCTGAAGCTACACAGATTAGAAGCTAACATTCAGCCAGAAAATAAAGCGTCCAAAAAACTCGCTAAAGCCTGCGGTTTTAGCAAGGAAGGTTACAGCCCGAAATTCCTAAAAAAAGGGGGGCGCTGGTGTGATCATGAACGATGGGCTTTATTAAATCCAACGGATTGAAGCTCAGTATTTTTTCGTTATTCTGAATGTCGAGGTGCGCCCCTCTGATCAAGGGCCACACCTGATTTCAAGCTCTCAAACTGACATGCTTCGTTTGCGCGAACAAAATGCAAATCCGCAAATCCAGCACGCACGGTTTCACCCGTATTGTCAGAGTCTGAGGCTACTGCCACTAACTTAAGATGCGCATCCGATGTATTAAATGAGCGTTTTACATCCTGATAAATATTGACACGCTCGGTCACCCAAAATCCGGCTTCATCATTACCGGAACGCTGCACGATCATGCGCGCTCTATCAGTGTAAGCATTCGGCATATGTGTACCGACAGGATGGCGATTATCCCAAACATAATTAATCGCTCCGTCGGGCACACGGCTGCCATAAAAAGCACGAGCCAAGGTTAACGATGCTTTTTCAGACAAACTCAATGCAGCTGATGGCAAATCAAAAGCGAGGTAAATACGAGCGGCATAATCATCGCCGCGAAGACGGGTCATATCAGCAGTGCGAACCACTCCATCAACACGCCAGCGCCAACAGAGAACAGGGGTGGCCGTCAAATCCACATCGACGGGCCGCCCCAATAAAGCCATGCTGCGCTCTGCACGCGCCTCTATGGCATCAACGCCATCCCATAAGCTAATGCGATAGGACGTTGCGGGCACCTGATTTTCAAGTCGTATCAATTGCCAGGGTGCTGGTATTTCAGGCTTTACCGAAGAAAATTTACCAATCATGACCTGAGCAAACGAAGGGCCACTGGCTAGCATAGCGATAATCAACAACACGCCACTGTGACTTTTTTTCATCGACTATCCCGGTAAGAGGTGCGATTCACAATCGATAAGAAACGTACTGGATTCAGAAAAAATGAGTACGGGTTTGTTACAACTGTCGAGCGTCGATTCTTCAAACGGTACGAAATCCATACTCAGAAAACTATACGTTAAAGCAAGAATGCGACGACCAATTAAGCGCGGCGCTCCTAAAACTTTAAAACCCTGATCAGAAAATATTTCTTGTGTTTCTGGATTGGTTTTAGCAAATTCATGAACCAGCATACCTACATAATCTTGCGAATCAATCGCAAGAATCATCATTTGCGCATCAGTTTTGAGTCCTCGGAATACATCAACGCACCGCTCCAGACACTCTGTACTGAATTTCTCAGGCCAGCTGCTAGCGGTGATTTCCTGACTGACTGATAATTTATCCAAAAGCCTGTTCATAGGATGTCCCTTTAGCTAATGAAAGCGAGGTAGATTGAGGATGATTTTTTTCTAGCCCTTTTTTTTCCACATCAACAATAAATTCATGAATCGTTGAAACTAACGATTCTGAGTAAGGCACCGGGTGAGCACTGCCAGGCACGTCGATAAAAGAAACGTTTATAGGCAGTGAATGCATACGTTGGAGTACCGCTTCGGGTAAAAGTTGTGATTCTGATGAACGAATGACCATGATGGGTATATCAATAGCTGAAAATTGCTCTTCAAAGCTAATACCAAACAGGGTTTTCTGGTGAGGCAAATCCATATAGTTTGGTCTTGCGACGGCGGATAACAATCGCGTATCGACGTTCAACTTTTGCGACAAACTAACCGCATCACGGCTGCGACTGTGCTGACTTGGAAAAAATGAAGACCGCCCAAGTGCGCCATATAAACTCATTAAACCGGACCAAGGTAAGACGCAACCCACATCGTTTATGACAATCGATCGCAAGTTACCAGGCTTATGTAGCGCTAAAAAAATCGCAATCAAGCCACCCATGCTGTTTCCAACTAAATGAATATGTCGCTGATTATTTTCAGCATTACTGATCGAACCGAGTAGATAGTTGTAGGCAGAAAATGCTTCTTTCAAACAGCGACTCATGCGGTAGTCTGAACCTATAGGTAGGTGGTCTGATACGCCGCGCCCGCTGAAATCTAATGCATAGGTCGCGAATGCGTTTTTAGTCAGGTCTGAGAATGCGTGGAAACCAGCGGCGGTCTCTAGGATGCCGGGTAAACAGAGTAGATGGTGGCGAGCACTGGACGACCCAATTGCTGTCATGCCCACCGTGTAAGAACCTGATTCGTCGAATACAGGTAAATTGATGTCTCTGTTCAAATCATGCCCCCTATCGGGTCGCATCGACCGCCCACCTAAGTTAATAACAACTTCAACTTAGAGGGTATCTTGTGATTATGAAACTTTGATGACGAGATGCCACTAGCTCAGACTTACCCTGTCTAGCCAGTTAAAACTGGGGGATAACGCTAGCTGAGAATTTCAGTACTGGCGCTGCTCTTGTGTTTTACACGACCCAACTAGTACTGGAGACCGCTGGTCGAATTTGATCTCGATCGCTTTTTGGCTAACCACTAACGCAGCTGTTGATACTGGCATGTCAGATATGACGGTCAAATCCATGCGAGCGGCCAACTCATAGGCTTCCTCGATAACATAAAAACCATACTTTTCTAAACGCTGGAGTTCAGCAATCAAGTCTTCTCTGTCTATAGCGCTACCCATAAATAAGCTCCAAAATCTAGCAAGTCAAATATGAACTAAAGAGTACCTGCGATATATGTCAGGGCTATAAAAAACTCATGACAAAATGAATACCGAAATTCATCGCCAATATCGTCGCCACGATGGAGAAAATACAGAGAACAGAGAATGGAGAATCAGGAATGATTGGTACTAACGACGAAGGTGCTAGCTCAGCCTAATTCAGCAGTCGGCGGACAGTAAAGATTTGCGTGGCGCTATCGGGATCGACCTCAATCACAACCGCATCGGTCAGTAGAGCTCCGGGCACGACCAATCGCTGAACTAAGTCGAGCCCCGGACCCTTACTGGCAAGCGGTCGGTCGACTTTAAAAACGTGACTATCACCCTGTATTAAGAGCACCGGTTTTTTCCAACTCGACATTTCTTGTTGAAATGCGGTCAGCCAGTCAATAAAACCTGATTCGGGTGGCTTAGACGGATCGTAGAATGTATCGGCCTGCATGGCAAAAACGATCGCCTTATGATTTTGTTTGCGGGCTGTAGCAAACACTTCTTTCATCCACGCGATATTGGCTTCATTACGTAATTTAAATTCGCTCGATGACGGTAGCTCAGGCTGATCATTATTGTTTGATCCCACCATGTGAATAGTGGCAAAGCTAATATTCTCGACTGCCCAGCGTCGATTTTCAGGGAAATGACGATACGCCGCCTGTGCTGATTGCTGGTCAAGCGTTAAAGGCTGGCGACCTAAGCTCTGATCAGAAGAAAAAAATAGGCCTCTGATTTTTTGCAGGCGCTCGACAGGGTCGTACGGGCCATTATTTTTTCGATGGCAATCTGTCCACTCATTGTCACCTGGCGTATAAATTAGGGGCTTATCAAATGCCATAAATTGGCTATAGACTCGCGCGAACATTTCATCGCTACACACTGTACTACCTGATTTTATGTCTCCTACGTGAATAGTGAAGCGAGTGGGTTCGTGGTTGATACGTTCAACCAACTGATCGAGCTGACTAGCAGAGACGTAGGAGGTATCACCGATCGCCATGAATTGAAAACTTTTTGCATTAGCAATCGGAACAACAAGCAATAGAATTGCAAAAATTTTTACAAAATTAATACTATCAACTATCAACTTTTTTTTCATCATCGCTACTCGATTTTATGTTTAGCCCGCTCGCTACTATTGGTTGAGTGACTTACGCTGCTGGCGCTAAGGATTCAGGAAATAGTATGGTGAAGACACTACCCTTACCTAATTCGGACTCGATCTGCAGACGCGCGTTGTGTCGCATCAGTACGTGTTTAACGATGGCCAAACCTAAACCTGTACCCTGAGTCTCACGCGAACGACCTTTATCAACGCGATAAAAACGCTCGGTTAAGCGAGCCAAGTTTTCTTGCTTAATACCGATACCATTATCTTTAACCGAAAATGCAAGACCTTGAACCGTCTTGCGCCAGGCAATAGCGATCTCACCACCATCGGGTGTGTAACGAATCGCATTTGACACCAAATTACTAAAGGCGCTACGTAACTCTTCTGTACCGCCCAAAATATCTGGCCCATCACACATCAAGGACAGTTTATGACGATTATTTGATAAGGCTTGTGCTTCGATATGGACTTCGTCGAGTAAATGACGAATATCCACAAATTCATCACGTACAGGATAATCAATCGATTCTAGTCGAGTGAGAACAAGCATATCTTCGATCAGATTTTGCATGCGCTTACCCTGCTCCACCATGAGTTTGATGTGTTTCTGGCGCGATGATTCATCCAGATTGGGTTCTGAATTAGCAATCTCTAAAAACCCATTGATAACTGTCAGTGGCGTACGAAGTTCATGCGAGGCATTGGCAATAAAATCGCGCCGCATTTGATCTAATCGATCGAATTCAGTCATGTCGTGCGTGACTAAAATTTGGCGTCGATTTTCAAAAGGAATAAGCCTAACGATTAATTTGCGACCATTGATCGTTAAACTCAGCGGCTCTTCGTAATGAGCCAAAATGATGTAATCGATGAATTCAGGGCTACGAATTAGGTTAGTGACTCGCATACCTTTGTCGGATTTCAGACTTAGGCCTAGCTGTTGTTCAGCAACTGGATTACACCATTCGAGAAATAACACATCATCCATGATGACAACGCCATCGGGCAACTGGCTCATGGCTTCACGAAACCGCGACAACCATTCTGCTAGCTCAGTACGACTCTTTTGATCATCACGACGCAGTCGATAGAGTTTGGCGAAAATATCGGTCCATGATCCCCAGCCATCTTTGAGTTTGACCTCTTCGGGCCTGTCCAACCATTGCGACAGATGGTACATGTAACGTAACTGAACAAAAATCATGACGAGCAGGATCAGAAATGCTATCGCCAACCCTCGGGTGAAATCCCAGACGGCCCAACCAGTGAATCCAGCAGCCAACAGTAACACCAGCCGGACCATTACAGGAATCCAGAACAAGCTTCTTGAAGTCATACAAAAAAGGAATTATTTTTCAGACAGCATGTAGCCTACACTACGAACGGTCTTGACGAGGAAATCCGCTTTACCTAAGGCTTTACGTAAACGCAGGACATGGACATCGACGGTCCTTTCCTCAAGTACCGCGTGGTCACCCCAGACTTTATCGAGTAACTGGCTACGCGAGAAAACACGCTCAGGATGAGCGATAAGAAATTTAAGTAATTTGAATTCAGCATGACCAATCTCGATCTGTTCGTCATGAACACTCACACGGCAACTGACCGGATCGACCGTTAAAGGCCCTAGACTCATCTCAAGCTCGGCATGTTCCGGAGCTTTACGGCGTATTAGCGCCTTAATACGAGCGACTAATTCACGCGGCGAGAAAGGTTTGGTGATGTAATCATCGGCACCTTGATCTAGGCCGGCAATTTTGTCTTCTTCCATGCCTTTAGCAGTGACCATAATCACGGGCAAGGTACTGAAATTACGATCGGAACGAATACGCCCTAACAAGCGCAGACCAGACTGATCTGGCAACATCCAATCGAGAAGAATGACTTGGGGGCGCTTATGCTGCAGATAATTCCACGCATCGGCCGTGTTTTGAACTGAATCAACTTCCCACCCTGCAGATCTGAGCGCAAAGCTCATGAGCTCCAAGATAGGTAGCTCATCTTCCACCAACAAAATGGGTGAAGAACGGCTAGCCATGGACAGGTAAGGTTAGTTTACTGGGAAGCTTGCTGCAAAATTGCATAATCAGTATGTCGAATGTCTTTTCCTTCGACAATATATATCACATATTCTGCGATGTTCTTGGCGTGGTCACCGATACGCTCTATGGCTTTAGCAACCCACAGGGTATCAAGTGCTGCTGAAATCGTGCGCGGGTCTTCCATCATTAAAGTCACAGCGCTACGCATTACAACGCGATATTCTAGATCGATCTCTTCGTCGCCCACAATCAGGCGAGTCGCTTGCTTTTCATCCATGCGCGCAAAGGCATCCAACGCATCGTGTAGTTGACGGCCTGTGGTACCTGCCATCACTCTCACTATATCTTCATGCGCAATCGGCACTATTCCACGCTGATGTATCGCTTTGGCTGCACGTGCAATCTTGGTGGCCTCATCGCCGATACGCTCGAGATCGGTAATGACCTTGATAGTCGCCATAACGGTACGAAGATCGTTGGCGGCTGGTTGGCGCTTGACGATTAAATGGCTGCACACATCATCCAACGCGACTTCCATCTGATTGACTTCAATGTCTGCGGCAATAATACGCTCAGCTTCGCTGGGATTGAGAGTGCGAAAACAGTTCATAGCATCGTAAAACTGCTTTTCGACCATACCGCCCATCTGCAGAACACGCGAGCGTATGCCTTCTAGATCTAGCTCATATTGTTTCGACGAGTGTTCGGTGGGCATGCTGGTCTCCTGTGTCCGTCAGCAGTAATGTGTAAAAATCAGCCGAAACGTCCGGTGATGTAATCCTGAGTTTCTTTTTTGCCTGGATTCAGGAAGATTTTATCTGTCTCGCCAAATTCGACTAACTCACCCAGATACATATAGGCGGTGAAATCAGAACAACGAGCAGCCTGCTGCATGTTGTGAGTCACGATCGTAATCGTGTAATCGTCTTTGAGCTCACTAATTAATTCTTCGATCTTAACAGTAGAGATCGGATCCAGCGCAGAGGTCGGTTCATCCAGCAGCAACACATCAGGCTTAACGGCCACAGCGCGTGCAATACACAAACGCTGCTGTTGACCACCCGAGAGTGATAAACCACTTTTTTGTAGCTTGTCTTTTACTTCGGTCCAAATGGCGGCTTTGTTGAGCGCCCATTCGACTCGCTCGTCCATTTCACCTTTGGGAAGATTTTCGTACAAGCGCACGCCAAAGGCGATGTTTTCATAAATCGACATCGGGAATGGTGTTGGTTTTTGAAACACCATACCAATTTTCGCGCGCAAAACATTTACGTCTACATCTTTATCAAGAATGTTACGACCTTTATAAACGATCGATCCTTCAGCACGCTGACCAGGATACAAATCGTACATACGGTTTAATGTTCTTAGCAAAGTCGATTTGCCACATCCAGAAGGACCAATAAATGCCGTAACTTTTTTATCGTACACGTCCAATTGAATGTTTTTCAGACCTTGAAACGACCCATAGAAAAAATTCAGATCGTTGACTTTAATGGTCACCGACTCGTCGAGTGCTGTTGTCATAGGATCGTTAAGCGTTGCGGTATTCATGATTGTTCCTATTAATTATTTTTTCCAGACCGAACCAGAAGCCGTGCCACAATATTTAGCGCCAACACGCTGAATGTAATCAACAAGGCGCCTCCCCAAGCGAGTTCGCGCCAGTTGTCGTAAGGGCTCATAGCAAACTGGAAAATAACCACGGGTAAGTTCGCCATCGGCGCGTTCATATCAACACTGAAAAACTGATTATTCAATGCAGTAAACAACAATGGTGCCGTTTCACCTGAGATACGCGCCACAGCTAAAAGAATACCGGTAAGAACGCCCGCTTTGACAGCGCGCAGACGAATCATCGTCGCCACTTTCCAACGAGGCGCACCAAGAGCGTACGCTGCTTCGCGAAGGCTGCTAGGGACCAAGGCGAGCATATTGTCGGTCGTGCGTACGACCACAGGAATAGCAATGAGTGCGATAGCATAGCTACCAGCCCAACCGGCAAAATGCCGCACGTTTGCGACGTAAATCGCATAAATGAACAGACCGATCACAATCGATGGCGCCGACAACATGATGTCGGTTACGAAACGCGTAGTTTGTGCAAACCGACTCTCATCACCATACTCGGCCAAATACATGCCCGCAAAAATTCCAATCGGCGTACTGATCAGCGTCGCTATTCCAACCATCATCAAACTTCCGACAATCGGGTTCAACAAGCCACCGCCTTCACTACCCGGAGCTGGCGTAGTATGGGTAAACATATGTAAATCAATAGCGCCTAGACCATTAATGACCAACACCGCCAAAATCCATAACAGCGCAGAAATGCCTATCGACATTGCGGAAATAGAGAGCAAAATTCCGAACCGGTGCTGCAAAAGCCGGCGCCGATAAATCGAGTTATTTGATTGCAAAACATGAGCGGACATTATTTACTTCCCTCGCTCTTACCCATCTGAAGAAGCATCAATTTGGCGGCTGCCAGAACGATGAATGTGATAACAAACAAAATCAGGCCCAGTGCATACAACGAGGACATATGCAGCCCTGCTTCCGCTTCGGCAAATTCGTTGGCTAGTGTTGATGCAATGCTGTTACCTGCCGCAAAAAGCGACCATGACAATTTGTGCGCGTTTCCGATCACAAATGTAATCGCCATCGTCTCGCCCAGAGCGCGACCCAAACCCAACATAACACCCCCCACTACACCAATACGGGTATAAGGAAGCACAATGAATCTGACTACTTCCCAACGGGTACATCCAAGGGCGTAAGCAGACTCTTTAAGCACGCCCGGGCAGGTTTCAAATACATCACGCATGACGGAAGCAATGAATGGAATGACCATTACTGACAAGATCAAGCTGGCAGTCAGCATGCCGATGCCCATCATCGACCCCTGAAACAGTTGACCAATTACAGGAACTTCACCCAATGTATTTTGCAGCAATGGTTGAACGTGATCAGCAAACAGGGGAGCAAAAACAAACAAACCCCACATACCGTAAATGATGCTGGGCACACCAGCCAATAACTCAATCGCTGTTCCCAAAGGCTGCTTCAACCAAGCTGGGCAAATTTCTGTAAGAAACAAAGCGATACCAAAACTGATGGGAAAAGCGATCAGTAAAGCCAGACTCGAGGTGATCAGCGTGCCCGCAATAGCGATCAATGCGCCATATTCATTGTTGACAGGATCCCACTCAATGCGGGTAATAAAGCCTGGTCCGAAGTGTTGGAAAGCTGGCCAGGCGCCAATAATCAGTGACAACATGATCCCGACCAACACCAACAAAACCAGCGCTGCAAAGGTGAATGTTATCTTGTGAAAAAGAAAATCTTGCCATTTGGCGTCACTAGCCGCATGCGTATAGCCGGGTTGAGCCACGCTTGAAACCTGGCCTTCGGGGGAGGATGCACTCATGGAAGAGGCCGCGTTCGCGGAAAAGGGGCTGAGAGAAGTAGTCACGAAACTACTTTAGGCCGAGATTATGACGTTGGAATTACAAGATTACTAGTCTGGCAATCAACTAACTATAGGAAACTTAAAAAATCTTGCTAACGATCTTTTTCCACTCAACACAAAGAAACTCTAGCAAACGTTTTTATACCAATTTAGTAATTTCGACGCGGATATCCCTCGGACAGAATACGCTCCCAAACGATTTCCTTATCCTCCGTCGACATGAATACCCATTCGGCGACTTCGACCACAGTACGACCACAACCACGACAAATATCGTCGAAGGTCGTGGAGCAAACGGCTACGCAGGGGGTATCGGGACGTTCAGACAATGCGTTGGCTAGGATCATATAGGCAGGCATCAGGGCTCGCCTCGAGCTGAGCCGATGCCTTGGCTTTACCAACCTTCATTTCTTCAGGAAGCAGTACATCATTTTTAACGGCGGTCATTTCCGCGAGTATCGAGATCGCGATTTCCGACGGAGTCTTACTACCGATATACAAACCAATCGGCCCATGCAATTTCTCTAGCTGAGCAGGCGTTAAATCAAAATCAAGCAAACGCTCGCGACGCTTTTCATCGTTAGAGCGTGAACCAATCGCACCCACATAAAACGCATCCGACTTTAGCGCTTCCATTAATGCGAGATCATCCAACTTAGGATCATGCGTCAACGCCACTACTGCACAGCGGCTATCGAGCTTCATATCAAGCACCAAATCATCGGGCATAGCATGCACTACCTGCACACCCTCAACATGCCAACCTTCACGATATTCTTCACGCGGATCGCAAACAGTGACTGAGTAATCCATACCCACAGCAATCTGCGCCAAAAAGCGCGACAACTGACCGGCACCAATAATCAACAGCCGCCAACGCGGACCATGAATAGTTGTGAGTGCTGATTCAGAGACTTGCAAACTCATGCCGGGCTTGGCAGAGCCCAAGGTCACGGCACCGTTTTGTAAATCAACGCGCCGGGCAACTAACTCGCCTTTGCCTAGCCGCTCAATTAATTCAGTAACATGGCTCTCAGCCGAGAGCGGCTCTATCGCGAGTTGTATGGTGCCGCCACAAGGCAAACCAAACCGATGTGCTTCATCAGCCGTGATGCCATAGGTCACCACCTCAGGCTGAGTGCGCGTAATGCCTTCTTTGCGAACGCGATCAATCAAATCATCTTCGATGCAGCCGCCAGAGACAGAACCAACAACATGACCATCATCACAAATACCTAGCGTAGCGCCTTCAGGACGCGGACTAGAACCCCAGGTCTTAATCACGGTGACGAGTTCGCAGCGCTTACCCGCGGCGATCCAATCGCTACACGTCTTGAGTACTTCTAGGTCAATACTATCCATGACACATCACTTTTGAAGCCAGTAAAAAAAAGCTCCCCACCCTTGCGAGTGGGGAGCAGTTCAACGCGCTACTTTATTAGGCTGATTTCAAGCCCTTAGCCAATGGCATGCTACGAATACGCTTGCCAGTTGCAGCAAAAATCGCGTTCGCAACAGCTGGTCCGATCAGCGAAGTGGAAGGCTCACCTACGCCACCCGGCTTGTTCGCTGTTTCA
>JAIPCX010000021.1 GCA_021737945.1 Polynucleobacter sp.
CCACCTTCCTCCGGTTTGTCACCGGCAGTCTCATTAGAGTGCCCTTTCGTAGCAACTAATGACAAGGGTTGCGCTCGTTGCGGGACTTAACCCAACATCTCACGACACGAGCTGACGACAGCCATGCAGCACCTGTGTTACGGCTCTCTTTCGAGCACCCCCACCTCTCAGTAGGGTTCCGTACATGTCAAGGGTAGGTAAGGTTTTTCGCGTTGCATCGAATTAATCCACATCATCCACCGCTTGTGCGGGTCCCCGTCAATTCCTTTGAGTTTTAATCTTGCGACCGTACTCCCCAGGCGGTCTACTTCACGCGTTAGCTGCGTTACCAAGTCAATTAAGACCCGACAACTAGTAGACATCGTTTAGGGCGTGGACTACCAGGGTATCTAATCCTGTTTGCTCCCCACGCTTTCGTGCATGAGCGTCAGTGTTATCCCAGGGGGCTGCCTTCGCCATCGGTATTCCTCCACATATCTACGCATTTCACTGCTACACGTGGAATTCTACCCCCCTCTGACACACTCTAGCCGTGCAGTCACAAATGCAATTCCCAGGTTAAGCCCGGGGATTTCACATCTGTCTTGCACAACCGCCTGCGCACGCTTTACGCCCAGTAATTCCGATTAACGCTCGCACCCTACGTATTACCGCGGCTGCTGGCACGTAGTTAGCCGGTGCTTATTCTTCAGGTACCGTCATTAGCAGAGGATATTAGCCCCCACCGTTTCGTTCCTGACAAAAGTGCTTTACAACCCGAAGGCCTTCTTCACACACGCGGCATTGCTGGATCAGGGTTTCCCCCATTGTCCAAAATTCCCCACTGCTGCCTCCCGTAGGAGTCTGGGCCGTGTCTCAGTCCCAGTGTGGCTGGTCGTCCTCTCAGACCAGCTACTGATCGTCGCCTTGGTAGGCTTTTACCCTACCAACTAGCTAATCAGATATCGGCCGCTCCATGAGCGTGAGGCCTTACGGTCCCCCACTTTCATCCATAGATCGTATGCGGTATTAGCGTAACTTTCGCTACGTTATCCCCCACTCTAGGGCACGTTCCGATACATTACTCACCCGTTCGCCACTCGCCGCCAGACCGAAGTCCGCGCTGCCGTTCGACTTGCATGTGTAAGGCATGCCGCCAGCGTTCAATCTGAGCCAGGATCAAACTCTTCAGTTTAATCTCTGTTGTGCCATTTCTGGCAGGTTCCGAAGAACCGTCGCTCACTCAAAATACTGACAGGATAAGCTCTTGCGAACTTACCTATATTTTTTGTGAGCACTTGATATTTAAAGTATTGCGACAATGCCTAAGCATCATCGCCGCACGCCATCAAGCGCCCACACTTATCGACTGTTAATTGTTAAAGAACTTATAGAACAAGTATTCGTTGGCTTTCGCCTGTTTCCTTGCATGCAAAGCGTTTTGTTTGCAACAGCAAAGAAGCGGAATTATGCGGCTTTTTCGTAACTTCGTCAAGCGGCTTGTCTGTAACTTTTAAACTCGCCGTTAAAACCCCGACAAAGAAACCTTACTTCAGTCGCCACCTATGCAGAACGTTGTGTTCGCAGAGGTGAGCCAAAGATTATGCTGCATTCTATGACCGCTGTCAAGCAAGGTGACCAGATATTAATTATGGGCAGTAGACGAGCCGCTTTAAGTCACTGGGGATATAGATAACTTTTTGGAATTATTTTTGATTCCTTATCAGATTACATATCCTGAAAATTGGGTTTGCGCTTCTCCATGAAGGCCTTCATACCCTCTTTCTGATCTTCCGTTGCAAAGGTACTATGAAAAAGTCGTCGCTCATATTGAACGCCATCAGTTAAAGATGATTCGAAGGCACGATTGACTGCGTCCTTAATCATCAATATGGATGGCAAGGACATGGCGGCAATAACTGTTGCAGCTTCCATTGCCTCTTCCATCAGCTTTTCAGCCGGCACTACCCGAGATACTAGGCCTGCGCGCTCAGCTTCGGCAGCGTCCATCATTCTGGCGGTTAGGCACATGTCCATAGCCTTAGATTTGGACACAGCTCGCGGTAGTCGCTGAGTCCCCCCTGCGCCGGGCATCGTTCCTAGCTTGATCTCGGGCTGGCCAAATCGCGCGCTGTCGGCTGCAATAATGAAATCGCACATCATTGCGAGCTCGCACCCACCGCCCAAGGCATATCCAGCAACGGTAGCAATGATGGGCTTCCGGACTCGACGAATCTGCTCCCAATTACGAGTGATGTAGTCTCCTTTGTAGACATCCATATAAGTGTAGCCCGCCATCGCAGCAATGTCAGCACCTGCTGCAAACGCTTTTTCATTACCGGTCAAAATGATGCAGGCTATTTTTTCATCTGCATCGAAAGCCAGCAAAGCATCACCCAATTCGTTCATTAGTTGATCATTTAATGCATTCAGGGCTTTCGGACGATTCAATCGGACAAGTCCTACTCTTCCGTGCGTTTCGATCAAAATATTTTCAAAATTCATACGTGGCTCCGCAGTGTCAGCAGTGGTTTACTAAAGGGCGAATTGTAACTTCAAGACAATGGCACGATGGCTTATTCAAAGTACTTTGAGCTAGATCATCCCAGTACGTGTGCAGCATTTTTGCTTTATTGAATACACTGACTACTTTGAAAAAAGTATCGATATGCTCGCCGAAAATTCTCAGTTAGATTCGCTGCACGATTCATTGCGCCAACTCGCTCAACATCTACATGACTGCGCTCATGATGAGATCTGCTCGGCTTATGAGCAATTACTCATTACTGCAGAAAAAGCGTTTGCGGCTGAACAGTTGCTGATGGAGAAGCATGACTTCCCTGCGACCCGATGTCATCTGGAACAGCACGCCCGTTTACTCTGCGCATTGCACCAGGCTCACCCGGCGGTGATGACTGGGGATCACAACCTAGCCATTCACGTTGGAGGTCGACTGCTACCAGAGTGGTTTGAGTTACATAACTCCACCCTAGATGCTTCAGTGTCGGTGTGGGCCAGCTACCAGATCGGATTAACCACGCAGGCCGCAAATTACGGAGGGCAAATGATCAATTTTGCGGCAACGCCAACGAGCGAGGCAGCAAGACCCACATAAACAACGCTTGCTTCATTCGACCTGCTAATTCGCCAGCCTCATCACCAAAACCCCAAAAGAAATCTGCCCGGACAGGATTACGGATTGCGCCCCCGGTATCCTGAGCAAGAACCAAGCGACGTAGCGGAATCGCAGAATTAGGCTGAGTCGTCGACACAAACACTGGAGCGCCCAAAGGAATGAACTGCGGATCAACCGCAATCGATCGCTGCGGTGTGAGTGGCACGCCAAGAGAACCTTTCGGTCCTTTCAACGGATCAAGAATTTTTTCTTCTTTAAAAAACACGAAGCTGGGGTTCGCATTTAAAAGTTCTTGCTGACGAGCTGGGTTAGCTTGATACCACGCTTTAATTCCCTGCATTGATGCTTGTTCTAGGCTCAGCTCACCGCGATCAACCAGATAGCGACCAATAGATTTATACGGATGACCATTTTGATCTGCATAGGCCACGCGAATAATTTCACCACTCGGTTCGAGCACTACTCTTCCAGAGCCTTGCACCTGCAAGAAAAAAGCATCGATGGGGTTGTCAACCCAAACGAACTCCTTGCCAGCCAAGAGATTTTTTGACGCCAGCTCGGCGCGACTGAAATACGGAACCACCTTAGCTCCGGCGACTCTTCCGCGCAGTCGCATATTTTTGAGTTCAGGATAAAGAACGCCCATATCAATCGTTAGCAAATCGTCTGGAACGCGATAAAGCGCTGTCTGATAAGTCCCATTGCGCAAACGCGCGCCGCGCAATAACGGTTCATAGTAGCCCGTTGCCATCCCTTGCAAGTTACCATCGAGATTGCGCAGCTGATGCGGAATAAATTGCGATTCATAGTAGCGCCGGACCATGGCTTCGTCGGTGGGATTCACCTCAGAAGCCAAACGACAGACTTCTTGCCACTCGATTCGCTTAGCCAATGCCTGGCAAGTTGCCAGCATCGCAGGCCATGACTGACGCAAGTCATCCTCGGTCCAACCAGGTAAATCAGAAAAGCTCGCGCTGCGAAGATAGTCCGCAGGTTTAGCCGATGAGGGTGGTGCCACCGGAGGCGCAGTTACTGGTGAAGTCACTGGTGAAGTCACTGGTGCTGGGACTGGTGCTGGAACTGGCACGGTCACAGGCACTGGTAACGACACAGCCGATTTTTGCGGTGGCGGCGTCACGCAGGCCGATAGCAGTACTATGGTTGCCATCGCCGCGAGCGCTAAATTAAAACGCTGATTCAGACAGGACACCTTGTATGTGGCTATTATTTTTGGAAGCAGGTCTCGCATTCGGCCTGTTGGCTTTTATCGTTTGGTGGACCATGTTCTCTGGCAGAGAAGATGAGGACTAGCCCACGCAACTATTTTTCAACGTCAGTGTAATGTTCGGGGCAGAGAAAGTACAAACTCTGGAATTGGCGACTCGAATTGCTCCCCGTCCTCAGCTACGCAAAAGTACTCGCCGTGCATCGTTCCGTGCGGCGTAGCCAAGGTCGTGCCGCTGGTATATTCGAATTGCTCACCGGGTTGTAGCAGAGGTTGATGCCCCACCACACCTAAGCCACGCACTTCTTGCACATGGTTGTTTGCATCGGTAATCACCCAATGCCGAGAAATCACTTGAGATGGGACGTTGCCGCTATTTTTTATCGTGACTGCGTAAGCAAACACGAAATGTGAGCGGTCAGGATCGGATTGATCCTCGAGGTACTGAGTTCGAACCGTCACCGTCATTTGGTAAGCCGCCATACGTAATCACAATTCCTATAATTTTGTTTTTAAAAAAGGCTAAATTTAACCAGTCTTCGATTGCACACGAAATCCAGCCAGCTGGCAAGCTCATCATTAGCTACAGGTTAAAATTCGAGGCTCGTTCAAAGGGAACTATTCCATGTCCAAATACCTCATCGCTCCCAGCATCTTGTCCGCCGACTTCGCCCGATTAGGGGAAGAAGTTAGAAATGTCGTTGCCGCGGGCGCTGACATTATTCATTTCGATGTGATGGATAACCACTATGTTCCCAATCTGACAATTGGACCGCTAGTTTGTGAAGCCATACGCCCGCATGTCAATGTGCCAATTGATGTACATCTGATGGTTAAACCTGTCGACCGCATCATCCCCGACTTTGCCAAGGCAGGCGCCAATATCATCAGTTTTCACCCGGAAGCCTCTGATCATATAGACCGCACACTCAGCTTAATTCGCGACCAGGGCTGTAAGGCAGGACTAGTCTTCAATCCTGCGACACCTTTGCATTACCTTGAGCACGTGATGGATAAAATTGACCTGATTCTGATCATGTCAGTCAATCCAGGCTTTGGTGGGCAGTCTTTTATCGGTGAAGCTCTGAAAAAAGTCAGTCTTGTGCGTGAACTCATCAACGCTAGCGGGCGCGATATCATGCTCGAGGTCGATGGCGGCATCAAAGTAGAAAACATTGCCGCAGTCGCTAAAGCGGGCGCAGACACCTTTGTTGCAGGCTCCGCCATATTTGGCAAATCCGACTACAAAGCCATTATCGATGCCATGCGTAACCAACTCGCCACAGCATGAACACGTCAGCCAAAGACTCATTTAAAGGTATTCGCGCGGCCATCGTTGATCTTGATGGAACGATGGTTGATACAGCGCCCGATTTCCAAGTCGCGATTAACCGTATGCGCGATGAATTACATTTAGCCCCACTTGCACTCGATACCATTATCGAATTTGTGGGTAAAGGCTCTGAAAATCTAATGCGTCGAGTGCTCGGTGTCGACTTTGAGAAAAGCGAAGTCGAAAGTCGATTCGACCACGCTCTGGAACGCTACCAACATCATTATCTGCAAATTAACGGTGATCACAGCGAGCTTTATTTAGGCGTACACGAAGGCCTTTTGGCGATGCAAAATGGCGGCGTGCGTCTCGCTTGCGTCACCAATAAGCCAATTGCCTTTGCGCGCCCATTGCTCGAGAAAAAAGGGCTGATCGATTTATTCGAAGTGATTTACGGCGGCGATTCTCTCGCGCATAAAAAGCCTCATCCGCTGCCTATGCTAACCGTCTGTAAAGATTTTGATCTGCAGCCGGCCCAAGTCGTCGCCATTGGGGATTCCTCAAATGACTCCGAGGCAGCGCGGGCTGCAGGATGCCGCATACTAACCGTTCCCTATGGTTACAACCACGGCCAGCCTGTCCAGACCATAGACACGGATGGTATAGTCGAGTCTTTACTTGATGCGGCGAACCTGATCGTCCATTAATAGCCCTACCTAATTAACGCCATGTTTCTTGTCAAAAAAATCAAGCTGATCCCACCGGGTGCCTTCGAGGCCTGGCTATGGCGACGCTGGCAAACACATATCGCCTGATATCCCTGATTGCCGCTGTTCCACCATGAACAGCTGTTTTTTGCACAAACTGCCGCCAACTATCATGGCGGCCCGGAGAGAAACATGACCGAACTCGAATTTAAGTCGCTGGCCGCGCAAGGCTATAACCGCATTCCTTTGCTGGCAGAGGCCTTTGCCGATCTCGAAACACCACTCACGCTGTACCTCAAGTTAGCCCAAACGCAAAATCAAGGAAAAAATACCTTTCTTCTTGAATCCGTTGTGGGTGGCGAGCGCTTTGGTCGCTACTCCTTCATTGGACTGCCTGCCAGCACATTGCTGCGCTCCAGCGGCCGACACACCGAGGTCGTGCGTAATGGCGAAGTCATCGAAACATCGACTAACAATCCACTTGATTTCATCGCCGAATTTCAATCGCGCTACAAAGTCGCTATCAGTGCAGGTATGCCGCGTTTTTGCGGTGGTTTGGCGGGCTATTTTGGATACGACGCCGTCCGTCAGATAGAACATCGCCTGGAGCACAGCGCACCACCGGATGATCTGAAACTGCCTGAAATTCAATTACTACTGACCGAAGAACTCGCGGTCATCGACAACCTGTCTGGCAAGCTTTATCTCATCGTCTACGCAGACACCAGCCAGCCAGAAGCCTATACAAAAGCAAAACAACGCCTGAAAGATTTGCGCGCCATGTTGCGTCGTAATGTCGATGCGCCAGTCACCTCCGGCTCAGTACGCACCGAAACCATTCGTGACTTTGATAAAAAAGAGTACCTGGCAGCCGTTCAAAAAGCCAAGGACTACATCATGGCCGGTGACCTGATGCAAGTTCAGATAGGACAACGCATACGTAAACCTTATGTTGATTCACCGTTGTCGCTATATCGTGCGCTACGCTCATTGAACCCATCGCCGTACATGTATTTCTATAATTTTGGCGACATGCAAATCGTAGGAAGCTCGCCAGAGATCCTCGTGCGCAATGAAGGAATACCTAACAACAAAAAGAAAATCACCATACGTCCACTCGCAGGCACCCGTCCTCGCGGCGCGACTCCTGAACAAGATGTCAAACTAGCGACAGAGTTATTAGCCGACCCCAAAGAAATTGCGGAACACGTCATGCTGATTGATCTAGCGCGCAACGATATTGGTCGTATTGCCGAGATAGGCAGCGTGAAAGTTACCGACAAATTCATTATCGAAAAATATTCGCACGTCCAGCACATTGTTTCTAACGTTGAAGGAACACTAAAAGACGGCATTTCCAACCTTGACGTTTTACGTGCCACCTTCCCTGCGGGTACCTTGTCCGGCGCTCCCAAAGTTCGCGCCATGGAAATCATCGATGAACTAGAACCTGTTAAGCGCGGCATCTACGGCGGTGCGTGTGGTTATCTTTCCTTCGGTGGCGAGATGGATCTTGCTATCGCCATTCGTACCGGCGTCATCAAAGACGGCATGTTGTACGCACAAGCTGCCGCCGGCATAGTCGCCGACTCTATCCCCGAAATGGAATGGCAAGAAACAGAGAGTAAAGCGCGCGCCGTATTGAGGGCCGCAGAGCAAGTGCAAGACGGCTTGGATGGGGAGATCTGACATGCTTTTAATGATCGATAACTACGACTCGTTCACCTATAACCTTGTTCAATATTTTGGCGAGTTAGGTGAAGACGTACAAACCTATCGCAATGACGAAATCACCCTCGAAAAAATAACGCAGCTTAAACCTGATCGCATTTGTATTTCGCCGGGTCCATGCACACCACATGAAGCGGGAGTCTCTGTTCCACTCTTACAGCACTTTGCTGGCACGTTGCCCATACTCGGCGTTTGCCTTGGTCATCAAAGTATAGGTGCTGCGTTCGGTGGCAAAGTCATTCGTGCTCACGAAGTCATGCATGGAAAAACATCACCCATTGAACACACCGGCGTGGGCATTTTTAAAGATCTGCCATCACCCTTTACTGTTATTCGCTACCACTCGCTTGCCATTGAACGAGCATCGCTACCCGATCACCTTGAAGTAACAGCGTGGACAGCCGATGGCGAAATTATGGGAGTGCGTCACAAAAACTTCCTAATTGAAGGCGTGCAGTTTCATCCTGAATCTATTTTGTCTGAGCACGGTCACGCGCTGTTGAAAAATTTTCTTACGATCTGATATCACGTTTGCCATGACTCTCACTCCACAACAAGCCCTACTTCGCTGCATTGAACATCGTGAAATTTTTCACGATGAAATGCTCATGCTGTTCCGGCAAATCATGGGGGGCGAAATGTCGCCCGTCATGATTGCTGCCCTCACCATGGGCTTACGCGTAAAGAAAGAAACGATAGGCGAAATCGCTGCTGCTGCTCAAGTCATGCGCGAATTTGCTGCAAAAGTCGACGTTCCTAATTCCGACAACTTAGTCGACATCGTTGGTACGGGTGGCGATGGCGCCAACACCTTTAATATTTCAACCGCTTCCATGTTCGTCGTCGCTGCTGCTGGTGCGCGCGTCGCCAAACACGGTGGACGCAGCGTCTCATCATCATCCGGCAGCGCAGATGCATTGGAAGCACTTGGTGTGAATATTCAACTCAAGCCTGAGCAAGTCGCGCAATCAATTCAAGAAACTGGCATAGGCTTCATGTTCGCCCCCAATCATCACGCGGCGATGAAGCACGCGGCTCCAGTACGCAAAGAATTAGGTGTTCGCACTATCTTTAATATTCTCGGCCCATTAACCAATCCTGCTGGCGCACCCAACATCATGATGGGCGTGTTTCATGCTGATCTGGTCGGCATTCAAGCGCGCGTATTGCAAAAACTAGGCGCAAAACATGCGCTGGTGGTTTGGGCGCGTGACAATATGGACGAAGTATCCTTAGGTGCAGCAACGATGGTGGGCGAATTGGTGGATGGAGAAATTCGTGAATACGATATTCACCCCGAAGATTTTGGTCTGCAAATGACGTCTAGTCGTAATCTTCGCGTTGATAGCAGCGCTGAATCTGTCGCGAAAATTTATGAAGCGCTCGACAACAAAACCGGTGCCGCGCGCGATATTGTTATCCTCAACTCCGGCACAGCACTCTACGCTTCTGGCGTGGTCGAAAGTATCTCTCAGGGCGTAGCCAAAGCCACTGAGAGCATTGCTTCGGGAGCCGCTCGGGCCAAGCTTGAAGAGTTTGCCAAATTCACTCGACAATTCGCCGCTTAATTTTGAGATACAGCTATGTCTGACATATTAAAAAAAATACTTGACGTAAAAGTCGACGAAGTCGCAGCGGCAAAGAAATATCAAGATCTCAAAAGTTTGCGCAGAGATGTGGAATCGAATCAGCACGCTCGCGCTGACATCCGCGGATTTGAAGATAGCCTGCGTGCAAAAATTTCAAACGGAAAAGCAGGCGTCATCGCTGAAATTAAAAAAGCTTCGCCCTCTAAAGGTGTGTTGCGCGAAAATTTTCAGCCAGTTGAAATCGCGCAAAGCTATGCACAATTTGGCGCAGCCTGTTTATCCGTGCTGACCGATGTGAATTTTTTTCAGGGCGCGCCGGATTATCTCAAACAAGCACGCGCTGCCTGCAGCATTCCCGTACTACGCAAAGATTTCATCATTGATCCATACCAGATCTACGAAGCCAGACATTGGGGCGCGGATTGTGTGTTACTCATCGTAGCCGCACTCGATCATGGGTTAATGGCAGAACTCGAAGCCTGCGCGCATGAGTTAGGCATGGATGTCTTAGTTGAAGTGCATGACGCTGATGAGCTGACTAAAGCACTTGAACTCAAGACTCGCCTATTAGGGATTAATAACCGCAACCTTCGCACGTTCGAGACGTCTTTAAATACGACTATTAATCTACTCGACCGTATCGATACTCAAAAGCTCGTCATTACCGAATCAGGCATTCTGAGTAAAGATGACGTTAAAAAAATGCGTGATGCCGATGTACATGCATTTTTAGTCGGCGAAGCCTTTATGCGCTCACCCGACCCGGGTATGGAACTGTCTCGTTTGTTTTTGGATTAATTTTTTGACTAATCCTTTGACTTAGTCACTTCGAGAATCGAAGTGGATGCAAGCGTTCTATCCACTCTCGACCAATCGGTAACGGCTCGTTCAGTATTTGAGTCACTAAAAACTCTGCGCACCACGGTGCGCAGGCGACACCACGTGAACCATGCCCTATGCTGGCATAAAGACCTTCAGCAATTTTTCCTACTAACGGCAAACGATCTTGCGTCGTTGCACGCCAAGAGACTCGACCACTACGTACTTCACTAGCATCACTAACAAAGTCTGGCAGCAATCGCTGCAAACGATGGAAATTTTCAAGATCATCTTCAGTTCGTGGCTGTGCGTCACCATCGATTTGAATCGTCGCCCCAATGGTGTGCATACCATTAATCGCTGGGGTTACATAACCATCGCGGCAAACGATTGCTTGCAAAGGCTTATCTGCACGCTCGGGCACTACAGATAATTGCCCACGCGCGCTATCTACTCCTCCGACATTCGAACTTAGATCAGCAAATGCCGTAGCAAGCACAACATAACGCGAAAAAATCTTTGCATCATTCGCCAACTCCACACACCATCCTTCAGTAGAGTTAGGAGATAGCTGTTTGACTTCTGTACCAGACCTCAACTTAATTAGAGGGTGGTCAATCAACGCAGTAATCAAAGCGGTCGGGTCGACCCATCCCGCTTGCGGCAAAAAAAATCCCTCTGTGGCCACCGACTGTCCACACAACATTGTCGCCTCACTAACGCTGACTTCATGCAGCCATTCATCTGGAACTGTTTGCGCATAAGCGGCCAATTTGTCATGCCGACGCTGATCACGGAGTAACCTCACAGCACCACAAAAATCATGCGGCACCGATTCGCCATGGGTAGTTAACCAACGCTGTAGCCAGCCAACCCCAACAGCAGAAAATTCAGCAATCACATTCGTCGCGCCACCCGGCTCTGGGCGCACAACCGCCACCGGATTACCCGATGCGCCCGACGCTGGCTGATCACGTTCAATTAAGGTGACTGAGATTCCGCGCGTTGCAAATTGTCGTGCGACGCTGGCGCCCGCAATACCAGCTCCGATAACTACCACTGATTCAACTCGCGTTGATGAATCACGAAATTTTTCAGTCCATTTTGCCGACAAGTTTTCGCGCTTATCACCAAAGCCGTCTCGTTTGCTCACTTCGAAACCCACAGATTCAAGCACATGTTGCACCGAATCTTCTGCACACACACTCGATGCAATCGCACCATCAGCAGCTAATCGGGCAAGGTGCTGCATCGTTTGAAGTGACCACATAGCCGCATTACGATCAGGTACAAAACCGTCCAGATAAAAAGCATCAAAGCGCCCGTGAATGGACGGCAGCATAGAGTCAACATCACCGAATACAAGCGTCAATGTCGTTTGATCATCTAGTGGCAAGGAATGAAAACCAGGAATTAATGGCGGCCATTGTGCAATCAGTTGCTCAATCAACCCTTCTAATACTGGCGTAAGTGAAGTAGGTGCGCTGGCCACGCTTGACAGTAACGCAGAGCGCAAATCCTGCTTAGTAAACGGATGCTTTTCTATTGCGACATACTGCAATCGCGCACTGCTATCGCTAGCCTTGATCGATGCCCACGTAGTGAGAAAATTAATGCCTAGACCAAATCCCGTCTCAAGCAATCGAAGACAACGATCATTTTGCCACCGCGAAGCTAATTCACACCCGTCAACAAAGACTGACTGAGCCTGACCCCAGGCATCGCTTCGTTTGGCGTAGAAAGCGTCGTACAACGGCGCGAAAAGTTCACCCTCATCACTTACCTGCCAGCGCGCAGGTTCGATAGACAGAGTTTTCATGGTGGTCATTTTGCGGGTTGACACTGGCCTTCAAAAATCAGCAGCGATGTAGGTAACTCTAATGTGTCTGTAACAGATAACCGCACAGGATCAATCAATAGCTTACGCATAGCTTGTTGCGGCGTTAATCCCATGCAGGCAATTTGTGCCTCATTTTGCTCGCACTGAAGTCCATCTATCTGATTCGCCTGCAATCGGTAACGGCGCTTTTCTGCGGCCGGCACCGTCGACGGTGCTCCGCGATGAATAAAGCTCGTTTTTCCCGCACACTCAACAAATATGTCTTGAGCAGCCGCCAGTAAGGGAAATAGATAAAGTAATGCGATGAGTAATTTCATCCGACTTGCTTACGCTGTTTTATTGTACAAACCCTCACTCAGATTTCGACAGCAAATCGAAATGCTCAACCTTAGGCGGCGCCGCAAAAAACGGGCTGACGATACTGCGCCACTGAGTAAATAATTCTGAGCTGCGAAAATCGACGGTATGGTTTTCCAGCGTATCCCAAAAAATCATCAATACGTAGCGATCAGGTGATTCGATACCCTTGTGGATTTTGTAGCCACGGAAGCCCTTGGATTGACTAATGACGTTTTGTACGCCGTTAACGATAGCGCTATCGAATTCGGTTTGTTTACCGGGAAGGATTTGAATATCGGCGAGTTCGAGGATCATAATGAATAAAAACTTTCTATTGAAGTTTGAATAGCTATTGTAAGCTGGCCTATTGCATTATCTCACCATGATTGTCCCCGCCGAACTGCAACCTATGCTTGTGACCCTGCTTGATTACGATAAAGAACAGCGCTCTTCGCTGGAGGCGATCTTGAGCGGCGCTGGTTATCAATGCACGACCCTGTTTAACAGCAAATCACTCATAGATAGCCTAGTCACGGCAGAACCCGATCTGTTAATTGCTCACTTTCGTTCCGCTCAAGAAGCCCTGACCACCTTGACCACTGCAAAGAAGCTCTGGCCAGAGCTGCCTGTTTTGCTTATTGCGGGACGCACCCCAGAAAATCCCTTGGCCCAGTTTCTGGCCGAAAGCCCCTCAGATTTTCTTATCAAGCCCGTTCGCGCTGCCGAATTTCGGCTAAGGGTAAATAATCTGGCGACACGACATCGTCCCGACGCCGTCAAAGACGACAGTCTGAAGTTGGGTAATTTCATTTTTAATAAGCGATTGACGCAAGTAATGCTAAATGGGCAATCCATCTCTTTAACTCAAAAAGAATTTGAGCTCGCCTTATTTTTTTTCCAAAACCTTGATCGCCCGCTGTCGCGAGCCTTTATTCATGAAGCGATCTGGTCGCAAGATGCTGAGTTTTCATCACGAACACTGGATACGCATGTCTCCAGAGTGCGGAATAAGTTGGGTCTCAACCCCGCAGCGGGCTATCGGCTAGCGCCGGTTTACAGCTTTGGCTACAAATTGGAACGACTTAAAGACTAGTCAGATGGCAACCAACGTCTATAATAGAAAGTGTCAACTTTTTCTGACTATTCCAGCATGCACCTGCTAGCCGTCGGACTCAACCACACCACTGCCCCTGTCTCGCTGCGCGAGAAGGTGGCCTTCCCCGCTGACCAGCTTGGTCAGGCGGTGGCATCGGCGTGTGCTTGGTTTGACAACGCGGGCAAGCATCCGCAAGCGCAAGAAGCCGCCATCCTCTCGACGTGTAATCGAACCGAGATCTACGGCGCTAGCGCGAATGACGGCAATATTGAAGCTGCCTTGGATGCCACCGCGCGCTTTGTCGCGGATTATCACAAGCTGCCTTACTCAGAACTGCGTCCCTATCTTTATGCATTGCCTCAGGATGAGGCAGTGCGTCATGCGTTTCGCGTCGCCTCGGGCTTAGATTCTATGGTTCTGGGCGAGCCGCAAATTCTCGGTCAAATGAAAGACGCCGTTCGTCAGGCCGAAGCCGCAGGCGGACTGGGCACGTATCTGCATCAAATGTTTCAGCGTACCTTTGCCGTGGCCAAGGAAGTACGCTCCACCACTGAAATTGGTGCCCAAAGCGTGTCGATGGCAGCCGCAGCCGTACGTTTATCCGAAAGAATTTTCGACAAGCTGAGCGAACAACATGTGTTGTTCATTGGTGCCGGCGAAATGATCGAGCTGTGCGCAACACACTTCGCCGCTCGTCATCCCAAAAGTCTGACCATCGCAAACCGCACTATCGAACGCGCTGAACAACTCGCCGAACGTTTTGGCGGTAAGGCCATGCGACTTGGCGAACTACCCGATCAAATCGCAAATTTCGATGTCGTTGTATCGTGCACCGCTTCGACCTTGCCTATCATTGGTTTGGGCATGGTTGAGCGGGCTATCAAGGCGCGTCGCCGCAAACCTATCTTCATGGTGGATCTTGCAGTACCGCGCGATATTGAAACTGAAGTTTCGCGACTCAATGACGTCTTCTTATACACCGTTGATGATCTCGGAACAGCTGTGCAGATCGGTTTAGAAAATCGCCAATCAGCGGTTGCACAAGCCGAATCTATTATCGATACGCGGGTGCAGTCTTTCATGCACTGGATTGATAGCCGCGCCGTTGTACCACTCATTCAAAACCTGCATGAAAGCAGCGAGCAAATGCGTCAAGTCGAACTTGAACGCGCCCGCAAGCTACTCGCCAAAGGTGAAGATATCGAAGCCGTGTTGGAAGCACTCTCCAAAGGCTTAACTGCCAAATTCCTACATGGCCCGCAACAAGCACTGCACGCAGCCGATGCTGACGAACGTGCGCGCCTGGCACAACTATTACCTCAATTGTTCCGCACTAAACGCTAGCTACGCTAGCCATCAATGTAGTGCCTCCTGCGCTTGTACAATCAGCGCCCACACCGACTTACCTTTGCCATTGATGAAACCATCGCTGCTACTGAAGCTGGAGCAACTCGCCCAACGCCTTGAAGAAGTTGGCGCTCTTTTGAATCAAGAAGGCGCCACGGCTGATATGGATCAGTACCGCAAGCTCACGCGTGAACACTCAGAGCTCGAACCGCTGATCGCCTTGCATGCACAGTGGAATCAGGCTAACGATGATCTGCGTGCTGCGCGTGACATGCTCTCCGATCCAGAAATGAAAGCGTTCGCGCAAGAAGAAATCGATGCCGCACAAGCGCGCGCCGAGCAGCTTGAAATCGAGCTGCAAAAAATGATGCTGCCAAAAGATCCGAATGATGAGCGCAACATCTTTCTGGAAATTCGCGCCGGCACGGGGGGAGATGAATCGGCACTATTTGCGGGTGACTTACTGCGTATGTATTCGCGTTACGCCGAGCGTCAGCGCTGGCAAGTAGAGATGGTGTCGGAATCCGCCTCGGAACTGGGTGGCTATAAAGAAGTGATTGTGCGCCTTGTAGGTAACGGCGTGTATTCGCGTATGAAATTTGAATCGGGCGGACATCGCGTACAACGCGTACCAGAAACCGAAGCGCAAGGACGAATTCATACGTCCGCCTGCACCGTCGCCGTGATGCCTGAAGCTGACGAAATCGGCGAAGTCGATATCAACCCAGCAGATATTCGCATCGATACGTATCGTGCATCTGGCGCTGGCGGGCAGCACATCAACAAAACTGATTCTGCCGTTCGAATCACTCATCTACCAACCGGTATCGTGGTGGAGTGTCAAGATGATCGCAGCCAGCACAAAAATAAAGCGCAGGCGATGAAGGTACTCGCTACTCGAATTAAGGATGTGCAATTACGCGCACAACAAAGCAGTGAAGCAGCGACTCGAAAATCACTCGTTGGATCCGGTGATCGCAGTGAGCGCATACGCACCTATAATTTCCCGCAAGGGCGAATTACTGATCATCGTATCAACCTAACGCTGTATAAATTAGAAGCCATCATGGAAGGTGATTTGGATGAGCTCACGCAAGCCCTGATGTCTGAACATCAAGCCGAACAACTCGCTGCATTAGCCGATTAAAACTGACATGAATAAATTCGCAAAACCTGCCCTAGTTTTAGTCGCGCTGATTGCCATCAGTCTTCTCGGCGTGGGATTGTATTTGCAACTGGCGCAAGAGATGTTGCCGTGCCCACTATGCATAGTGCAGCGCTACGGGTTTGCACTGACGGCGCTACTGTGTTTGATAACGGTTGCGTTACCAAACCAATATTTACGGGCTGGAGCAGCGGCAGCCTCACTCGCCTCCATCGCTGGAGCAGGCGTAGCGACTCGCCATTTATGGATTAAAGCCCATCCCACCATCTCTTGCGGCATTGATGTGCTAGAGGTATTTCTGAACAAAATAATTTTCGCCAACTGGCTGCCAGTACTATTTGAGGCTGATGGCCTGTGCACTACGGAATACGATCCTATTCTTGGATTATCGATTCCTGCATGGGCGCTGATCTGGTTCACCCTTTTTGCAATCAGCTTATCGTGGCTTGCGCTACGCTACCGCCGCCCAGCATGATTTTGGACGATTTGCTGAAATCAGCGCCTATAGAGATTATGGAAGCCAGGATTTTGGCTGCGCACCGCCTTCAATGGTCTCGTGTGCAGTTAATCACGCAAAGCAAACAAGCGCTTTCGACTACACAGGTTGAAGATATTCAGCGCTTATTCGAACGCCGGTTGCACGGCGAGCCGATTGCCTATCTAATTGGTCAGCGTGAATTTTATGGCCTCTCATTTGAAGTAACGCCCGCTGTGCTGATACCCCGCCCAGAGACAGAATTATTAGTCGAGCTTGCGCTTGAACGCATGACTTCCAATGCACGCGTTCTCGATATGGGCACAGGCTCAGGAGCGATTGCTGTTGCTCTGGCTCATGCGCGACCTGAATCGAAAATTTTTGCGTCAGATGTCAGCCAACAAGCGCTAGCGGTAGCGCAGCGTAATAGCGATCGTCATCAAACTGCCGTTACTTTTTTTCAGAGTGATTGGCATCAGCAAGTCAATGGAAGGTTTGATCAAATCGTCAGCAATCCCCCTTACATTCGCGCAGGTGATAGCCACTTAAGCCAAGGTGATTTGCGTTTTGAACCTGTCAATGCATTAACAGACCACCAGACCGGCTTAACGGCTATTGAAATTATTGTTCAGGGTGCACCCGCACATTTGGAAAGCGGTGGCTGGCTACTGCTTGAACATGGCTATGATCAGGCAAGTGCGGTGCGCGAATTATTTCACCCTTCTACTTGGAGCGACGTTCAAAGCTGGCGCGATCTAGCCGGCATAGAACGCGTTACAGGCGCAAAGCTTCAATTAAAAAACTAACGCAACACATTTCATTTTTTTATTAATTATTCAAACTATTCATGCTTCCATCGATTGAACAACGCCTCGCCAACGAATTAGCCGCCCGTCCCGATCAAGTCGCCGCTGCGATTGCCCTCTTAGATGAAGGTGCTACCGTACCTTTCATAGCTCGCTACCGTAAGGAAGCTACTGGCGGACTGGATGATATTCAGCTGCGATTACTCGAAGAGCGTCTGCGTTATTTACGTGAACTAGAAAGCCGTCGCGAGGCCATTCTTGCCTCGATCGAAGAGCAAGGGAAAATGACACCCGAGCTAAAGAAAGCGATCTTGAGCGCCGCTGATAAAACGCTGCTCGAAGATCTGTATTTGCCCTATCGTCCAAAGCATCGCACCAAAGCACAGATTGCTGTGGAAGCGGGGCTAGAACCGCTGGCCAACTCATTACTTGATGATCCGACGCTCACACCAGAAACAGAAGCAGAAAAGTATTTACGCGCGGCCTTCACTACTGATCAAGGTGACAATCCGGGAGTGCTCGATGCCAAAGCTGCTCTAGATGGAGCGCGACAAATTCTCATGGAGCGCTTTGCTGAAGATGCGCACTTACTACAAAATTTACGTGAATATTTGCTTGAGCATGGCGTCGTCGATGCCAAAGTCATCGAGGGCAAGCAGGAAGCAGGAGAGAAATTTTCGGATTATTTTGACTATTCCGAAAAACTCTCTGCCATACCTTCTCATCGTGCATTAGCTCTGTTACGCGGAAGACGAGAAGAAATTTTATCGGTGTCGCTTCACCTCGACACTGAAATTGAAAAGCCCAAATGGGATGCGCCACACAATCCGTGCGAAGCAAAAATTAGTTCACGCTTTAACATTAGTCAGAAAAATCGCGCTGCCGACAAATGGTTACTCGATACGGTGCGTTGGACTTGGCGCGTCAAGATTTTCATGCATCTCGACACAGAACTAATGACCAAGCTACGTGAAGAAGCGGAGGCGGAAGGCATACAAGTTTTTGCGCGCAACTTAAAGGCGTTGTTGCTCGCTGCTCCTGCTGGACCTCGCGTCACTATAGGACTCGATCCGGGTCTGCGCACTGGAGTGAAAGTCGCTGTGGTGGATGCCACCGGCAAAGTAGTGGACACCTCCACCATTTATCCGCACCAACCACGTAATGATTGGGATGGGTCGCTGCACATACTCGCGCAACTGGCGAAGAAACATCAGGTATCGCTAATCGCTATTGGTAACGGCACAGCATCGCGTGAAACGGATCGTTTAGCGCAAGATCTCATTTCTCAGAATGCCGAATTAAAACTTAACAAAATTGTGGTCTCTGAAGCGGGTGCTTCCGTGTATTCAGCCTCTGAGTTTGCATCAAAAGAATTACCCGACTTAGATGTTTCGATACGAGGCGCGGTTTCAATTGCACGTCGTTTGCAAGATCCGCTAGCTGAGTTAGTAAAAATCGATCCGAAATCGATTGGTGTTGGGCAGTATCAGCATGATGTTTCCCAAACTCGCTTAGCGCGTGCGCTGGATGCGGTGGTGGAAGATTGCGTTAATGCAGTGGGAGTCGATGTCAACACGGCGTCAGCACCTTTACTGGCTCGCGTATCGGGACTCAGTTCAACTGTTGCACAAAGCATTGTTAATCACCGCGATCAAAAAGGAATGTTTCGCTCGCGTGCGGCGCTGCTCGAGGTTCCGCGACTCGGGGAAAAAACCTTTGAACAAGCCGCTGGATTTTTGCGCGTAATGAATGGTGAAAATCCACTGGATTCCTCTGCTGTTCATCCCGAGTCTTACCCATTGGTTGAAAAAATTCTTGCCGATATAAAGCGCGATGTGAAATCGACAATGGGTGACAGTGCGTTACTCAAATCGCTCGACCCTAAACGTTTCGCTGATCAGCAATTCGGATTACCTACGGTGATCGATATCTTGAAAGAGCTCGATAAACCCGGACGCGATCCACGCCCGGCCTTTGTGACGGCAAGTTTTCGCGAAGGCGTCGAAGATCTGAAAGACCTTCAACCGGATATGATTCTTGAAGGCGTGGTGACGAATGTCGCTGCGTTCGGTGCTTTTGTGGATATCGGTGTACATCAAGATGGCTTAGTACACATCTCTGCGCTATCGAATGAATTCGTCAAAGATCCACATGCTGTCGTCAAGGCGGGGCAAGTGGTCAAAGTGAAAGTGTTGGAAGTGGATATCAAGCGCAAGCGAATTGCGCTCACGATGCGGCTAAATGACACGGCCGCCGGGCTGGATCAGCGACGAGTGGGGTCGGACCGTCCTGACGCACGCGAGCGCTCCGTAAAACACAAGCCCGTACAAGAAATAGCGACGACAGGATCGGCCATGGCCGCAGCTTTTGCCAAACTGAAGAAATAAACTGAGCGCCCGGCGGCAGCCAGCGAGATTCAGCGGGCGCTGCCGATTTTCCGCGCAGGCGGGCACGTCCGCTTTTCCCTATAATGTGGTTTTCTTTTTACACCCCCCAAGAGGACGCAATGAGTGACGTTAAATCCTGGATCAAAGAAACCGTCGACAGCCATTCAGTCGTGCTGTTCATGAAGGGCACTGCCCAATTCCCACAATGTGGATTCTCCGGACGTGCCATCGAACTACTAAAAGAAACCGGCGTCCAGGATTTGGTCACCGTGAATGTGTTGGATGACGACGAAGTCCGCCAAGGGATCAAAGAATTTTCGAACTGGCCTACGATTCCTCAGCTGTACGTCAAAGGTGAATTCATCGGTGGCTCTGACATCATGAACGAAATGCACGCATCGGGTGAACTCCAGACTCTGCTGAAAGCATAGATTTTTATGAAACGCTTGGTCGTTGCCATTACTGGTGCCTCGGGCGCTATGTATGGCATACGATTACTGCAGTGGCTGCGCGAAAGTGCTCAGGTTGAAACGCATTTGATGATTTCAGATGCGGGTGTTCTTAGCATGCACTACGAACTTGATATGAAGCGCAAGGATGTCGAAGCGCTGGCCGATGTAGTTCATAGCGTGCGCGATGTGGGGGCTTGTGTAGCCAGCGGATCGTTTCAATCCGAGGGTATGATCGTTGCCCCCTGCTCGATGAAAACCTTGGGATCTGTCGCTCACGGCCTGTCAGACAATCTAATCTCCCGTGCTGCCGATGTGATGCTAAAAGAGCGTCGACGTCTCGTATTAATGGTGCGTGAAACGCCGTTTAATCTCGCACACTTGCGCAACATGACGGCGGTGACCGAAATGGGTGGCATCATTTATCCACCGCTTCCTGCGCTCTACCAAAAGCCTCAAAGCATAGAAGAAATGGTTGATCACACAGCCGGCCGAGTATTAGATTTATTCGGTATAGAACAAACACTCGCGCCGCAATGGCAGGGCATCAAATTACAGCGCGCTGAATCTTGATTAGGTGCGCCCTTGGCTAGCGCCAGGGCTTGATTGATCTTTCTGTCTTTCCCGTTTATCTCGTAAGCCGCTGACCATACGATCAAGCGCAGCTTTAAACCCGTCCATAGAAAATTTATTGACCTTGAACTTACCGTCACTCAGCGGAAAAGCAAAACCAACGACGGTTGTTTTCTGAAACGCCTGATTGATAGCATCCGACTCATTGAACCAATACACCATGATGTCGCCATTAGCAGTAGAAACCGGCTCACATACTGACTCTACCGACACAGCACCACCCTCGGTCGTAATCATCAACGGATAATTACTGCTGGGCTCGCAGTTGATACCATTGGCGAAGTAGTAGCGGCAATTTCCGTCGGCGCACAAAATACCAAAAGTGGACAAGCCATTTTCATGCGTACCCGCTTCACCCATACCCTCAAGAAATTGAGAATACCAATCGCCATGTTCGACCCTATCCTCGGCCAGTACAGATGAAGGCAGAAATACTAACCACGCTAACACTATCAACGCTAACCGCATGGAACGCTCCAAAAAATTTAATGACAACAAAACTATCTACACTATCGAATTAATTTAATCATCCATATCTAAGCGAGCTTCGCCCAAACCCGACACTTCAATTCGAACCCTATCACCGGCATTTAGCCACTGTGTTTGAACCACGCTACCCAGCAATACGAACTCACCCGCTTTAATACCTGGCAAGCCATGTTCACCATGCGCATTGGCCAACCAAGCTAATGCGTTCAACGGGTGACCCATCACTAAAGAACTCACACCGCTAGCGACTTCGATGTCATTGATCCAAGTTCGCCCAGTCAGAGCAGCAAGATCTAAGTGATGCCAATCGGTGACCGGATCACCCAATACGCAACCGGCATTATAAAAATCATCCGCCGCTAAGGTGCGCACACCGAGCGCGCGGTAATCTTCGTAGCGTTCGTCAACCAGCTCCATACCCACCATCACCTCGCCTACCGCGCTTGCAACACTTTCACGCGAATAAGGAGTGGAACTTGGCAGCAGATCATGTGAGAGACGAACGGCAATCTCACACTCAATACCAATTTTTACAAAACCATGGCGCGGCACCCGACCATGTTTGTGCATGACTGTCGTGCTAAACACGCGCCCGGTAGCCGGATGATCAATGTTCACGAATGCCTGCATCACAGGCGTGGTACATCCAATTTTGTGGCCAACCACATCACCTAAACCAGCGGCAGTCAGCATCACATTCAATGCGGATTGAATCGCGTAACACTCGGTCATGTTTTGGGGCGCCAAATCGTCCGGCAAATGCGTTATGGGCTTCAATGCCAGACGCTGCGGCATTAATAGGGCGGCGGCTTGTTGTGCTCTTGTTTGCAAGATATCCCCTGACTTGGCTTTATGATGTTTACATTCTATTGAGCAAGTCTAGCAAAAATGTAACTTCATCACCCGCTTCTTGTACAAAGCGCTTAAACGCCCTGACTCGATCGACAAATAGATGCATCTTTCAATCAAGCCATCACAAATTTTTCATGTATGTAAAACGCTAATATTTTGGCTTTTGCAAGGGTATAATCCGCCGTTTTCTTTTACCTCGAATACGCGCACCCCGGAGAATAACTAATGAATTCAATCCTTAAACAAGCCGCATGGATAGCGCTTGCACTGGTCGGCGCAATCTCACTGGGAACGGTGGCTCTCTCGCGTGGCGAGAGTATCAATGCGCTTTGGATCGTCGTTGCAGCTGTGGCCATCTACCTGATTGGCTATCGCTACTACGCACGCTTTATTGCCAACAGCGTGATGCAACTCGATGCGCTTCGCACGACACCTGCGGTTCGTTTAAATGATGGATTAGATTACGTTCCAACGAATAAGCACGTACTGTTTGGCCATCACTTTGCTGCCATTGCAGGCGCAGGTCCATTGGTTGGCCCGGTACTCGCAGCACAAATGGGTTACTTACCCGGCATGATGTGGATACTGGTCGGCGCTATTCTTGCGGGTGCGGTTCAAGATTTCATGATCTTGTTTATTTCTACTCGACGCGATGGTCGATCGCTGGGTGATTTAATCAAATCAGAATTAGGATTAGTCCCCGGAGTAATTGCACTATTCGGCACATTCATGATCATGACAATTTTGCTAGCGGTGCTGGCTTTAATTGTTGTGAAGGCTTTAGCTGAAAGCCCCTGGGGTACGTTTACAGTCGCAGCCACCATACCGATTGCCCTATTTATGGGTGTGTATAGCCGCTTTATACGACCCGGCCGAGTCGGTGAAATATCGGTCATTGGTTTTGTTCTTTTGATGGCTTCGATCGTGCTCGGTGGACAGGTCGCTGCTGATCCCGTTCTTGGCCCCATGTTCACTTTCGATGGAAAGCAGTTAACGTGGATGCTACTGGCCTACGGCGTCATTGCTTCGGTGCTGCCGGTTTGGTTATTGCTGGCACCGCGTGATTATTTATCGACCTTTCTAAAAATTGGCGCCATCGTCGCGCTTGCGCTGGGCATTGTGTTTGTTGCACCTCAACTCAAAATGCCAGCCGTCACGAAATTTATTGACGGCACGGGCCCCGTTTGGGCCGGCAACATGTTCCCCTTCTTGTTCATTACTATCGCCTGTGGCGCGGTATCTGGTTTTCATTCACTGATTTCATCTGGAACAACGCCGAAGTTACTCGAAAATGAAATGCATGCTCCTTACATCGGTTATGGCGGCATGTTAATGGAATCCTTCGTTGCCATCATGGCGCTGGTTGCAGCATCCATCATTGAACCCGGTGTTTACTTTGCGATGAACAGCCCCGCCGCATTGATTGGCACCACGCCCGAAAGCGCGGCGGCTGCGATCAGCCAATGGGGATTCATGGTCACTCCTGAGATGCTGCAACAAACAGCGGCTGACGTGGGTGAAGCAACCATCATTTCGCGAACCGGTGGTGCGCCGACCTTAGCTGTTGGCATGGCGAGCATCTTTGCCTCCGTACTAGGTGGGCAAGCACTAATGGCCTTCTGGTATCACTTTGCGATTTTGTTTGAGGCCTTATTTATTTTGACAGCGGTGGATGCGGGTACGCGTGTCGGTCGCTTCATGTTGCAAGATCTGATCGGCACCTTGGTACCTTCGTTTAAAAATATTCATGGGCTCGCGTCGAACATCATCGCCACGCTGTTATGCGTTGCTGCTTGGGGATACTTCCTCTACCAAGGCGTTATCGATCCTCTGGGCGGCATTAACACGCTCTGGCCATTGTTTGGGATTTCGAATCAAATGCTGGCGGCCATTGCGCTGATATTAGCGACGGTGGTTCTTTTCAAACTCAAGCGTGAGAGATTTGCGTGGGTGACTTTGGTACCGACAACCTGGCTTTTGATTTGCACCTTAACAGCAGGCTATCAAAAACTATTTCATGAAAATCCACGTATAGGATTTTTAGCTCACGCTAACAAATTTCAAGCGGCAGCCGCTGAGGGGCAACTCCTGGCGCCCGCTAAATCAGCAGCTCAGATGCAGCAGATTATTGTGAATGACTATATCGATGCCAGCCTAGCTGCGATTTTTATGGCCGTCGTGCTGTCAGTGCTTTTTTACGGCATTCGCGCTTGCCTGCAAGCCCTCAAAGACCACGAACCGAGCACCCACGAAGCGGATGCAACTGCGCCTATTGGCTCTGCTAATGCATAACCCTAACCGGCTGAAAATATCATGCTAAATGAACTCGGAAAGCTAGGCTCGTATCTCGGGCAGACCGCCAGACTGATGGTGGGTCTGCCTGACTACGATAATTATCTTAATCACATGGAAAAAACGCATCCGGATCAAGCTGTAATGACTTATGAAGAGTTTTTCCGGGAGCGACAAGATGCCCGCTACGGCGGCAATGGCCGGATTGCACGTTGCTGTTGAACCTGCTTCAGGAAGCTTAGCACGCGCTTTCAGCGCCGCTATGAGGCCAGCCCCGTAAAAAGCAGGTGACCCACAAATAGAAAAAGCCCGAAGTCACAAAGACTCCGGGCTTTTTTGTTTGGTGCCGACTGCAGGACTTGAACCCGCCACCCCATGATTACAAATCAAGTGCTCTACCAGATGAGCTAAGCCGGCTAAAAATCAGACGAGATTATACGTTATTTAATCCGGGTAAGCTTTGGTTTGCCATGGTTCTTTGGTGGATCCGGATCAGGCTTGTCATCGTCATCTCTGGGAACTGACGCAAGCACTGAGGTCAAAATGGGTGCTCCCTGTACTCGATCGTTATCTGTAGTGAGTTTAGCTGCCTGTAATTTCTTAGCATCAGGCTTTTTTTTCCGCTCTTGCTGGTCTTCGCGTTTCACTTCAAACGCCATACCTTGACCATTTTCTCGAGCGTAAATCGCACTCACGTTTTCCACAGGCAGTTCTATCTCGCGCGCCACGCCACCAAACCGTGCCTTGAAATGGATAAAATCATTATCCATCTTAAGATTACCGGTGGCATCAAAGCTGATGTTGAGAACAATCTCACCATTTTTCACAAACTCAGCCGGAACGCGGGTTCTCGCATCAACCGTCACCACAATATAAGGGGTGTACCCATTGTCGGTACACCACTCATACAGCGCTCGCAGCAGATAGGGTTTGGTCGAAGTTTCTGACATACCGTGGCTCAGATATCGCTCTTAGCGACGCATGACCTTTTCGGACGGCGTCAGTGCTTCAATGTAGGCCGGACGAGAAAAAATACGTTCCGCATATTTCATCAAGGGTGCGGCTGTTTTTGACAACTCCACTCCATAATGATCAAGACGCCACAACAAAGGCGCGATGGCAACATCAAGCATGGAGAACTCTTCGCCGAGCATGTATTTATTTTTTAAGAATAAAGGAGCCAGCGTCGTTAAGCGATCGCGAATTTCATTGCGCGCTTTTTCATGGCTTTTTTCTGCTGAGCGCGATTTTTCATTCTCAAGAGAATGCACGTGCACAAATAATTCTTTTTCAAAGTTAAATAGCATCAAACGCGCACGCGCACGCATCAACGGATCAGCTGGCATCAATTGTGGATGAGGGAAACGTTCATCGATGTACTCATTGATGATGTTCGACTCGTACAGAATGAGTTCGCGCTCAACCAGAATCGGAACCTGACCATACGGATTCATGGTCGAAATATCTTCTGGCTTATTAAACAAATCCACATCGCGAATTTCAAAGTCCATTCCCTTTTCAAAAAGGACCAGACGGCAGCGTTGTGAAAATGGGCACGTTGTGCCCGAATAGAGAACCATCATTTTTGCAGTTCCTTGGAAACAAAGAGGGTGAGACATCGACTGCGCCTCACCCTGCTGACGAATATTCTGCTTTTGGCTAAGGCCTGTTTTTGTTTTTAATCAAAACATCTTGCAGGGCATGACAAAACAGAACCTGTTATTTGACTTCTTTCCAGAAAGACGCATTCAAACGCCAGGTCAGAAACACCAAAATAGACATGAACAACAAAACCCACACACCGAGTTGCTGACGCTTGTTTTTTACTGGCTCACTCATCCAAGACATAAAGCCAACTAAATCGGCGATCTGAGTATCGTAGGCCTGTGAACTAAGTTTTCCGGGTTTGATCTGCTCAAAGCCTTCAAACTTGTGCACGGTCTTGGACTCATCGTGCGGGTCCTTCTCTTCAACAAATTTCGCTTTACGAACTCCCTGCAATTCCCACAGCACATGAGGCATAGCAACGTTGGGGTAAACCAGGTTGTTCCATCCTGTCGCACGACTTGGATCTTTGTAGTAAGTGCGCAAATAAGTGTAGACATAATCTGCGCCTGAACCTTGACCCGATGACTTAGCACGCACGATCACTGACAAGTCAGGAGGAACAGCGCCAAACCATGCTTTGGCATCTTTTTCAGCCAAACTGACTTTCATCAGATCGCCTACTTTTTCAGAGGTGAAAAGTAAGTTAGCTCGAATTTGATCGTCTGACAAACCAATGTCACGCAAACGGTTGTAACGTACCAATGATGCTGAGTGACAGTTCAAGCAGTAGTTAACAAACAAACGCGCACCATTTTGCAGGGCTGGGAGATCATTACCTCGTTCTGGAGCGTGATCAAGGGGAAAGCCGCCCTCGGATGCGACAGCCAATAAGGGCACTAACGCTATCGTCGCGAGAAATTTTTTAAGCAGTATCATTTCTGTTTTCCTTTGGCGACTTAGTGCGGATGAAATGTCACGCGACTTGGCACAGGTTTAAATTCACCCATTTGGCTCCACCAAGGCATCAGCAAGAAAAATCCAAAATAAATGAAGGTACAAACCTGCGAGACAAACGTGCCAATAGCTGTCGGTGCCTGCACACCGAGATAGCCCAGTATCAAAAACGCGATACCAAACACGATGTAAACAATTTTGTGCCAATCAGGACGATAACGAATCGATTTGACGGGCGACAAATCTAGCCAAGGCATGCCGGCCAAAATCAACACCGATACGCCCATCAAAACCACACCCCAGAACTTCGCGTCCAATACCAACATGGCGATGATCACTACGACTGCACTTCCCATCACAGCGTTCTTTATCATCTGCGGCAATCTAGTCTTAAGCACAATAAGTGCAGCATAGGCAGCCACACCCACCATCAGCGCCATCATGAATTGCGATGTTGTTGCGCGAAGAATCGAATAGTACGGAGTGAAATACCAAACCGGTGCGATATGCGGAGGAGTCTTTAAGGGATCCGCTGGGATGAAGTTGTTGTATTCCAAAAAGTAGCCACCCATTTCAGGCGCAAAGAAAATCACCGCACTAAAAATGAATAGGAACACTGAAACACCAAAAATATCTTTGGTCGAGTAATACGGATGTGAAGGAATGGTGTCAACACCGTGTCCGTCCGGACCCAAGTTGTCTTTAACTTCGATACCATCAGGATTGTTAGAGCCCACTTCATGTAGGGCGGTCAAGTGAGCAACTACCAAACCTAACAAGACCAAAGGAATCGCAATCACGTGAAACGCGAAGAAGCGGTTCAGGGTCGCATCAGATACAACATAGTCACCGCGAATCCAAAGTGAAAGATCAGGGCCAATAAAAGGAATCGCACCAAACAAGTTAACGATCACCTGGGCACCCCAATAGGACATCTGGCCCCATGGCAAGAGATAACCAAAAAATGCCTCACCCATTAGGCATAGAAAAATGGCTACGCCAAATAACCAAATCAATTCACGCGGCTTACGATACGAACCGTAGAGCAAGGCACGCATCATATGAAGGTAAACCACGATAAAAAATGCCGACGCACCGGTGGAGTGCATATAGCGAACCAGCCAACCCCATGGCACTTCGCGCATGATGTATTCAACTGAAGCAAACGCGAGCGTTGCATCTGGCTTGTAGTTCATCACCAAGAAGATGCCGGTGACAATTTGAATCACCAACACCAAAGCAGCCAATGAACCAAACAAATAAAGAATGTTGAAATTCTTTGGTGCGTGGTACTTGCCCCACTGATCATTCCAGAGCTTAGTTAGCGGGAAGCGGGAATCAACCCAACCCAATGCTTTCTGAGCTATTGGCGCATCTGCAGGTAGTTTTTTCTCGACAAAAGCCATGATTACGCCTCGCCTTTCTCGTCTTTACCAATCGCGATTCGGGTTTCGCTTAGATACATATGGCGAGGAACCTGAAGGTTATCTGGTGCGGGTTTGTTTTTATAAACGCGACCAGCCAAGTCAAACGTTGAGCCATGGCATGGGCATAAAAATCCGCCAGCCCAATCATCCGGCAACGAAGGTTGAGCGCCCGTCTGAAACTTGGTCGATGGCGAGCAACCCAAGTGGGAGCAAATACCCACCGCCACCAGAATCTCTGGCTTGATTGAGCGATATTCGTTGCGTGCGTAGGCTGGAGTCAGATCATCGGCATTGCGCTCTGATTTAGGATCAGCCACTAACGCATCCGTTTTCTTTAGCGAAGAAACCATATCCGGGGTGCGTTTAATCACCCAGACTGGCTTACCGCGCCATTCAACGGTTTTCATTTCGCCTGGTTTGAGATCGGCAATGTCGATCTCAACGGGCGCACCCGCTGCCTTTGCTCGCTCAGATGGTTCAAACGTCGACACGAAGGCAGCCGTTGCTGCCAAACCCGCCACGCCGCCGGCAGCACAGGTTGCGACCAACAAGCCGCGACGGCTTGAGTCGACCTGATTTTCGTCACTCATAACAACCCCAATCGATGAAATTGCAAAATTTGTTCGGAACTTCCCATAACCCGCCATTATAGCGGAGCGCCTTTTTTCTTTCAAAGAAACACGAGAAAACACCGACTTTTAGGAAGGTGCTTAGCAAAGGGCAGGCTTTGGGGCACCGATATAGTGCTAAATTGGCAATTAATTACTATAACGTAGGTTGCTTATGTCAGTCAGCCTCAACCGGCCGATCAGAAATCTGAACGAAACCATCGACAGGAAGCAAACCGCGGCGGCGCGCCTCATAAACGGCCTCCCCCCTAGAATGAACAGAGAGCTTGCCGTAAATATGTTTGATATGCGTCTGAACGGTACCAATTGAAAGCCCTAAGGCGCTGGCTACCTTGGCATACGAGCTACCCCGCGCAATCAGCTGCAAAATCGCCGCCTCGCGTCGCGTCAGAGAATTCCACGTTGACCGCACCGAATCGGCTAACAAATTGCTCTGCAATCGCATACGCGTTAGCACTTTACGCGCAATCACAGGGCTGATGGGAGATCCACCGTTGAGCACTTCAAGTAAGGCTCGCACCACTTCTTTATGGCCCGTCTCCTTGAGCACGTAGCCAGAAGCACCGGCTTCGATGCAAGCCAACACCTGATCCTCATCGGAAGACATGGTGATGACCATAATGTCCGCTTGGGGATTAAGTCGTCGACACGCATCGATAACAATCAAGCCCGAGCCATCCGGAAATCCAAGGTCTGTTAAAAGCAAATCACATTGATTTAATTCCAACCAAACCAATGAATCTGCCACCGTGCTGCAAGAACCTGCGAGCAACAAGGTTGATTCCAGTTCAATAGCATTACAAAGAAGACGACGAGTAACCGCATCATCCTCTACAACCATCACTCTGGCACGATACGAAGGTGTACTACGCATAATAAAAGTTTAACCAAACAAGCAGGAATGTCATCGGTGGGCATTCGCTGCACTTTAGTTCCACAAACATACTTAAGGAAATGCTGATTTATTGTGAATTTTATGACGCGCCAGCGCAGCTATATGACGCGGGACCAAGGGAATCAAGGGCTTAGACTCTACTCATTAGTCAAAAAAATATCTCAGCTTTGTTTAATCAGCGCTCACTTAAAACTCTTTTTTCATCGCTCGTAAAAAAATCCCCCCAACACACCAAACAAACTAAAAAAATCGACGATCACATCACGCATAGAACCGTATAACGATTAATTTATTTGGGTAACTAAAGTTAAAGTTAGAAGCTTGAATGAATTCGTTAATCGACCACTCAGTAATATTTTCGACCACCGTTTAGAGCGCAAACAAAATAAATAGCCTCGTTAAACCGGATTAGGGATGTCAATGAATTGATGCCGTATACCCAATTGTTTTGCAACATATTCACCCAATGCCTGGACACCATAGCGCTCGGTCGCGTGATGGCCACATGCAAGATAGGGCACACCCATTTCACGCGACAGATGTACTGTCTGCTCTGAAATTTCACCACTAATGTAAACATCTGCGCCCGCGTTAATTGCATCGGCAAACATACTTTGCGCAGCACCGGTACACCACGCCACGCGATTCACTAATTTATCTGGATCGCCAATTAGCATAGGATCACGGCCTAATTTTTTCTGAATGTGGCTTGCAAGATCTCCTACAGTTTTTACATCAGCAGGCGGATCACCTATCCATCCGAGATCTTGATCAGCAAATCGAGAGGTGGGTTGAAACCCAAACAAGCTTCCGAGTTGTGCGTTATTACCAAGCACAGGGTGTGCATCTAGCGGTAAGTGATACGCATATAGATTGACATCGTGTGCCAGCAAAAATTGTAGCCGCCGCTTTAATGGGCCCACCACGCGCGCATCGTCTCCGCGCCAAAAATAGCCATGATGTACGAGCACTGCATCAGCGCCTGACTCAACTGCCGCCTCCAATAAAGCAATGCTCGCTGTCACACCACTGACGATCAAGCCAACGCGGTCTTTACCTTCAACTTGAAGACCGTTTGGGCAATAATCACGAAAACGGGTAATATCGAGCTCACTGGCAAGAATATTTGTCAGCTCGTCGCGTGACACGATCTTCGAATTCATCTCTTTCCCTTTTTATAGTATGCGTCGTCTCTGGTTGCTGTTTGCGCAGGCTGTCACCATTGCCCTTGCGTTGTGGTTCATTGTAGCGACCCTAAAGCCTGAATGGCTCGCTAAAAATACGTCGTCGGCGGGTATATCGTCCACGCGTGTGCCGGTACTGGAAGCGTCTGGCGCCATCACATCACAGGCGACCTACCGCGAATCAGCGCAGCGCGCGATGCCTGCGGTTGTCAATATTTTTACCACCAAAGAAGCAAAGCAGACAGCCCACCCTTTTAACAATGACCCGCTGTTTCGACGTTTTTTTGGTGATGGCTTTGGACAAGACGAGCGCCAGTTCAGCTTAGGATCCGGCGTCATCATCAGCCCCGAGGGCTACATACTCACCAACAACCATGTCGTCGAGGCGGCCGATGAAATCGAAGTCGCCCTAGCCGACGGCCGCAAGGTAGCAGCAAAACTCGTTGGAACCGATCCCGACACTGACTTGGCGGTGATCAAGGTCAACCTAACGGGTTTGCCATCGATCACTTTAGGCCGCATCGAAGGTACCAAAGTCGGCGATGTGGTTCTGGCTATTGGCAATCCCTTCGGAGTCGGTCAAACCGTCACCATGGGTATTGTGTCCGCACTGGGGCGCAATCATCTGGGTATCAACACTTTCGAAAATTTCATCCAGACCGATGCTGCTATTAATCCGGGCAATTCCGGTGGCGCATTGGTAGACACTCAAGGCCATCTGCTCGGCATTAATACGGCGATTTATTCACGCAGTGGCGGCTCGCTGGGAATCGGTTTCGCCATTCCAGTAACCACCGTAAAAACGGTGATGGATGCGATTATCAAAAATGGTCAGGTCGTTCGTGGTTGGATAGGGGTCGAGCCACAAGACATCACACGCGAGCTGGCAGAAAGTTTTAATTTACAAAAATCCTCAGGCACCATCATCGCGGGTGTGTTGAAAGGTGGCCCGGCTGACAAGGCGGGCGTTAAGCCCGGCGATATTTTGATCTCTGTCGCTGGCAAGCCAGTTTCCGATACGGTCTCTATGCTCAACCTAGTCGCGCAACTGAGTCCCGGAGAAACCGTCAAGGTGACGGTATTGCGCAAGTCGCGCGAAGCGGTATTCGATTTGACCGTCGGTCGCCGTCCACGCATGAAACAACCCCGCTTGCCACAAGGCGAATAACCATGCACTTGCGCGACCTGGTTCAGTTTTTGAGTGAATTAGAAGAGAACAATAATCGCGCATGGTTTGTGATGAACAAACCGCGTTATGACATTCTGCGTGCAGAACTACTCGAATTAGTGACCGGCTTAATCCAGGAGATTACACTTTTCGATCCAGCGATAGCTGGCTGCAATCCTAAAAAAGCGCTCTTCCGAGTTAATCGCGATTTACGATTTGCGCGTGGCCGTCCGCCTTATAAAACCACCTTCTCTGCAGCAATTACAGCCAGTGGCTTAAAAAAACCTAGCCAAGGTGGTGGGCCTGCCTATTATTTTCATATTGATGCACGCGGCAAGATGTTGATCGCCGGCGGTGAATATCGCCCACCCGCCGACAGGCTTCGTGCAATACGTAACCATATCGTGAATGACCCAAATGGTTTTCGTAAGTTGATGAAAAATGCGAAATTAAATTCAGTATTCGGTGGACTGCAACAAGAAGACAAAACCATACGTATGCCAAAAGGTTTTGATGTCGATTCGCCAAATGCCGAAGCATTAAAGCTAAAGAGCTATATCGCTTGGCATGAAATCAGCGTGCGCACGATGGCTCCATCGACCTTACCTAAACGACTAATGGATGATTTCAAAGCGGCCGAAGCGCTGGTGAAATGGCTGCGGGGCGCCGGCCCTACGTTGTGATGAATTGCTATTAAAGAGCCGCTGTATCAACGGCATCAGACAGTATCAGACGTATCTTCGGGCGCTCTAGTCGCACGTTCAAATAGTGGCGCCAACAACAATCCTACTTCGTACAACAAGCACAGAGGCACAGCCAGAAATAGCTGACTCATGATGTCAGGCGGCGTCACCACAGCAGCAATCACAAACGCGCCCACAATAACGTAAGGGCGTATCTCTTTGAGCTTTTCTACAGTCACCAACCCCATACGAACCAAAACAATGACCACCACCGGCACTTCAAAGGTGAGTCCAAATGCCAGACACATGGTTAATACAAAATCCAGATAATTTTCGATATCGGGCGCTACCGAAATCGACTTGGGAGCAAAGTCATTAATGAACTTAAAGACTGTCCCAAAAACAAAGTAATAACAAAACCCCACACCGATTATAAAAAGCAAAGACGATGAAATAATCAACGGCGCAACCAGTCGCTTTTCATGCATGTAGAGTCCGGGCGCTATAAACGCCCAGGCTTGATACAACACCCATGGCAGAGAGATCATGAGCGCCATCATCATCGTGACTTTCATCGGCACCATGAAAGGAGTGATCACACCGGTGGCGATCATCTTTGAGCCTTCCGGTAAGGCATTCATCATCGGTTGAGCCATGATGTCGTAAATAGCCGCTGCACCCGGCCATATCGCAAACAAAACGATAAATACCACCAAAACTACGGCAGAGGCACGCACCAATCTAGTCCTCAATTCAACCAGATGGGAAATGAAGTTGTCTTTGAGACCTGAGAAATTATCGTCAGACATTAGGGAGATGCTAATTTATTGTGAATTTTATGGCGAGCCAGCGCAGCTGTGCGACGCAGGGCCAAGTGAATCGAGGGCGAAGCTTCGATCAATTACGGACGAAACATCGCGTTTTTATTCAATAATTGCTTCCTTAACTAAAGAACCTTGCAGGTTTGTTGCGTCCGGGACGATAACGAACGACGCGAGCAGCGGCTGAGATGACACGCGTACGACGCCCAGTCTTACGCTTAAACCACATCGGCAATGACGAATTCTGAGTCAATTTCTTTTTGCGAAAATCGCGCTGTTTGGCAGCAATTTCACTGTCACTGGGAACACGCAAACCTTCATTGACCCCAACAAATGCCTGATTAGCCTCGGCAATCGCTTTGCTAAAATCCTGCTCTGCTTCCGCGATATCGTCGGCGACTGACTTATTCAAATCATTGGCAGAGCTGACAATGTTGTCCTGCATCTTACGCAGCTCTTCCATTTGCATTTCGCGATTGACTTCTGCCTTCACCGTGCTGATGTAGCGCTGCGCACGTCCAAACAAAGTCCCGGCCATACGCGCAACCGCAGGCAATCTCTCAGGACCGATCACCACCAGAGCGACCGCACCGATCAGGGCAATTTTGGTGAGGCCTAGGTCAATCATGGGGATGGAAGCTCAAGAAATGGCAAATCAAACGGTCGCGGTCAACGCGACCGTTGCAAAGGCAAGCACTCTTAGCTCTTAGATTTTTCGCGCGCTTCGACGTCGATAGTCGATTTTTCAGCGACCTGAGCAGTAGGAGCAGCTGGCTTTTCCTCTTCACCGCCCTTGACGCCATCTTTAAAGCCCTTGACCGCCTTACCTAGATCTCCGCCGATATTGCCGAGCTTTTTGGTGCCAAATACCAGCATCACGATAACCAGCACGATGACCCAGTGCCAAATACTGAACGAACCCATTTTTATCTCCTAGGAATACTTTGCAAAACCAAGCAAATCAATGCTGACCCTTCCATGGACGCTGACCGCCCATGACATGTAGATGCAGATGGTACACCTCCTGACCACCATCAGGACCAGTATTGATTAGCGCCTTAAAGCCACCAGAAGGGCCGTTTGTTGCATCCTCATAACCGGCGCCTAGCTGCTGCGCCAGCTTGGGCGCTAGCAACATCATTTTACCCAACAATGCCTGATGCTTATCGCTGCTTTCGGCAAGGGTAGGTAGATGCTCTCTGGGCACAATCAGAAAATGAACTGGAGCCGCCGGATTAATATCGTGAAATGCAATGACCTGCTCGTCTTGATAGATCAATTTGGCAGGAATGGTACCTGCGGCAATCTTGCAAAAAATGCAGCTATCCACGTTCTAGCTCCTATTCATCATTGTTTTTATCGGTGACTAGCCAACAACAAGCCTGCGGCTCAGAAAAATCTGGTTTGAGTTTACTTTTGCCGCTCAGCGGCTTCGCGCTGCTGAAGTTTACGATTAGCCATTTCTTCGATGCCGGACAAACCTTCGCGTCTAGCCAACTCATCGAGCACCTGCTGAGGTGTGAGATTGAATTGTGCCAGCATAATCAAGGAATGAAACCACAAGTCAGCGCACTCATAAACAAGCTTGTTGGCTTCGCTGCCGTTTCGCACATCCTTGGCCGCCATCACCGTCTCGGTCGCCTCTTCACCAATTTTTTTTAGTATCGCGTCATCGCCTTTTTGAAACAGGCGCGAGACATACGATTTCTCAGGATCGCCGCCCGCTTCAAGCTTGCGTGATTCGATCACCTCGGCCAGACGTTGCAGAATATCGCTCATTTTTGTTTGTCGTAAATGTCTTCCGGCGCTTTAAGGACAGGATCCGTGGCTATCCATTCGATCTGCCCAGCGGTATTTTCAAATTTCTGAAAAAAACAAGAATGCCTACCTGTATGGCAGGCCAGATCACCCACCTGAGTTACTTTTAAGAGCAACACGTCCTCATCGCAATCCAGACGCATCTCATGCACCTGTTGGAAGTGACCAGATTCTTCGCCTTTGTGCCACAACTTTTTGCGTGAGCGACTCCAGTAAACGGCCTGCCCAAGCTCGACTGTACGAGCTAAGGCATCGCGATTCATCCACGCAAACATCAACACATCATTCGAACCCATTTCCTGGGCAATCACTGGCACCAAACCATTTTCATCCCACTTGATTCGGTTTAGCCATTTGGCGCTTGCGATCATACCAACCTCATCGGAATACCTTGCGCGGCCATGAATTGTTTAGCCTCTCCAACACTGTGATGCTGATAGTGAAAAATACTAGCCGCAAGTACCGCATCGGCATGGCCCTTAACGATGCCATCGGCCAGATCTTGCAAACCACCGACACCGCCAGAAGCGATCACTGGTATTGATACCGCATCCGACACGGCACTCGTCAGCGCAAGATCAAATCCTGATCGGGTACCGTCACGATCCATGCTGGTTAACAGAATTTCACCCGCGCCCAGGGCCTGCATTTTGCACGCCCATTCAACGACATCAAGACCCGTGGCATTGCGTCCGCCGTGGGTAAAGACTTCCCAGTGGCCAGCCTGACTGCGCTTGGCATCAATCGCCACTACGATGCACTGCGAGCCATATTTTTTCGCGGCGTCCTGCACCAACTGGGGATTGGTCACCGCCGAAGTATTGATGCTGACTTTGTCTGCGCCTGCGTTAAGCAATCGACGCACATCATCGACGACGCGCACACCACCACCCACGGTGAGCGGAATAAATACTTGAGATGCTACCGCCTCGATGATGTGGAGTATCAGATCTCGGTCGTCAGACGACGCGGTGATATCCAGAAAAGTAATTTCGTCGGCACCCTGCTCGTCATAGCGACGCGCGATCTCGACCGGATCACCCGCATCGCGCAGTTCAACGAAATTCACACCCTTAACCACCCGCCCGGCGGTGAAGTCCAGGCAGGGAATGATACGTTTTGCGAGTGTCATTTTAGTCTTCTTCGCCGATCTCGCCGGTGAGAAGATCAGCACGGTCCTGTGCCTTTTGCAGATCAAGCGTTCCTTCATAAATCGAACGACCACAGATCACGCCCTCTATGCCTTCATCTTGAACGGCACACAGCGCTTCGACATCCTTGATGTCGTGCACACCACCCGAGGCAATCACGGGTATGGTCATGCTCTGCGCCAATTTGACAGTGGCCTCAATGTTCACGCCCTTCATCATGCCGTCGCGGCCAATGTCGGTGTAGACAATCGCCTCGCAACCATAGTCTTCAAATTTTTTCGCCAGATCGATAACTTCGTGACCGGATAATTTACTCCAGCCATCAGTCGCCACTTTTCCATCTTTCGCATCCAGCCCAACGATGATCTGGCCAGGAAAGGCGCTACAAGCATCGTGAAGAAATCCGGGGTTTTTCACTGCAGCGGTGCCAATGATGATGTAGGAAAGACCGCCATCGAGATAGCGTTCGATAGTGTCCAAGTCGCGGATGCCACCACCCAGTTGCACCGGAATTTCGTCCAAGCCGTGCTCATCAGCGTAGTCACGAACGGCGGCAATAATAGCTTTGATCGCTGGCTCGTTTTTGGGCTTGCCCGCAAACGCTCCATTCAAATCCACCAGATGCAGGCGTCGAGCGCCCTGCTGTAACCAGTGACGCGCCATATCGGCTGGGTTTTCGGAAAATATGGTGACCTGGTCCATGTCGCCTTGTTTGAGGCGGACGCACTGGCCGTCTTTGAGATCGATTGCGGGTATGAGCAGCATGGCTACTGTGGGATCACTGAGAAGATGGTTGGGTTAGTGAGATCAGCATTCGTCGCTGCGGCTCAGGGATTCCAATGTACAAAATTTTTATAAAGGTGCAAACCAGCAGACGCACTTTTTTCGGGGTGAAACTGGGTGGCAAAAATATTATCTCGTCCCGCGGCGCAGCAAAATGGCAAACCATAAACAGTTTCGCCCAGCGCGTGGTCCATTTGGTCGGGAACCGCATAATAACTGTGCACAAAATAAAAATAACTACCGTCTGCGACTCCATCCCAGATCGGATGGGGTTTACGTTGCCGAACTTGATTCCAGCCCATTTGCGGCACTTTAAATCTAGAACCATCCGGTTGTATCTGGCCATCCAGCTGAAACTTCACCACTTTGCCGGGCAACAGGCCCAGACAACGAGCATCGCCTTCTTCGCTGGAATCAAACAGCATCTGCTCACCGACGCACACCCCAAATAGAGGCTTATTCTGCGCGGCCTCCATCAGCGCCTCAAGCAGGCCCGAATCGCGTAATGATTGCATACAATCCGGCATCGCTCCCTGCCCAGGCAAGACGATGCGATCGGCCGCACGAATTGCATCAGCCTCAGCAGACACCGCCACCTCAGCCTCTGGCGCAACATGCATCAGCGCCTGCGCTACCGAGCGCAGATTACCCATGCCGTAATCAACCACCACAATCTTATTCATGAAATCGCTTAATGCTTGCGCGGCTTAAAGGCTCGTCGAACAAATCGTTTAGAGGCTGCCCTTGGTGGAGGGAATAGTTCCTGCAGCACGCGGATCAAGCTCAGCGGCCATACGCAATGCACGACCAAAAGCCTTGAATACGGTTTCACACTGATGATGCGCGTTTTCACCGCGCAAATTATCAATATGCAGCGTCATCAGCGCATGGTTGACGAAGCCCTGAAAAAATTCATGCGTGAGGTCGACATCAAAGCTTCCAATCATGGAGCGCTTGAATGGAACGTGAAATTCCAATCCGGGACGGCCCGAAAAATCAATCACCACACGCGATAACGCCTCATCTAACGGCACATAGGAATGCCCGTAGCGACGAATACCTTTTTTGTCACCCATCGCCTTCGCAAACGCTTGGCCTAGCGTGATACCCACATCTTCTACTGTGTGGTGAGCATCAATGTGCAAGTCACCTTTGGCACTGATATCGAGATCGATCAAACCATGGCGTGCGATTTGATCGAGCATGTGATCGAGGAAAGGCACGCCCGTGTTGAGTTTTTGCTGACCGGTACCATCGATATTAATGGCCACCCGAATCTGGGTTTCGTTGGTATCGCGAACCACTTCTGCTGTACGTGCCATGGCTAAAATAATGTCAGGAATTCAGACTAGATTTAAGGGCCGCCAAAAAGACGGCGTTCTCGGCGGGCGTGCTCACGGTCACCCGTAAGCAGTTATCGAGTAAAGAATGCATTTTACCGACATTTTTTACCAACACCTTTTGGGCTAGCAGGCGCTCGAATATCTGAGTGCCCGTCAAACCATTTTTAGTAACGCGGAAAAGAATGAAATTGGCCGCTGAAGGAAACGCCTCAACTCCCTCCATCTCAGCCAAACCAGTTAGCATGACCTCACGCTCAGCGCGAATCGCTGATGCCTGCGCGTCCAACACGTCGGTATGTTCCAACACAAAACCTGCCGTGACTTCGGTCAGCACGTTCACGTTATAAGGCGGACGAACTTTATCAAATTCATTTAATAGCGCCTGCGAAGCAGACATGTAGCCAAGACGTATGCCTGCTAAACCCAACTTTGAAACGGTACGCATGACGATTAAGTTTTCGAACTCAGGCAACTTCGACATAAAACTATCGCCCGCGAACGGTTGATACGCCTCATCCACAATCACCAATCCGCTGTCACCGACTTCACGAATAATATCCAACATGGCTCGCACATCAAAAAGATTACCCGTCGGGTTATTGGGATAAGCCAGATACGTAATCGCCGGACGATGCTCACGAATTGCTGCAAGCATCGCTTGCGAATCCAGAGTGAGATCTTTTTTCAGCGGCACTCCTATGAATTCAAGGCCAGCGAATTGCGCTGACATCGCATACATCACAAAACCAGGTACAGGCGCTAGCACTTTCGCGCCAGGTTTTGCGCACGCTACTGACACGATACTAATTAACTCATCCGAGCCATTACCTAGCACCACATCCCAACCCGCAGGCACACCCTGCTTGGCGCAAATGGCTGCCTTTAATTTTGCATAGGTCGGAACGGGATAACGATTCAATGCCGCTGATCCCAGTCGACGACCTAACTCCTGCTGCAGATCAGGCGTTAGCGTGTAAGGATTTTCCATTGCATCCAGTTTTACAAAACCAGAGGCATCGGGTACGTGATAAGCCGAGAGTGCGCGCACATCGGCGCGAATTATATTTTTGCTGACTGTCATGTGAAACTCATTTCAACCGTAGCTCTGCAGAGCGTGCATGCGCTGGCAAGCCTTCGCCGTACGCGAGTTCAGCTGCTATAACGCCTAAGGTCTGCGCACCGGATTGACTTACATGAATAATCGATGAGCGCTTTTGAAAATCGTACACACCCAGTGGTGATGAAAAACGTGCGGTGCGCGAAGTAGGCAGCACGTGATTCGGACCCGCGCAATAATCACCGAGCGACTCGGATGAAAATTTACCTAAAAACATAGCACCTGCATGGCGAATTTTATCGGCCCATTGCTGTGGCTGCTCAGCTGAAATTTCTAAATGTTCAGCCGCTATCGTGTTGGCGATGTCGCAGGCTTCATTCATGTCACGTACTTTGACCAAAGCACCTCGATTCGTGAGTGAGATGCGAATCACATCGTGCCTAGGCATTTCCGCCAGTAATGTATTCACACTAGCTTGCACGCGCGTCAAATAATCGGCATCGGGACACACGAGTATGGATTGCGCCAATTCGTCATGCTCAGCCTGCGAAAACAAATCCATCGCCACCCAATCCGGGTCGGTACTGCCATCGGCAAGAATGAGAATTTCAGATGGGCCAGCAATCATATCGATACCCACCACACCAAATACCCGACGCTTTGCAGCTGCCACGTAGGCGTTACCCGGCCCGACAATTTTATCGACCTGCGGTATGGTCGCCGTGCCATAGGCTAGCGCAGCGACTGCCTGCGCTCCACCAATCGTGAACACACGATCAACTCCGGCAATCTCCGCAGCAGCCAACACTAAAGAATTTTTTACACCATCGGGCGTCGGCACCACCATGATGATTTCACCGACACCGGCCACTTTCGCCGGAATCGCATTCATCAACACCGATGATGGATAGGCTGCCTTACCACCGGGGACATAAATACCAACCTTATCGAGCGCGGTTACTTTTTGTCCCAACACGGTGCCATCAGCTTCGGTGAAAAGAAATCCATCCGAACCACATTCTTTTTTTTGCCGCTCATGATAAGCGCGCACTCGATCTGCTGCCTGCTGCAATGCGTGACGACGTGCCTCGGGCAAGCCAGCTAACGCTGCCTGTCTTTCAGCGCGCGGGATTTCAAGTGCCTGAATGCTAGACGCGTTAAGCCGATCAAACTTATTGGTGTAATCAAGTAAGGCCGCATCACCCCGCAGACGAACTTGGGCAATGATGTCGGCAGCGACGCGATCAATCGCCTCATCTTCAGATGCCTCAAAGGCCAGCACGGCCATTAGCCTCTGATGGAAATCGCGCTCAGTAGAATCAAGTTGACGTATAACGACTGACATAAATTATTTTTCGCTACGTGATGCACGATCAAACGCATCAATGATCGACTGCAGTTTTTCTCGTTTAAGTTTTAATGCGGCTCGGTTGACGACTAAGCGTGCGGAGATATCCATGATGTGTTCAACTTCAACCAAGTTATTCGCACGCAAGGTACTGCCCGTCGACACTAAATCAACAATCGCATCGGATAAACCCACCAATGGACCTAACTCCATCGAACCGTACAGCTTGATCAAATCAACGTGTACGCCTTTTTCGGCGAAATGTTCACGTGCGACCTGAACGTACTTAGTCGCTACTCGCAAGCGCGCACCCTGACGCACGGCATTGGCATAGTCAAAACCCGCATGCACTGCGACTGACATTCGGCATTTAGCGATGTTTAAATCAATCGGCTGATACAAGCCTTCGCCGCCATGTTCGAGCAGCACGTCTTTGCCAGCAACACCGAAATCAGCGGCACCGTATTGCACATAGGTAGGCACATCGGAGGCGCGCACGATCACCACGCGTATCTGCGGATCGCTAGTGGGCAAAATTAATTTGCGGGATTTTTCCGGATCTTCAGTAACCTCAATGCCGGCTGCTTTAAGCAAAGGCAAGGTCTCTTCAAAGATTCGGCCCTTGGATAGCGCAAGTGTGATGGTCTGGTCCGTCATTTGATTCTCTGTATATCTGCACCAACGGCTGATAGCTTAGCTTCCATCCTATCGTAACCACGATCCAGGTGATAAATGCGGTCTACCAGTGTCTGCCCTTCAGCCGCGAGGCCGGCAATAACCAATGAAGCAGAAGCTCGCAAATCGGTTGCCATTACCGGCGCTCCAACCAATCGCGGTACACCGTTGATGATGGCAGTATGTCCATCGATATCAATTAATGCACCCAGGCGGTTGAGTTCCTGAACATGCATGTAACGGTTTTCGAAAATAGTCTCAGTCACTCGACTCGTACCTTCGGCCACACAATTAAGCGCCATAACCTGAGCTTGCATATCGGTGGGAAATCCAGGGTATTCGGTAGTGCGGAAATTGACAGCTTTGGGGCGGCCCGACATTTGAACTCGCATCCAATCGTCGCCATTCGTCATAACGACACCCGCCTCGCGCAATTTATCAACGACTGCGTCCAGCAAATCGGCGCGTGTATGCCTGAGTGTTACATCACCACCGGCCGCAGCAACCGCACACAAAAACGTACCCGTTTCAATGCGATCGGCAATCACGGCATGTGACGCGCCATGCAAAGCTGGAACACCCATCACACGCAAACAATCCGTACCGATACCTTCAATGCGCGCACCCATAGCAACCAACAAATTTGCTAAATCAGTGACCTCGGGTTCACGAGCCGCGTTTTCAAGTACCGTCTCACCTTCAGCAAGCGTAGCAGCCATCAGCAAATTTTCAGTGCCGGTGACGGTGATCATGTCAGTAACTATGCGCGTGCCTTTAAGCTTTTTTGCTCGTGCATGAATGTAACCGGCTTCGATGCGTATTTCAGCACCCATGGCCTGCAAGCCCTTGATGTGCTGATCAACAGGACGCGAACCAATCGCGCATCCACCCGGCAATGAAACCTTCGCTTCACCAAAACGCGCCAGCAACGGGCCCAATACAAGAATCGATGCGCGCATCGTTTTCACCATCTCGTAAGGCGCCTCGAGACGATTAATATCACGACCGCACAGCTCCGTCACACCCTCTTTTACTTGCACTGATAGCCCCATTTGCACTAGTAGTTTCTGCATAGTGGCTACGTCTTGTAGCTTGGGCACATTGGATAAAGCCAGCGTATCGGCCGTCAGCAAACCAGCGCACAAAATAGGCAATGCGGCATTCTTTGCACCAGATACGGTAATCTCGCCCGAGAGGCGCTTACCTCCGGTAATGAGCAGTTTGTCCATTACGACTGATGCTCTTCCGGTGTGAGCGTTTTCATAGACAGCGCATGGATCTCTTCGCGCATACGGTCACCCAGCGCTGCGTAGACTAGTTGATGGCGTTGAATCAACCGCTTACCAGCAAATGCGGGCGATACGATTAGCGCAGTGAAATGCTGACCATCACCGTCGACTTCTAAATGCGAGCACTCGAGTCCGTTAGCGATATATTCTTTGATTCGTTCAGGTGTAGGCAACACGATGTACCTTTTTAAAAATTCGAAAAATAAATTTTGCAGCGGTAAATATGCATCAATGCCGTAATTTATAACCGCCCTTGAGCAGCCGCACTGCAATTCCTGCCAATACCGCAAAAAAAACCGATACGATCAGTAAGCTAGTCGCTGGTGGTACATCGGAGTGACCAAAGAAACCATAGCGAAAGCCATCAATCATATAAAAAAATGGATTGGCATGCGAAACAGCCAGCCAAAACGGTGGCAGCGAGTGCACTGAGTAAAAAACTCCCGCCAAAAAGGTCGCCGGCACAATCAAGAAATTTTGAAATGCTGCGAGTTGATCAAATTTTTCTGCCCAGATCCCAGCCAACAAACCCATGGTACCTAAGATAGCGGCACCCATCAGCGCAAACAAAAGTATCCAAAGCGGTGCAACGAATGAAAGCTTGGCAAACCAGACGGTAATAAAAAATACACCAGCACCCACGGCCAAACCGCGGACCATCGCAGCCAACACATAAGCGCCAAACATTTCCCAGTGCGAAAGCGGCGCAAGCAAAACAAACACAAGATTGCCGGTAATCTTTGATTGAATTAATGATGACGACGAATTCGCAAACGAATTTTGTAGCACACTCATCATCACCAATCCCGGCACCAGAAACGCGGTGTAAGAGACGCCTGGAAAAACCTGCACATGCTCTTCCAGAACATGGCCAAAGATGAGTAAGTACAACATCGCTGTGACGATAGGCGCGGTCAGCGTTTGCGTAGCCACCTTCCAAAAACGCAGTAATTCTTTTCGAAATAACGTTTGAAATCCGGTCATTTATCACCACCCATGACCTGCATGAACACATCTTCCAAATCCGCCTGATGCAACTGCAGGTCCTCTAACGTAACGCCCGAGCCTCGAATCGTTGCAAGTATTCCTTCCACTTCGTCGTGATGGTTCACGCGTAAGGTGTACTTCTCACCCGCGAGCAATTCATCAGGATGAGAAACCAATGCATGCAATGAAGAAGGTAGTTTGCCACCCGATAGCTTGACGACCAGCTGAGAACCCGAAATTCGTCCAATCAATGCTGCAGTCGAATCCAGCGCCACCACTTGACCTGATTTAAGCATCGCAATCCGACTACACAAGGCTTGTGCCTCTTCGAGGTAGTGGGTAGTCAGCACCACGGTGTGCCCTTCGCGATTCAAACGTCCAATGAAATTCCACAAGGTCTGACGCAATTCCACATCAACGCCGGCCGTAGGCTCGTCCAACATGATGACCGGTGGCTTGTGTACCAGCGCTTGGGCGACCAGCACGCGTCGTTTCATACCACCGGATAGCGAGCGCATATTGCTATCAGCCTTGGCCGTCAGGTCCAGATGGTGCATGACCTCATCAATCCACGCATCATTGTTGCGAATGCCAAAATAACCCGACTGCATGCGCAATGTTTCGCGCACGGTAAAGAAGGGATCAAACACCAACTCTTGAGGCACCACGCCCAAACACTGGCGCGCGCTTCGGTAATCCGTCACAACATCGTGACCTTGGATGGCGACGCTACCCTCATCGGCACGCGCCAAACCGGCAATGATGGAAATTAAGGTGGTTTTACCCGCGCCATTCGGACCTAACAGACCGAAAAATTCGCCCGCACCAATTTTTAGCGATATACCGCCCAAAGCTTGCAAGGAGCCGTAGCGCTTTTTAACGTTATCTATGTGAATGGCGGTCATGAAGGGAGAAACAAGGCGAATGCTGCCAGCGCTACGGGGCACGTGCAAAGTCTTTGATTATAGGGGATTTGAGGGCTAGCACTTGCCCTGGCGAACATGCCCGCAGGGCTTACATGAAGAAAGCGCTAGAACTAAGCCCTAGAGCAGGGTATCTACGCTGTATAACTTGGCCAAACTGAGCAAACCTGCGGGCAAACCAACTAGCTCCAGACTGACACTTTTATCGGTCGCAGCACGTTGCCAGGCCAACAGCGCCGATACGGCAGAGGAATCAAAATGGGTCAGGCCAGAAAGATCGACCGTGGTCTCGCCCTGCACTATAGCCTCCATGCCCTCGCGCAGCACATCGGCGGCGTCAGCCATGGTGATGGAAGTGGGCGCAAAACTCATTTCAGCTCTTAGTTGGTTTGGGCGGTGAAGCCGCGAGTCGCTTATTGCGCTCAGCCAGCGCCTTGATCAAGCCATCGATCCCGCCCTTGCCAATTTCAGCGGAAAAGGTGCCCTTGTAGGTTTCTACCAGCCAAGCGCCAAGAATATTGACGTCATAAATTTTCCAACCTGCTGCCGTTTTCTCCAGACGGTAGTTCAGCTGTATTGGTTCGCCGCGTGGCTGCAGCACCATGGAACGCACCTCGACTTCATCATCTTCTGCCGCTGCGCGCATGGGTTTGAATTCCAGAACTTGATTGCGTACCTGCGCAATCGCTCCAGAGTAGGTGTAGATCAACAGGGTACGAAATTCAGTTGTCAGCGCAGCCTGTTGCTCAGGCGTGGCTTCGCGCCAGAACCGACCCGCTGCTAGCGCTGTCATGCGTTGAAAATTTACATGAGGAATGACCTTGTTTTGGACGACCTCAATGATGCGCTGCTGGTTGCCCGCCTGAACCTGCTTATCGGTCTTGGCTAGCTCGAGAATTTCTTGACTCACTCGCTTGATGAGAACGTCGGGAGCTTCTTGCTGCGCACTGACTTCGCCGGCTGAGAACAGAAAAGCCGAAAACAAGACTGTGCAAAAAATTCGTAAATTAAACATAAAAACCCGCGTCTGTGGGTGGACTAGGCCGCTGATTTAAGCAACCCAAAGAACCGATGATACAGAAGGCCGGGACTCCTCATCAAAAGCAAAGTGACTAATCGTACTGATGTAGCAACAGATTAATCTTTTCCGTCACGCACACGACTCTCTCTGCGCTGGAGGTAAGCGTCCCGATAAAACTGGTAAGGATCAAGCGCCGCACCCTCCATAATAGCCGTGGTGTCTAGTAACGAAGCTCTATTATCAACAATACGCAGCGCACGACCCGTATTTTTTGCGCTAACGGGTATTTGACTAGACGCAGTCCATGGATCAGCGTACCAATCGACGGGCTTGGCTAAGGCATCACGCACCGTGCTGGGCCCCAATACGGGCAAAACGAAATAGGGGCCAGACTTAGCACCCCACACCGCGAGCGTCTGGCCAAAATCTTCTTCATGCTGAGGCAATCCCATAGGGGTTGCTACATCGATCAGGCCAAGGATACCAATGGTGGAATTAAAAATGACCCGAACCAAATCAGTCGTGCCATCTTTCGGCTTACCCTGCAAATAATTATTCGCGGCAGTCCATACATCACCTATGTTGGCAAAGAAATTTCCTACCGCATCGCGAACAAGTTCGGGAACGTAATTCACATATCCCTTGGCGACCGGCTTGAGGATGTTATCGTCGACGGATTTATTAAACGTGAACATTGACCGATTATAGTTTTCATAAGGATCGCGAGGGTCACTCCCCGCACCCGGGACGGTGGTCGCGCAGGCGGTCAGTAGAAATGCCGCTATCACGATGGCGCTCCATCGAATCAATCGTTGTGGACCCGTCATTTTTTCTCCCCGCCGCTTCCTTCGGCTGCCTTACTAAACAAAAATTGACTAATTAAATTCTCAAGAACGATCGCTGACTGTGTGCTCTTAATCCGTTCGCCCTCAGCAAAATTCTTTGTATCGCCGCCAGGCTCTAATCCTATGTACTGCTCGCCCAGCAAACCCGAGGTCAGGATTTTAGCCGAGCTATCGCGCGGGAACTGAAATTCCGACTGTATACGCATCGTGACCTGCGCCTGAAATGTCTTGTCGTCGAATGCAATACGTTCTACCCGACCGACCACCACACCAGCACTCTTGACCGGCGCGCGCGGCTTTAAGCCACCAATATTGTCAAAGCGCGCAGCCAGCGCGTAGCTAGGGCCAAAGCTCATTGAGCTCATATTGCCTGCCTTGAGGGCTAGGAACATGATGGCTATCGCGCCTAACAACACGAAAAGTCCAACCCACACATCCAAAGATTTTCGTTGCATGTCTTCCTCAGCTAAACATGAGTGCGGTGAGCAGAAAATCCAGCCACAACACCATCAAAGAACCAATCACGACGGTGCGTGTAGTGGCTCGTGCTACACCTTCAGGCGTCGGCGCTGCGCAAAAACCTTCGTAGAGCGCAATAAACGTAACAGCCACCCCGAACACAAAACTTTTAATGACGCCATTTAACACATCGGCCCAGACATCGACACCGGCTTGCATCTGCGACCAGAACGCACCCTCATCAACGCCGATCAGCTGAACACCAACAATATAACCGCCCAACACACCGACCGCGCTGAAGATAGCGGCCAGCACCGGCATAGAAATCACCCCAGCCCAAAAGCGCGGTGCCAGCACTCGCTTCATCGGGTCAACAGCCATCATTTCCATCGCAGCCAATTGCTCGCCGGCTTTCATCAAACCGATTTCTGCGGTTAACGATGTTCCAGCACGTCCGGCAAACAGCAGTGCAGTAACTACCGGTCCGAGCTCACGTATTAGCGACAATGCCACCAACAAACCCAGAGCTTGCTCTGAACCATATTTATTCAATGTGTAATAGCCCTGCAGCCCCAACACGAAGCCAACAAATAGACCTGATACCGCAATAATGACGAGAGAATAATTACCAATGAAATGAATTTGATCTGTCACCAATCGCGGCCTGCGAAAGACGCTAGGGGAGGCTACTATCAAAGTCACAAAGGTGCGCGAAGCGGCTCCCAGCCCCTCTAATCTCGTTCGAACAGTTGCACCCAACTGCGCCAGCAGATCAAGAATTAAATTCATCCGCGTGCTTTCATACCCAGCTGATCAGCGATAGTTTTTCCAGGATAGTGGAAAGGTACGGGGCCATCCGGCTCAGCATTCACGAACTGCTTTACATAGGGATCATCGGACTCGCGCATCTGTGTAGGCGTACCGTGCGCGACAATTTTTCCCTGCGAAAGAAAATACACATAATCTGCAATGCTGAAGGATTCATGTACATCATGTGACACCACAATCGATGTTGATCCCAGCGCATCATTCAATTTGCGAATCAGATTCGCGGTCACACCCATAGAAATCGGGTCAAGTCCTGCAAAGGGCTCGTCATACATAATTAATTGGGGATCCAGTGCAATCGCGCGCGCCAAAGCAACACGGCGTGCCATTCCTCCAGAAATTTGTGCCGGCTTCAATGCCGCAGCGTTCGATAGCCCAACGGCTTGCAGCTTCATCAAGACCAAATCATGAATCATAGTCTCGGGCAAGCGCGTATTCTCCCGAAGAGGAAATGCGACGTTATCGAAAACGGTCAGATCAGTAAATAGCGCGCCGTGCTGAAACAACATACCCATACGTCGGCGCATTGCATATAAATCAGAGACATTTAAACCGCTAACCTCTTGACCATCAACGGCCAGACCACCGGATTGCGCGCGTATCTGACCGCCGATTAACCTCAGAACTGTCGTCTTACCAGATCCCGAGCCTCCCATAACTGCGATGACGCCGCCCTTGGGAAACTGCATATTCAGCCCAGAAAGGATAGGCCGCTCGTTATAACCGAAATGCAAGTCACGAATATCTACGAGATTGGGCACAAGAAGTGAGATTCGCTATGGTTTAAAAGAGCTATTGTAATTCACCGGACCTGCAGTTCAGAGCATAGCCACGAAAACATCTGAGAAATCAACGGTAAAAATAAAAACGCCCGCAAATCATGCGGGCATTTTCATTACATCAATACTGCACCCGTTTAACGCGGTAATACTGACGAACCCATTAAGAATTCATCGACTGCTCGCGCACACTGCCGACCCTCGCGTATCGCCCATACTACCAGCGACTGACCGCGACGCATGTCGCCTGCAGCAAACACTTTCGGTACCGATGTCTGGTAACAGCCATCACCATCCGTCGTCGCCTTGGCATTGCCACGCGCTTCTTTATCAAGGCCAAACGCTTCCAACACTGAATTCACCGGCGAGACAAAACCCATAGCCAGCAACACCAGATCTGCTTTGAGTTCGAATTCGGAACCGGCCACTTCAACCATCTTTCCATCCTTCCACTCAACACGCGCAGCGATCAGTTTCTCAACCTTGCCGTTCTTACCCTCTAGGCGTTTAGTAGCAACGGCCCAATCACGCTCGCAGCCTTCTTCGTGCGACGATGAGGTGCGCATCTTGGTCGGCCAGTAAGGCCATACCAATGGTTTGTTTTCAACTTCTGGCGGCTGCGGCAGAAGTTCAAATTGGGTCACCGAGGCAGCGCCATGACGATTCGATGTGCCCACGCAATCAGAACCCGTATCTCCACCACCAATCACCACTACGTGTTTACCGGTGGCCATCAGTTGATCATTGAGCTTATCACCCGCATTGACGCGATTTTGTTGTGGCAAAAATTCCATCGCATAATGCACGCCACCTAATTCGCGACCAGGTACCGGCAAATCGCGCGGCCACTCAGCACCACCGGCTACGATTACGGCATCGAATTCTTTATTCAGCTGCTCAGGCGAAATGGTTTCTTTCGATAAGCTAAGTATCTCTTTCGGAAAATCTTTGCCGACAAATACACCCGTCCGAAACTTCACACCTTCCGCCTGCATTTGCTCTACACGACGATCGATGTGCGACTTCTCCATTTTGAAATCTGGGATGCCATAGCGCAGCAAACCACCAACACGATCGTTCTTCTCAAACACGGTTACGTCATGGCCGACGCGCGCCAGTTGCTGGGCTGCCGCCATACCAGCCGGACCAGAGCCAATGATGGCTATTTTTTTCCCCGTCTTGATGCTGGGCGGTTGTGGCACGACCCAACCATTTTCCCAACCTTTATCGATAATAAAATGCTCAATCGATTTAATACCCACCGGATCATCGTTGATACCCAGCGTACAAGCCGACTCACAAGGTGCGGGACAGATGCGGCCAGTAAACTCTGGAAAATTATTCGTTGAGTGCAAATTTTCTAAGGCCTCAAGATAGTGGCCGTTGAAAACTAAATCATTCCAGTCTGGGATGATGTTATTGACAGGGCATCCGTTATTACAGAACGGAATGCCGCAATCCATACAACGCGCGCCCTGAACTTTGGCATCAGCGTCGGACAGATGCATCATAAATTCTTTGTAATGCTTGGTGCGTTCCTGTGGCGCTTCGCTCGCCTCTTGAAGGCGCTCATATTCCATAAAGCCGGTAACTTTACCCATATTTGTTCTCTTTTCTTTTCTACGAATGTGACTGAGTTTGATCGTTTTCTAACGTCACTTTCAGGTCGTCACTTTTTCCTTTTCTTTGCCAGCTTTCGCAGCAAACATCTCGCCCAACGCACGCTTGTATTCGGTTGGGAATACTTTGATGAATTTAGTGCGAGCATTATTCCAATCATCCAGCAAGATGCGCGCGCGCGTGCTGCCTGTATGTTTGAAATGACGCTCAATCAATCCCTTCAGAATGACTTCATCCGTCAGTCTCTCGCCATTGCGACTCAAGCTGTGCCAGCTTGAAGGATTAACGGTTGACTCTTGTTCAGCCGCCGAGAGCACTGGATCAAGCGCTACCATCGCGAGATTACATTTCTGTGCAAAGCTGCCGTCTTCATCAAACACATAGGCCAGTCCGCCGGACATACCTGCGGCAAAGTTACGACCGGTTTCACCCAGCACAACCACGGTGCCGCCCGTCATGTATTCACAACCATGATCGCCTGTACCCTCAACCACCGTAACGGCACCGGAGTTACGCACCGCAAAACGTTCGCCAGCGACGCCATTAAAGAAAGCTTCGCCAGCAATCGCGCCATACAAGACCGTGTTACCAATGATGATGTTATCGACGGCTCTGCCGCGGAACTCAGTATTCGGTCGCACAATAATCCGTCCACCTGAGAGTCCTTTGCCGACATAGTCATTACCTTCACCGACTAAATCTAATGTCACGCCGTGCGCGAGAAACGCGCCGCACGATTGGCCTGCCGTACCTTGCAGTTGAATATGGATCGTGTCGTCAGGCAAACCTTCATGACCATACTTCTTAGCGACCACACCAGAAAGCATCGCGCCAACGGTACGATTCAAATTCTTAACCGGAGAAATGAAGGACACTTTTTCACCACGATCAATCGCTGGCATCGCCTGTGCGATCAATTTGTGATCCAGCGCCTTGCCCAAGCCATGGTCTTGCGTCAACACGTGGTGACGCGGCTGGTCTGCGGAGACATCCGGTAAGTAAAAAATCTTGCTGAAGTCCAGACCTTTAGCCTTCCAGTGATTCACTGCACGCGATTTATCGAGAAGATCAGCACGACCGATCAACTCTTCAAACTTACGAATTCCCAGCTGAGCCATTATTTGACGCGCTTCTTCGGCCACAAAGAAGAAATAATTCACTACATACTCTGGCTTACCTTGGAACTTTGCACGCAGCACAGGATCTTGCGTAGCCACACCCACTGGACAGGTATTGAGATGACACTTACGCATCATGATGCAACCTTCAACGACTAACGGCGCCGTCGCAAAACCAAACTCATCCGC
>JAIPCX010000045.1 GCA_021737945.1 Polynucleobacter sp.
TAATGACCTCTGATCATTTAGGCCCTAAGGTTGCTACACCTGTGCAGCCGGGTGAACTGCTGATGGGCGTGCAAGGTTATACCTTTGGCTTAGGTTTTATGGTGAGACAAGGCCCGGGTATGGCGAGCGTACCGGGTTCTGAAGGTGACTATGCGTGGGGCGGTTATGGCGGAACCTTCTTTTGGATTGATCCTAAAGAACAAGTCATTGGTTTGCTGATGGCACAAACTCCCGGCGCGTCACGTCAGTATTACCGTCGCATGATTAAAACCTTGGTGTATCAAGCGATCGAGTGATTTAATTTTTTCAATAGATCACGACAGCAAATGATCGATCAATAAATCAAATGCTGTCGGATCAAATTCTTGATTATCGAAACGACGTAATGAAGCGTGGCTGGGCGGTTGAACACGTCGCTTTAGATAATCATCCCAATTAGCGAGTTTCCAATCATCGCGCGCGTCAGCGCGCACTTCAATGCGGCGTTTTGCTTCTTCAGTCGATAAATCAATCCACGCGACACGACATTCGGTATGCGCAGGCATGTCTAATTGAGCAGGCTCAAAAAACTTGCCTGCCATGAGTTCGCGCGTGAATGGACCGACTAACATCACATTCATTCCCAAAGCGAGATTTTCGCGGGTAATGTCGAGCAATCCTGAATACTCGCGATCACGAAGGTTTTGCAGATAGGTAGGACTATCGCGATCAGCAGGATTTCCAGTGAGCAGGCCCATGACGTGAGAGCTGAACGCGCCATAGGCGGTGTCTTTGTCGAGAAAGAAAAAATCTCGTTTGCTTTTTGCTGCCAGCAGAGGCAATGCGCGTTTGGCAAGAGTGGTCTTGCCAGTGCCTGCATGACCGGCAAATAACAGTAAGCGCGGTGAGTGTGGAGCGTTAAGTGTTTTCAAAATTATATTTTTAGAAGATGTTTACTAGAAGTAGTGCAAACCATGTAAAACTTGTATGATGCAACATCGCGTGGCTTATGGCGATATCGAACAGCTTTGGCAAGCATTTTCTTATCAACCCTGAACGAAAACCTATGGCTGATACAACTCCACCCGGCTCCCTGTTTGTAGGAGACGGCGTTTACATGCAGGGCACCATGAATGTGCCCGGACTTGCCAGCGTTGATGGCAAACTCGAAGGTCAGTTGACTGCCGATGTGATCGCTATTCAAACGAATGGTTCGGTCGACGGTAAGACTAGCGCGAATCACATCAAAGTTGCGGGTTCATTAACAGATACCGCTGTCGCCAATAAAACTTTATTGGTTGAATCCACGGGCGTGATTGCTGGTTCGGTGACCTACACTGAAATGGAAATCAAGAAGGGTGGCTCGATTCGGGGCAGTATCTACAAAACCGGTAGCAACGTGCCTGCTAAGCAAATTGCACCAGCGCCATCAGCGCCACCGCCGCCAATTGAACCCGAGGCTCCAGAGGCACCAGAAGCTCCCATAATTTCTGAAGAAACACCTTAATAATCCGAGTTGAATTCGCGATTTTGTTTTCGGGCTGCTTAGGCAGCCCGAATGCTTATTGTCGAACTCGAAGGTGTTAAATAAACTTGTTCTCGGGATGACCCAAACATTCCGGAAAATTTTGATCTAGATACAGGCTCGTTGTCCCCGATAGTGCGTTAATGCAGATCAAAGCGTCTCTCATGGGCGCTATGGGAGATCTGCCATGAAAAAATTAATCAGCCTTTCGTTAACTATATTTGCATTAGCTTCAGCGCCCGAGGCGTTTGCCAAAATGAATTCTGCAGATATCCGCGCTGCTAGGTCTTTATTTCAGTCGTCTGGTTGCACCAGTTGTCACGACGCTACCGGAAGCGCCGCAGGACCTTCTCTCAAAGCCATCGCCAAACGCTACAAAGGTAAGCCCGTTATTACAGAGCTGGCACAACGTATTCGCGAAGGAAGCCAGGGGCGTTGGGGTGATTTACCGCATCCCGCGATTGACTATCTGACCCCGACCGACGCTTCGATGCTAGCGGAATGGATTTTAAACGGCGCGCACTAAACGATTATTGCGGGCACATGGCTTCAGCCATAATGCGGCGACGGATGTCGGGATTACTTTCTTTCGACAGCTGCTGCATCAGCACCGCCATCCGCTCACCTTGTTGTTTCATGGTTGGGATTTCGGACATGGCGGGCGTTTGACCCACGCTGAGTTGCGGCTCAGGGGTGGGCTTTTCTTCTTTGTCAGCGGCTTGCGCCGGTAAGGTAGCACCGAGCAACAGCATGGTAAAAATGACGTAGCTTGTTTTCATCGGACTTACCCTCCCTCGTCTGTTACGGATGATTATAGAAGCAAACGTCTCGACTAGAACACTATGAGCTCAGACTATAATCCATTCGCTCATGAAACAGAGACTGACCAATCACATTAAACTGACGTTTTATCTATGTATTCTGACCGCCGTCGCCGTCGGTCTTTTTTTGCGTGATGCCCCAAGCGCAGATGGTTTTTTGGCATGGGTTTACCAAATCAGTATTGCGGGCTATTTCGGTACCTTGTTGCTGATTAGTAGCGCTCTGCTGCTGCCCTTTAGTTTGCTAAGCAAAACACGTTGGTTGTTACCACTCCTCGCTTGGGTCTGGCTGGTTTATCTGGCGATTGATCTAGTGGTTTTTAATTTATACCGCTTTCATCTTGATTGGCTGATTGTCCGGATGTTTCTTCTGGACTTTAGTGGCATGGGCATACCCGCCTTGGTATTGGGGGTTGCAGGTGGACTGGCACTCTTGATGCTGGCAGGTGTGATCTGGTTGTACGCATCAGTTCGAAGTGGCACTGCAAAACGACTTCCCGTATTTATTGTTGGCCTTTTACTGATGCCTACCGGCTGGGCTACCAACTCAGTGATTAACATCTGGGCCGCCTATTTCAATCGCGAAGAGATCACCAGTTACCGACCCTATCTGCCACTTTACTATCCCGTAGAAAAAGCAGACAGTGCGCAAGCAATTAGTGACTGGTGGCCAGCGCTGTTTCCAGCCAAAGCCGGTCAGATTGAATTAACGTCAAAAAAATTGAGTGGTCTTGTTCGATATCCACTGCAAGATCCTGCTTGTTCGCCCAAGCCTAATTCACCCTCTATTTTATTCATTGTGCTCGAGAGTTGGCAGGCCGATAGCCTCAATGCAGAGGTTATGCCCAACTTGGAAAAATTTGCGCAGCATTCAACGCGTTTTGAAAAGCATCTCTCTAGCGGAGCGGTGACTGTGCCCGGGCTATTCGGTTTGATGTATGGCATACATCCGAATTATTTTGAATTATTTAAATCATCACCCGGCCGTAATCCCAGTTTGTTTACTGAAAGCTTGCACCAATTGGGTTATGAAAGCCACGTATTTACATCGGGTAATTTAGATGGATTCTCGTTGCGAAAATTATTTTTTCCGCACGTGCCTGAACAAAACGTCATTACACATCCAACTGATGAAAAAGTCGTTACGAGTTATCTAGCAAGTTTTGATAACACGTCTACAAAACCACGTTTTGATTTCCTTTTTTTGACGTCATCTCATTCACCCTATACCTATCCGCCTGACTATGCGCGATTTAAACCATTGCCTGTAATCGAGGGAGGTTTCGCGATTAATAGGCAAACTGATGCTGCGCCGTATAAGAACGACTATCACAACAGCTTGTTCTATCTGGATGCCTTGGTTGGAAAAATACTGGCGGCTGCAAAAAAATCGGGGGCACTCGAAAATACCTGGGTCGTGATTACGGGCGACCATGCGGAAGAATTCAATGAGAATGGCATGGGCTACTGGGGGCATGGCAGTAATTTCACTCGTTGGCAAATTCAGACGCCGCTGCTTGTCATGTCACCCGGTCAGTTTGTCGCTAAGCAGGAAAAAAAATTATCGTTGCATCAGGATATCGTTCCAACCTTGATGCAAGAAGCTTTAGGTTGTGCTGCGCCCGTGAATACCTACAGCAGTGGAATGAATTTGTTTCAGCTGCCCGCACAACGAGGATCGATATTGTCGTCCTACATGACGCAGGCGTACTGGTTCGATGACATGATTTTTGATCGCACCACGAACAAAAAATATGATTGGGCTGATATTAAAAAAGAGCGTTTGCTAGATAATGCCGATGCAGTTCGATTGCTACTTCAAGAAGAGAGACGATTTCTATCATCAGGTAATTAACTAAAAATGATTTAAGACATAAAAAAAGCCACCCCGAAGGGTGGCTTTTTATTTATTGCAGTTCTATTCCAGCTGGTACTAGACCAGCGAAAAATTAGAACGAGTGAGACATACCAACTGTAACGCTGTTAGTGGATGCGCCACCTGCGTTGAAGGAGAATGCACCACGGTTTGCAAATGTTGCATCTACGCCACCTGTGCCACGAGCATATATTGAGTAAACAAATGTACGCTTGGACAGGTCATACTTCGCTGACAGGTTGGTGAGAGTGCCTTCAGTAGCTAGATCGTTACGAGCATAAGCGGCTTGTACGCTAAGCGGATCGCTCAGTCTGTAGTTAGCGAAAATGCTAGAACTGCCAATTTTTAATCCACCAACATCTCTTGCATCTTCACTGGTGAAGTTAGCCACCAAAGTCAAATCGCTAGTCACTGGTAATGAACCATAGGCACTCATACCGCTGCTAGTGTTTTTGCGTGTATGGTAACCAGCGCCAACAGCGACTGGACCGACAGCGCCCGACAGGGTATAGGCTTGGTAGGAATCGCTTTCAACTTGAGTAGAGATAACACCATCTCTAGCGCCGCCCTTGGTTGTGGTCATAACGTTCACAGTCCAACCTGCTATGGAAGGAGATGTGTAGTTAATTGCATTCGGGATAAAGAAGCCGTCGTATTGCCAGTTAGAAGAGGAGCCACTCACGTTGACTGCTGCTGCGCCGTAGCCAGACATAAGCATGCGGTTAACGAAGTACTGGCCAGGACCCATGCCAGCGCCTGCACCAACAACTTGAGTAACGATGTAAGGAGAAAGTTGCTGACCGAGGGTCAATGAACCGAAGTCGCCTGACAGACCAATTGTAGAAACACGTGTGAACAATCCACCAAACGTACGTGTGCTGCTTGAAGGCGAAGCGGAACCGCCGCTGACCGCTGCACCGTTGTTCAAGCTCACGCCTGTTTCGAGTTGGAAGGTGGCTTTCATGCCATTGCCCAGATCTTCCGAACCTTTGAAGCCCAAGTGCGTAGGAGCAGTCCATGCGCCTGTACCATCAAAAAAAGTGCCATTGCCATTGTTGGCATTGACAACAGCAGCGTCAACCGCGCCGTAAACTGTAACGTTTGCCAAGGAAGCTGTCGAAGCTACCAGAGCCAGCGCAGCCAATGCGACTTGAGTTTTTTTCATTATCTAATCTCCAAAGTGTTGTAATGCTAAAGTTTCGCTTTCACTGATCGAACGCAAAAGCGGGCATTCGCAGTGAAATTGATGCTCCAAGACCAACGGATCCAGAAGTCAGCATGCATTGAAGCAAAACTTGAGGGCTGTAGCAAAATTAATTTATTGTTTAATGAGTCTTTTGATAATTTTTCGTCTCCCCATTACAACAGTTTTTGAATAAATTATTACATTAATAACTTATGACCATTGTTCGATCACCGATTGATTCGTTTATATGTGTTTTCGATAGAGCGCTCAGAGTTGCAAGTGGTGTTGCTGTAGCGCGGCGAGAAAGTCCATCGAGCAAGCTTGAACAAACGAAGTTAACTGAAGAAGAGCGCAAGCACAGTGCGGGTCTAATGCGCGTAAATCATGTCGGTGAGGTTTGTGCTCAAGCCTTGTATGAAGCTCAAGCCTTATTTGCGCGTGATAAGTTAACGCGTGAGCAATTTATGCAAGCGGGTGACGAAGAGTTAGATCATTTGGCCTGGACGGCTGAGCGCTTGCGTGAATTGAATGCGCGTCCTAGTGTGTTCAATCCCTTGTGGTACGCAGGCGCGTTCGCCATGGGCGCGTTAGCAGCGCGCATGGGTGACCAACACAGTTTAGGTTTTGTGGTTGAGACCGAGCGACAAGTTGAAGCGCATTTAAACGGGCATTTGAATGATTTGCCGTTACAAGACGTGCGATCACGTGCGATCGTGACGCAAATGCGTGACGACGAAATTGAACATGGTGACGCAGCAAAAAAACTGGGTGCTGCTGAATTACCCGAACCTCTACGTATCGGTATGAGCGCTATGTCAAAAGTAATGACGAGTACGGCGTATCACCTATAAATTTGGTTGGTGATTGAACGTTTAGTTACAGGTGAGGCTTAAAGCGAAAAGCATATCTCTTATTAATTATTAGTTAATAAGCTAAGCCGCTTTACAGCGTTGGCGGTGTCACTTGCAGGTCGTCAATAATCTCGAATGAGTGAGTTAGGTCAGCCGTCTTTTCAAGCATGATCGAAGCGGAACAGTATTTTTCATGCGAGAGTTTGATAGCACGTTCCACCAAGTTTGCTTTTAAATTGCGACCGCGCACAGTGAAGTGAAAGTGAATTTTGGTGAAGACTTTGGGGTCTTTTTCAGAGCGTTCGGATTTGAGGGTCAGGTCACAGCCGCGTATGTCTTGGCCGCTCTTGCGAAGAATCACCACCACGTCATAGGCGGTGCAACCGCCGGTACCTGCTAAAACTACTTCCATAGGGCGCGGCGCAAGGTTGCGGCCGCCGCCATCCGGTGCGCCGTCCATGGTGACGAGATGGCCGGAACCGGTTTCTGCGACAAAGCTCATCCCGGACAAGCCGGTCCAACGTACAGTGCATTCCATGGTGCGATCTCTAATAAGTAAGTGGTTCAAATCAGCGGTAAGCCCGTATAGGCCTCGAAACCCCGCTATTTTATTGGGAGTAGACCGATTTAATGCGAAATTTTGCGCAACGGCCAATAAGCAAGCTGATTTATCAAAAAAGCATCTGTACGCCAGTGAGGTTTCGTCTTCGAGTTTATTTCTGAAAAGTGTCAAGACAAAGCAGTCAGACAATTGACGCCAAGTCATTGAAAACATTATAATCTTCGGTTCTCCTGTTTTGCTCAGGGAGAAAACACACAATAAGGTTGCGTCTACGAGCAGGGTGTTATTTCGTAGAACCACCATCAGAGCATTATTTTTTTAGGATTCATCATGAAAACCTTTTCCGCTAAAGGACACGAAGTCCAGCGCGACTGGTTTGTGATTGACGCAACGGACAAAGTCCTCGGACGTGTCGCCAGCGAAGTGGCGCGCCGACTGCGTGGAAAACACAAGCCTGAGTTCACACCACACGTCGATACTGGCGATTACATTGTTGTAGTCAATGCCGGCAAACTGCGTGTAACGGGCGCAAAAGCGCTCGACAAAAAGTATTTCCGCCACACGGGTTATCCAGGCGGTATTTACGAAACGAATTTCCGCGACATGCAAACGAAGCATCCAGGTCGCGCGCTAGAGAAAGCCGTTAAGGGCATGCTGCCCAAAGGCCCACTCGGATACGCAATGATCAAGAAGCTGAAGGTTTATGCCGATGGCAGCCACCCGCACAGCGCCCAGCAACCCACGGCACTCGAAATCTAAGGAACAGACATGATCGGTAACTACAACTACGGAACCGGCCGTCGCAAGAGTGCAGTGGCCCGCGTATTTATTAAAACTGGCAGCGGCAAAATCGTTGTCAATGGCAAAGCAGCGGCCGAGTATTTTTCGCGCGAGACGGGTTTGATGGTGATTCGTCAGCCTTTAGAACTCACGAACAATCTTGATCGCTTCGACATCATGGTGAACGTGCATGGTGGTGGTGAATCAGGTCAAGCCGGCGCCGTTCGTCACGGTATCACTCGTGCACTGATTGATTACGATGCTACGTTGAAGCCTGAGCTGTCAAAAGCTGGTTTCGTGACTCGTGATGCACGTGAAGTTGAACGTAAAAAAGTGGGTTTGCGCAAAGCTCGTCGCGCAAAGCAGTTCTCCAAGCGTTAAGCTTTCGCTTCCACTGCGAACAGAAGCCGTCGGGTTGGTGCCCGACGGTTTTTTTTCAACTTCATTTAACTTCATTATTCATCTGACGACGTCGCAGCTGCTACAAGGAGAGTGTGAATGATCAAGATTGGCATCGTAGGTGGTACCGGTTACACCGGCGTGGAATTACTACGTATTTTGGCCGCACATCCACAGGCCGAGTTGGTAGCCATTACGTCGCGCAAAGAAGATGGCATGCCAGTGGCAGAGATGTTTCCTTCGCTGCGTGGTCATGTGTCATTAGCATTTTCTGCGCCTGAAAAAGCACGCCTTGATCAATGTGATGTGGTTTTCTTTGCCACACCTCACGGTGTCGCGATGGCGCAAGCGCGTGAATTACTCGCCGCAGGTGTAAAGGTCATTGATCTGGCCGCCGATTTCCGTTTGAAAGACACCGCAGTGTTTGAGCAGTGGTACGGCATGCCACACAGCTGCCCGGATATTTTGGCTGAGGCGGTTTATGGCTTACCTGAAGTGAATCGCGACGCCATACGTGCTGCGCGTGTCATTGGTTTGCCGGGTTGTTATCCCACCTCTATGCAATTGGGTTTTGCTCCTTTGCTTACTCAGGGCAAGCTGTTGATTAATGAATCATCGTTGATTGCTGATTGCAAATCGGGTGTGTCGGGTGCAGGTCGCAAAGCAGAAGTGCACGCGCTGATGGCTGAGGCTTCAGATAATTTCAAAGCCTATGGCGTGAAAGGTCACAGGCATTTACCAGAGACGGTTCAAGGACTGGAAGCGATTGCTGGTCGTCCTATCGGCCTAACGTTCGTGCCGCATCTGGTGCCTATGATTCGTGGCATTCATTCAACCCTGTACGCAACCCTATTGCCCGACGCGCGCAATCTGGATTTTCAGGCGCTGTATGAATCTCATTATCGCGATTCACCGTTTGTGGATGTTATGCCGGCTGGCAGTCATCCGGAAACGCGTTCGGTACGAGCTTCGAATATGTTGAGGCTGGCCGTGCATCGTCCTGGCGGTGGTGATTTGTTGGTGATCTTGGTGGTCGAGGATAACCTGGTCAAAGGTGCTGCAGGGCAGGGTGTGCAGTGTATGAATCTGATGTTTGGTTTGGATGAAACAACCGGTTTGCGCCAAGTGCCGATACTGCCTTGATGGGTGCGAATTCCCAAAGTCCCTGCTGCTAAAGAGTCTATGCTCCACGGCGTAACTCAACAGTGGGCTGTGGGAGATGCATGTCAGGTAAATATGCTCTGCGTTGTATCGATACCTTGATTGCTCAGGGATGCCGGGTAGAGGGCGATGTGATTTTTGAGGGCGGCCTCAGGATAGATGGCCATGTCAAAGGGCATGTCAAAGGTGAAATTAAATTAGACTCTACGGCGCCAGCGCACTTGGTGTTAGGTCGCTCAGGGCGGATTAGTGGCGGCGTCTGGGCTGACTATGCACTGATTGATGGACTGGTCGAAGGTAATCTCCATATCACTGGCAGGGTTGAATTACTCTCAAGAGCGCGCATAATCGGAAATATCCATTATGAGTCGCTGCGCATACAGCCTGGCGCGACCGTAACGGGCTTGCTGTGTCCGGATGTTGGAGACGTTGGTAATGTTGGAATTACTCCACGTGAGGTTCCAGATGCGGCGCAGGAATTAAAACTAGCCTGATGTTGTACCTGTCACTTTGGCTGTAACAGCTTTTGCCCCTTCGGCGCTCACATTAGCCGAGGGCTATAATCCCAGAACTTTGTTTTACGATCGCAGGAGCATCACATGAACGCACCGACCGAAATGCCGTCACCGATTATTTTTAGTGAGAGTGCTGCTAATAAAGTAGCCCAACTTATTGAAGAAGAAGGCAACCCAGATTTGAAACTGCGCGTGTTTGTGCAGGGCGGAGGTTGCTCAGGTTTCCAGTATGGTTTCACCTTTGATGAAATCGTCAATGAAGACGACACTGCCATGATCAAAAATGGCGTGCAACTGTTAGTCGATTCCATGAGCTACCAATATCTGGTGGGCGCAGAGATCGATTACAAAGATGATCTGGAAGGCGCGCAATTCGTGATTAAAAATCCAAATGCCACCACAACATGCGGCTGCGGATCGTCGTTCTCAGCGTAATCATTCGCTAGCAGCAAAAACAAAAAGCGCGGAGTTCCGCGCTTTTTTATTTCCTTCGCAAATTTTTGGTTTGTAATTAGGCGGGATAAAGCGCACCCAAAATACGTTCACCTTTTGCGCCTGTCACTGACGGTAGATTGCCGGGTTTACGTTCACAAAATTGTTTCGCCAGCCAGGCAAAGGCAAGTGCCTCAACATGTGAGGGCGATATACCCAACGCATCAGTGCTGTTGACCGGTACTGACAATTGTTTCTGAAGTGAGTGCATGAGTTGGCTGTTATACGCGCCTCCGCCACAAACATACACAGCATCGCAAGCTGCGGCGTGATGTTGAATCGCATCTGCAATGGATGTCGGAGTGAGTGCAACCAGCGTGGCTTGGACATCTTCAGCACGAAGCGCAGGAAATGCTTTCAATTGTGACTCAAGCCATGTCAGATGAAATAAATCTCGGCCAGTGCTTTTTGGGGGCGGAGCAGAGAAAAAGGGCTCGCTCAACAGATGGTTGAGTAATTCATGGTTAACGGTACCGCTAGCAGCCCATGCGCCATCAGCGTCGTATGCTTTGCCTTGATGCACATGTATCCATGCATCCATCAAGACATTGCCGGGGCCGGTATCAAAGCCGGTCACGCTGCTGTCGGCATTCAGTAGGCTGACGTTGCTGATGCCACCAATGTTAACCACGACACGTGTCTGCCCCGTCTTACCAAACACCGCTTGATGAAATGCAGGTACGAGTGGGGCACCCTGACCACCCGCTGCAATATCACGACTACGAAAATCAGCGATCACATCAATACCCGTTAATTCAGCCAATAGTGCGGGTTGATTCAGTTGCCGCGTGTATCCCTGATTAGGTAGGTGACGAATAGTTTGGCCATGCGCCCCAATCGCTGTTACCCGATCGCTTTTGATATTCGCTGATGCCAGTAACTCATGCACGCACTTCGCATACACATGAGCCAGCTGTTGAGCCGCCAGAGACTCGCGATGAATTTCATCGGTGCCTGATGATTGCAGCAACAGCAGTGCTTGTTTTAATTCGGTAGTAAAGGGAAGGTAGGCGGCTGTTAAATGGCCATCGAGTGCAGTGAGAACACCATCCACTCCATCGAGGCTGGTGCCGGACATCAAGCCAATGTAGAGAGTATTATTTGACATCGGCTTTGTCCGGCGAGCGATGCTTCAGTGACTGAACATCAGCATGTAATTATTAACGCGAAGCCACTTGCGTTACATAAGCAGACAAGAGTCGGAAGCGATGCTTCACGTCAGCCAATTGATGCTGGAATTGTTGCAGATGTATACCAGCCAACGATTGCACCTGCTGGGCTGCTATGGATTTAGGATCGCGCGCATCATTATTGACGCGGAATTCGTAATGCAGATGGGGTCCAGTAGACCAGCCACTCGTACCAACATAGCCAATCACATCACCTTGCGCCACACGAGCACCGCGTTTCAGACCCGATGCAATGTGACTCATGTGTGCGTACGCAGTTGAGTAGCTGCCGCTGTGTTTGACCACCACCATGTTTCCATAGCCGCCATGCGGGCCGGTGAAATCAATATGTCCATCGCCAGTAGCGCGAATTGGAGTTCCAACCGGCGCTGCGAAATCAATACCTTTGTGCTGTTTCCACATGCCAGAAATCGGATGAACGCGCATCGTAAAACCCGAGGTCACGCGTGAGAATTGCAGTGGCGACTTAAGGAATTCTTTTTTCAGTGCTTTGCCCTCAGCGTCAAAGTAGCCGCCTTGTTCCGCGCCAGCTTCATTGAACCAGATAGCTTGATGGGTTTTGCCATCATTTAAAAACTCTACGGCCAGCACACGACCCGAATGAACTGGTTCGCCACCTTGCCACAGTGTTTCGAAGATCACTTGAAAACGATCGCCACGGCGTAGATCAGAAGCAAAGTCGATATCAGAAGAGAAGATCTCAACGATTTGCATCGCAATGGCATCGGGTACTTGCGCTGCATCGGTGGCAGCAAATAATGAAATACGAATTTCACCTGAGCGCATTTCGATATGACGTTCAAGCTTGGCGGGTTCCTGTCGTGCGGTAAAACCATCAGCGGAGCGCTGAATCACTAAGCGTTTGATGTCATCGCGGTTATCATTCAGCAGCGTGCTAGCGGATAGCAGTTTTCCTTCAGCAGTGACTGTCGCCTGTATGCGGCGACCGGGTCGTAAATTGGCGAGTAAGCGCGCTTGTGTGTCAGTTCGGATGAACGAGCTGGCGGTACGGTCCTCGACACCCAGACGGTCTAGCAAGGCATCCAAGGTATCGCCGGGACGAACGCGTTCTTCGGCGACAAACTGGCCAGCACTCGTCTGCAAGGATTGAATCTGACTAGTAAGATCGGGAACCCCCAACTCTTCCACCAACAGCGTCACCGGCAGATCAGATGCATCTGGCGCCAATGGTGCAACGCCAGCAGCACCAAAGGCAATCAGTAACAACAAAGCGGGTGCTGTAAGCATCTTTCGTTTAGGGGTGGTGCGCAGCTTGGACCACAGCTGAAGCAACAAGATAGAGAATTTGTCTGTCGGGCTCATTTGATACGCTAAAATCCGTCGTTTTTGGCCAGTATCCGGCGAATTCACGGAACGGTCAGTGCCCTTAAGGCGAAGCACGCCATTATAGCAAACGCTAACCCTGGCAAAATAATTAAAAATTTATTAATAAAATGCAACTT
>JAIPCX010000003.1 GCA_021737945.1 Polynucleobacter sp.
ATGCAATTAACCTTAACTTCGAACAAAGCTATTAAACAGGAGCTTAACTATGGCTAATCTCGCTCAAGAACTGATTTTTCACGCAGAACACGGTCAACCATTTAATACGATTCAGGTATCCCGTTTCGCGCCGGAGGAAATTCGTGAGGCTATTCAAGCCTTAATGGGGCAGGATCGTGATGCCCTGGCTTATGCGCTGGGTGATGCCGGTTTGGCTCTCTACCCAGAGAGCGAAGATATTTTGGCAATTACCAGTTTGCTGTCAGTGGTTAGAGAAGATTGGCCGCAAGCGGTTGATCTGCTCAAGCAGCTCATGGAAATGCAGGCGGGTAGGGCGACGGTATTTACGCACTCTATGCTGATTCGTTCTCTGCGCTGCAATCTCGATCTGGCTGAGGCATTTGAAGCATCGGGTGTTGCGCTGGCCTTGTTCCCAGATCATCCGGAGTTATTAAAAGAATATGACGCGCTCGCTGAAGCCTTGGGCTTGGGCGCAGTGCAGCGCTAATGTAATTAATAAGAATGAGTGATTAATTAATGGCAAATACCTGCCGGATTCCTGACAGAAATTGCCAGGCAGTAGTAACAAGATTTAAGCAGTAGAACTAAATAAGCGTAACTATTTGAATTTAATGGAGTTTTTAACCTGGCACGGCGTTTGCATAGATTGATTTAACACGCGGGATTTTGCCCGTTATAAATTAAGCAAGCATAGGACGCCGCAAGGAGAAACCAAAAATGGCAGTCATCAATACCAACTTGAAAGCGCTGTTCACACAGTCAGCGCTAAAACGAACCGAAGGCGCTCAATCGAAAGCGATGGAGCAGCTATCGACCGGCAAGCGGATTAATACCGCTGCTGACGATGCGGCCGGTTTAGCGATTTCAACTCGGATGACGAATCAGATTCGTGGTCTGAATCAAGCGATTCGCAATGCGGGCGACGGCATTTCACTGATTCAGACAGCTGAGGGCGCGACCAACGAAATCACGGACATGATGGAGCGTATGCGTGAGTTGGCCGTTCAGGCAGTCAACGATACGAACGACAATGCACAGCGTAGCTACCTGGATCTTGAATTCCAGCAGCTGAAAGCTGAGATCGTACATATCTCTGAATCGACCGAATGGAATGGATTCCCTTTATTGAATGGCACCGCCGGTCAGCGTGTGGGTGAGATGCCAGTCTTTAAAGCGACTTCAGTCAGTCAAGAGGCCGACGTGTTTATTAATCCAACCACGACGCGTACTTTGTCGGGTGCTGATTCAGGTGAAATTCAAACTTTAACCTTTACTGCAGATAACTCGGTACCAACGACAGGCGTGATTACCGTCGGTGGTGTGGCAATAACTATCCCTGCGGCTGCGATTCAAGGTAACAGTGACTCCGAGAAATTATTCAGCTTTACTGCAGCCATTAAGACTGCGTTGGAAGCCGATCCTAGCTTCGATCCGAATACGTCGGGTAGAACTATTACCCAGACAGATAGCGGTCAATTGACGATTCAATACGCTGCGACCGATGCTGACATCGGTAATGTAGTGGTAGATGTCGGCGCAACCGGTGTTTCTACTAGTGTGGCAACGACCAGAGCGGCCGTTGCGATGACCGGCGAAAACTTTTCTAGTGACGGTGGTTTCCTTAAGAGCGGTACGCTGAGTTTTTCAGTGTCTAGCCTGGGTGTGGTGTCCGCGTCATTTTTGACGGCGGATAAACAAACCTACACGTTGAATGGTACGGCTTCACCAACCACGGGCACGATTACCTTTAGCGGTACTGATGGACAAAATCGTAAAGTAATCTCTCAAGATTTGGTCTACACCATGAAGGATTCCGGTGGTAGCACCCTAGACTTTACCAACCGCGCTGTCGGTTTGTCCGTTGCGATTGATGGTGGTATTCCTCCTTTGCGCGCTGGTGATTTGCGCATCAACGGCATTGATATCGGCGCGTCTTACGCGTCAGACGATACCCTGTCACCTTCCAATAACGCATCGGGTAGTGCGATTGCTAAAGCTGCAGCAATTAATCGCATGGCATCCTCACGTGGTGCTGATGTGGGTGAGTCGCAGTCATTAACATTCACAGGCGTCCCTCAACCGGGCACGATTGTTGTGGGTGGTGTCAGCGTGCAGTTGACGACCGCTGAGAGTACATCCTCGTTGGCCACGGCTAAAATTGCTGCGGCATTGCGCGCGAGTTCCTTATTTAATACGAGCAGCAGCCGCATTGTTAGTTATGCGCCTGGCGGCTCAACCATCAAGATTGATTTTCCAACCTCTGAGCGTGATGTTCCGAGTACCAGCATTTCACCAGGAACAACGGGTCTGAGTCCGATTGTGGATGTCACACAAGAGTATGCAACCTTGCAGCCAGGTACAGGTGTGTACGCCAAGGTCAATGAAAACGTTTTAACCGGTCAATCCATGACCGTGGGACCGTCGGTCTCTGGCGTGGTGTTTATTAACGGCTATGCTTCTGCTGATATTACAACCACACTAAACAACACACGAGCTACGCGTGCTGATGTGGTGAACGCGATTAATGCGATCACCTCTAAGACAGGTGTCAAAGCGATTGATACCGGCTACGATTCGAAAGGTGTCACCTTGGTGGCCTCCGATGGTCGTAACATTGAAGTGTCGTTCGAAACCGATAGCAGTGCAGCTTTGTTTGGTCAAAGCATTGGTTTGCGTACCGGTGTACATGCAGGTACGTATTCGCTGGAATCGAAAATCGAAGCACCAGTAGTGATTTCTTCATCGACCACGGGTGATATTAAACGCACCGGTTTGATCGAAGGTAACTTCACTAAAAATCAATCTGTCTTCAATACCAGTACTCGCGCTATCGTGGCAGCTCCGGTTGCCCAGACTAATGCAGTAACGATTGGTGGTTCGATAGGTTCCACCGACACCTTCGCGGTGACGATCAATGGTACTAAATTTACTTCTAGTATTACCTCTGATGCGCAATCGGTTCGTGATAATTTAGTTTCATTAATAAACCTAAACACTACGCTCGGCGTGACTGCTTCAGCAGGTCGGGGCACAAGTGAATTGTTAATTAGTGCCTCGAACGCGGGGACACCGTTTACGCTGTCGACGGCTACGGGCAGTAGTAATACTGGCACGATCAGTTCGAGCACGGTCACTGCAAATCAGCCAGCAGCGAGCAAGCCGCTGAATATGGATGATTTGATGATCAATGGCGTCAAAATTCGTGCGACGACAACAGCTGACGACACCAAATCAAGTACGGTCACAGCAAGTAGCGACCTAAGCGCCAGTGCGATAGCAATTGCTGCAGCGATCAATGATTCTTCTAGCCAGACGGGTGTGCGTGCTTTGGCTAATCCAGTCCTTAGTAAAGGATTGATTACAACGACGAGTGTTCCCTCGACCACGGATGGTGGTACGAGTTACAACTTGTATATTAATGGCACCACAGTACCTGTCATATTCGTTCAAAACGAAACAGGAACGGCACGCCGCGAAAAAGTAGTTGAAGCGATTAATGCGCGTGTTGGTCAGCATGGTTTGACAGCGACCGATAATGGTAGTGGCGTGACTTTGGAGTCGGATGGCCGCAATGTATCTATCTGGTTTGATTCGAATAATAAAGATCTTTCTGCTGCTAGTTTTGGACTGGACAAGGGCGGCTCAGTTGCTCAGGTATCACGTATTGCCGTCGGTGGCTCAGTTGGATCGCAAACCGCATCCGTTGTTATCAACGGCCAGACCATCACATCGGCTGCCGCTACAGGTGGAACAACGAGCATGGCAAGTGCTCTGGCTACCGCCATTGGTGATGCTGTCACAGCGGGTACGCTGAAAAATATTTCCGTAACTACCAACGGCAGTTATTTAGACATTACATCGACGGTCGCTGGTTCACCGTTTACCCTAAAAGGGGCATCGGTATCGACCACGGGTCCGACCTTGACCTTGTCGACAGTGACGGAAAACGATTACGGTAACAATGATGTCAGCGGTTTGTTAAATGCGACTGCGACATCAACTAACGCTCGTACGGTTTACAGTACTGTGCGTATGATTTCCGATCCTGCACTGTTACCTAAGTTGCCTTCGCCTGAAGGTGCTCCACCATCGGATCAATTGGATAAGCTGCGTGCCACTGGCGAGCCGTTTAAGATTACGGTGGGTGACAAAGGCTACAGTGCAGATGGTAATTTCGCTGCACTCGGTTTCGAAGAGGGTACGTTTGGCGGTCGTTCTAGTGAAGAGATGGATCCTCCACGTGTTGGCCGACTGGCCTTCCAGGTGGGTGCATCGGCTAATCAGTACATCACCATTGATCTCGCAGATTTTGGTAAAAAAGGATCGATCACGGGTGATATCACCGGTGACGTTGACCTGAATGTTGAAGATCGTCGCGTACGTATTAATACGCGTGATGGAGCATCAGCTGTGTTGACCTTGCTGGACGATGCCATGGACAAGGTGAATGCAACGCGCGCCACCATGGGTGCGGTGATGAATCGCATGCAGCACGTGATTAACAACTTGTCGAACGTCACAACCAATTTGTCTGCTTCGCGCAGCCAGATTGAAGATGCTGACTATGCCAAAGCAAGTACCGAGCTGGCGAAAGCTGGGATCATGCAGCAGGCAGCGACAGCGGTGTTGGCACAAGCGAACACCAGCCAGCAAACCGTATTGAAGCTTTTGCAGGGTTAATAACCGGGTAGCGAGAGGTCTTTAAAGTTCTACTGCCCGTTTTCAGACTTGCTGTGACACAATACTACCTGTCGGTGTAGTTATCCGAGGGTAGAGATGGATCAGAATTCGAACCAGAACAGGCGCCGCATCATGTTCAGGCTGATACGCATTGCGTTGGTCGCTTTCATCTTATTGTTATTGACGATAGTGATGAATCCCAAGCGCTATTTGCCGCCCGACATGAGCGTAGGCGAGTTTTTTCAGGCCCTATTAGGCGTCGTTATGCTTTCCGGCGTGATGGCCGCTGTCGTGTTTCGAGCCTGGAACGACTATCAACGTAAAAAACGCGAAAAAAATGAATCCCGCTAAGCAAATCGCTCAGGATGGCGCGCCAAATTGTTGGCAGTGTCGTCACTTTGGCGTTAGCTGGGATCCCAAATTCCCTTATCTTTGCCGGCTGATGGGCTTTAAGAGCCGCGTCACGCCGTCAATTGAAGTGCTGCGTGCTGATGGCCAGCGTTGCCGCGGCTTTGTAGCCAAACCGGATACGGCTAACTCAGCTTCATCGAATTCCTCGAATTCCTCGAATTCTTCTCCTACCTACCGGCGCTCCCTATGAAATATTGGTCGCCTGCGCTTACGCTTGCCTTGGTTTGTCTTTGCGGCAATGCGCGCGCTGATTTTCAGGCTGCCATGCGCGCTATAGAGCGGGGGCATTACGCCACCGCCGAACGCGCCTTACGTAAACCTGCTGCCCAAGGCGATGCCCGTGCTCAGAATAACTTGGGTTTTCTGTATGAGCACGGTCTGGGCGTGAATCAAAATTATGTTGCAGCACGTAACTGGTACAGCAAGGCCGCGGAAGCAGGTTTGCCCGAGGCTAAATTCAATTTAGCCACGCTGTATCACTACGGTCGTGGCATTTCGCAAAATCTGGAGTTGGCAGCCCCATTGTTTTCATCCGCTGCACAGGCAGGCTATGCCGATTCCGAGTACATGCTAGGCGAATATTATCGGTCCGGGCTGGGCGGTTTAAAAAAGGATGGCGCGGTTGCATTGGCGTGGTTTCTGCGCGCTTCGCGTAAAGGGCATTCCGGTGCCCAGTTAATGGCCTCGTCGATTTATCTCAGCGGCGAGGGCTGGCGTAGTGAGCCACGCAAAGCCTTAATCTGGGGTGAACTAGCTCGTGGTAATGGCGAAACCCAAGCCAACGCCATAGTGACTCGAGCCGGCAAAGGCCTGACTGCCGAGCAGCTGCAAGGGGCTATGCATGAAGCTGCCGTATGCCTGCAAACAGACTATCGAGACTGTCCCGAATAGCTTAAATGGGGCAAAAAGCTGCCTGTCGGCTTTTCGTCTGCCGCTTTAGCGGTTGACGTTTTCCTCCCCCCGGCAAACTGCTACCGACTCGACATGCCGCCTTAAAACCCGCATGTTTCCTCACTAAAACATCTGGCACGAGGATTGCTATAAAGAAAGCAAATAGTGTTTTCTAAGGCAATCAACGTGACGACTCTTACTCAAACCTCGCATCCAGCACTTTGGCTCGATCCTAAATCCTCCGTGGGCTCGGTCGAGCGCGAACAACTGCTTGAGGCAGGCCTACAACTCTTACCGGTGGCAACGCTGCAGGACTTAAAACTGGGTCTGGCGCGCGCGCGATTGGTAGTGATTCGCCTGATGGGCGACACCGGCTTGCTGGAAGAAGTGCGCAAGCTCACCCAAGCCTTTGGTCATGCCATTCCGGTTCTTTGCCGCGTCGAACGCAATCAGTTTGAGTTGGGCATAGAAGCCATGCGCCGTGGTGCTTACCACGTGTTGTCAGCTGATGATTGGTCAGTGGATGCTTGGCGCTCGGCGCTGGCATTAGCACCGACGCGGAATGAAGTTCCTAAGAATAGTCCACAGACCTTTGTGTTCGTTGATCCGGTTAGTCAGCATTTGCTGGAGTTGGCGCGACGCGTAGCTCAGACACAAGTGTCCGCGTTGATCGTTGGCCCAACGGGTGCAGGTAAAGATGTGCTGGCACGTGTATTACATGATGCGTCGCCGCGTCGCAATGGTCCTTTCGTTGCGATGAATTGCGCGGCCTTGCCAGAAAATCTCATTGAAGACATGTTGTTTGGTCACGAGAAGGGCGCTTTCACCGGTGCCTTGAAAGAGCATCGTGGTTTGTTTGAACAGGCGCAGGGCGGCACTATCTTCTTGGATGAAATCGCTGAGATGCCGTATCACCTGCAAACAAAACTGCTACGCGTTCTGCAAGAACGTAAGATCACTCGCTTGGGTGGTAATGCGCCCATTGAACTGGATGTACGACTGGTCGCAGCAACCAACAAAGATTTACGCGAAGCGATTGCTAATCGCGAGTTCCGTGAAGATTTGTATTTCCGTATTAGCGCATTCAAATTATCGGTGATGCCGTTGCGTGATCGCCCCGGCGATATCTTGCCTTTGGTGTCACAATTTTTATCGAACTACGGCCCAGACGATCGTCAAATCAAACTCTCTGAACGCGCTGCTGACATGCTGCAGCAATACAGCTGGCCCGGTAATGTTCGTGAATTACAAAATGTTGTTCAGCGTGCGCTGGTGTTATCGAATACCGACATGATTGATGAAGCTGATCTCATGTTTGATGAATGGGAATCACACACAGCCGAACCGAATAAAGCGATTGAATTGTTATCAGTTCCTGTTGCAGTTGAAACCCCATCGACAACGACTGCTGAAGATGGTGCGTTATCTACAGCGGTGAAGAGTAGCGAATATCAAGCCATCATGGCCGCGATTCGCTCTAGTAGTAACCGTTCAGAGGCCGCAAAAAAGCTCGGCATTAGTCCACGTTCATTGCGTTACAAGATGGCGCAGTTTCGTGATCGCGGTTTGCCGTTGTTAGCAGCAGCGTAAGCCGGGGGTACTGAGACATGATACAAAAAATTAATAGCCAGGCCAATATCGATTCGATGTTGGCAGCCATGCGCCAGTATCAAGTTGACGCCGCAGGAAAAAATACGCAGCCGGTATTAGCGCCGCCTACGCCGGAGATAGGTAAGCCAACATTTGGCGATGCAATCAAAACGGCAGTCGTACAAACCAACGAGACACAGCAATTTGCAAGCAGCTTGCGTGAAGCCTATGACCGTGGTGAAGATGTGCCGCTGACAGATGTCGTACTAGCGATGCAGAAATCATCGTTAGCTTTTGAAGCGACTCTGCAAATACGAAACAAAGTGCTTAAGGCTTACGAAGACATATTGAACATGCCGGTTTAATCCAGCATGTGATTGACATAGTAAAACGTTTATTTTGAAATAGAACAGCCAACCTCTTAGAGAGTAGAACATGGCCGAAGCGACAATGAATGGGGGATTACCCCCGCAACTGCCTACAGGACAGGCCGCCGGTGCGGGTGATTCCGCAGGCGCATTACCTATGACGGGTATGCCCAATCCTGGACAGCTACCGGGCGCAATGAGTGGCGTGTCGGGTGGCATGAATCAATTTAAGCGTTGGGCAGATAACCTAGTTAAACAGCCGGCTGTTCGTCGCGCCTTACCTGCCATCGCACTATTAGTGATTCTGTTGATCGCAGCGATGAGTTTTCAGTTTTCGCAGACCACGCCTTATCGTTCCATCATGCCAGGCATGACCGAGACCGATAAGCAAGCCGCAATGGAAGCCTTGAAAGCAGCGGATTTCAAACCAAGAATTGATACCAGTAGCGGTCAGATTACGGTGCCTGATGGTCGTTATCATGAGGCGCGTATTTTTTTGGCGGGTCAAGGTATACCTAAAGAAGCCCAGCCAATTGGTATGGATTCATTAAAAGATAAATCATCCATGACGACCAGTCAGTTCATGGAGCAAGTTCAGTACAACTCAGCTATCGAGCAAGAGCTGGCACGCAGCATCATGCAGATTTCAACCATTAAATCTGCGCGCGTGCATTTGGCCTTACCTAAACAGAGTGTGTTCGTGCGTGAACGTGCAACACCTAAAGCCTCCGTTGTCGTGACTCCGCACTCCGGTCGTGGAGTCACCACATCGCAGGTGAAGGCGATTGTTCATCTTATTTCATCCAGCGTTCCTTATCTCTCACCACAAAATGTATCAGTGGTAGATGATCAGGGTAATCTGATGACAGAAGAAAATCCGGTAGATGCAGCGATGGGTTTGACAGTCGCGCAAATGTCACATAAGCAGCGTACTGAAGAATCGTATCGTCAGCGCGTTACGGAATTACTGTCGCCCGTTGTCGGTGAGGCTTCCGTTAAGGCTGAAGTTAACTTGACATTGGATTACACCACGGTTGAAACCACGACCGAAGATTTTGATAACAAAGACAAGGGCGTCAAGCCACGTTCAGAAGCCTTGACGACTGAGCGTAAATACAAGATTGATCCCGAAGGTATTCCAGGTGCGATGACTAACTCACCACCGCCGGATGCTGATCTGACGACCGATACGAATTCGAATGAACGTAAGCCAGTCAATAACGAAGTCGTCACAACACGTGCGACACGTAACTTTGAGATGGATCGTTCGGTTCGTCATGTAAAAAATTCGCAAGGTGCGATTGAGCGTGTGACGGTTGCTGTGGTAGTGGCTGAACGTGCAGCACCGCAACCAGCCGATGGCAAAGGTTTTGGTCCGGGTGTGCCAACGACGATTCCTTATACCAAGGAAGAGTTAGATCGTATGCTGCAGTTGGTACGTAGCGCAGTGGGTTACAACGAAGCACGTGGTGACGTGGTCACCGTAGCGCCAGCGCGTTTTGAAACGCTGGCACCGGAACCACCGAAGGCTTGGTATGCCGATACGGATTTGCAGAACTTCATTAAAATTGGTGTCGCTGCGCTTGTAATGATTGTCTTCCTGCTCGCAGTGGTACGTCCGATGGTGAAAGGCCCAACGATTAACCAAATTCTTGGACCTGCTGGGCCATCAGCTGAAGATCTACGTCGTGCTGAAGAAGCTAAACTGGCTGAAATTGCGAAAGCGGTTGAAGATGCCAAAGCTGCTGAGACGGCGCGTATGGAAGAACAATTCAGATTAGCAGAAGAAGCGCGCTTGGCCGAGGAGGCACGATTGGCAGAGTTGGCTCGCCTGGCAGAGGAAGCACGCTTGGCAGAAGAAGCGCGATTGGCAGAATTGGCTCGCTTGGCAGCAGAAGCCGCAGCCGAAGAAGAGCGCCTGGAGGCAGAGGCCGCAGCTGAGGCCGCAGCCGCAGACGAGATCGAGATGGAAGAAGGCGAGTCGCTGGAAGAAATGAAAGCGCGTATGCAATCAATGAAACCGAAGAAGCCTACTTTCACTGCTGATATGCTAGACACAGCAAACACGTACGATGACAAAGTTGCATTGATTCGTATGCTAGTGGCGCAAGAATCAGGTCGCGTTGCATTGGTACTGAAGAGCTTGGTCAAAAACTAAGTAATTGACCAACTAGATAACTAACGGGGAATCACATGGCAGAACCTATTAAAGCAGCAGCGCCTAAAGCCGCCGAAGCAGCACCACCGGTGGCAGCAGCAGATGCGGATGCTAATCCTATGGATGAGATGAAGAAGTTCAAGACGAAGAAAAAAGTGACTGTGCCTGAAGAGATGCTGAATGATGCCAAAAGCTATGATGACAAACTAGTTTTGGTAAAGATGCTGACTGAAAAAGAGCGCAATCGCATGGTTTTGATTATTAAGAATCTTCTCAAGTAAAAATAGAGAAAGTATTAGCTCATAAAACAGCTAATCACGTACACAACGCAGCATTGCATGGTTTAGAGGTGGCACATGGCAACTACAGCAGTTCCTATACCGATGTCGGATGAGCTCAAAAAAGAGCTGGCCGAGATTACGAATGTTCAGCGTGCAGCCGTATTGATGCTGCTGCTGGGTGAAGATCTTGCTTCCAACATTATTAGCTATCTGGATCCGAAAGAGGTTCAGGAACTCGGTGCGGCGATGGTCTCTGTAGCAGACATGTCGCAAGAGGCTGTGAATGCCGTGTTGGATCAATTCGTCGATCTGCTCAAACGCCAGACCAGTTTGTCGTTAGGTACAACAGAGTATGTTGAAACCGTTTTAAAACGAGCTCTGGGACCGGACAAGGCCTCATCGGTTTTATCTCGCATCATGCCTAACCGTGCTAGCCGTGGTTTAGAAATTTTGCAGTGGATGGATGCGCGTGCGATCGCAGAAATGATTAAGACAGAACATCCTCAAGTCACAGCAATTATTTTGTCCGTGCTTGAAGCGGAGGTGGCCGCTGACGTCTTGGCGTATTTGCCGAACGATACGCGCCCAGAAGTGATTCAACGTGTTGCTAGCCTTGACACGATTCAGCCATCCGCGATGGAAGAGCTGGAATCAATCATGAAGAAACAGTTCTCGAATAACGCCTCGTCATCCTCATCAAGTTTTGGTGGTGTGAAAGCAGCAGCAAAGATTATGAACTTCACGAAAGTGGAATTAGAAGGTCCGATTCTGCAAGGTGTAGGTCAGATTGATGAAGAGCTCGCGCTGCGAATTCAAGACAATATGTTCAGCTTTGAGAACTTGGCAGCTGTCGACAATCGCGGTATCCAGGCACTGATGCGTGCGGTTGAGCCTGATATGTTGATGACAGCGCTGAAGGGTGCTGCGGATGTCGTTAAAGATAAATTCCTCGACAATATGTCCAGCCGCGCGCGCGGTATGTTTGTGGATGATATGGAAGCCAAGGGTCCTTTGCGTATGACCGAAGTGGAAGATGCGCAGAAGAAGGTCATGCGTGCTGCACGTAAGCTGTCCGAGAAGGGCGAACTGATCTTGTCAGCTGGCGGAGCCGATTTTGTCTGATCCACGACCAGCACCACGTCGTCATGAATGGATGCCGAACCGGATGTTCGATCCGGCGATGAATCCATTCGCGATTCAAAACCTGCTGAAAAAAGAAAAAAAAGAAGACACGCCATTTTTACTCAAACGGGACGAGCGTCCCGTTTTCAATTATTCCGATGATGCGTTGTTGAAAGAATCGAAAATTCAACCGGCCGTTGATTTTCAATTTGATGAGCTGCTCGATCAGCCCATCATGTCGTCGTCAGGGTTTCATGCAGAAGTGGATGGGCAGTTTCCACCAGACTCTCTATCAGGGACTGCCTCAGCTAAGGTTGACGATAGTTCCTCAGTAAGAGCAGAGTCGTCGGAAAAAATTGATGAACAAAATAGTCTGGACTCGGCATCAGAGGATTCAATGAGTGCATCGGCAGCGCTGGATGTTGACGCGGCTGACGATCATGCTGCAAAAGCCAGTGTCGATACTGCTGAGAATTTAGCTAGCGCACCTGATACAGAGGCAAGCGATGCTACTGAAGTGGCTTTTGCTCATACTGATGTAGAAGCGCAAGTTCATGAGGCATCGCCAGAGCAGGATGCATCAATGCAGGAGCCCGCGCAGGAACCTGTACTTGATGTGTCTGATGATGACGCATCGGATGAGCTAACAAGTGAGCCAGACATTGCAGCAGCGGATACGGCTAGCAATGAGCATCACGAGCTTATCGCAACAGAGCAATCACTCGAACAGAATTCCAACGTAGCAGAGTCCACGGGTGAACTGATTTCCTCCGAGGCTGAAGCTGATACTGACGCAGCGCTATCGCAGCCGCTACTAGAGCCAGAAATCATTACAGCACCAGAGCCTGAGGTTGCACCTGGGCTTAACAACGAAGCAGTCACGCAGTTGATAGAAGCCGCGCGTGAAGAAACACGTGTCGAGGCGCACGCAGCAGGATTTCAAGAAGGCCTGGAGGCCGGTCTAGAGCAAGCTAAGGCTGAGATGCAGGCTGCATTCGATGAGAAGCTTGCGGTCATTGATCAAATGCTTAGTGGCTTACAAAAATTACAGCGCGACCCGAATACCTTGTTTGAGCCAATGAAAAAATTAGCAATGCACCTGGCAGAACAATTAGTGCGTGGTGAGTTAACGCAATCAGCCCAAGTGATAGCGCGCTTGGTGGATAATTGTTTGCGTGAGTTAGCTGCTAGCGGTGAAAAAGCGGTGATCGTTCATCTCAATCCTGAAGACCTAGAACAATACAAACCGTTGATTGCTCAGTTTGGTGACAGCCTTGTTTTGCGTCCTGATGCCTTGCTTGCGCGTGGCAGTGTGCGTGCATCGCTCGATGGAAGTGTGGTTGAAGATTTGATCGATAGGCGCGTTAAAGGATTAAGCAAATCGCTAGCTCAACCCGTGGCATCAAGCTGGCGTCCTGCGTTAGCGACACCGAGCGCTAAGCCTACTGTTGCACCTAAGCCTGCTACTACTGCTGCTCCAGTTGCTACAGCCACTCCCGCGGCAACACTTGATGCGCACGACAATGAGAATGATGAAGTAGATGATTCTGATCACGATGATGATGTGATGTTCGATGATTTGTCGGATGATCACATCGATAATCCCCAAGCTGATCGCAACGACGAAACTCACTCATGATTCAATTTTCTGATGTCGTCGATCATTTGATCGAACAAACCACTGCACCGCTAGCTGCCCACACTGGGACACTAGTGCGTTTGGTGGGTATGACATTAGAAGCGCGCGGCATCATGGCGCCATTAGGTGCCTTGTGTGAAATCGAAGGTAGTGGTGAGCATCGCGTCTCGGCAGAAGTCGTGGGCTTTAACGATCAAACCTTATTTTTGATGCCTTTCACCGACCCTGTGGGCATAGGCCCCGGTGCGACGGTGAGGGTAATTACGCATTCCTCGGAAGCCAAGGTAGGGCCAGCATTGCTAGGGCGTGTGATTGATGCGTTTGGTCAGCCGCTCGATGGTATGCCGGCCCCCGATTGTCCTGACCGTGTTCCTTTGTTAGGTGTGCCACTTAATCCTATGGAGCGTGGCCCGATTAACCAAGTGTTGGATGTGGGCGTTAAAGCGATTAATGGTTTGTTGACTTTAGGTCGTGGTCAACGGATTGGTTTAGTTGCAGGTTCGGGCGTGGGTAAAAGTGTGTTGTTAGGCATGATCACGCGCTTTACCAAAGCCGACGTGGTAGTGATTGGTTTGATTGGTGAGCGTGGCCGCGAAGTACAAGCTTTCATTAACGAAGTGCTCGGCCCTGAAGGTCGCGCTAAGTCAGTAGTGGTAGCTGCACCGGCGAATATGTCACCGGTGAGTCGACTTAAAGCGACTCATTTAACGCATGTGATTGCGGAATATTTTCGTGATCAGGGAAAAAACGTACTGATGTTGATGGATAGTCTGACGCGTGTGGCGCATGCACAGCGTGAGATTGGGCTGGCTATTGGCGAACCACCGACCTCGAAAGGTTATCCACCTTCCGTTTTTGCTTTACTGCCGAATTTGATTGAACGTACCGGTGTCGGACGGAATGGTTATGGCTCAATTACTGCCATCTACACCGTATTAGCCGAAGGTGATGATGCGCAAGATCCTATCGTTGATATTGCCCGTGCATCGCTCGATGGTCAGGTGATGTTGTCACGTGATTTGGCCGATGCAGCGCATTATCCAGCGATTGATTTAAATGGTTCGATTTCGCGAGTGATGCAAAATTTGTTGAGCCCTGAAGAACTTAAACAGGCCAATCGATTGCGTCGCTTGTGGTCGCTGTATCAGCAAAATCGCGATTTGATTTCTGTCGGTGCCTATGAAGCAGGATCCAACGCAGATATTGATTTAGCTATTTTGATGCGTAATCGATTAGAAGATTTTCTCAGACAAGATATGCATGCCGGAGTCGATTCAGTGACAACTCGTCGAATGATCGGTGAGTTGATGGCAGTTTGAGGGGCTAAGTTAGCCGGAGCTGATACTATCTCCCCATCATGAACAGAACCTGGACAGTGCTACAGCAGCGCGCAGAAACCGCCACGCAAGAAGCGCAGGGGGCCGTGCAGACTGCGCGTAGCAAAGTCACACAGCTTGAGGCTAGTCTGGCTCACATCGAAAAACTCAAAGCAGATTATCTCGAGCGCTATAGCATCGCTCAAAAAGAAGCGCATTCCATCAGCGATAACATTGCTTATCGTCGATTCATCGATCATTTAAATGGTTTACGTCATCGAGTCATGGTGCAATTATCTGGGGCGCAAAAAGGCTTAGAAGCCACCCAAGTTGCCCTAGCGACGGCTCGCCGCGAGCAGGCTAAGATGGAAGCCATGGTCGAACGTGAAGCGCGAAATGATGCGGCCGCTGAAGCCAAAAAAGATCAACGCGTGCTGGATGAAACTGGCATACGCTTATTTAATATGAAGTCCTAGCAACGCCCATTCTTCTGCGAATAATTCGTTTTCGCAAAAACTCAGACTACCTCCGATTAGCTGCGCTGAACTAGCCCGAGTTCTGGCCGGCTTTTGCGATCCGTTTTGGATTAACAAACCAAACGCCTCACATAATCCAGTATCGTTTATGGTTTAGAGCTTATATCTTCTGTGTTTTCAATTTGAAAAGGATGTGTGGCATGAGTCAGAACGTATGTGTCGTTGGTGTGGGCATGATCCCTTTTGCAAAGCCGGGTGCGAGTGAGTCATATCCCATGATGGGTGCGCGTGCGATTCGTGCTGCGTTAGCTGATGCAGGATTGGATTACGACAAAATACAGCAGGTCTATGCCGGTTATGTGTATGGTGACTCATGCTCAGGTCAGCGCGCCGTGTATGACGTGGGTATGAGTGGCGTACCCGTGATTAATGTGAATAACAACTGCTCAACCGGATCAACAGCATTGTGGTTGGCGCGGCAGGCGGTGGCATCAGGTGCCGTTGATTGCGCATTAGCCGTCGGCTTTGAACAAATGAAGCCAGGTGCTTTGGGCAATGTGTATGACGACCGTCCTTCACCGTTTCAGTATTTCGATGAACGCAGTGCTGAACTAGTTCAAAACGCCGACATACCCCTCGCTTTACGTTACTTTGGTGGTGCTGGTCTCGCACACATGAATCAATATGGAACTAAACTAGCCACCTTTGCAAAGATACGCGCCAAGGCTTCCCGTCACGCGGCAAATAATCCCTTAGCTTTGTTCAAAACTGTCGTGACAGAAGAAGAGGTATTGAATGCGCCCGTGTTGTGGCCGGGCGTAATGACGCGTTTAATGGCTTGTCCACCCACGTGTGGTGGTGCTGCTGCGATTGTGTGTTCTGAAGCGTTCGCTAAAAAGCATAATCTCGACCACAGCATACGCATACGTGCGCAAGCTATGACGACTGATACCAGCTCGTCGTTCAAAGGTGCTGAAAACGATATGCGTCAACTGGTGGGCTATGACATGACGCATGCTGCTGCTACTCGTGTGTATGAAGAGGCCGGTGTTGGTCCTAAAGATATAGGCGTGATCGAATTGCATGACTGCTTTGCGCACAATGAATTGATTACCTATGAAGGTTTGGGGCTCTGTCCTGAAGGTGGCGCAGAAAAATTTATCGAAGATGGCGATAACACCTATGGCGGCCGCTATGTAACAAACCCTTCCGGTGGATTGCTGTCCAAAGGTCATCCGCTGGGTGCCACTGGTTTAGCGCAATGTACCGAATTAGTCAGTCAATTGCGCGGCACGGCAGAGCGCCGTCAGGTCAACGGTGCGCGGTTGGCACTGCAACACAACCTGGGGCTGGGTGGTGCGTGTGTCGTTACGTTATATGAGCGTGTATGAGTGTGAATGATGGTGTAACTGATCGCGGTGATGTGAAGGAGGGCGACAACCCTCGTGGCCCGCTCGCCGGTTTGCGATTGATTGAATTTGTCGGATTAGGTCCGGGTCCTTTTTGCGCCATGATGTTGGCGGATATGGGTGCGGAAGTTATTCGTATTCATACAAAAAATGGTAAACCGTCGCTCGATTTATTAGATACGCGTTTTGATGTCATGGCCCGTGGTCGTCGTTCACTGGCGATTAATTTGAAACAAGTGGGCGCACTTGAACTTATGCTTTCCTTGATTGCGAAAGCAGATGGTTTGATTGAAGGATTTCGTCCGGGCGTGATGGAACGTTTAGGTTTGTCGCCCGAGGTCTGCTTGAAGCACAACCCACGGTTAATCTATGGACGCATGACAGGCTGGGGGCAGTATGGACCGCTAGCTCAGGCAGCCGGTCATGATTTAAATTATGTCGCTTTGTCCGGTGCATTACATGCCATGGGAAATGATCCCGAAACACCACCACCGATTCCATTGAATTTAGTCGGTGATTTTGGTGGCGGCGGCATGATGCTGGCGTTTGGAATAGTTTGCGCTTTACTCGAAGCGCAAAAATCGGGAAAAGGGCAAGTGATTGATGCCGCTATGACCGATGGCACGGCTTTACTGACCGCGATGTTTCGTGGCTTTAAAGACGGCGGTTCGTGGAAAACAGAGCGGCATGCGAATTTTCTGGATGGTGCTGCCCATTACTATGATAATTATCGCTGCTCCGATGGTAAATACGTTAGCGTAGGCGCGATTGAGCCCAAGTTTTATACGTTGTTACGCGAAAAAATCGGCGCCACTGATTCAGCATTTGATGCCCAAGATGATCAAGCGCAGTGGCCTGAACTGAAAGTAAAGATCGCCGCTATTTTTATCACGCGATCACGCGATGAGTGGTGTGCTTTGCTTGAAGGTACTGATGCCTGCTTTGCGCCCGTGCTCGATTGGGATGAAGCCGTAACGCATCCGCATAATCAGGCGCGGCAAACTTTTATTAGTATTGATGATGTTATTCAGCCCGCGCCCGCACCACGGTTTTCGCGTACCCCCGCACCAACACCGGGGTCCGTCGCCAGCGCAGGTCAGCACACCGACGAGATTTTGCGTGACTGGGGTATTGATCAAGCAGTCATTGCGGCGTGTCGCTCAGCCGATGCAATTTAATTGAAAATGAAGACGCCATGACAGCACTGGTAAAACTAATACATCATCCCGACGGCGTGGTTGAATGCGTATTGAATCGGCCCGACAAAATGAATGCGCTATCGAATGACTTGATTGATGAAATCATTCGCGTCGGTGAATCGCTGGTGGTGGATACGAACATTCGTGCAGTCATAGTTCGTGGTGAGGGTCGCGCTTTTTGTGCCGGTATTGATCTTGAAAATTTGCAGCACATGTTGGCTGATAAAGAACGATCGGTATCCTCTCGTTTGATGGAGCGATCGCATGGCGATTCGAATCGCTTTCAGCGTGTTGCTATGGTTTGGCGTGACATTCCTGTACCCGTGATTGCCGCTATTAATGGCGTCGCATTCGGAGGCGGCATTCAGATTGCGTTGGGTGCAGATATACGTTTGATTGCGCCAGATGCGCGCATGTCGGTCATGGAAATCAAATGGGGGCTGGTACCCGATATGGGTGGTATGGTGTTGTTACGTGGCTTGGTACGTGACGATGTTGCGCGCGAATTAATTTATACCGGCCGAATCGTTGATGCATCTGAAGCAGTAGCCATAGGGCTAGCTACGCGAGTGGTAGATGATCCGGTAGTAGCAGCGATGAGCATGGCAAAAGATTTTGTACAGAAAAGCCCAACAGCACTACGAGCTGCCAAGCGTTTGATGGGGCAGTGGGCGATCGCATCGGATCAAGATTTATTACTAGCTGAATCAGAAGAACAAGGACACTTGTTGGGTGCTGAACATCAGGTTGAAGCCGTCACAGCTAATTTACAAAAACGTGTGCCTGTATTTAAAAATAACGAATGAGGTTGAACCATGAGTTCACATGATGCCGTACTTCTGACCATCACTGATGGTGTAGCGAGACTCACACTGAATGAGCCTGCGCGATTAAATGCTTTGTCGCTAGCGATTATGGATGGTTTGTTTGAATCCTTAGCGCGTTTGCGTGCCGATAAAAGCGTTCGCGTATTACAAATCACAGGTGCAGGCAAAGCGTTTTCTGCCGGAGCCGATTTGGAGATCATGAATGCCGAGCAAACCCATGTCGGTGAGTTAACGCGGGGTGAATGGACCGATCTGCAGATGCGCACTCGGCACAATCAGCTAATTACCGAATTGCGCGAGTTACCGTTTCCTACGTTGGCTATACTGAATGGCCCGGTGGTCGGCGGCAGTGTGGGTATTGCGTTGGCGGCAGACATAGTGATTGCTGCGCGTTCAGTCTATGTGTATTTACCGTTTATGACCGCACTCGGGATTGTTCCCGATATGGGCAGTAGCTGGTTCTTGCCCCGTTTGATTGGTGTGGGTCGTAGCGCAGCGATGACCTTGCTAGGCAATCGCATCAGTGCCGAACAGGCCGCTGCATGGGGCATGATTTGGGCCTGCGTGGATGAAGATAAACTGGAAGCGGAAGCGAAAAGCATCACAACGCGACTAGCTAGTTTGCCAGCACATGCGGCATTAGAAACGCGTGCTTTGTTTGAGCAAACTTTATCGAATACGTTGCAACAGCAACTTGATTACGAACGCGCTCGACAACACGAACTGATTGATCGCGATACTTTCCCTGAAGGTGTAATCGCTTTCAAAGAAAAGCGTGCGCCGAAATTCCCGCGCTAAGTCAGCATTAATACATCTGAGCTAAGCACGCAGCCCGGTGTGAAATCGAATCCTTTACACCAGCGAGAGATTCAAGCCGGGCAAATTCAATTGTGAAAAGGCGCTAGACCACACTTCACCGCGCTTGATCGGCAAGGCGTCGGTCCAACTCCCCGTTGTGATCAACTCACCCGCTTGTAGTGGTGAGAATTGATTTTGCTGTTGTAGTTCTTGGTGCAAGGCTAACAGCGCATGCAATGGACTATCCAGTACATCTTTGGCAAAACCTGCGGCGCAGAGTGCGCCACCTTCGAGAGTTGAGCGTGATAAGGAGATCGATGCACCAGAAAGTACCGTGTGCAGTCGACGTTTGCTTTCGCGTGAAAGCATTTTGGGTTCACCAATGATCAACGCTCTGTGCAATCCAAAAGCAGCGATGGCATCGGCGGGCTCGAATTGCCATTGTCGAAATGGGGAAACCACGATTTCAAAGCCATGCGCCATCCACTCCAAGCATTCCCCTAAACCCTCTAAATCGACATCCGGATCAGGTGTGCGCGCGAGCTTAAACACCAACTCGGGTTCAATCCGTGGTTGCTGGGCTTTGGTTAGCTTATGAATCGCATTATTGTCGTGAGCGAACTCCACCGTGGTATCGAACAACGTTGACCAGATGGGTCCAGTTATCGGTTCTGATTTTCCATACAGCGGCCACATTTTGCGATTGGAAAAGCCAATCTTGCGTCCAACCGGTATTTCACCCTGAGCGATACGGGCATCGAGAATAGTGCGAGCGATGTCGTAGGCGTCGGCGATGCTTAGATCGGTTTCGCCCGTGATGGGCGACATCAAAGTACCCGCCGTTCGCGCCTTTAACAGCGCGTGGGCGTAACGATTCGTTAGCGTGGACATCAACATAAAGCTCTCCTCAGCAATCAGACAGTCAATCAGTCGGGCTGCTGAAATTAAGTAAATACTAATTAGTCATAATTTGAACTCAATAATATAGGCAGCTTTGTGAGGGAGCAAATTTTTCTCAAGACGATATTTTTTTGAAAATAAATCTTGTCATTGATAGACATACAGACACTTCAATTGGCTAGCTTTTCATGTACCTAGTTACATACAGACCGATTATCATGCGGCTTAGTTTCTGAAGATTCGCCTCTCAATTTGTTCAAGCGACGTAAATTTATAGTCGTTTTGACTACACCCGCATTTATTTATCATTATGGAAATATCGTTCGCTAAGCAGATTCAGCAACTCAAGCTCGGAGAGGGTGACGTATTCCATGGTGAGGGCATTTTGGCGATTACCAAGGCCTTGCTGCAATCGGGGGTCAGTTATATCGGCGGCTATCAGGGCGCACCCGTGTCGCATTTGCTGGACGTGATGGTGCAAGCGCGAGAACTGGTAGGCGAGTTGGGTGTGCAGGTCGAAGCCTGTTCGAATGAAGCGTCTGCCGCCGCTATGCTTGGCGCGTCTATCCACTATCCGGTGCGGGGTGCCGTTACCTGGAAATCCATTGTCGGTACCAATGTCGCGGCCGATGCGCTGGCTAATCTATCGTCCCCTGGTGTGACAGGCGGAGTGTTGATGGTCATCGGCGAAGATTATGGTGAGGGTGCATCGGTGGTGCAGGAACGCACCCATGCCTATGCGATGAAATCCTGCATGCTGCTGCTCGATCCGCGTCCGGAATTGTCTGTGATGGTGGATATGGTTGAGCATGCATTTGCCATGTCAGAAGCGTCGAACATGCCGGCCATGATGGAGTTGCGGATACGCGCTTGTCATGTACGTGGCAGCTTTGTGTGCAAAGACAATCGCACAGCGAAGGTATCAACAAAATCACTCATGGCTGAGCCAGCAGCCTTTGATTATTCACGCTTAGCTCATCCACCCGTTACCTTTGCTCATGAAAAACGCAAACTAGAACATCGTATTCCCGCTGCGCGTCAGTACATACTTGAACATCAGCTCAACGAAATTTTTTCGGGTCAGCATGACTCGGTGGGAATTATTGTTCAAGGTGGTTTAAGTAATGCCTTGCTGCGTTCGTTACAGCAGTTTGGTTTGGCCGATGCGTTTGGTGAGACGCAAGTACCGCTGTTGGTGTTGAATGTGACTTACCCACTGGTGCCTGATCAGATCGCCGACTTTGTACACAATAAAAAAGCAGTACTGGTACTTGAAGAAGGTGCGCCTGAGTATATAGAGCAAGAGATAGCGACACTGTTAAATCGACGTGATCTACCCACGCGATTGCATGGTAAAGATATGTTGCCAGCAGCCGGTGAGTTAACGCCTGAAATTATGATGGGTGGTCTGCAGCAGTTTTTTGCGCGGCATTTGCCAAACATTGATGGTGTCGGCGTTAAATTGGTGCTCGATGCCACCGTAACGCGTCGTAACAGTATGGCCTCTTCCCTTGATCAAACCTTGCCTGCACGGCCGCCGGGCTTTTGCATAGGTTGTCCAGAACGCCCCGTTTTTTCAGCGTTGAAGTTAGCGCAGAAAGAGGTGGGTGAAGTTCACATTGCAGCGGATATTGGTTGCCATTCCTTTGCAACCTTCGAGCCGTTTTCAATGGGGCATTCCATACTCGGTTATGGCATGAGTTTAGCTAGTCGTGCAGGCGTCTCGCCGATGATGCAACGACGCGTACTATCGATTATGGGTGATGGCGGTTTTTGGCATAACGGCTTACTCACTGGTGTGCAATCAGCACTCTTTAATGGTGATGATGCGGTTTTGCTGATTTTTAAAAATGGCTATACCTCGGCAACGGGTACGCAAGATATTATTTCTACGCCTACTAGCGCTTCGAAAACACAAGCACACGACAAACTAGCTAGCCTCACTGCCAACAATCGAACCATAGAAGACACGCTCAAAGGTATTGGTGTGCAGTGGATGCGTACTGTGCATTCGTATCGGGTTGCAACTATGCGTGATGTGCTGAAAGAAGCACTCACGACAGATTTCAATGGTTTGAAAGTCATCATTGCCGAAGGCGAGTGCCAGCTCGAACGGCAGCGTCGTATTCGTCCGTGGTTAGCTGATCTTTTGACGCGCGGGCAGCGCGTGATGCGTGTCAAATATGGCGTTGATGAAGATGTGTGTAATGGCGATCATGCGTGTATACGATTGTCGGCGTGTCCTACGCTGACGTTAAAAGATAATCCCGATCCACTCAAAGTCGATCCGGTAGCTACCGTGCTCGATGGTTGTGTTGGCTGCGGTCTATGCGGTGAAAATGCACATGCAGCGACCTTGTGCCCGAGTTTTTATCGCGCTGAAATTATTCAAAATGGGCATTGGCATGAAAAACTTTTGGCGAGCTTACGACGCCTGATGCTGCGCTGGGTGCAACCAGCATGAGCTTGAATACCGTAATGAATTCATCAACAGCTACTCCGCGTCCATTATCCGTATTGATCTGCGCTTTGGGTGGCGAGGGTGGTGGTGTATTAAGTGATTGGTTAATGGAGATCGCGCGCAAGGCAGGCTATGCCGCTCAGGCGACCTCGATTCCTGGTGTGGCACAACGTACCGGAGCCACTACGTATTTTTTTGAGTTGTATCCTGTGCCCGTTGCTCAACTCGCCGGACGTAAGCCGGTATTTAGTCTAAACCCCATTCCCGGTTCGCTCGATGTGGTGATTGCTTCAGAATTGTTAGAAGCCGCACGCTGTGCAAGTAATGGATTGCCTTCTTCCGACCGCACAGTGTTTATTACTTCCACCTCACGCACATTCACCACAGCGGAACGCACGGCGATGGGTGATGGTCGTTTAGATAGTGCAGCATTACTCGCGCTAGTGCAGGCTGTCAGTCGAGTTCATCATGCGTTAGATATGCAGCGCGTGGCCACAGACAATTCCACAGCGGTGAGTGCAGTGATGCTAGGTGCATTGGCGGCGAGTGGTGTGCTGCCACTTGATCGTTCTATTTGCGAAGAGGTCATACGCGAAGGCGGCCGCGGCGCACAAGCTAGCTTGCAAGGCTTTGCGGCAGCTTGGCAAATGATTACACAGACTAAGCTGCAAGCAGAACAAGCGCAGCTTCTGGTTAATTTGATCGACGACTCAGAAAAAAAATTACCTGAGCTAGCAGGCTTCCCCATACAAATTAACGACATGCTGCGCTTGGGTTGGTTAAGAGTGACAGAGTATCAGGACCGCGCTTACGGAAAATTATATTTGTCGCGTGTGCGTAGCTTGCTTGATGCTGAGCATCGTGCCGACGCGGACGCACTGCATGGCATGCAATTAACGCGTGAAGTATCGCGTTGGTTAGCTTTGTGGATGTCGTTTGATGACATTGTTCGCGTGGCCGATTTAAAGAGTCGTGCCGCGCGTACTGAGCGAGTACGACGCGAAGTAAAAATTAAATCAGGTGATGTACTCGCAGTGTATGAGCACTTCAAGCCAGGTGTGCCAGAAATCGCTGGCTTACTGCCTAAGCCTATTGCTGATCGTTTGCTGGCATGGGATCAGCAGCGAATCGCTGAAGGACGTGAGCCATGGGCGATGCCCATTAAGCTTGCTTCGCATACGGTAGTAGGTACGCTGCTGTTGCGTTTGCTCGCTACATTCAAATACATTCGACCTTTTAGTAGTCGTTATGCCGAAGAGCAAGCGCTGATTGAAGAATGGTTGAAGGCCGTAACTGCGGGCTTAGCGGAAGATTGGCAGTTAGGTTACGAGTTAGCTTTATGTGGTCGATTGATGAAGGGCTATGGTGAAACGAATCATCGAGGTCGCGATAATTTGCTGCACGTGATACGCCACGTCGCCAATGATGAGCACACCACAGCAACAGCACGTGCTGCTGCAATACGACGTGCACGTGAAGCAGCACTCACGGATGAAGCAGGCTCACAACTGGATCGCGTATTAAAAGAACTCGGTGCGCCACCACGACCTATCAAAGCTCAGCCGATACGCTGGATGCCGCGAATCCGAAACAGCTAACAAGGAATAGTATGAGTAAGACAGTGGTATACACCGTGCGCGTAGAATTTGGTGATTGTGATCCTGCGCGTATAGTTTGGTTTCCTAATTTTTTTCGTTGGATCGATGCGGCATCCCGCCATTTTTTTATTCAATGTGGTGTGCCTCCCTGGCATGAGACAGTTAAAACTATGGGGTTGATTGGCACGCCTCTGGTGGATACGCAAGCTAGCTTTATTCGAACTGCTAGCTATGGTGACGTGCTGGCGATTCATACCTCGATTACCGAATGGCGCAATAAAAGTTTTGTGCAGAATTATCGAATCCTGCGCGACGACGAAGAGATCATGACCTGTAAGGAGGTCAGAATATTTGCGGCCGATAAAGAGGGTGGAGGGATTCGAGCACTGCCTGTGCCCGAATCGATACGACTGTTATGTTCCTGAGTTTATAAAACGTACTCAGTCGCGCTGATTACGGCGCGATATCGCCTAAAGGACTTACACCTATCCAACGCACGTGAAGCCACACTAGAAAAACATACCACGTAATAGCGCCAGTAGCCAGAGTGATCCTGGTACCTAATACCGTTGCAGCTGGATACTCAACTTCGTTAATGCGGTCGCGCTTGCGTGAGGCACGAAAATCCAGTACCGCCCACACTAACAAGCTGCCGAACAAAATCACATCAGCCAGGTTGCCATTCGAGAGTAAATGCGCCAACGCCCAGATTTTGACTCCCGCCACCATAGGGTGACCAATTTTCGCTTTGATGATATTACGAGGAACGTAGGCGGCTGCTAATAAGAAAAAGGCTAATAGGTTAAGCACTAGCGCAATATTGCGGGCGGCAACGGGTGGTTCCCAAAGGGGTAAGGGGGTTAGTCGTGCTTGCCCGTAACCGATCATCATCAGCACAAAGCCAGCAATCGATACGAGCGTAATCAGAACTTTCCAGCGTTTTTCACCCAGGCGTTCTAGCATATGCGAGCGCCAGTCATCGGTAAAAATACGGGTTGAATGGGCGGCGATAAAGAGAATAAGTCCTAGAATCAACAAAAGCATATAACGCTCCCAAAATGAGCTGTAGGTGAAGGTGCGCAGTGTAGCGGATTCTGATGGTGACACGATAAATTGCGCCAACTCCTCTCCAATGCTAGCCTCGGTTACCATGTTGGCAGTGGGCCAGCTGCCAGCCTTTCCTTCCGATTTGTTTTTAAGACTGCTTATGCAAACTAAACCCGTCCCTTTGCGCCAAATCGTCGCCGCCGTTATCGGCAATGCACTCGAGTGGTATGACTTTGTGGTGTACGGCTTTTTGACCGTCATCATTTCGCGTTTGTTTTTTCCTGCTGATAGCGAATACGCCTCATTACTGCTAACGATGGTGACGTTTGGTGTCGGCTTTTTCATGCGCCCGATCGGTGGTGTATTGATTGGTATGTATGCCGACAGAAAAGGGCGCAAAGCAGCTCTGCAACTCATCATATCGTTGATGACGATCTCGATTGCCATGATCGCTTTTGCGCCGACCTACGCTGCTGTTGGTGTCGCCGCCCCAATCATTATTTTGCTGGCGCGTTTGTTACAAGGCATGGCCACTGGTGGAGAGTTCGCGAGTGCGACGGCATTTCTAGTGGAAAGCGCACCAGCTGGTCGGCGCGGTTTTTTTGGCTCCTTGCAGATGGTGGGTCAAAGTATGGCCGCACTTGCAGGTGCGGTGGTGGGTATGCTGATTACGCAAGGTTTAACGCCGGAGGAGGTGGATAGTTGGGGTTGGCGTTTGCCTTTTCTGTTTGGTTTGCTGATTGGTCCAGTGGGTTTGTATATTCGTCGTTACCTCGATGAGACCGAAGCCTTTTTAGAAGCGAGTACAGCACAGATTGAGCGCATTGGTTTGGTACAGCTGTGGCGCGATCATAAGCGCAGCATATTGGCTTGTTTTAGTTTGGTGGTGGCCGGCACCATCATGTACTACGTGGTGCTGATTTATATGCCCACCTATGCAAAAACACAGCTGAAGATCCCCTTGGGCGATGCCTTTGCGGCGCAAGTAGCGGGACTGCTTTGCCTTACCGTTGCGATACCGTTTTTTGGTGTGTTGAGTGATCGTATAGGACGCAAACCCGTTCTCTTTGTCGCGATGCTTTGTTATTTTGTTCTGCCTTATCCTTTACTCGCTTGGTTGCAGGCCGAGCCAACCGTACTACGTCTGGCCATAATGCAAATGGTGTTGTGTACGACGGTGGCGATTGCCTTTGGTCCCATATCAACAGCATTAGCAGAGCAGTTTCCGGTGCATACACGCTCAACCGGTCTTGCGTTAGCTTACAATTTTGCGGTCATGTTGTTTGGTGGTTTTGCGCAGTTGATCGTTACGTGGTTAATTAGTGTGACAGGCACACCACTTGCACCAGCGTTTTACGTAATGTTTGGCGCCGTCGTCGGGACGATCGGTGTCCTGTTGATGGTAGATCACTACAAAGAGGAAAAATTACAATGAATCAGAATGTCGCTCCCAGTGCAGAAGATCAGTTTGATGAAGAGACCTCACGTCAAATTGAAGCCGTTTATCTGACGCCTGACGTCGCCAATCAGCGCGACAAAGTAGTAGCAATGTTGGCGCCGCGCGCGGGTGAAAATGTATTGGACATAGGTTGCGGGCCTGGCTTAACAACGCAGGCGCTGGCGCAGCAGATAGGTGCGACTGGCAAAGTGATTGGTGTGGATATTGCTGCGCCTATGCTTGCGATTGCTTTAAAGCGCTGTGAAAATTTACCGCAGGTGAGTTTTTCTCACTGCGATATTTTGAGTATGCCGTATGAAAATGCCAGCTTTGATATCGCCTTAGCGACGCAAGTGTATGAGTATGTCGAAGCGATTGACGATGCGTTGGTTGAATTAGCGCGTGTGATGCGACCAGGTGGCCGAGTCTTACTGGTCGATACGGATTGGGAGTCGTGTGTCTGGGGTAGTTCGGATGATGCACGTATGCGTCGCGTGATAGATACCTGGAATCAGCACATCCCCGAGCCACAGTTACCGCGCACTCTCAAGTCACGCTTGGAGCGAGCAGGGTTTGATGATGTAAAGGTCGATGTGATTCCACTCGTGAATCTGGCTTACGATCTTCACACCTATAGCGTGGGTATGTCGAAAGTAATCGGTAATTTTGCGGCAGGACGGAATGGTCTATCTGCTCAGGATATTGCAGAGTGGCAGGCTGACTTGAAAAAGCAGGGTGACAAAGGACAGTATTTTTTCAGCCTGAATCGTTACGTCTACTTGGCTGAGCGGGGATAAGTATCCCCGCTTCGTCACAGCGGGTATAGGGTAATTATGCGTCGTTGCTTGCTGCAGGAGCTTCTTCCTTGTTCGACTTTTGGGCCAACCACCAGCCAGCTATGACTACCAAGGCAGCTCCCATCACACCGGTCAGACTTAATCTGAGACCTAGTTCAGGAAAATGCAGCGCGCTCGTAGGCAGTAAGTTGGCTACCGTGTCCGCAATTGCTAGGTCGGTGGAGATCATCGACCCGCCGAGGTAGCCTAAAAGAGCGGCACCGCCCGTGACTAATCCTGGAATGCGATCCATCATTTTCAGGACTATAGAGCTACCCCAGATGACGATGGGTATGCTGACCATGATTCCTAAGGTCACCAGCAGGATTTTGTGATCGGCATGTGCCTGTTCTGCGGCACTGGCAACGGCAATCACATTGTCGATGCTCATGGCAAGGTCAGCAATGATGATGGTTTTGATGGCGGTGGAGAGTCGGTCGCCGCCGTCTATGTCACCCGCATCATCGCCTTCATCGCTCAATAGTTTGGCTCCTATCCAGAGTAGTAGCAAACCGCCTATGAGTTTCAGGTAGGGTAGGGTGAGCAAACTGACTGCAAAGCTAATCAAAAGAATTCGAATAACAATCGCACCCATGGTTCCGTAAAGAATGCCTTTGGAGCGCATTTCTACGGGCAGATTTTTACAAGCGAGTGCGATGACAATCGCGTTGTCGCCTCCAAGCAGTATGTCAATCAGTATGATTTGGCCGATGACGACCCAGCTGAGTTCCTGAAGAAATTCCATAAATTACTTTCTTGATCTGTTCTATTAGGATGACCGTTGAGATAGCGACGGATCTTTTTGGGCGTTTTTTTCTTCTCTAACTTGGCGTTCAATGGCTTGAACTTTTTCATCGCTCATACCAAATTGTTTCTTCAATCGTTCAAGATTTTCTCTTTCTTCCTCGGTGACGATTCCGTCAGCAAGAGCCTCACGAATGGTGCTTTCGAACATAACTTCGCGTCGCTCGACCTGGGTGGTATACGCGGTAGCAACCACGCCAGTCAAAATAGCTGCGAGCGCGATTCCCAGAATCTGCGTTAAAACCACCAACACAATACCGACCACGGATACCGGATCGACGTTACCCCAACCCGAAATAATAGTCAGCAAATACCATTTCATGGTTGCTGGAATCGAAGGAAAAACATCCGGCTGCAGATGGCCTTCGGCGATATAAATCAACGATGAACAAAGCAGGCATGAAATCAGCAGCAAGAACATGGCCGATGTGAATGATTCACGCTCAATTTTGATCGCTTCTGCCAAATCTGAAAGTGCGCTGTTATAGCGCGATAACTTGAAAATCCGCATCAGTCTGAACAGACGTAAGAAACGCAAATCTATACCTGGCATCAGCAACTGCAAATAAAATGGAACCGTGCCAAAAAAATCGATGAATCCGTAAAAACTGAAGATATATTCCTTACGGCCACGCCACGTATCGCCATGCGACGCTTCATATTTAACGCCATAGGACCATACGCGCAGAAGGTACTCCGCCGTAAAAATCATCACGCTGACGACGTCAAAAATATGAAAATAGTATTCGTAGGCTTCGTGCAGATCGTGCACAGATTCCAAGATAATTGCCAGCACATTTAATACAACTACAGTGGCAATAAAAATTTCGCAGAAACGCGCTGCTTTGTTGTGGATTGATCCATCCAGCAATTCATAGACGCGAGTTTGAAGTGATTTCATGAGCATTGTCGAGCTGACAACATCAGCGTTATTGTTATTTTGACGTGAATAAATTACTGCAGTGTTAATTACAGACTATCGTTATCAAGGGATAAGTACTAAATTTCTGCAAAATCCGGTACCCGAAGTATATACCTGCTAACCCTAAAATTTCCACTGAGCACATTCATCAAAAAACAGTAAAACAGCTATTTTCACCATAGATAATTATTTGAAAATTGCTTAGTTAATATTTTGGAATGCAATAATTGAGTTTCATTAATTGCCAATCTCGTTTTTAGCCAGCTACACTCTAGGGGTTAGGGGGGATGATTCTCCACCAATGCACAAACTGTGGCGATTTCTAATCAATTTGGTGTCGATCACATAGTCGTCAGGTTCAGCCGCCGTCGGCAGCTTGATATAAAAATTACAAACTGGGCAGCCGCCGCTGATTTTCATGAGTGAACACGCTAATTCCACTAAGGCAGTAACGCCATTTCGACAATCTCTTTATGAGTTGCTGCTTGATGAGCGAAATAAGTCTGGCAAAAAATCGTTCATTAATCGATTTACGCTGCTTCTCATACTGGTCAATTTATTTGTGCTGTTGCTGGAATCAGCGCCTGCAATTTATGCACCTTACCACGACCTGTTTTTTGCATTCGATGTATTTTCGGTCGGAGTCTTTTCGATAGAGTATTTGCTGCGATTATATTTGGCACCCGAAGATCCAGAGTTCGCGAATAAATCTTCGCCACGCCTGGCCTACATGACCAGCGTTCTGGGTGTGATTGACCTGCTAGCAATTGCGCCGTTTTTTGCCGGGCTATTGTTTGCCATGGATACGCGAGTCTTGCGAGTCATTCGGTTGTTGCGGATATTAAAAATTTCTCAGATATTTATTGAGGGAACGCGCGAATTTATACAGCTCAATCGTGGCCGAACGCTGCGACAGAAAGTACATGCCCTGTTGTTCACCAGTGATTATGGCGGACGGCTTAATCAAGCCATCGAGTTTTTCCTGATTTTTTGGATTGTGATTTCGGTGCTGTCTATCGTGCTCGAATCCGTTGAAGGCATTAATGCCCACTTTTCGCACCATTTTGCGGTGCTGGACGTAGCATCATTTGTGGTTTTTTTCATTGAATATTCACTGCGTATTTATGCCTATCCAGAAGAAAACTTAAAACAGTCGTCGTTCATGTCGCGCTTTAACTTTATGCGCTCGCCCTCAGGCCTGTTGGATTTGATGGCGATACTTCCATTTATGTTGGAACTTGTATTAGGTGGAACGCTGGATTTGCGTTTCCTTCGTATCGTTCGAATGCTCAGGCTGCTTAAGTTAGGTCGTTATTCGTCAGCTAGCGACACCATGTTTAGCGTCATCAAAAAAGAAATGCCAGTACTCACCGCTGGCATGTTCATGATCGTAATCCTGGTGTTTATGATGGCAGCTTTTGGTTATCTGTTAGAGCGCGATGCTCAGCCAGACAAGTTTGAAAACATTCCTCAGTCTATCTACTGGGCAGTGATTACCCTGGCCTCTGTCGGCTATGGCGATATTTCGCCTGTCACACCGGGTGGCCGATTAATTACGGTATTGCTTGCTTTGGTAGGCATCGGTATTTTTGCTATTCCGGCCGCTATTTTGGCTTCAGGCTTTACCGATCAAATGCGTTCAAGGCGTGATCAAATCCGGCATGATTTGTTAGTCATGGCGCGCGACATTGATTTCGATGGTGAAGGGCATCAGGAGTTTGTTGATTATGCTAAGAGCCATCATTTATCGATGCCGGAAATTAATCAAATAATCCAGCAGATTAATGATGAGGCAGAACAATCTGAACCACCGAATACAGATCTGCAATCCTTGGTGCTGGCAGCGGACAATCCACAGTTTGCGTTAGCTCAGTATCGAACGCTGGTAGCCCATCTTTCCCAGTTGGCGGCCATTGCTGATACAGAATACATCTCCCGTCAATTACAGGTCTCGGGCCAGTCTACCGAGCTTGAGCGCTCGGTCTGGGAGCGGGTAGAAAAATCACGACCCGAATCGTGATGTCGCGATTAAAATAGGAGCATTGGATAAATGTCGTTCAATTATTTTAATATTTTGTTACTTAGTAGAGTAGCTATAAATATAATTCAATAGTAGTTTTTGTTGTGTTGGCAGTAAATTTCATTGGAGGGGGTTAGAAATGAATAGCTATATAAAAATTGCCGGTTTATTCGTTCTGGCATTCATCGTGAATGCCGTTGCGCCTTCGCTGCTTGGTCACATAGGCCACCTAGAAGGAGCTGAAGCCGCCATTGCATCCAGCCTTTGGTGTCTAGGCTTATTTTTTATATTTGGTTGGTCTTGCAGCCGCCTAGCCGAAGGCACTATTTTTCCAAGTTTCACTTTGCAGCTACTTATCGGTATCGTGCTTCACGATGCACTAGCCCCGCTCTCGGTTCAAGTAGTGTTGGCGGTTGTCGTTTGTACTTCGTTGGCTGCAATTATTTTAAAATCCGGTGGCGACGAAATCGAACGAAAAGAATTTTTAGAAATCGCTTTTCCGACAGTGATGATTGCGGTAGCTGGTTTTTTAATAACGTTTTTCATCATGTTCGGTATATTGATGGCTCTTGGCTTGGATGGAAAAACATCCGCGCTGCTATCTGCCATCATCGGATCGACGGATCCTGCAGCATTGATTCCAACGCTAAAGCAGCTGGTATTTAAAGACGAGTACAAGCGACTAACTGGTTTGTCGGTAGCCGAGAGCGCACTTAACGATGCGGTTGGTGCAATTTTTACTGCATCGATCGCAGGTATTATTCTGGCCGGCGGTAATGTTGATACTCTCAGTAATTTATCTACTGGCCTTTTTAGCGGTGAAAATCTAGTTCACCTCGGACAGCAATTTTTATTCGGTACGGTCGCTGGTGTGATTGGCTGGGGCGTAATGTATTTTTATGAAAAGTATAAATCTGAGCACCATTCAAGTGGCAATGATGAAGCCAAGTACGATTTTGCTATCATTTTAGCAGTGCCATTAGTAACTTTTTTACTTGCTCAGAGTATTCATGGCAATGGTTTCCTCGCTGCTTTTGTTGCGGGTCTGCTGGCTAATTTCAATCATTCAGCAGACCATTTCCATGGTCAATTACACAATCTTGAAACGCAGATTGAGTCAGTCGCCAAGCCAACTATTTTTATGATGGTGGGGCCATTTGTTGCTCTGTCTGATCTTGCGGATACGGCTCTACTTGGATTGATTGTGGCAGTGCTATTTATGTTTGTTGCGCGTCCTATCGCTGTAATGGTGTCGCTGCTGCCAACGAATGTGTCCATGCGCGAAAAATTATTTATGTGTGCCGTGCGCGAAACGGGTGTAATTCCCGTTGTGCTGGCTGTTGTAACCGTGTCGCAATTTCCTGATCTAAAGCTTCTGATGCCCTTAACAGCATGGACCGTTATTTGGACATTGACATTTTTACCTGCAATAACCCCTTGGTGGTCTAAGAAATTGGGGTTAGTAAACTAATCAATACCTCCTTAACATGCTCTAAGTAAAAGGCCCCGACAGGGGCCTTTTTTTATTTGCGGTGTTTATCTGCGCGTTAAGAGAGTTAGTGATAAAGATTTTCTACTCGACCTTCGGCATCAACGCGATAGCAGCGCAAATCCAGTTGAAAAACTTCTGGCTTCACAATGGACTTGCCACGCAACATGCGTGCGCATTCTTGCAAGCCCTCAGGAACTGAAGGGTGAGGAAAAATCAGCTCGGCGAGTTGATCGATACTCGCATCCAACGCAATCATTAAGGCGACTGCCTGGCTAGTGCTCGAAGCATGATTACCCATGACGCGCATGCCAAGAATTTTCATCTCGTCATCATCTGTGACCAAAATCTTAAAGAAGCCACCGGTTTTTCCCATAGCAATTGCGCGATTAATATAGCGGTAATCCATCATCGCCATGCGGTAGGGTAGTTTACGTTTACGCGCCTGTGTTTCATTCAGTCCCACAGCGGCGACCTCGGGATTCAAAAACATGATGGTAGAGATGTTTTCATAAATCAGGTCGCGCGCTGGTTTGCCAAAGATGCGTTCAACCGCATAACGACCCTCCAGTTCACCAACATTAACCAGAGAGATATCGGCAGTAAAATCGCCGACAGCATAGATATTCGATACAGTAGTTTGCGTTGCATTATCGATGCAATAACCGCGCTCATTGAGTTGAACCCCGGCGGCCTCTAGCCCTAAATTATCGGTGGTTGCGGCACGACCAACAGAAATAAGCGCATTATCGACGAGGTGGGTTTCGCGGCGCCCATCTTTATAGTTCAGCACATACTCGACTTTTCCATCGACGATTTTCATGGATTCTAGCGATGAGCCGCGATGGATTACCACACCATTGTTTTCAAGATTTGCCGCGAGTGCCGATGAAATGTCCTCATCCTCAAACGGTAAGATGCGATCTTCTTTATCAATTAAAAAAACCTTGGTTCGACCATAGTTGGAAAAAATAGTCGCAAATTCACAGCCGATAACACCGGCACCGAGGATCACTATGCTCTCGGGAAAATCAGGTAAAGAAGCAATCCCGTCGCTGGTGAGAATGATTTTTTCATCAATCGGAATCGTTGGTAGGTAGCGCGGATGACTGCCGATGGCCAGCACAATATTTTCTGCCCAGATGATTTCGCAACTTCCATCAGATAGAGTAATTTCTATTTCATTTTTGCTAATCAGCTTCCCATGGCCATGAAACTCCGATAGCAGTTCTTTTTGTTTGAAATAATTAATCTGTTCACGGAGCTGAGCATATTTTTCACCCACGGCACGATGCATTTCACGAATCACCGCCGAAAAGCTGAGATCACAATCATTAACCGTATAGCCATAATCCGTGTGGCGGGTGCTCTTATAGCTTTCAGATAGCTCCCAAAGTGTCTTGGAGGACAGTGCGCCATTAAAAATACCTGCGCCACCGACCTTATTTTTTTCTATTAATGCGACCTTTTTTCCAAAGTCGAGGCCACGCATCATCGCGGCAAAGCCCGAGGGTCCGCCGCCTATGACGCATAAGTCAAATTTCTTCATAAATCGCTCATTCTCTGAATCAGGCAGTTCGCTGGCCTAGGGAGCAGCCAACGGCTTGTATTTGCATAGACAACAATGCGTTAGCCGCAACGACTGAATACGGCGGATCCGTAATTGTCTGGGGAAATAATTTAACAGGTTTTAGTTACCTGAGAGTAATAGACACTAAAATAGTAATGAAAATAATTCCGCTTAATTCGCCGCGCTATCAATTTAGAAATGGCCGGTAATTTCCTATAAAAATAAGCAACAACGACTTATGAACGATACGTCCAATTCAATTTTCCCCTCGTCGCTGTCAGGGTGGCGATTGAAGTGCTACACCATCATTTTTGAAGCCGACACGGTGATGGGCAAGCGATTTGATGTGGTGCTGCTGTGGAGCATAGTGATCAGCCTGATTGTGATCATGATAGACAGCATGCAGGACATCCATGCCGAGTTCAAAGAAATTTTGGGCATAGTGGAATGGTTCTTTACCATCCTCTTTACGCTGGAGTACGTGGCGCGTCTGGTTTGTAGCCCCAATCCTGTACGTTATGCAAAAAGTTTTCTGGGAGTGATAGATTTACTTTCAATCTTACCCAGCTTTGTTTCGCTTATTGTTCCCGAGGCTTACGTCCTGTTGGATGTCCGAATTCTGCGGCTGTTACGAATTTTCCGCATACTCAAGCTGACAGGTTATGTCGAGGAATACCAGTGGCTGATGCTGGCCGTGGCAGATAGTCGCAGAAAAATTGGTGTTTTCATTTCCATTATTTTGACCTTAGTGGTCATACTGGGCACGATGCTCTATGTGGTCGAGGGACCAGTTAACGGCTTTACCAGTGTGCCAACGTCGATCTATTGGGCTATTTCGACAATAACGACCGTGGGCTTTGGCGATATCACTCCGAAGACTGATGCCGGCCGATTTATTGCATCACTAATGATGATGTTTGGCTGGGGCATATTGGCTGTACCCACCGGTATCGTGTCTGCTGAAATGATTGCCCAACATGCGGTGAAAAAAACACTGTCCGAATCAACGACACGAACCTGCCACAGCTGCATGACTGAGGGTCACAGTGCTGAAGCACGTCATTGTCTTCATTGTGGAGATAAGCTGACTGAGTATTTTGGTGAGGCGCCCAATCTTACGCCACGCATTGCTATGGCATCGGCCATCATTTATATGATTAATGCGGATGGCAAGATCGAACCCGAGGAAATAGGGCGACTGGTCACTGCTGTTAGAAACGATAGAGAGCTATTGGAAGTGGCGACACGTTATACGAAATTTCATAGCGCCGACGATTTTTTAATTCAAGCTAGCGAACTGTTAAATCGCGAACAAAAGCTCTCGGTATTGGTCAATCTCTATGACGCCATACTGGCTAATGGCCAACCAGTGCCTCAGGAGGTTGATTTGTTCGAACGCTTTATGAGTAGCTTTGGTTATCAGCACGAAGAATTCAAACCATTCTTCACTTCTATCGCGGTTAAGAATAACCGCGATTTATTCAGCCACTGATCAGCTGCACGCTCTCACAGGGATACCTCGGAGAGCGTGATGTGCTTATAAATAAACGTCACTGACGACACTAGCACCAATGGTATCGTCAGTGACAATCAGGCTCAGGTTTTCTTGTTTTTTTCGTCTAGCTCTGCTCGGACTTCGTCCATCATGCTCTTGACTGCATCATCGCTCAAACGGTACTGACGTTTCAGACGTTCTAGGGTTTCAGACTCAGCGTCAGAGACGACACCATCAGCCAAAGCCTCGCGCAATTGCTGACCAAAGGCAGCTTTCTTGCGCGACATTTGATTAGAGAATGCGGAGGCAACGATACCCGTCATGATGGCCGACATACACACACCTAAAAAGCCAGTGGTCAGCGCAATGATTTCACCCATTGGGGTTAAGTCTTCAACGTTTCCATAGCCAGACGTAATCGTAATAATTGCCCAGTAAATGCAGGCAGGGATAGATCCAAAGTGATCAGGTTGTGAATGGCCTTCGGAGAAATACATCAGCGAAGCCGAAACAATCGTCGCTATGGTCAGTAAAAACATGGCGGAGACAAAGGCTTGACGCTCAGAGGCAACCGCATGGAACAAATCTTGTAGTGCAGTGTTGTATTTCGATAGCTTAAGAATACGCAGCAAACGTAGTACGCGCAGCACGCGTAAATCGAGAAACGGGAAGAACGTATGCAGGTAGTAAGGCATGGTCGCAAAAAAATCAACTAAGCCGAAAAAGCTAAATACGTATTCGCGCCGGCCCTTCCAAGAGCCGCCGTTCTCAGCGGCATAGCGTGCGCCATACGACCACGTACGTAAAACATACTCCGCCGTAAAGAACATCACACTCCAGAATTCAAACTCATGGAAAAAATCTTTGTAATCGGCGTGTATTTCGGGGACCGAATCCAGAACCACTGCGAGGCAGTTGGTTAAGACAACAAAGGTAATGACCCATTCCAAAATTTTGCCAGGAAGGTCGTGTTCTGATCCGTCGAGGGTCTCCATGACGCGCTGCTGAATTGAAGCCATTGCGGTGTAATCTCTACGCTTAAAAATGCCAATATCAAAATATGAAATAGCAGGCTCAAAACTACAAGCCTGCTATCGCATACTAAACCAATAATCTGACAGTTACTAGTGCGAATGGGCGGCGCTCGCTAAAACGCCGCTTCCATTTTTAACAATTAGCCAGCAATCTGATCCGATACGCGTTTTTGGTTCGCATCGACCTTCTCGCGCAAGGAAATGACTTGCTCGCGCATTTCATTACCTGAGTCCTGGGTGTTGTTGAGCTTTTCTTTCAGATCAACACCGGTACGGAAGGTATCTTCGATGATTTTGCGTGTTTCAACTGAGCTGTTGCGAATAGATTTCGCTACTTCTTCAATTTCTTGTACGCGCATCTCGTTACCGTGGTGGCTAGCCGCTTCCATTTGCTGCTTGAGCTCGCCATCCATCCACTGACCGTTGGAATCAGCGATTTCGTCGATGTAGTTAACCATTTCTTCGTTGAGTTCAGAGAAGGTGTCACTGACTTCGCCGAGTGCTTTAATAGCATCCGCCATTTTCAGTGCAATGGTTGACATCTTACGGTTGATCTTAGTGCGGTGATCAAGATACTCAACTTTTACGCGGTTAAGCATAGAAAGTTGGAAGGCTTCTTGGTCAGTATTGGTTGGATTCAACTGCTCAATCATCATGATGCGGTTACGGAATACATCATCCGTGGTACGCATGATCAACTCACGGTTACCCGCTGCGTGAATCAGATAGCTCTGTTGCGCATCGGTGATATTTTCTTCGATAGTGCTTCGCGACACTTGAATTTGCCCGACGTTGAATTGAACAATCGCTTCGACATCGAAAATCGCGCGCTTACTTTTTGCAATCATATTCTTAATGACATCACTCATAAATATCTCCTGAAATCGAGTGGCTGTTGTACGGGTCTTGGCGTGTTCGCCTTAGACACCTACGTGAGATTCTTTGGGCACAGTGATCTGACTCGAACGGCTGAGACGGTTCACATAAATAACGCCCTTGCCCTGTTCATCCATCTTCGCTTCTTCGTAAAGCATCCGGTAGATATAGTCGGCCTGGTCGGCTGACACAGTGGCATGCAGAATCTCGGTTTTTGGAATTTCCGGCAAGTTTCCCGCCAGTGAAGCTCGGCCAATCGGATTTCCACGAACGTTGTAGTAATACGTTTCGTTGATGCCCTTATGGTGCAAAAGCTCCATTAGCGCGTGGGCACCACCTTCGTATAAAACGCAGGTGATCTCACGCGTATAGTCGATATACGGAATAGCCGGGTTATCTTGTTGGCTCATAGTGTCCTCCTGTCATGTATCAACGGGTTAGTCTTTCAGGAGGTTAGGCGGTATGTAAGTAGCCGCCTGTATGAGCGGGGTTACGTAAACGTAGCCCATGCCCGGCGTGTCTAACCTACCGGCCAGAAAAATACGCTCGAAAATGCGATCGGTCTGATCTTGCGGGACCATCACGCTGATCACTTCGCGTTCAACGTCGACTGCCACGCCTAGAATGCCGAGACGCTCACGCACGCCGGTGCCCACGCCCATATGGACGGTGGAACCTTGTACGCCGACTTCGAGCAGCGAATTGTTAATCGTATCTGCAAGGCCTTTTTGCACCACGCAGGTAATCAAAGAGACTTCGCTTATGTTTGTAACTTTACGTTTGGCCATTCGTTTCCCCTTAATAGTAATTCTTAGTTCGATCTCTGATAATTAGTCGCCGGAGCGTTCGAGGCCTTGTTTGACCTTGTACTGAACGTACACACCTAACGCCAAGACTACGCAGATAGGTGCAATCGAAGCAGCAGCCAGAATACCGAAACCTTCAACCGCGTTAACCGCGCCACCAAAACCCAAGCCCATAGCTAAAACGAGGGGTACGGTCACAGGACCCGTAGTTACACCCGCACTGTCCCAGCCAATATTCACGAATTCTTCGGAAGACAGCATCGTTAGAATCACAGCGATGACATAGCCAGGTGCCAAAATGTAAAGCAGGTTGTAATTGAAGATTAGTTTGGTTACGCCCAGCAAAATACCGGTGGCTACACCAAACGCTACCGAGTACATCAGCATGGATTTTTTGAACGAACCATTCGTCATGTTTTGCACGGTTAATCCGAGCGCATTCAGAGCAGGTTCAGCCAAGGTGGCACCAAAACCTAAGATCCAAGAGAACAGACAGGCAATAACAATACCCCAGAAACTACCATACAGAGGGCCGTACTTACCATCTTCACCTGGTAAACGCAGCGTCTCAGGGAGAGTGATGTTGGCAAACGAGCCAGGAATCACATTACCTGCTTGCTCACCCAGTGCTGACAAGCCGTATTTCAAACCGATGTTGAATACGCACATACCAATCACTGACAGCACCAGACCGTAAATAATGATGAAGGCATTTGGTAGACGTGAACGTAGTACGCCAAACAAAATGAACATCAAGAAGATCACCAATGGCACGATCGCCTGAACACCATCTTTAATGGGGCCCATTAAAATTTCGTCCCACATGGAAGTGCTACCACCAGAAGCCGTTTGCGCTGCTTGGAAGACTACGGAGTTGGCCGCCTTCATTTCATCCACTGAAACGGTCAATCCGAAGTAAACGCCAAGGGCGAGAACAGCGACTACTGGGAAAATAGAGGCCAAAGTCACGATACCGAAACCGGACAATGAGCTATCGCCTTTACCGCCTGAGCTAGCCACACCGATACCCAACGCCAGAACCAAAGGTACCGTCACTGGACCGGTGGTTACTCCGCCGCAATCCCATGCCAAACCTACGATAGAGGCGAGGTTGGGATCCATGGCGCAATAAGCCGTCAGCAGAACGCCGGGGATTAAGGAAATGTAGATCAGGGGCTTTAAGCTCCAGTCATACAGGAAGCGCATGGTACCGATAATTGCCGCCAGACCCACACCCATTCCGACCAACAACACGGTTAGTTCGGTTTGCACCATGAGTAGGTAATACAGCGCTGGGGCTTTTTCCGGATCGACCAGTGATCCGGCAAGTTTGAGCGTGCCGATAGCTGGTTCAGCGTAAGTAACGCCAATACCCAAGAGACCTGCAACAGCAAGCACCCCTACCAACGGTAGCTTTTTTGGCAAGGTATTGCCAATAATGTCACCAAACGGCATTAAGCCGAGTTTCAGGCCTTCCATGAAAATCATCAGGCCGATAATCACAGCGACCAGACCAATGGTGATCTGACTGGCGCCCATAATAGAACGCTGCAAAACGATAATCTGGAAAAGGATTAAGTAAGCAGCCAGCGGAAATACCGCTGATATCTGCTCCATAATCCTGACGCTGAGGTAAGGCTGCAGCAGGTTGTAAACGTCCACACCCGCTAATTTTAGTTTTTCTGGTTTAAGCGGGATTTCTTTCCCGTTTTTATCCAGTTTAGGCTTCGGTATTAATTTCGAGTAGCTGACTGAGTCGGAATCGACTGTTACAGCTTGCACGTAATCACCGAAGCGAATGTTCTTTGCCATGCTTCCCCCTGTTTTAGACTAATAATTAAAGCACCATAAGAATACTTTATCGTCTAGTCGTTTGACAAACGATTACATTTATTAAGTTTGATTAATTATTAATCAATTAATTAATTGATTAATTTCTTAATAATTTTATCGATTTCATGAAAGAAATCTGACTTTGCTGACAAAATCCTGACGGATTAAAGGGTGAGACAGTATTTTTTGGCGGTGAGTTAAAGATTGCCAAGTTCAACTGCACCTAATAGATAATTACTAAATTGAATTATGCAACTTATTCGCGCCCGATAATTGCGGGCTCAAGAATTCGTCGCCGTCAGAACGGTGCGGCCTGATTTAAAAAATAAAACCAATTAATTCACTATTCAATGAAAAAAATTATTATTTTGGGAGCAGGGCAAGTCGGTTATTCATTGGCTGCTCAACTGGCTTTGGAAGACAACGACATTACCGTGATTGATCTCAATCCTAAGCGATTGAAATTGTTGGCTGACCGATTCGACTTACGTACGGTGGTCGGAAACGCGGCGCATCCCTCGGTATTGCAAGAAGCGGGAATTGAAGATTGTGAGTTACTGATCGCGGTAACCGAAGTTGATGAGATCAACATGCTGGCTTGTCGTATTGCCCATATGCTGTTTAATGTCCCCGACCGCGTGGCGCGTATTCGTGCTGTTGAATACTTTCGCAATGAACATCTTTCGGATGGCACGCTGTTTGACATCAATCACATGATTTGTCCCGAACAGGTTGTTACCGACTACCTGTTAAAGCTGATTGAATTTCCAGAGGCACTACAAGTTCTCGAATTTGCGAATGATCGTGTGCGATTGGTTGCTGTCCGCGCGCGCGACGATGGCTTGTTAGTCGGTAGACCCATTTCTGAATTAACTAAACATTTGCCGAATACGGATGCGCGTATTGTTGCGATCTTTCGTCAGAATGGTTCTCTGCGTCTAGATGGTGAAGTCATCATTCGTACAGGTGATGAAGTGTTTGTTTTATCCGAGCGGCATGATATGCGTAAAGTCATGCTCGAGCTCCGCAAAATGGATAGACCTGTAAAACGCGTCATGATTGCCGGTGGTTCAGACATCTCACACCGTTTGGCCATGACACTGGAAAAAAGTGACATCAACGTCAAGCTGATCGATCCAAATCATGAGCGTGCAAAAACTCTGGCTGGGCTGTTGAATAAAACCTTGGTGCTAAACGCCAGTGAAAGTGATGGCGATCTGCTGCATGATGAAGGCGTAGCCGAAGTCGATATGTTTGTCGCTGCAACTGACAGTGATGAGCGAAATATCATCGCAGGCTTATTAGCTAAACGCATGGGTGCATGTCGGGTCGTGGCGCTCATACACAAGACTGAATATGTTGATCTGCTTGAAGCGAGCAATATCGATATTGTGATTGGTTTGGCAGAAGCTTCGATTGGTGAAATTCTTGCCCATGTACGTCGAGCTGACGTCGATTCTGCGCACAGTTTGCGGCGCGGCGCCTCCGAAGTGCTCGAGATAATCGCTCACGGTGATGAATCTACTAGCAAAGTTGTTGGTCGGCGGGTGGATCAAATACAATGGCCTACAGGCTCTTTATTAGGCGCTGTTGTTCGAAACGATCAAGTATTTATGGCGCACCATGATTTGGTCATTAAAGACAATGATCACATGGTGATTTTTGTTTCGGATAAAAAAATCATTCCACGAATTGAACAGCTAATGCAAGTCACTGGCCTGTTTTTATAGGAGCGGCCATGGTACGCGTGAATGCTGTATTGAATGTGCTTGCCTTTGTTATTTTGGTGTTTGCGGGGCTCATGGTCGTTCCTTGGGGTGTCTCTCTTTATCTGAATGATGGGGTCAGTGACAGCTTCTTTAAATCGATAGGATTGACACTGCTATTTGGTTACATTTTTTGGCGCTATACACGGCGACGGATAAATGACCCTGAGTTGCAGGTGCGCGATGGGTTTTTGCTGGCAGCATTAACGTGGGCGGTAGCGCCTGTATTTGCTTCTTTGCCCTTTATGTTTTATCTGCCAGAGCTATCGTTTGCTGATGCTTACTTCGAGGCAGTCTCTGGACTGACCACAACGGGGGCGACGGTACTGTCCGACCTCGATAAGCTTCCCTATTCAATCAATTTTTGGCGCTGTTTCATGAATTGGTTCGGTGGTATGGGCGTGGTTGTGTTGTCGATTGCGATTCTGCCGTTGCTCGGTGTAGGAGGTAGTCAGGCATTTAAAGCTGAGACCCCCGGCCCCATGAAAGACGACAAACTCACGCCCAGAATCGCCCAGACGGCCAAGGGTTTGTGGTCGGTTTACTCGATCATCACGATAGCCTGCATAGGCTGCTTTGTCGCAGTTGGAATGCCGTTTGATGACGCCTTGTTGCATGCTTTTTCAACTATGGGACTAGGCGGATTTTCATCGCATGATTCAAGCTTCGGGTATTTCAATTCACCTGCGATGGAAGCCGTATGCGTGTTTTTCATGCTGCTCGCGGGGATTAATTTTGCAACACATTTTTTAGTCATTACCCGACGCAGTATCAAGCCCTATATCGTTGACAAAGAAGCGCATGCCTTCCTGTTGGTCATGTTGTTTAGTGTGCTGATCATTACGTATTTTCTGTGGCGCGAACGTGTGTATCCCGATTGGATAACGGCATTTCGCTATGCTGCATTTAATGTCGTATCCATCGCCACAACGACTGGACTGGCAACAACTGACTTCAACCTCTGGCCAGCATTTGCTCCGGTATGGATGTTGTTTCTGTGTTGTTTCTCCACTGCGGCGGGTTCAACCGGCGGTGGGATCAAGATGGTACGAGCTCAGTTACTACTCAAGCAAAGCTATGCAGAATTACGTAGGCTAGTTCACCCACGGGCGCTGATAGTCGTTAAGCTGAATGGCCGACCCATTGGTACCTCGGTTTTGTACTCCATACTTGCGTTTGTACTTCTGTATGGGGCAACCATCATCGCATGCACCATGCTTATGCTGTTTTCAGGAGCGGATGTGGTGACTGGATTTACTGCGGTGATTGCATGTATTAATAGTACTGGCCCCGGACTAAATCAAGTGGGGCCTGCAACGACGTATGCAGTACTCACTGATTTTCAGATCTGGATTTGTTCTATAGCTATGCTATTGGGCCGACTAGAATTGTTTACTATCTTTGTGGTGTTTAGTCCGGATTTTTGGCGTCGTTAATAAATAATGAAACACACCGTTTCACTTCTATCGCGGCCTAACTTAAGTAACACTATTATCGACCGCGGCAAGGATGCACCATCATTCTTGCCGCCGTAAATCAATCTTCAGTAGTCGTCGCCTTTTTAGAGGAATTAACCACTCATGATGAACATTTTTATCCCTAGATCGTATCCATTACGCTTACTCGCCGGTGCGCTGATGGTAGGCGCATTATTTACGACAACGGCTACGTTGGCAGCGTGCCCTGATGATGCTGCCATTGATGCCTATGTTAAGGAATTTAGTCAGAGAAAACTGAGTAAAGGTTTTGGGAATGAGATTAGCTTAGAGGATGCGGAGTGCGCCAAACGAAAACTCGGTAAAAAACTGACGCTACCTTTAGGTGCCTTGGTGGGTTATAAGGCTGCGTTTACTAATCCCGCTTTACAAAAACGCTTTGGTGTTGATGGCCCAAAGTGGGGTTATATGTATGAACGGAATATGATCGATATCATTGCTATTCTTCCTGCAGATTTCGGCGCGCGTCCTTTAGTTGAAGCTGATTTTTTAGTTGAAGTGAGTGATCCGCGCCTTGCTGATGCCAAGACACCCCTAGAAGCGTTGAGTTATTTAGAATCCATCATTCCTTTTATTGAGTTACCTGATTTAATGCTGGAAGGTCAGTTTAGTGGCAACGCCATGATTTCAACGAATGTGGCTTTTCGTGGTGGTGTCTTAGGCATGGAAATCCCGGTGAAAAAAACCCAAGCCTTTGTCGATGCTCTTGCCAACATGACGGTGGTGATGACGGATGATGCCGAAGGCAAAGAGCTCGGGCGCGTCAAGGGTAGTGTGTTGATGGATAACCCGATTAATGCAGCAATGTGGTTGGCGCAAGCATTGAAAAAAGATGGCATCACCTTGAAAAAAGGCGACATCTTGAGCTTGGGTGGATTTATACCGCCACTTCCTACCAAGCCTGGTATGAAGGCGCGAGTGCAGTACATCGGTTTGCCGGGCGATCCACAACTAACGGTGGAATTTAATTAAGTTCATTCAAATTTTAAATGACTGAATGGCTGTTAGATGCGCCGACAAGAGCGCGTTGATCACAAGACGAAGGAAGAAACCATGGTTGAATATTCGCGATTTTTGCCTTGGGTACTCTCGGGGTTTGGTTTTTTTTTATTTTTCCCGTTTTCTCATCTGCTGTCATTCATTTGTTTAATTCTTTTTATCATTGGCTGGCGTGATTATCGTCAAGAGCATCATGCCGTATTAAGAAATTATCCGATAACTGGGCATCTACGTTTTATGCTCGAATATATTCGCCCGGAGATTCGGCAGTATTTTCTGGAAAGCGATGAAGAAAATTTGCCTTTCTCGCGTAATCAGCGGGCGATGGTTTACTCGCGCGCAAAACGACAAAATGATGCTCGTGGCTTTGGCACCATTAAATCCGTGTATGGCAAAGAGACAGAGTGGATAGGGCATTCAGCCGCTCCTAAAGTGGCCGACCCTGATACGTTTCGTATACGTATTGGTGGGCCGCAATGCACACAGCCCTATCAGGCATCGATATTTAATATTTCTGCGATGAGTTTTGGATCGCTTTCGTCCAACGCCATACTGGCGTTAAATCGTGGCGCGAAAATGGGCGGTTTTTATCATGACACCGGTGAGGGATCGATTTCCTCCTACCATCGTGAACATGGCGGCGATCTGGTGTGGGAAATAGGTTCGGGTTATTTTGGTTGCCGTACGTTAGACGGCAAGTTTGACCCCGAGCGATTCGCCGAGCAGGCGGCTGCGCCTCAGGTAAAAATGATAGAAATAAAAATGTCGCAAGGCGCTAAGCCAGGACATGGTGGTGTGTTACCCGCGGCTAAAGTCACGATGGAGATTGCTACTACGCGCGGTGTACCTATGGGACAGAATTGTGTTTCACCCGCGTCGCATAGCGCGTTTTCAAATCCGATTGAATTGATGGCCTTTATTCGTCAGCTGCGTGAGCTATCCGCTGGCAAACCCGTCGGGTTTAAATTATGTATTGGTCAGCCGTGGGAATGGTTTGCCATCGCTAAGGCGATGATGGAAACGGATACGTATCCTGATTTCATCGTTGTCGATGGTAGCGAAGGGGGAACGGGCGCAGCACCGGTGGAGTTTGCGGATTATATGGGTATGCCCATGCGAGATGGGCTGCGACTGGTGCACAACACCTTGGTCGGTATAGATAAACGTGATCGAGTGCGCGTGGGTGCTTCAGGAAAAATCATTTCTGCATTTGATATCGCACGCGCGATTGCATTGGGAGCTGACTGGTGTAATTCTGCCCGCGGATTTATGTTTGCTTTGGGGTGTATCCAATCGCGCAGCTGTCACACCGATACGTGCCCGACTGGCGTGGCTACCCAAGATCCAAATCGTCAACGTGCATTAGTAGTACCGGATAAAGCAACGCGCGTGGCAAATTTTCATGAGCTAACGATCGATGCCTTGTCCGAGTTAGTAGGCGCTGCAGGACTACAACATCCCGAGCAAATCACTTCGGATCACATCATGGTTCGAGGAGAGGGTGGTCAACCGCTAGCTCTGACGGCTACTCTGCCAACAGTCAGTCAAGCAGCCTTACTTGATGATGCTAATCTAGGTCATTTACCTGAACCGTTTCGCAGTTACTGGGCAAGCTCAAGCGCCGAGTCGTTTGAGCGTCGGCGCTTGATTCAACAGTCAATAGAGATTACAGATTAACGGAATCTTTTGATTCCAGCGGTGGTTCAAACCAGCGATATAAAACGGGTAATACGACCAGTGTCAGCAGTGTTGAGGTGATCAAGCCACCAATAACCACGATAGCGAGTGGTCGTTGTACTTCCGATCCGGGCCCTGTCGCGAATAAGAAGGGAACCAACCCTAACAAAGCGACTGTTGCTGTCATCATCACTGGACGAAAGCGTTGAGCGCAACCTTCGCGTATGGCTTGAGCTACCGGTAGTCCATCCTGAGTAAGTTTTCGCACGTAGGTAATGAGAACCACGCCGTTCAAAACAGCTATACCCCACAGTGCGATAAATCCAACTGAAGCAGGCACGGAAAGATATTCACCCGTAATGGCTAATCCGAACACGCCACCGATCGATGCAAACGGTAATACGGTGATGATGAGCCCAGCTAATCGCATGGAGTTGAACATTAAAAATAGCAGGAAATAAATCGCCACCACCGTGAGGGGAACGATGACCATCAGCGTTTTCATGGCGCGTTCCATATTCTCAAACTGCCCGCCCCAGGAGAAATAATAGCCATCTGGAAGAACGATTTTTTGTTCGACTTGTTGCTGTACTTCTGCGACAAAGCCACCTAAATCACGGCCAGCCACATTGGCACCGACCACAATACGGCGCTTACCCATTTCACGTTGTATGTTGGGTGGGCCATCCATGACTTTGATGCTCGCTACGCTACTCAAAGGAATCATGGCGTTTTCCGCGGTACGTAGCATCGTCGAACGAATGACATCAACAGAATCACGATAGTTTTCCGGATAGCGAAGCAGTATGCCGTAGCGACGCTCACCCTCATACAGCTGACTGACTTCGCTGCCACCGATAGCTGTCTCGATAATGCTGTGTATGTCGGACACATTGATACCGTAACGAGCAATGGCGCGTCTATCAATATCAATGGTTAGTGCTTGTTGGCCAGATAGCCGATCGATACGAATATCGCGCGCACCAGGAACTTGTTTAACGACTTTGGCGACTTCTTCTGATAGACGTTTGAGTTCACTTAAATCGTCACCAAAGATCTTGATCGCTAATTGTGAGCGTACGCCAGTAAGCATTTCATCGACACGTTGGGCAATCGGCTGATTCATCACAATCTGAACACCGGGTAAATTACCTAAAGCTTTGCGTATGTCTTCTTCGATTTCTACTTGCGTTCTATCGCTGTTGGGATCAATGGAAACAATAGGATTTGATTCATTGGGTGCTGTAGGGTCAGCCGGTGACTCTCCACGACCGAGCAGCGATACCGCTTTGCTTACCCCGGGAACTTGGCTGACGATTTTCATGACATTCATGTCGATTTGTATGGCTTCATTCAGTGAAATACTGGGCATACGAATAATCGACGGCGTAATTGAACCTTCTTTCAGAGTAGGAATAAAGCTTTTGCCGAGGAAAGGTACCAGCATGAACGAGGTCACCAAGAGTACGACGGCAGCAAAAACGGTTTTCTTTTCTGAAGCCAACGCTGCATTCAGCAGAGTTTGATAATGCCGCTTCATCCAGGCGATGGGCCGAGTATCGCTTTCTGCTCCTCCTCCACCTTTGAGAATATAAGAGCAAAGGGCAGGGGAGAGTAACAATGACACTACCAGTGAGACTGCAAGAGCAATAGCAATCGTGAGTGCGAGTGGCGCAAACATTTTTCCTTCCATGCCGGTTAAGGTCATAAGTGGAAGGAAAACGAGAATGATGATGGAGATCCCGTAGATTGTCGGTTTAGCCACCTCCAGCGTGGCGTTCAGTACGACGTTGAGCCGTTCATGTTTTTGAGCGTGCCCCAGTTGGTGGAATACATTTTCGACCACCACCACGGTGGCATCCACCATCAGACCTATGGCGATAGCCAACCCCCCTAGCGACATGAGGTTCGCTGATAAACCGATTCGGTTCATGATCATGAAGGTAATTAAGGGCGTGATGATTAAGGTAGCAACCACCACTAGGCTCGATCGTATATCGCCTAAAAAGATGAGAAGCACAATCACTACCAAAATCACACCTTCTATCAGCACCTTGCCCACCATCCAAAGTGAGGCATCAACTAATTCAGTACGATCATAAAAAGGAACGATCTGTAGACCGTCGGGTAGCATGCCTTTGCTATTTATTTCATTGACCTTGGTTTTCAGTCGACCCACAATTTCTTTGGCATTACCGCCGCGTAGCATCATCACAATCGCGCCAGCAGATTCTGTATCGCCATTCGTAATTAATGCGCCTTGTCGTAACGCCGAGCCTATTTTTACTTCAGCTACATCCCTAACAAAAACAGGAATTCCCCGCTCTTCTTTCAAGACGATATTACTGATGTCGCCAACAGATTTGGTCAGGCCCAGACCGCGTATCAAATATTGTTCAGGCCCCAGAGGCAAAATACCACCGCCTGAATTGGCATTATTTTTCGCAAGTGCTGTGCGTACTTCTTCCAGCGATAAATGATAATGGCGTAAGCGATCGGGATTAACTAATACTTGATATTGTTTTTCTAAGCCGCCAAAAGAATTAATTTCAGCGACGCCTGAAATGGATCGCAACATGGGACGCACTACCCAGTCTTGCACCGAACGTCTTTCCATTAATTCGGTTTCAGATAATTTTCGTGTGCCGTCGTCTTTTCTTTGTAATGTGTACTGATAAACCTCACCGAGGCCGGTACTCACTGGGCCAAGGATGGGTGTAATACCCTCGGGCAATCGTGTTGTCGCTTCCATCAGCCTTTCCATGACTAACTGCCGTGCGAAGTACACATCAGTGGCGTCAGTAAAAACGAGGGTGATGATGGACAATCCGCTGCGATTTAACGATCGCATTTCAGTTAGGCCGGGCAAGCCCGTCATACCTATTTCTAGTGGTACGGTCACAAAACGTTCCACTTCTTCCGGAGAACGCCCCGGCGCTTCAGTCGCTATCTGAACTTGAACATTGGTGACATCGGGGAAAGCATCGACCGATAGTTTGAGTGTAGAACGTATGCCAAAACCGACTAAGGCCAGCGCAATGACTAACATGATCAGGCGCGCCTTGAGCGCCTCACGGATCAGACTGGAAATCATGCTTACTCCAGTTCTGCGCGCTTGCGCTGGCTATTCAGATGAAAACTTCCATCCACAACGATGAGCGATCCCTCTTTAATCCCTTTTTTCACGGGTCGCAGCTCGCCAGCAGTGGGTTCGAGCTCAACTTCAGTCAGCCGAAAATGGTTTTTTTCAATTTGTACAAATACATAATCTTTGTCATTTTCTCGAACTACCGCCGAGCCTGGTACGGCAAGCTGTTTGCGTAAACCACCACTCAAATGCAAGGTGGCGAGCATTTGTGGCTTGAGTTCAAATTTAGGATTTTCTACCGAGGTACGAATTGGAACGGTGCGCGTATCTTGTTGCACTGTATCGCTGACAAACACGATGCGCCCTTTAAGTTTTTGCTTACCTAAAGCAGGAACTTCTACTTCCACGAGTTGATTCAAATGAACGGAGTTGGCATCTTGTTCAGGTAGCGCGCCTACCACCCATACATTCGATAAATCGGCCACAGTAAATAAAGGATCACCCGGCTGCGCCACTTGTCCCTGACTGACTTTTCGCTCTACTACGATGCCGGTTCGGTTGGCGGTGATAGCCACTTCCGAGGCAAGTGCGCCTGTTTCACGCAGTCGTTCGATTAACGCTTCGGACAATCCGATCAATCGTAACTGGTCTGTCGCTGCGCGTAACTCTGCACGTGCTACAGAAAGTTCTACCTCACGGCGCTGTAATTCGGCATTACCAATAACATCGGCAGTGACTAATTGCTGTGCACGTTCAACGGAGCGTTCAGCGAGTTTGGTGGCTGAGAGCGCACGTAAAAAACCTAGCTGTGCATTGCTTAATTCTGGGCTGGCAAGCTTAGCAAGCGGTTGTCCGGCTTTCACACGGTCACCCACCTCGGCCATCACTTGAGTCACACGTCCGGTAATTGATGAGCCTATGCGAGTCGTGCGTTGTTCATTGGCTTCGATCCGGCCAGTGACCTTTTGCACTACAGCGAGCTCGACTATTTGTGCTGGTTCGATCACAAATTGTTTAGCCATTTCTTCCTTTAGAATGACATCTAAAGGATTGAGCTTTGCTACATTTTGTTCCGCAGGTTTAGTTTTGGGCGTGTCATTTTTTCCGCATCCGTAGCTAACTAGCAGGACAGCGCACAGCGAAAGGGTTGTGTGAAGAAGATGGCAGCGTTTCATGATGTCCGTTGGTAACGTAAATAATAGGTTTCAACTAGGGGTTGTAATCACTGATCACGGGATAGATGGTCTTAAAAGAGCATGCTTGCCCGCCAGAGAATCTAGATCGATCAACGAGGCTTGAAGTTGATAACGCGCCAACAAAAGATCCTGGCGCACGGCACGCAATACGCGTTCTGCATCGAGTACTTCGAGTATCCCGCGCTCACCGAAGCGATAGGCTGCTTGGGCCACTCGCAAAGCCGCTTCAGCATCGCGCATGGCGCCTTCGGATAGCGCCTTAATTCTTACTTGTGCGATCTCGATAGATTTCCAGGAAAGTTCCAATTGCTGCAGCAGCTCGGCACGTCGTCCTTCGAGACGGGTGAGAGTGCGTTCGCGTTCTCCTATGGCTTCAGCACGCGGGCCAAGTTTTTGATCGAGCAGCGGTATCTGCACGCTCACACCGACTAAATTTTGTCGTACGTCGGGTTGATTAATTTGCGCTAATCTGATGTCGACGCCGGCCCAGCGACTAGCCTCAGCCTCATTGATGCGTGATTTGTTACGCTCAAGTTCGGAAGTGAGAACGCGCAAGTCAGGATTATCTCGAAGTGCTGTCTCTTTTAGGTTAGCTAATTGAGGGAGTTCATGGGCATCGGCGAGTTGTGCATCGAGTTCCCAACGCGCGGGTAATTGACCGCCAGCTAGACGATTTAGTGATATCGCCGCTTGAGCGATTTGCAGCTGTGCTGTCTGCTTTTTCTGGCGAGCGTTAACGATTTCTGCATCGGATTTAATTAATTCGTAGCGGCCAGCCTCTCCTGTCTCTACACGCAAGCGTACGCGTTCACGGATTTGTTCGAGTAATGCGAGGGCATCGCTTGCTGCGATGGCTTCTTCGCGCCGTAATAGATATTCATAAGCGCGAAGTTTGACTTGCGCAACCAATTCATTACGTATTTGTCCAAGCAATTCTAGACTGGTATTTTCTGCGAACAACGCGCTGTCTACCCGTGCGCTACGTAAGGCTGGGTTTTCAATGAGCTGCGAGATTCCTACCACTGTAACCGCACCTGCTTGCGAGGCTGTTTGGGCAATGCTGTTGCGTCCCGAATCAAATTCAATACGCGGGTTGGGCAGGGCGCTTGAGGTCGTCACAGCAGCGCGTGCAATATCAACTGAGCGTAATCCTGTTTGCAGTGATGCGTTATGTTTCAGAGCGAACCCAACTAAATCGTCAACGCTCAATTGTGCCGCGGGTGACGTGTCCGTAGATGATTGTTGTGCATACGTGGGCAAGCACAGCGCTATTGCTATCACCGAAGCAAACGATGTAATGAGTCTTCGTTGAGCATTATTTTTACTCCACATACTTAGCAATGAAGTTGTTGCTAATTGAATAATTGAGATGTGACTCACCATGGTTTCGGGCTATTTGTCAGTTAACTGTCAGGAATAAGAAAGAATTATGTCAGAAAATTAAGAGTCATGCAGACGAGCTATCAAATAATTCAGCAGAGGATGCTCTCTACTTAATCTAGATCTGACTTATCGAAGTGAATGATACTTGGCTAGCGCAAGGTTAGCGCTGTTTACTACCTAAATGAAGCGAAGCCATAAAAAAAAGCCCGCGAAGCATATCGCGGGCTTTAAGGTGATGCAGGTAAATTTGGTCAATTCAGCGCAGTGATTAGTAGTTGTGCTGATAGTGCAGGCGCCAGCTCTTTCTTTCCTCTGTGTAGTCATCCGCCGTAGATTGACTGTATCGGAGGCCAACGGTGTTGGTCTTGTCCAGATCAAACAACAGCATGCCGTGCAGACGGATGCTTTCATAGGAGTACGTTCTTGAAAATGCTTTTTGATAAGAACCGTTATCTAGCGCATTACGGTAGCGCAGACCCGTGTCGAAGGCGAGATTGTCCATCAACTGAAATTTAACACCACCATCGATAGCGAAATGAGTGAAGTGGTTAGCATCCTTACTCATTTTTTCACCTAAGCGAAATGCGGCGTAAGGAGTAATTGAATCGGTGAGTTTGTAGGACTTTTTGATTTTCAGTTCGATGTTGTTACTGATGGTCTGAGTGCCACTATCATCTTTTTGACTCACCCCTGCCTTGATGGAGTATTCCATTTTGTGCGGGCCTTTGACGCCAACCGTGAGGTTTGCGCCAATGTAATCACGCGCGATATTGCTGACTGTTTCGCCAATTGTTTGGCTGTGCTTTTCGTCTTTTTCAGAATTTACGTCGAACATGAAAAACGGCTTATAGTCGCCTTCGGCGTGCGCTGCGAAACTGGCTAATAGAATCGCACTAGAAATAAATAATTTTTTCATAAGTCTCTCCGCGTATACATTTCTTCACTAAGACCAAGTATAGGTGAAAGGAATATGAAATTTAACTCTACACATCATGTTAAAAGTGTAAATGTGGCGAATTTGTAGAAGTTGGAAAAACGAGAAGAAGTAAAACAGAAAAAGGACATCACTAATTTATAAATAAATAATTAAAAAATTAGTAATTATTTAAGTTACCTCTTGCCCCAGTAGGCAATGTTAGCGGCCAACACTTCGGCGGCAGTGACTATTCGTGTGGGTGGCAGAATATTGGGATAGACGCGACTGCCCGGTGATTTAGCCAAGATGGTTGTGGTGATGGGGTTGGGTGTTCCGAAGCTTTTAGTAGCTACAGCGGTTGTGCTTTGAAAGTAGCGCTCGGTACTGGTTGAGGTGGTGCGAGGTAAATCGGCGGCTTTGGGTGCCCCCATCACAGCCTTCAGTGCTACTACGGGTGTAACGGCGGTTCCTTGAAGTGACGCCATCTTGCTAAAGCCACTTAAGTTGTCATAACCCATCGACACCAGTTTTTTCGCTGCATTGGCCTGCATGGCCAAGCCTTCTGAAGTGGTGCCTGATGGAAGGTCGTTGAGTTGATCGATTGAATTCGGAAGCTTGGACAAAATCGACAAAGCACGCAATGAAGAAATCGATGAATCTTTGAATAGCGATTTGTCGACGCCCACCATGCTGAGCATGAGGTCGGCTTTTGGCTCAATCAGATTTTTTGCTTCAATGGCGGTGTAAGCACGCGGAAAATTTTTCAGCGATGTAATGCCAAGACTGGTCAGTGCTGAAAAAGCATCTTTATATTCTGTGTACCTGTCGCTTGAAATTTTGCCAGGGTTGGTTGGGTCTTCAACCAATTTAAAGGCTTGATAGGCCGTGGTACCTGTTGGGAATGCAGTGAGATCATAAATACCTGCTTGCGCCAGAGTGGATGCCAAAATCCCGTTGGATTTGTTTTGCATTGTCTGATCAATCGCACCCATTACCGAGGTGCCGCGCGGGAAGCGTGAAAGACTGGTGACACCTAAATCTTTGAGTGTTTGTGTGCCTGAGAGAGTTTTGCTCAATAGATCTTGAGAAAGCACTAGTGTGCCAGGGGTTTTGGGGTTTTTATCCTCCACCCGTTTGGTTACCATGCGATAGGCATCAGTCCACGACACGCCTTCGGGAAAGCCCTTAGGGGTGAGATCTTGTTCGCTAGCATCGCTCACGCCCGCACTGATCAAGGCCGCCGTGAGGTCGGACCTGATTTTAGCGATGTTGGGCAAGCTATTGCTTGCTGCAACTTTGGCAGTGGCGGAATTCGATACGCTGGTAACCATTATATTTGCCGCCCATGGATGGACGAACCCTTTTGGAGACAGCTGTACCGCAAGATACGTACCACGTAAGGATTGAGCAAAACGGCTGAGTCATTGTGGAGATAGCGGCAATGACTAGCCTAAAAGCGGCAAGAATTTGCCACTTTAGTTGGGTAGTGCTGGGAATAGTGTCGAACTACCTTCGAAGCTTAGCTTTGGCTACACCGTGGCACATGCAAGACTTATCCTTCCGTCACACGCCGCTTTAAGTGATCTAAAGCTTCTTGCACTTGATCGACCAGCACTAGGCACTGATCACCTGGTTTGAGCATAGCTAGCCCACGATCAATGGCAATAAATTCGCCACGCAGTTCTTCCACATGACTAGCGCGCTGGGCGCCTTCCAAGCCTTGACGCAGCAAAGCAATCACTTCGCCATCTTCGCGGCCACGCTGACAAGCATCTTCAAACAAAATGATGTTATCGAATGCACTGCCCAAAACGCGAGTAAGTTCACGCAGATCTTCATCGCGTCGATCACCCGCGCCACTAATGACGACGGTGCGCTTGCTTGTTGCTGTCGTAGGTAGTGCATCAAATGCTGCTACCAGTGCGCGCATAGCATGCGGGTTATGACCGTAGTCGGCAACGATGGTGGCGTTGCGATAGGACATCAAATTAAATCGTCCTGGAGCGTTAGCGCTATCGTTATGAAAACTACAGATGCCTTCAACGATTGATGGCCACGGCATATCGAGTGCCCAGCAAGCACCAACACCAGCTAATGTATTTTCGATCTGAAAGCTGAGTAATCCACCTGCCGTTAACGGCACATCGGTGAGTGACAGACGTTGTTGCAACGAACCTTCGGCGGTAACAACATGGCCATCTTCAACAAACACAACGCGATGGCCGCGTGCACGATGAGTGACGATGAGTGGATGCTGCGCACTTTGAGCGAAGAAAATAATTTTGCCCGCGCAATGAGGCGCCATAGCGGCAACCAGTGGATCGGCTGCATTCAACACCGCGTAGCCATTAGGTGCTACGTTTTGAACCACGATTTGTTTAACGCGTGAGACGTCTTCGGGGGTGTGAATGTGATTCATACCCAGATGATCACCCTCGCCAATATTGGTGACGACTGCAACGGCGCATTTGTCGTAGCCGAGGCCCTCGCGCAGCACACCGCCGCGCGCCGTTTCGAGTACCGCAGCTTGTACGTGCGGATGAGCCAGTACATTGCGCGCACTCTTAGGGCCGCTACAGTCTCCGCTATCGGTTTGACGTCCACCTACAAATACGCCATCGGTGTTAGTCATGCCAACGCATAAGCCGCTGGTAGCGAGCACATGAGCAATTAGACGAGTAGTGGTTGTTTTACCATTCACTCCGGAGACAGAGACAACGGGAATACGTCCATCATCATTGGATTCATACATCATGTCCATCACCGCGGCGCCAATGTTGCGGCCTTTACCGAATGAAGGATTGAGATGCATGCGCAAACCCGGAGCCGCGTTCACTTCCACCACGCCACCGTTTTGTTCTTCCAATGGGCGCGTGATGTTTTCACAGACAATATCAACACCACACACATGCAAACCAATCATGCCCGCTGCATCAATCGCATGCGCAGCTACTTCGGGATGCACATCATCAGTAACGTCGGTTGCAGCGCCACCGGTGCTAAGGTTGGCGTTATTGCGCAATACAACTCGCCGACCTTTTTCGGGTACGGAATCAGGCGTTAATCCTTGGCCGGATAAACAGGCAATCGCAATGTCATCAAAACGAATTTTTGTCAGCGCGGTGGCGTGGCCATCACCACGGCGTGGATCAGCATTGACGATCTCAACTAATGCACGCACGGTATGTTCAGCATCGCCAATCACTTGCGGTGGATCTCGGCGAGCTGCGGCCACTAATTTGCTGCCAACTACTAGCAAACGATAGTCACTGCCTGGGAAAAATTTTTCAACCAGCACCGCCCCTTTTCCGGTAGCACTGGGAAAGGCTTTTTCGAGTTGTTCGCGCGTTTGAATATTGACGGTGACGCCTTTACCCTGACTGCCATTTTGCGGTTTGACGACAACCGGAAAACCAATTCGTTGCGCAACCTCCCATGCTGCTTCTAAGGTATGCACGGGTGCTCCGCGAGGAACGGGTACACCGGCTGCGTGCAGTAATTGTTTGGTGAGGTCTTTATCTTGAGCGATAGTTTCTGCCACCGCGCTAGTGGAATCAACTTCAGCCGCTTGAATGCGACGTTGACGCACCCCCCAGCCCAGTTGAACTAAGCTGCCTTGCGTCAGACGTCGAAACGGAATGCCACGCGCTACCGCTGCGGTAACGATAGAGCCGGTACTCGGCCCTAAGCGTAAATCCTCATCCATTTCGCGCAGCTGAGCGATCATTGCTGGTGTGTCGGGTGCGGTTGATTTTTTATTGGCTGCGTGGGTACATGCTGACCACACATGTTCAACAATCTCTTTGGCCATCTTTAATGCGAGGTTACCCACATCCTCTTCGCTGTATTCGACCACAACTTGAAATACGCCCGTAACCGGTGTGGTGTTGGTACAGCTAAAACTGACTGGACACCCCGCTTGCGCTTGTAATGCCAGCAGTGTCGCTTCGAGCGCGTGCGCGACGGTGAGTGGTCCTTGATAACCTGTTGCGCCAAGCGCGCCGATGCCAGGGCAGGTGCTCAACAGCGTCTCTATGTAACCATTGACGGCATCGAGTGCGCATTCCTGCGGAGTGCATTGCACCTCGACTTCAAGAGCGGTATAGCGGCTCCAAAGATTAGGGCCTCTGAGGGCTCGAGTTTGTATCAATTCCATGGATGTATTCAGTCTCTATGACGCATTTAAGCGGTTTGCTTCTGACCAGAAAGTAGGGGTTCGAATGTTTTAAGGCCGGTGGCAATCGTATCGGCTTCCATCGCGAGCGCTAATCCAGCACCTACGGCAGCTAGCAGCACATCGTCAGGCATCGCACGAACCACATCAGGCAAATCTTTTTTAACGATGAGTTCAAAACGATGGTGGCCATCATCTTGTACGACGATGTCATCGTGTATGAAAACGGTTCGCCTACCCTCGGCACGATGCGCAATCAGGGCAGGGTGTTGACCATCGATCGCGTAGAGGATCACATCGCCATCGCATAGCTTGGCCATATCAAGCACGGTGGCATCAGCGGCATTAAGAACGGCAACGCCTGAAGGCAAAATGACATCCACTTGGGTTCGCAGAATTTTGAATCGGTGCTCAGCTTCAGGCATGAGATGATCATCCAGACCCGGCACGGGTAGGCTGTCCGTCACAATGCCCACTTGGCAGCGATCATACGGAAGCCCCTCGGTCAGCAGCGTAATGGGATCGCTTTCAAAAACCGCAGCCTCAACATTACGGTTGATAAGAAGTCGTCGTCCTGATTCCCAAACGGAGTCATCCAGATTTTGCAGTTTGCGTGGCCCCACAAACAAACCATCGCGACAAGCGAGTCCGACTTGATGTCCTGAGAGTTGTAAAAGCCATGCAACGACCATCGCAATTTGATTACTGTGCAAACTACCCGACACGCCAACGATAGGGATGCTGCAATTCGTATCGTCTGGGAATAAATGGTTCAAGATGGATTCTCCCACCGGACGCGGCTGACCTTTGGCGGGGTTTAAGTGCATTAAGAGGCTGGGTCCGGCGTTCACCTCGACAATCGCGCCACCTTGTTCAGCTAGTGGTTGTCGAATATCGCGGCACACGAAATCAATGCCGGCAATATCCAGCCCCACAACTTTGGCGGCGAGGGTACAAATGTGAGCGACTGCTGGATGCAAATCATCTGTGCAGTCAATCGAATGATTGCCGTTCGCCGATATCAGTACTCGACGACCACTTTCAGGAACGGAGTCTGGCCCCAGACCTTGTCGTTCCAAATTGCCCAGCACAACGCTACGTAACTGAATGGTCTCAAGCGGGTGGATATCTGAGTTACCTCGGCGTGGATCATTGTTGATCTGAGTATCCACCAGTTGCTGGATAGATGATTTCCCATCGCCTACCACCCAGGCAGCTTCGCCTCGACAGGCAGCAACGACCTTGCCACCAACGACTAAGACGCGATGTTCATCCCCTTCGATGTAGTTTTCAACGATGACTTCACGACCCTCTTGTTTAGCAAGGAACCAGGCTTTTTCTATTTCTTGTTGATTCGATAGATTGACCGTCACACCCCGTCCACGATTACCGTCGGTAGGTTTAACGACAACGGGTAAACCCAAATCCTCAGCCGCTAACCAAGCAGCCTCTGCACTATCGACTATCTCACCTCGGGGAACCGGTATCCCACAGCTTTTTAGCAGTATTTTGGTCAGATTTTTTTCACCGGCAATTCCCTCGGCAATCGCGCTGGTGAGATCGGTTTCTGCGGTCCAGATGCGGAGTTGTCGGGCGCCATAACCCAGCTGAACCAGGTTGCCTTCATTCAGACGGATATGCGGTATTTTTCGTTTGGTGGCGCATTTGACGATATGGGCGGTACTGGGTCCTAGGTAGCGGCCATCAATGTAATAACGAATTTCTTTAACGGCGGGCTGGATGTCGAATTCTTCATTGTTGAGCACAGCATGCAGCAGCTCATGGCCAGCTTTCAGGGCGACTCGGCCGATTTTTTCATTCGGCACCCGAAACACCATGCGGTACAAGCCCGAGCGTATGGTTTCTCGGGTTTGACCAAAACCGGCCTCGAGTCCGGCGGCTTCTAATAATTCAATAACAATATGTTCAAGTATGTGACCCATCCAGGTACCCTCGCGCAAGCGCATCAGGAATCCCCCCGGAACTCCAGGGCTACAGAAATGCTCGCCTATTGAGGGCATTACAGCCAGCAGACGGTCGACAAAGCCGGGAATACGGTTGCTGGGCCATTCTTCTAGGATGCCCAGATCAAGCCATGCTTCCAGCGCCTCAGTGTAGGTCCACATGTTGGGACCCTTGAGGTAGGTGATTTTTACGATCTCCAGTCCCAGGGGTGAGGGAGGGGTTAGGGCGTCTTTATTGGAGTCGTTCATATAGAGCAAGGGCCGGACACAAGGTAATATAGAGGGCTTATTGGACGGGCAGGCTGACTTCGGCGACAATTCGTATTGCTAATGAGATCAGTTGAGTCGGATCATCTTGCGGAAACCGAGACTGATATTTTGCGATACCACGGAATTTCACTGCCTTAAAAATCCCTACACATGCCGCCAAGCGCTTCATCCATTCCGGTTCCTGACTCTCTCGCTGTGCAGACGGCTACGCCTCGTTTTGAGCCAGAGCTCCATGAAGGGGAGACCATTCTTGCCACGATGGAGCCGGATCTAGACGCAGAGATGCGCTTTGCAACCAGCCGCGTTTTACTAACCAATCAGCGAATGATAAGCGATTCAGCTGACGGACGGTGGATCAGCTGGCCGCTCCAGCCCGGTATGACGCTCGAGCACAGCGATCATGCTGGCGTTGGTACGCTAGCTTTGCACGATGCGCACAGCTGTCTGGTGCGCTGGCGATTTACCTTGGAGCAGGAGGTCGGAGCGATTCGCCTGATGCGCCAATACGAACGACTTGAAGCTAGCCAGGCTGGGCTAGCAATACCCGAGGTTGAGGGTGTTGCGCTGTGTCCTAGCTGCCAGTCGCCGCTTCCTGAGGAAACGGAAGAGTGCCCAACCTGCCATCGTGAACTACTTGAGCCCGTGTCTACATGGGTTTTGTTTCGCTTATGGCGTTTTGCCAAGCCTTACAAAATGCAGCTGTTGCTCGGTTTTTTTCTGACTCTGGCTGCGACGGCCGCGACTTTGGTGCCGCCTTATCTGTCCATGCCTCTGATGGACGAGATCTTAATCCCGACCCATACTGGTGAGCAGATCGATACCCACGATGTATTGATTTATCTGTCAGGGCTGTTGGCTGCAGCTTTCACTGCGTGGATTTTGGGTTGGTGGCGCACGTATCTGCTGGCCTTAGTCTCAGAGCGAATTGGCGCGCATTTGCGCACGGCGACCTTTGACCACCTGATGCAGCTCAGCCTAGAATATTTTGGTGCTAAGCGTACCGGCGATTTGATCGCACGGATTGGTAATGAATCGGATCGCATCTGCGTATTTCTTTCGTTGCACGCTCTCGATTTTGCTACTGACGTGCTGTTGTTGATTATGACAGCCGTGATTCTGTTTTCTATTAATCCCTGGCTGACGATTGTTACGCTGTTACCTTTGCCGCTGATTGCGTGGATGATTCATTCGGTACGCGATCGTTTGCGTACCGGCTTTGAAAAAATTGATCGTATTTGGGGTGATGTCACGAACGTACTTGCTGACACCATTCCTGGCATTCGTGTCGTTAAGGCCTTTGCGCAAGAGTCGCGTGAATCACAGCGTTTCCGCGATGCTAATCATCACAATCTTACTGTCAACGACAAACTCAATCGCACTTGGAGTTTGTTCGCCCCGACTGTGACGATGCTGACAGAAGTGGGTTTGTTAGTGGTGTGGGGTTTTGGTATTTGGTTGGTCATGAATCATGGTGTAACGGTGGGTGTGCTGGTGGCATTCATTGCCTACATCGGGCGCTTTTATGGCCGACTAGATTCAATGAGCCGCATTGTGTCGCACACACAAAAAGCCGCTGCCGGTGCGAAGCGAATTTTTGACATTCTGGATCACAGTTCGAGCGTTCCCGAGCCAACCAATCCGGTTCGAGTTAAGCGTGTTGAGGGTGCTATTTCGATTCGTGATGTGAGCTTCCGGCATGGTAGTCGCCGCATTCTTGAAGGCGTGAGTCTCGACATCAAACCCGGTGAAATGATCGGCTTGGTGGGTCATAGTGGCTCGGGTAAAAGTACGCTCGTTAACCTGATTTGCCGTTTTTACGATGTGAATGAAGGCGGGATTCATGTTGACGGTGTCGATGTACGTCGCTATGCGGTAGCAGATTACCGTCGTCACATCGGCTTAGTGCTACAAGAGCCTTTCCTGTTTCACGGTACCATCGCTGAGAATATCTCTTACGGCAAACCGGACGCAACCCGAGAAGAAATTGTGGCTGCCGCTCGCGCCGCACATGCGCATGAATTTATTTTGCGCCTACGTCATGGTTACGATTCTATTGTTGGCGAGCGCGGACAGGGCTTGTCAGGTGGTGAGCGTCAACGTATTTCGATTGCGCGTGCATTACTGATTAATCCGCGCATACTGATGCTCGATGAAGCCACATCAAGCGTCGATACAGCCACCGAGAAAGAAATTCAAAAAGCGTTAGATAACTTGGTACAAGGCCGTACCACCATCGCTATTGCACACAGATTGTCGACGTTGCGTCGAGCAGATCGTTTAGTGGTGCTGGACCGTGGTGAAATTGTCGAAGTTGGTTCGCACGATCAGTTAATCGAAGCGCGTGGTGCGTACTGGCGTTTGTATGAAGCCCAAGCGCGCAATGTCGATACCGAAGACAAAGAACCACCACGACTGCATATTCCAATGACTAAGGTGACATCGTGATGGATGAGGATGGCGGTAAACCCTTTCGCTCCGATGTGCACCAGTTGCTGAAAGATGCGCATGGCAGTTTGGTGTTTATTGATGAGCTTGGTCATCACCATGTTGGCGTCATACCCGTTCAGGCTTTTCCTATCGATTCGCCCGGTGAGCATCTGTCCTTAGTCAGTACTGAGGGCCATGAGCTGGCGTTTGTTCCTGCGTTATCCGACCTTGATGCTGAAACGCGTAAGTTTGTTTTAGAGGAAATTGCTCAGCGCGAGTTTATTCCAGTGATAGAGCGACTTATTTCAGTGTCTACCTTTTCAACGCCAACAACGTGGTCGGTACGCACGGACCGCGGTATGAGTAGCTTTGTATTGAAAGGTGAGGAAGATATACGACGCTTACGTGGCAACGGGCTGTTAATCACGGACAGCCATGGCGTGACGTATCGCGTGTTGGATATGCGTGCGTTAGACCGCATGTCGCGTCGCTTGCTCGATCGCTTTCTGTAATTCTTTTCTAATAGTCGTTGGCAATTAAACTAACTAAAAAGCCAACTAACTAAGCCAACTAACTAAGCCAACCAATTAAGCTATCCAACTATGCCATAAACCGTATCGTTTGATACGGTTTGCTGATAGCGTAATTAGTGAGCGTTGGTGTCAGCAATCGCATTATCAGGATTCATAAAAATCGGACGGCCATCCGGCGTGTTCAGCGGGATGAGCACTTCACGTTGATTGTCATCTTTGAGTAGCGCGCACAGTGTGTGGTTCGATCGCAGCGTGCCGTTCAGTTCGACTTCAAGGTCGGCGATCACTAATTCCACGCCAGTGAGAATTTGTTTAACTTTCATGTAGATCTCCCAAATAAACTTTGTTAGAGCGAGCTGGCCGAATAATACCTTGTCTTGGTGTTAGTTCGTAGGATGGATGTCTGAGTTCTCCCGACTATAATTCCGCACGTGTTAATTAAAAAAAATCTCCTACTGCATTGGCCGATTCCCGCGCTGCTCGTTTGGGCGGCAAGTTGGCTGCTTTTTTCATTTTTGCAGCAAGCGAGCTGGGATGTTTGGTGGGCGATCGGCGCGTGCGCTCTGCTGGGCGCGCTATCGAGTTTGCTAGCCAGTACGCCTTGGCGGCGCTTGGCGGTAGCCGCTGGTTTTCCATTGTCGTTACTGCTGTCGGGTGGCGTATCCATCCCCGGCTGGGCTTGGTTGATTCCGCTGGTGATCATCGCTTTGGTGTATCCCATGAATGCCTGGAGCGATGCGCCGCTGTTTCCTACTCCCGCCACTGCTTTATCCAATCTTTCTGAGCGCTTGCACCTGGCTGAAGGAGCTAGCATTCTGGATGCTGGATGCGGTTTGGGACATGGTTTGCGTGCGCTGCGGGCAGCTTATCCGCAAGCTCGTTTGTCAGGCACCGAGTGGAGTTGGCCATTACGCGTACTCACAGGCCTGTTGTGTCCTTGGGCTAAGGTGAGGCAAGGGGATATGTGGAAGGATGACTGGTCCACGTATGACATGGTGTATTTGTTTCAACGACCTGAGACTATGCCGCGTGCCGTTGCAAAAGCAGTCACTGAATTGAAGCCAGGTGCTTGGTTGGTGAGTCTGGAATTTCCGGCGCTGGAATTACAGCCCTATACTCGAGTAGAGTCCGTCGAAGGTAAGCCGGTATGGATTTATCAAGCGCCGTTTGTTTTCAAGTAAAACAGTCTCAGCGCTTCACAGAAACCAGCTACACAAACATGCCGGCAAAGGTCACGACCGTGCCGCCCATGCCCAACTTAAAGCGAGAAATGCCCGGCAAGTCGTGTGTATTCACGCCACCCATGTCGAGCATAGTGATTCCTTTCGTTCGTAAAATTTCAAAGGCGCGCCAGAGTATGAGTTTGTGGGCATTCGTTTCACGCCCCGTTTGATCTGCCCAACCTATATGGTAAGTGGCGACGCGTCCGTGAATGAGAAACAGCATGGCAGCAATACGTTTTTGCTCATGTTCTGCATGCAGTATCAGGGCTGTTTGTTTTGTTTTTGTGTCTGCTTTTATGTAACGCTCGACAAAGGCCACGGGTAAGCCATGAAATGATTTCTGCGCGCGCTGTGTTTGTTCTGCAGCGAGTAACCATTTCACATACTCGGGTGCGACTTCGTCGTTGACGATAGTGAGTCCAGATTTTTCTGCGGCGCCTAAACGATTGCGCCATCGTGCATCAAGTTCAGCGCGTAGTTGCTCGTTAGGGCGTGTGAGATCAATCAACAAGGTGGAGTAACCTGTCATAACTCGGATCAGCTTTGAAACGCTGGCATCAGCGGGATCGGTAATCTCGGGTGAAAACAGAGCAATACGCGGTCTCGACAGTGGCAGGCTGCGTTTAATTTCTTGGAAGATGCGCGCACGAACATCCGCAGGTAAAGGCTTCAGCCAGAGTGGACCGCGCGTGCAGAGCGCCACATGTAATACAAAACCATAGCGGCGGCAGATGAACTGCGCCAACGCCACGGTTTCACCATCAAGGATGACTTCTGCGCGATAACAGCTGACACCGGGCACGGTGAGGCTAGTGCCATAGGCCCAGTCTTGCTGCAGGGCGCCACCTGCCTCAGAGTGCGCTTTATCCCATGCGGGTCTATCGATCTGGTTCCAGAGTATGTGCATCAATGGGTTAGTGTTTTTTGTGGCGTGGCTATAATCAAGAATCAAAAAAGGCAGCGCATGATAAAACGATTTTTCAATTCAACTCCCCGCGAGCTCATACTCGGTCGCGATATTCCGAGTCCGCGCCTCACCGGCATGGGTTGGTTGCTCATCTTGCTGTATCTGGGTGTGCCCGCCATGATGATAGGTGGCGTGCTGGATTTTATTCTGCAAGCGATCACTGGTGAGTGCGTGGGCGTGTGGTGTTTATTTTTAAAATAGCAACTCCATCGCTTGCTTTGCCGTCCATCAGCGATAAGGGTGGCGCAATTCGTGACTTTGTTTCACAATTGCAATAATTACTTGGTAATCTGTCGATGAGGACTTGAATTGTCGGGAGGTGTGTCGATATACAAATCGATACCCTGCGCCCGCATCGCAACGGCGTTGAGGGCTAGCAAAAGGAGAGGCAGATGTTATTTTTTGTGGGATTAGCTGTCGTGTTTGGCTGCGTGTTTGGTGGCTTTATCATGGCGGGCGGCAAAATGGCCCCAATTATTAAGGCCGCACCGGTTGAGGGCTTTATTATTGTGGGTTCTGCGATTGGCGCTCAGCTGATCGGAAATAGCATGGGCATTTTTAAAGGTGCCTTTGGCGGTATGGTTCGATGCATTAAGGGGCCCAAATGGGTTCCGCAGGACTACCTGGATCTAATTCTCTTGGTGGGCAAACTGCTCAACGTGATGAAGAAAGAGGGCGCTGTGGCCCTTGAAGCCCACGTTGAAGGCCCGGATTCTTCCGCAATTTTTGGTGAATATCCCAAACTGGCCGCAGATCACTCCATCGTGCATATGATTTGCGATACCTTGCGTCTGGTCGTTATCGCGCAGGGTAATCTCGATGCTGATGCCGTTGATGATGTGATGAAAAATGCGATCAAGACTCACCATCACGATGAAATGAAATTCCAAGCCACCTTGGCATCTATCGCGGGTGCTTTGCCTGCGCTGGGTATCGTGGCCTGCGTTCTTGGTGTGGTTAAGACCATGGGCGCGATTGACCAGCCGCCTCCGGTTCTGGGTGGACTGATTGGTGGTGCGCTTGTGGGTACCTTCCTAGGGGTTTTCGTGGCGTACGGTGTATTCGATCCCATGGCTAACCGTTTGGGCCAGATCATTGACGAAGAAGGTCAAGTCTATAAAGTCATTAATGAGATGATCGTGGGTACGCTCAAAGGCTATCCAGTACCGCTCGTTATTGAAGGCGCCCGTGGGGTGATCAGTCACCATAACCAACCTGGATTTGCTGAAGTGTTCGACGGCTTGCGAGGAAAATAATCAGCGCAAGATTTTCTTCGCAAATTATAAAAAACCTGTCGTTGTTGGCAGGTTTTTTTATTTGTTAGCTGCCTAAACGCTAAAACTCGCTTCAACTGGGAATTGATTGTTAAATCGATATTCTTACTGAAAATACGTGTTAATAAGATTGACCCGTCAGCGAAATCGCACCAAACTCATGCCCGCTGGTGGCAAGGAAAAATGATACTTAGGTGCTGCCGTCAGACGAACGTAATTTTAGGGAGACCAAAGAGTCAATGGGCGATTACACAAACATGTCGGCGTACTATGATTTGATCATGACGTCGGGTTATTACGATTATAAAAAAATTGTTGAAAACATCGTCAGAGATAACAGCTTTGGCAGCGTACTTGAAGTGGGATGTGGCACCGGCTTGATACTCGAAGAGCTTGGCCAGCACCATCCGAGCACCGAGATCATGGGTGTGGATCTGACCGAATCCATGCTATCCATTGCGTCGGAACGACTGCACAAATTTCCAAACATCTCTCTATCGCTGCAAAATATTACGCAGTTTGATCTCAAAAAAACCTACGACCTCGCATTCTCGTATGGTGGTGTTTGGTATTTTGTGATCGATGGTGACAATGAGCCTTTTTTAGTTAGTCACTTATACGATGAACAAGATAATCACCGTGGTTTGGCGCGTCTGGCTGATCATGTGAACTCGGGCGGCAAGCTACTACTTGGCATTCAAGGTCCGCATCATGATTATGAAAAGCCCGTATCGAACGGCATGATGTATTCGCAAAAAATTGAAACTGCGCAGCATGGCTTCATTAAACATTACTATCTTGCTGATAACGCTGAAGTCGTGATGGCGCAAACAATTAACTACCGTACCTATAGCTGGGACGAAGCACGTGAATTATTGGGAGCCTATGGTTTCCATCACGATGGCGATGTTGGGCAGTTCAGTCATTTTATTTCTTTCCGTAAGGCCTGAGCTATCAATGAATGCAGCGAGTAAGAATGCAGCGCTAAAGCCGCGTTTGTTTTTTGTTGGGGTAGGCAACATGGGTAATCCCATGGCGGCCAATTTAGTGAAAGCCGGTTATGACGTGACCGTGTTTGATCGAGCCATAGAGAAAACCGCCAACCTTGTTCAGCTCGGTGCAAAGACCGCCGCTAGTTTGGCTGAAGGCGCATCGCAGGCCGATGTAGTGATGACGTCTTTGCCCGGTCCACCACACGTCAGAGAAGTCATGTTGGGTGAGGGTGGTTTGATTGCGGCACTGCGCCCAGGCACCACCATTATCGATACCACGACTAGTGCGGTTGATTTGGTGAAGGAATTGGTTGAAACCTGCCAACAGCGTGGCATTAATTTTCTTGAAGCGCCAGTGACGAATGCGATTGATGCAGCCGCAGAAGGTCGGCTATCTATTTTTGTGGGTGGTGATGTCGCGGTTTTTGAAAAGCACCGCCCCCTGTTCGACGTATTGGCAACGAAAATTTTTCATGTGGGCGCACCTGGGAATGGAGCCACGATTAAACTGCTCACCAATTTATTGTGGTTTGTCAGTGCTGCGGCCATCGGTGAAGGACTCATGCTCGGCGCAAAAGCGGGTGTGCCTTTGCCGGTAGTGTGGGAAGCGATTAAATCAAGCGCAGGTAATAGCTGGGTGGCGGAGCATGATGTACCTTCCATTTTTGCAGGCAATTACGATCCGAGTTTTTCCTTGGCCTTATGCTGTAAAGATCTAGGTTTGATTAATGACATCGCACGCAGTCAGGGCTATGAACTCACCATGGGAAAATTTGTAGAATCGCTCTTTCAGCAAGCAGCGCAAACCTACGGTGAATCCGCCGCTGAGCTGCATGTGGTTAAATTATTGGAAGATAGAGTGGGTATGTTATTGCGCCCGCCACACGGCGAGCCAACTACTGCAACGAAATAAACATGAGTGCTATGAATTCATCCCTCAAGCCAGTGACACGTCAATCGCAACTGATGGCCGAAGCTCATCAGCACATGCCTCAGGGCGTGGCTGAAAACTACCGCTATTGGGGTGATGATCGTACAGTGTTCGTAGAGTCATCCAAGGGATGCTGGCTAACCGATTGTGATGGCAAGCGTTACGTTGATTTTCGTTTGGGTTACGGCCCTATCATTTTGGGTTACCGCGATGAGCGTGTTGATCAGGCAGTGATTGATCAAATTACTCAACGCGGTACCTTGTCGGGTTTTGCGACTGAGTTGGATACCGAAGTCGTCAAACAAATCAAAGCCATGTGCCCAAATGTAGAGAAGATGCGATTCGCAAATTCGGGTACCGAGGCTGTCATGGGGGCGGTGCGGACAGCGCGTGGTTACACCAAACGCGATCGGGTCGTCATTGTCGAAGGTGGCTTTCACGGCTTGTATGACGAGATGATGTGGAAGTCCGATATCGAACAGTGGGATCCTAAGGGCAGCATTCCGCCGTCGGTGATTCCCTTTGGTGGCGGTATTCCTGCTACTGCGCGTAATTTGGTCGATCTGATTGTGCTCAACGATACCGAGATGCTTGAGGCACTGTTTGCTAAGCGCGGCGAGCAAATTGCATGTGTCGTGTTAGAACCCATTATCGGAAACGCTGGCAGTATCTCAGCCACGCAAGCATGGTTACAACGCTTGCGCGATTTATGTACTGAGCACGGTACGATGCTGATTATTGATGAAGTAAAAACTGGGTTTCGCGTCGCCAAGGGTGGAGCGCAAGAGCTATACGGTATTTATGCTGATCTGACCAGTTATGCTAAGGCCATGGGTAATGGTTATCCAGTTGCTGCGTTTGGTGGTCGTGCTGAAGTGATGGATGTGGTCGGGTCAAATCGCGGTGGTGTAGTGCACGGTGGAACTTACACGGGTAACTTAGTTGCGTTATCGGCGGCACACGCGACTTTGAAAATTTTATCCGACACGGATGCGCTCAACACCGTCAATCGGGTTGGCAATCAAATTCAAGATTTACTAGGACGTGTATTTACTGCTGCAGGTATTGAGTATGCGTTTGCTGGCCCACCTGCAATGCTTGGTATTCACTTTACCCCGAATGTACCCACTAATTATCGTGACTGGCGCATTACTAACAGTGATCTCTATCGTGCCTTTGCGTGGAAGTTGATCGACTACGGCGTGATGCTAGAACCTGATTCACGCGAGCCGTGGTTTTTTTGTGAAGCGCACAGTGACGTTGATTTAGCTTGGCTGGAAGACGTTGCAACGCGCGCGATGAATGATGCCTGTGAGATGGCAGCCCTGGGCAAGCTTTAACATCCGCCTTACATTACCACTGTGCTGAACAGTAAATAATCGCTGGGAAGCTCGCAGCCCACGCCCAAAAAAATCGATTTAATCCAAAAAATCGAAACACTAAAAAGTGAAACAGGGCAGCGATACCGCACCAGAGCATGGCCCATTGCGGTCCTGCTAGCGCTAGTGGAAATAAACATTCCCAACCTATGAAAGACCAGGAAGCGATTAGAGCGATTGGTTTTTTTCTGAGTCGACTGTGATCCGATAAGGGGCCGTACAATCCGCCATCTAGAAAATGTATCAATACGCGTCCGCTGCGCCAATCGCCGCTAATCAGCTTAATCGCACCTGAAATAAAATACGACGAGATAGCGTGAATCGTGATGTACCAGAGGCCTGCTCGCCAAGCGATGACGGGCCCCACGATAGGTTGTGCGAGTTGAGAGACTAACAGCCCCGTCAATACCACCATGGTCATGAAATCACTGCCGCCATTGAATGCTCCGCGCCAGCGTATGAGTATTAGCAGCGAGCTCACAAAAAGAAAGACGGCGCTGACCATGCTAACGCCAAAAAATAAGCTGGCCGCTGCACCTAAGCGCAGCAGCAAATGAGCCTGATGCACGCGTTCTTGAAACAGCCAGTCAAATAGTTTTTGCAGCCAGACGGAGGTATGTGCGACATCGCCGCGCTGTCGCTGCCAAGACCACACGCTACGCGCATCAGCAAAGCGGCTAAGACGGAAAAATTCCAGTGTTTGAATTAACAAACTAGTCGCCAACAAGCACTCGAGTGCGCGCACGGTGAGGTAGAGGTTCATTTCAACCAACTCAGTGTCGGTGAAGTCAGCACAGCCATATCTTCGTCGGGCGGTACATACGCAGGAACTAAACGAAGTTGAAACTGGTAGTGCACTGGTGCGATCGACTCGCACGTAATGAGGTGGCGCGTTAGCTGCATGACCATGTGATAGGTGACCAGATCGCGCACATCACCATCGTCGGGCATGGCAATAATGTCAGCACTCAGATGATCGACTAGATTTTGATTCGCTAAGGTGAGATTGTTGCGCGGATTATGGAGCCAGTCGCTTACATGAAATGTAGCGCGTGGCATGAACATGTGCCAATCGGTCCACTGTTGATTCTGATCTTGAATCCGCCAGAACAAGCGCGGCTGATTCCCCGGACCATGATAGAAGCGCCAATTAGGGAAAAAACTACGCAATAAAAATAGCCAGGGTCCGCTAATGATCTGTCCGCGTCGTTTCAGGCTGATTAGCAAAAAAAGAAAATACGCCGCAATCAGCAGTAGGCTGGCGTTAGCAGTCGTCATGGGGTCACCCGGCTGACGCTTAATGAGTAAGAAATGGCCATAACGCCAGTGTACGACACACGAATTACTGAACATTAAAATTGGCCAAGGGCCTCATTTACAATAATGTGTATGTCGCTATGGGATCCCCCTTTCCGGGGCACGCTCATAATCACAAAGTGTGAGCTACTACATCCTTAATTTGAGCCGGGGAGATGCTGTTTTATTGGGTATTTTATGGCGAGCCAGCGCAGCTGCGCGACGCGGGGCTAAGCAAATCAAACGCTTAGCTTCGTTCCATTACTCGCGAAATATCTGATTTTTATGTAATCAGTGCTTCCTTAGTAGCTACGATTGATCGACATTTACTAAAGTACTGGCAACTAAATAAATCTAAAAATTAATCAACGTTGTACTTCGTTCTTGAATTCACCTATCAATTAATAATGCCCACGATGAACAAAAAAGTATCGATAACGCTTTTAATTTTATTGGTGCCCGTTTTGCTACTGACGCACGTAAGCTGGTCCCAAAAAGAAAATGGATTGATGTTTAACGTCGATGGCAGGGATGTTGATTTCATTGGAATCATCAAGAACGAATGGCGCATGGCCACCAACACATGCAAGACTGTTACGGAGCTGAAAAATGACGATCAAAAGCTCACGATGATCAAAACGGCTATTCAGTCGTATAGCCCTCCCGATTCAATCCCAATCAAAGTTATTTACGTCTGGACATCTGGGACGTGGGCTGTGGCAGAGGTTGAATTTGAAAATCTCTTACCAGCAGTGGTGGTAGTTGAAAACCTCGATACGAGCGCAACAGTGGTCGCAGACGCGATCTGGAGTGGAATGACAGCTCCTTGGAAATCAGGGCCATTTATAAGAGCCTACTTAGGCCAGAAGGCCAAGGATATGCCTGATGAACTACTCAACTGTTTTGAATTACAAACGAGCTCTTTCAGATAAAAAGGGAACAAGTTCAGTTTGGAGCTCAAGGCTTCACAAAACGCAATGTCATTCGGTCGGACTCACCTATGGCGCGATACTTGGGTTTGTCGCTGTCACTTACACCACGCAAATTGGGTGGTAAATTCCACACACCGCCGGGATGGTCTTTCGTATCAAGCGGGTTGCTATTGATCTCCGAGCTGAGGTCGAGCTTGAAGCCGGCGGCAGTAGCAGCCTCGATCACGAATTGCTCGGTCATATAACCCGATTCGATTTGTTTAGTTAGAGGCGTGCCTGGTTTCGCCCGGTGTTCAACCACGCCGAGCACACCACCTGATTTCAAGGCCTGATAAAAACCTTTGAACATCGGCTGTGTGTAACCAGCTTTGGCCCAGTTGTGTACATTGCGGAAAGTCACCACCAGATCAGCCACTCCGTCTGGAGCGAACACCGGTGCGGAAGTGTCATAGGTCGTAATCGTCGGCTCGCCGTAAAGGTCGGGGGCGCGTTTTAGCATTAGGCGGTAAGCGCCATCTCTATCCTTCATGGCCTTCGGCATATCCTCGTTAAGTGCCGGCACGGCTGCATAAAATTGCCCCTGTTTTTTGAGTAATGGACCAATGATTTCGGTGTACCAGCCATTCGCAGGCGAGATTTCCACCACGGTCATGTCAGGCTTCAGGCCGAAAAATAGTAGCGTCTCTTTCGGGTGACGGTATTGATCGCGTGCGCGGTTGGCCTCGGAGCGATGAGCCCCCTGAATGACTGTATCCAATAAAACCTGAACATCGTGCGCGTTAGCAGTGCTGGTAAAGTAGGGCGCTAAACCGCCAGTGATGAGTATGATGACTGCGATACAGGACATCGCCCAGCTTGTTTTTTTGTTCATGATCGGAAATCCCTTCAAAATGTTAGTTTGCCAGATGTAAGAAATTTCAGTTCGACTCTGGGATAGCAACAAGCTAGCTTAATGAAAAAGTTTATCTGTTGTGGTCAGCAGTATCTATACGAGACACTAGCACTGTTTGGACTGTTGTTCGGTGGATCAGTCATTGGCTGAGCTAAAATCATATCTTAGTGAATCCTAGGGGATAGTAATGAGTCTGGCGCTGGAACCACGCCATTGGGTGTTAGTGATTTTTATTGGCTCTGCGCTGTATGCCCACTTTCGTGGCTCTGTGCGATTTGGATTAGTGCGTGCGTTGACAGACTTCACGGTCTTAATTGCGCCTGTTAATGCGCTGATGTATTTGTTTTCGCGTACGCCACGCACAGCTTATATCGATCAAAACGCATTCCCTGAACTACAGTTGTTGACTAAAAATTGGGAAATTATTCGCGACGAGGCGATGGCGCTGGCAGAGGGCGGTCAGATACGTGCTGCCTCCAGCTACAACGATATTGGCTTTAATTCTTTTTTCCGCACCGGCTGGAAGCGCTTTTATCTGAACTGGTACGGCAAAGATTTACCTTCGGCAGCGCAAAGCTGCCCCAAAACGCTGGCGCTGTTAAAGCAACTCCCCAACATCAAAGCAGCGATGTTCGCCTCCTTGCCCCCTGGTGCGACCCTGGTTCGCCATCGCGATCCGTATGCAGGTTCGCTGCGTTATCACTTGGGGCTAGTTACCCCCAACGATTCAGAATGTTTTATTGAAGTCGATGGCCAACACTATTATTGGAAAGACGGTGAGGCCGTCATGTTCGATGAAACCTTTATTCATCATGCAGCCAATCGTACGGATCAGCAGCGCGTGGTGTTGTTCTGCGATGTAGAGCGGCCGTTGTGGACTGCGCCGGTGCGATGGTTTAACCGATTATTTGCCAAGTATGTAATGTCATCAGCCGCCTCGCAAAATATCGACGGCGAGAGTATTGGTTTCCTGAATCGGTTTTTTGCCCTCTTTTATCAACTACGGCTGCAAGGTAAAAAGCTGAAGGCCTTTAGCCGACGGCTTTATTACGTCATTAAATGGGCAGCAATCCTTGGCGCGCTTTGGTTGATTTTTTGGTGATAGTTTCTCATTTACAATAATTCCTGGAATTGCTACATTGGCGGCATTCTGAGCTTCGCGTTTTGCCCCTGATGAGAGTGTCCTTACTAATTCGTGTTGTGGTACCAGTGCTGGTGCTTAGCTTGGGCGCCTGCGCTAGCCAGCATGAGCTGGCCTCGGTTCAACTCGATAAATCACACCCTCAATATGACAGCTCTGAGTGCCGAGACAGTATGGCTGCGGGCCAAAGGCACAAGGATTTGAAACTGGCCAGGATGCTCGTCTCTCCGGCGCTGGTCGCGCTTTCAGGCGGGCTGCTGCTGCCGGTGGTGGCGGTGAATACGGGTCTGGACCTCTCAGATCATGTGGATGCCTCTGACATGGTTGATCGTTGCGGCGGTCGAGGTAAGAACAATGCTGAAATTGCTTCTGAAGTCGCCGCCGGTACGGCTTTAGGTTTGGCAGTCGGCCTACCGTCCAAATGATTATTCAAAACACACCTGCTTTCTGGGTGTTCGGTTCTTTCTAGCGCAGTAAACATGGCCGATCGTGACACTACCGGCGGATGGCTTTGGCACCTGCGTGCCTTCTTCCGGCGTAGGCAGTGGAACCCAACGACTGAGTTGATTGCTGAGTGGCTTGATGGCGTGCAGCCTGCCCATCGTGAATTACTGCTTATAGGCGGTAGCGCGGGTTGGATGATGTCAAGTCGATGGTTGCAGCAGTTTGAACGGGTAGTACTGATCGATATAGATCCCTATGCGCCGACTTTATTCCGATGGAATCATGGCCGCGCACTGAAGCAGTCATCGACCCGACTTGAGTTTTTGCAATGCGATGCGCTGCTCGATCTGGGAGCGCTGCTAAACACGTATCCCAACGCGTCTATTTTTTTCGATAATCTGCTCGGCCAGCATGTATACCGAGTGCCGGATTTTGATCGCGCTGAAAATGATCTGAATAAAATCGCTCAACGACTCGCAGGTCGCGATTGGGGCAGCGTGCATGATTTGTTTTCGGGTCCAGCGGATCCGAATACGTTGCCCGCAAAGCCCATCATGAGTTTTGCAGCGACTCAGTCTGCACTGGGGTCTAATGTGGATGGTGTGACGGGCACACCGCTGCACAGGCGTATGCTAGATCAGGTCGGTGGCGTTGATGAGTGGATGGATCATGTAACGAGCGGTGTTTTTCCGCTGGGTACAAAGACCCGTTTGATCGCCTGGCCTTTTGTGCCAACGTATGTGCACTGGTTACAGGCAGGGTGGGTGAGTGCCGCATCATCGAACCAATGAAGAGCAACGTTGAAGGGGCGATTCAGCATAACCGGTAGAATAAGTGCTTATTTACCCTCGTTTGAACTTTAAGGGCTTGGAATGAAATTTACGTATTTGTTTGCCTCTGTTGCCGTTGTCCTTGCTGCCAGTGCGCAGGCCGGTGGTCCACCGACTGAGTGGGGCTATGAAGGCCCCAAAGATGCACGACACTGGGGGCAGCTTGATCCGGGATTTAAAACGTGTGGCGTTGGCAAGCGTCAGTCACCGATTAATCTGGATGTCGCCGAGGTTGAAAAAGGTGGGCTAAAACCCATTCCGTTCACGTATAAAGCTGGACCTGCGGAGTTGCTTAATAACGGGCACACCATAGTAATGAATCTGGCGAATTCCGGATCCGCGCGTTTCGATGGATTGGAATATCGTTTGGTTAACGTGCACTTTCACACGCCCAGTGAAGAAAAAATTAACAGCATGAAGGCGCATATGTCAGCGCACTTTTTTCATCGTGCTGGCGATCTCAAACTTGCTGTCGTTGCCGTCATGTTTAAGTTAGGTAAAGAAAATGCGGCGCTCAAGGCGATGTTCGACAACATGCCTGAGAAAGAAGGCAAAAAATTTGCGCTAACCAGTTTTAATCCTGCAGATATTTTGCCTACCGATCCTACGTACTTTTTCTATGTGGGTTCATTGACGGAACCACCTTGCACTGAAGATGTGAGGTGGTATGTCATGAAAACACCGCTGGAAATTTCGTTTGCCCAGCTAGAGGCGTTCAAGAAGCTTTATAGGATGAATGCCCGATACACTCAAGCCATTAATGGTCGTCGCATTCAAATGATGGTGCCAGATGGAGAAGGTGCTCCGGCTAGCGCGCCAGCAGCAGGTAGCAAGGCCAGCGGCCATTAAAGTTATGTAACTGCAGATAGCTGCATCAGCGCTGTTAGATTCTTTCTAGCGACTGATGCAGGCGAAGAAGTTTTTCTTTGAGTTCTGGCCGAGCGTCAATCAGGTCCGCATTTGGCACGATAGTCTTACCTTGTGATGCATCGTTTTCTTGAGTTTGTTTGGATGCCCGGTTGCTAGGTAAGAACCAATCAATAGCGCTTAGGATTAGGCTTACCATCAGCCAAAGTATCCAGATACTTCCCGCCGGTAGTGCGCTTAATTGTCCGATGGCTGAAAGCTCGGTCAACCAACTACCCCATCGCAGTCTGAGCCACCACAACAAATTACCTTGAGCTACGCTAATCCACAGCGACACCGCAAAAAAGAGCAGCCAGTTCAGTGCCAGCAAATAGTATGAGCGAGGCGCACCGTCTCTCATAGTGCCGTTAGGCCTTGAGAGCAGCAACTAACTTATCGCTAAGCGACTCAGCGACTTGCATACGCAGTCGTGATGTTTCATGTACTTCTTGTTCGCTACGGTAAGCAGACGAGACTAATTCGGATGCCAAATTACGCACGCTTTCAACTTCTTGTATCAGTGCTTGGATACGGTCTTCGAGCGCTTTTTTCTCTTGCAGCTTGGTGCCTATCAATTTAATAGCTGCATGGACTTGGTTCCATGCTTGAAGGCGAGGGTCATTGATTTGCAGGCTATCGAAAACGTCTTGTATCGATTCACCCAAATTTACCAACGCCTCTGCGGAGAATTGTTCTGCTTCGGTCGATTCAGCACGGGGTTCGATACGTGGTTCTACGATGGGTTCTATACGCGCTTCTTTGCGTGGATGATCATGAATCGATACCACCTCAGCGGTGCTTGCCTCAGACCAGCCGGCCTTAGGCTCGAAACGCATCATGGTCGGCTTTGAAGATGTTTTTGCCATAATCAAACATTTCCTGTAGAAAACTGTTGTGTTGTCGAAAAATATTGATCTATACTCGCAGTTATATTATGGCAAAATTTCCTTGAAAGCAATACTTTCATTGGGAATAATCCAAAAAATCAATGGCTTGCATGAAAATCAGAGGATTACCATGAGCAAGGCACTAAAAATACTGATTACCAGCCAAAAGGGTGGCGTTGGCAAAAGCACTGTATCTGCCAATTTAGCGGCTTACTTTTCCTATATATCGGGTAAAAAGACCACGCTAGTCGATTTCGACCATCAGGCTACGTCGGGCAAATGGGTCAAAAAAGCCTACCCCATTGGTATTCATTGCCAGACCGTTGATCTGCCTAATGCTAAAGGTTCCGGAGTTGCCTTACTTAAAGCTAAGGAATCCTTACGCAAGGCCGTTGATACCATGGAAGTCGTCATTGTCGATCTGACTTGGACCGATGTTCTTCCACCTGATTTCCTATTTGAATTTGATTTGGTCTTGGTGCCAAGTTCGTTGTCGCGCGTTGAGTTGGACAGTACTCTCGAGTTTGTGAATCGTTTCTCGTTTGTCTTCAATTCACGTATGCGTAATCCTCCGAAGTTGGTGATTGTTCCAAGTCGCGTGGATAACTTAAATACCTACGAAGGTATTTTCTCCAAATCGTTTAGTGCGGGCTTCTTCCTATCGCCACCAGTGATGTACAGCACCAGTGCAGGCGACTTCTTTGGAAATGAATTCTTCGTCATGACGAGCAATCAAGAAATTCGCGAGAACTTCCTTGATTTCGGCCGCTCCATAGAGCAACTCGGACAGACTGAAGTCGATGTGCGTTCTGCCTCTAAGCAAGCGAGCTTGACACACAAGGTTAGTGGTTCGATATTGGATCGTTTTCGCGCGGTTCGTAATTCGACAGCTGAGCCAACAATTAAGCGTCCAGTACCGAATGAAACTTCACCTGCGGGTGTTACACCGAGTTCGCGTGTTAAGTCGTCTATCCCCTCATTTTTAATGATGGGTCGTGACGGCTAAAGCCTCAAGCCTCAGCTCAAGCCCTTAATTTAACCACCACTTATTTTTTGTCTTCGCCGCCCGGCGGAGGCGGTGGTGGTGGCGTGCCGTAAAGTAGTGTTGCCACTCTAGGATTTTCAGCCGCAATCGCCTCAAGTAGTGAATCCACCACCGAAGCTAGCTTTGCAGAATCCGCTGTCCCCATCCACTGGGAGCGGTTATTTCTAATCATCAGTAGTTGTTCAACCGAGCATTGCTTGGAGCGTTGCTGCAGCCAGCTGAGTGCGCGAGTGCGACGCTTGGTCGTATCTTGTTCATCAATGCCGATAGCCCGAAATTCCGCAACGACACAGGGTGGCCCTTCAGCCTTAGCAGTTTTAGGTGCTGCAACATCATCTGCAGTTCCTGCTGGGGCAGGTGTTGTGCCAGCGGCCGGTTTTTTTGCATCGAGTTTGGCATCCGCTGCTGCAGGCGTTGCGCCAGCTTTGTTGGAGGCGTCTGCAGGTTTTTTAGCATCCGTAGCAGCAGGTGCGGCAGCGGTTGGTTTGGTAGTGGAGGCAGGGGCGGCAGGGGCGGCAGCTTTTGCGTCAACCTTCGTCGTATCTGTCTTGGCGTCAGTCTTAGCATCAGCCGGTTTGGCCGCAGCTGGAGTTGCTGCAGGAGTCGCAGCGGGAGTCGCAGCAGCAGGTGCGTTTTGACCGTGAGCCGATGACATTGTCAGCGCCAGCAAAAGAAACATAGGCGTGGTGGTAAAAACGCGCATGCCACTTATCCTTTGGGTGTTTGATCTTGGTACAAGATGGTGATGCTGATACGACGGTTACGCGGGTCGGCCGGATTATTCGGAACGTACGGTACGGTATCCGAGACACCCTCGATGCGATAGAAGCGACTTGGAGGTAAGCCCGCCTCAGCAAGTAAACGGCGCGTTGCTTCCGCTCGCATGCCTGATAGAGACCAGTTGCTATTGACGCCATCGTCATAGGCCAAACTATCGGTATGACCACGCACCGCAACCTTGTTCGGCATGGCCGCAAGAGACTTGGCGACTTCACGAATTAAGGTGAATGCCTTTGCTTGCATCTTGTTGGTACCCAGACCAAACATAGAAAAATCGGCCTTGTCGATGATTTCGATTCGCAGACCATCTTTTTCGCGAACAAACTTAACCTGATCTTTGATCTTCTCTAATTCTTTGTTCATAGCGAGGCTTTGTTTGACCTCTTGTTCCAGCTTATCGAAATTTTTCTGATCGGCTTCAGCGGCGATTTTTGCGCGCTCTTCAGCTGAAATTTCATCCGGATTTTTATTCTTGGTTTCATCTTTGTTCTTGCCGTCGCCGGATTGTATGCCGGCTTCTGATCGCGGTGTTTCACGGTGCATGAAACTAGTGCTTTTACCCGCATACGGCATGGCATCGCTGTCCATCACAGAAAAGCCGCCAATCAAGCCACCGGGTCCGGGGCGATCAGACATGGCTACGGCGCTATGTGAAGTGGGTCGGAAATAGTCGGCGATACTTTTTCTTTGACTGTCATTCGTCGCACCCAACAGCCACATGAGTAGAAAGAAGGCCATCATGGCCGTCATCATGTCTGCCAGCGCAATTTTCCAAGCACCTCCATGCGCACCCGCATGGTCGGCATCAAGCTTTTTCTTTTTGATGATCGGCTCTGGGCCGGCAGGCGCAGCCGCCTCCTCCTCGACGGGAAGTCCTTCCTCGTCAGGATCAACATTTTGATTCTGTTTTACTTCGTCTTCTTTTGCTTCTTCGTCAGCCATCGCGCTTTCTCATGCAGACTTATCGGCTTATATATCGACCTAAGCCGCTTAAAATTAAGCTACAACCACCCTGCAAAGGGCTCAAAGTATGTGGTCGTATCCTTTATGAAACATAATACCGCACATATTTCCCCAAAGCATACTTTCCTAGCTTACCTGCCTGCCATGATTTCCCGCTCTCTAGCCTTGTCGTGTTTACTGATTCTGGCGAGTCATTTCGGTGGAACGGCACTGGCCCAGACTCCGAGCACACCAGAGGCTAATCCTGAAGCAGCTACCCGCATTACCGATACCGCCTTAGTGCGCTCAAAACGCTGGATGGCCGCTGCCGCTAACCCGTTGGCAACGCGTGCTGGCGAGCAAATGCTGCGTGAGGGCGGTTCGGCGGTAGACGCGGCGATTGCCATGCAATTAGTGCTGGCGCTGGTGGAGCCGCAATCCTCAGGTTTGGGCGGGGGTGCTTTTCTGATGACGTACGACCCGGCGAAAGACCGTGTGCAAAGCTATGACGGGCGCGAGACCGCTCCGGCGGCAGCCGATGCCAACCGTTTTTTGAGGGATGGCAAAGCGCTGCCTTTTAACGCAGCGGTAAACAGCGGTAAATCCGTCGGAACCCCGGGGCTGCTGCGCATGCTGGAGCTAGCGCATCGTCGGCATGGACGTTTAGCTTGGTCGCGCTTGTTTATGTCAGCGATTGATTTAGCCGAGCAGGGTTTTCCGGTCTCACCAAGGCTTCATGCGCAAATTGCAGGTAACCGCGATTTGTATGCACAACTCAGCGCACGTGATTATTTTTATCCCGGCGGTGAAGCTGCCCCGGTTGGATACGTTCTTAAAAATCCTCAACTAGCCGATGTTCTGCGCCGTGTTGCTAGCCAAGGCGTCGATGTTTTTTATCAAGGCGACATTGCCCAAGCTATCGTCGATGCGGTGCGTGCACATGCGCAAGCGGGTGATTTGAGTATGGATGATTTGAAAAATTATCGCGCGAAAGAGCGTGTTCCTGTTTGCAGCAACTACAAACAACTACGTCTATGCGGCATGGGCCCACCCTCATCGGGTGGCATAGCCGTGTTGCAGATGGTGGGTATGTTAGAGCAGCATCATATGGATCAGATGATGCCTATGTCGCTCGAGGCCGTACATTATTTTTCAGAAGCCGGTCGCTTAGCGTTTGCTGATCGTGAGCGTTATGTGGCAGATCCAGATTTCATATCAGTTCCGGTGGCTAGCTTGCTTGATCCGCATTATTTGCGATCTCGCGGAGCGCACATCGATAGCCGTGTCAGCATGGGTGTCGCTTTACCCGGTGAGGCATTGCATTGGTTAAAGAAGCGCGGCGCCGACAATGCGCCCGATTTACCATCGACGACACATTTAGTCGCCGTCGATCGTTACGGGCACGGAGTTTCGATGACGAGTACGATTGAATCAGAATTTGGTAGCAAGATTTTTGTGCGTGGATTTTTATTAAATAATCAGCTAACTGATTTTTCATTACAACCTAAAGATACCTCAGGTCAGTGGGTCGCCAATCGAGTGGAAGGAGGTAAGCGTCCACGCAGTACGATGGCTCCTATCATCGTCACTAAAAACAAACAGTTATTTATGCTGGTTGGATCGCCGGGCGGTAGCTCGATTATTAATTTTGTAGCCAAGACCCTGATCGGTGTGATTGATTGGAATCTCAACGTCTACGAAGCGATCAAACTTCCCAACATGGGTAGTCGTAATCGCGATACCGAAATTGAGCGTGGTACAGCGCTGGAATCATTGGTGCCTGCATTGCGTGAAAAGGGCCATCGAGTCAACGTATTCCCTATGCCCAGTGGCGTGCAAGCGATTGTGCGTGATTCATCGGGACTGACAGGTGGCGCTGATCCGCGCCGAGAGGGCAGCGTTGCTGGTGAATGAGCAACGCTGTTTTGATTTACGTAATGTAGAGTTAGATTTCTATTTTGGTGCCGAGTTCGACAACGCGATTTGGTGGAATTCTAAAAAAATCGGAAGGCTTGGCTGCGTTTTGCATCATCCAAGCAAACAAACGCTCGCGCCAAATCGCCATGCCCGGCAAGTTACTCGGAACCACCGTATCGCGTGCAAGAAAGAACGACGTATCAGCAAGTTCCAGTTTCATTCCAGTTTGTGTTTCAAGTAAAGCCATTACGCGATTAATGTCTGGCGTTTCTTTGAATCCATGTACCGCACGCACAATAAATACATTGCCGCCGAGCTCTTTGACAGTCAGTCGCTCTTCGTCTTTAACGTAGGGCACATCCCAAATCGATAATTTTAAAAACAGTACGCGCTCATGCAATACGCGATTGTGTTTTAGATTGTGAAGCAAAGCGACTGGAACGAAATCAATATGCGCAGTTAAAAAAACCGCTGTTCCCTCAACGCGATGAGGGGGGTGGGCCAGTAGTGCAGAAACAAATTCTGGCAAGCGAATAGAATCTGCTTCGACCCGCTCTCTCAGTAGGCGTCGTCCTTTATGCCAGGTGGTCAGCATCAGGAAGCAGATAGCACCTAAACCTAATGGGTACCAGCCGCCATCTTTTACCTTGATTAAATTGGCGGTCCAGAAAGAAAAATCAACAATAAAAAATAAGCTAACCAGCAAAATCACCAAGACGGGTTTGATCTTCCACTCGTTGTACATCACCACGGCCAGCATGGTGGTGGTGATGAGCATCGTCGTCGTCACCGAAATACCATACGCAGCAGCTAAATTACCTGACTCTTTAAATTGAATCACCGTAAAAATGACTAAAGCAAGTAAGGCCCAATTCACCATAGGCATGTATATTTGACCGCGCTCAGTTTCTGAGGTGTGCAGAATTTCCATGCGCGGTAAAAGTCCGAGCAAGATACCTTGATTAGCTAGGGAAAACGCGCCAGAGATCACTGCTTGTGATGCAATTACTGTTGCTAATGCCGCCAAACCCACCATGGGCCAGAGTGCCCATTCAGGTGCCATTAGATAGAAAGGGTTTTCTATAGCTTGTGGATTAGATAGAACCAGTGCGCCTTGTCCAAAATAATTCGCCAGAAGGGCAGGTAGTGCTACGAATAACCAAGCCATGCGAACCGGCTTGCGTCCAAAGTGACCCATGTCGAGGTACAACGCTTCAACGCCCGTTACACACAGTACAACTGACCCCATGACGATATACGCTTGCAAAGCGTGTTCTTGGATGTAGGCAACCGCGTACAGTGGCGACACCGCAGCTAATATTTGTGGATTATCATAAATATTCACTACGCCCAAAATAGCGAGTACCGTAAACCAAATCACCATGATGGGACCAAACAAGCGTCCTACTGCGGCCGTGCCATAGCTTTGGACATAAAAAAGAAGACTAACAATGACTAAGGTGAGTGGAATCACATAGCGCTTTAGATCAGGCGCGATCACTTCAAGACCCTCAATCGCCGAGAGCACAGAAATGGCTGGAGTAATTACCGATTCGCCTAGCAACATACAAGCGCCTAATGCGCCCAACATAAGCAAACCCGCTGAGATTTTTTTTCTATCAGAACGCGTTGCACGTAATGCGAGTGCCATTAGTGATAGCACGCCTCCTTCACCGTTGTTATCAGCGCGTAAAACAAATACGACATACTTTACGGTGACGATCAAAATCAATGACCAAAAAATCATCGAAATGATACCCATCACCGCGGCGGATGAGTAGGGGATGCCGTGCTCTGGGCTGAAACATTCTTTTAGAGCGTATAGCGGGCTAGTACCAATGTCGCCAAACACGACACCAATCGCCGCTAAGACTAAAACCGAGGTTGGTGCGTTAGCGTGATCGCTAGTCGCCGATACGCGTACCGGATCCATGATCGATGAATTTGAAAATTCGGGATTACTAATTGACACGGTGAGATCCTAAATCGTGGTTATTTGATACATAAAAAACTGAACCTATGGCTTTGCTAGCAAAACAGACGACGTATTTTTTTACTTCTTTATCAGGAAGGATTTTAATTTTTACTGCAACCAAGGGATGGTAATAAAGGTGTAATTCTTAATAAAACATAACCGCCGCTAATGGCCACAGGCTCTAGGGACTGGAGTTCCTTGCTGTTGCTGAAGTAGCCCTCTGGTGAGACTGCCCATGTCACGGGATTAGCACATAAAATTTTGCTCATATCAGACATTTTTACCAATACTTTTTCACCCACGGTCGGTCGAAATCGTGCGGCATCAGCCAACTCTTTTGGCCAGCTGTCTTTTACGATGGGCTCATCCCATTTATCGATGACGATACTAGGCTGAAGCAAACGCGCATAAAAAGAAAAATCAAAACGAAAAGTTTGTAAAAAAACGAGTGGTTCAGTTGGTGCAGCATTTTTTTGATAGGCCTGAGCTAATGCTTTGGATGAAACATTTTCAGCACGCGAAATTGCAACGAGGGCACCCAAGCATAATCCTGCAGCAACGACGACCAGAGCAAATTTTGAGCGCCAACCTAATTTTGTGCCTTGTACTAAACCTTCCGTAATCAGCGCTACTAGTGGAGGCATTACTGGGATGACATAGCCAACCAATTTTGATGTGGGTATGGAGAAGAACAGGGTGATGACCGCAATCCAAAACCAAAATAAACTGCGCAACTGAACAACGCTGGTATCTTGTAATTCATTGCGACGAGTTAATCCCCAGCGTGCTAGCAGCCATGGCGACCAGGGGAGTGAGGTTAAAGCGATAACAGCCAGATAAAACCAAAAAGGTTGCGCGTTATTGAAAGCACTTTGCGAGAAGCGCTGGAAGTGCTGATATACGAAGAAGTAATGGAAAAAATCTGGAAACTTCTGTTGCATCAACAAAAACCAAGGTGCGGCCGTGACAAAAAATAGGAGTGGGCCCGGCCACCAAAATAATTTGGGAATGACACGCCAACGATTTTCAAACAAAAGCCAAAAAAATATAACACCACCGGGTAGTACGATGCCGATCAAACCTTTGGAGAGTAAACCTAGCGCAGCACAAATCCATCCCCCGATTAATTGCATGCGCCAGGGTTGGGTAGCTTGCAGGGATAACACTGCGTCGGCGGTGAGTGCAATCGCCATGCTAATGAAACCAGCCACTAGCATGTCATGATTGGCGTATTGCGCCCCGCCATAAAATAAAGGAGTGGTAGCGAGAATTAATAGATACCAGCGCGAGATGCTGTGCGACATCCAGCGTCGAATCAAAAGATAGGCTGCTCCCGCGCTGAGCATCGCGCCCAAGCATGAAGCTAGTCGCGCAGCCCATTCAATAGTGCCAAACAGTGATAGCGATACTGCCGTGAGCCAGTAAAAAAGCGGCGGCTTATGAAAATACGGTAAACCATTAAGCGTCGGTGTGAGCCAATCACCTGAGCGCACCATTTCCCAGGCGACGCCTACGTAGCGACCTTCATCGGGCAGCGACAAGGTGCGAGCCCAACCGGTGGCAAGCAACCACAACAACAATAAAAACCCCACCAGCAGCGGCTCGGGCAGCGACAGCAGTCGTCTTACCAAGGGCAAGTGGGTCGAGTTGGAATCAGCGGTTGAGCTGTGGCGCTGCATTTGTAATGCTCGGCATTTGGGAGTGCCAGCGTCTGGTAGACGGTAGCTTCATGAGGTAACGCTAAAAGAAAAGCATTATATATCCCTGCAGCCCTATGTCGCGGAAAAAGGCGGGGCCTGAGGAGCTGCGGTTATTCCTGCCTATCCCTTCCTAAGCTAGGGATTTCGGGCGGCAATTGCCCCTTCAAAAAATGCAAATAGTCGGCGCGGACGTCGTGCTGGAAAATGCTACTTTGAAGAATATTTACTGGGTAATCTATGAGTCTGCCACCGCTGGATCTTGATTTATTGCAGCAATGGGTCGGTCGAAGCGAGACGCGCGATGATTTGATTCACGTCGCGGCTGTCAATGCGATGGCGGCCACCTTGGATAAAGAGCAGAACTTGACTGCCGGTAATCCATTGCCATTGCTGTGGCATTGGTTATTTTTCTGGGCGGTGAGTCCGGCATCTGGTATTGGGCCTGATGGTCATCCCAAGCGGGGTGGTTTTTTGCCGCCAGTCGAGCTGCCGCGCCGCATGTGGGCCGGTGGGCGCTTGAAATTCGACAGCGATTTACCGGTCGCATCGGAAGCCAAACGCGTTTCGCGCATCAAAGCCATCGACGTTAAGGCAGGCAACAGCGGTCGACTCGCCTTTGTGACAGTGGTTCATGAAATTGGTACTCATGGCAAGGTCGCGATTTATGAAGAGCACGACATTGTGTATCGCGATAATCCTCAGCCAGGTACGGCACCAGCCGCCGCCAAGGCTGCGCCTATCGATGCTGATTGGTCACGCACCATTACACCGGATCCGGTGCTATTGTTTCGCTATTCCGCGTTAACATTCAATGGGCATAGAATTCATTACGATCGTAGTTACACCACCGATGTCGAAGGTTATCCCGGTTTAATCGTTCATGGACCATTGATTGCCACCATGCTGATGGAACTATTGTGTGCGCAGGTACCGCAACAACGCGTGCGTGAGTTTAGCTTTCGAGCAGTTAGTCCTACCTTTGATACCGATACCTTTAGTGTGAACGGTAAATTGAGCGCCGATGGTCACGAAGCGCAACTGTGGGCAGCCAATGCTCGCGGTGAACTAACGATGCAAGCGACAGCCGTATTGGGCTGATTTATTAGCCTGATCGCGAAAAAGAATCACAGGAATTTGCATGCGACCTTTAGATGGAATCAAAGTAATCACGCTCGAGCACGCTATTGCTGCGCCTTTTTGTACGCGTCAGCTCGCTGATTTAGGTGCGCGTGTCATTAAAATCGAACGGCCCGGTGTGGGTGATTTTGCGCGCGCCTATGACGAACGTGTCAGCGGTATGGCTTCACATTTTGTATGGACGAATCGTTCCAAAGAAAGTCTGACGCTCGATGTGAAGCACGACGAAGCACGCGTGATACTGCATCGCTTGTTAGCCGATGCCGATGTGCTGGTTCAAAACCTTGCCCCCGGCGCAGCAGCACGTTTAGGTTTGTCGTTTGCTGATTTGCATGCCGTGTATCCAAAATTAATCGTCTGTGACATTTCAGGCTATGGCTCGGATGGCCCATATCGCGACAAAAAAGCCTACGATTTGCTCATACAAAGCGAATCCGGTTTTTTATCCGTCACCGGCACGCCAGAAGAACCTTCCAAAGCCGGTTGCTCAGTTGCGGATATCGCTGCGGGTATGTACGCCTACACGAATATTTTGGCGGCACTCATTCAGCGCGGTAAAACAGGTGAGGGCTGCCACATCGATGTGTCCATGCTTGAGAGTATGGTCGAGTGGATGAATTTTCCTATGTACTACGCCTACGATGGTGCGCCACCGCCGGTGCGTGCGGGCGCATCGCATGCCACGATTTATCCTTACGGGCCGTTTCCTTCTGGTGATGGCAAAACAGTCATGTTGGGATTGCAAAACGAGCGGGAATGGGTCACGTTTTGTGAGCAGGTGTTGCAGCAACCCGCATTAGCAACCGATGCACGGTTTTCATCGAACAGTTTGCGTAGCAACGCGCGCAAAGCCTTGTACGCCATCGTAAGCGACGCATTTTCTGCCTTAACAGCAGAGCAAGTGACTGAACGATTAGAAAATGCGCAGATCGCTAATGCGCGTTTAAATGATATGAAAGATATATGGGAGCACGCTCAGTTACGCGCGCGTGAGCGTTGGACTGAAGTTGCGACGCCGGTTGGGCCAATACCTGCCTTACTGCCGCCCGGTGCGAGTTCCGGTTGGGATGCGCGTATGGATGCGATTCCTGCGCTGGGTGAGCATACTGAAGCCATCTTGTCATCGCTGGGTTATTCATCACAAGCCATCGCTGAACTTAAAACATCAAAGGCCATCTGAATGTATATCCCTGCACCGGTAACCTATTTGTTTGTACCTGCCACACGTCCTGAGCGATTTGATAAAGCGCTCGCAGCCGGTGCTGATCGGGTCATCATTGATCTGGAAGATGCTGTTGCGCCTGAAGATAAAAATTCAGCACGCGAAGCAGTAGCGGCTTGGCTTTCTAAAGATAAATCAGTCGCTATTCGTATCAACAGCGCCGATACCTCGTGGTTTGCGGATGACCTTGCGCTGTGTGCTCGCGAGGGTGTGGCTGAAATTATCTTGCCTAAGGCTGGCGAGCTAGCTGATGTAAAAAGGGTGGCCGCCGCCGGTGCAAAAGCAGTCAAGCTACTCATCGAAAGTGCTCAGGGCATCAAACATATTAATCAACTTTCACAACAAGAGCGTGTTAAGCGATTAATTTTCGGCAGTATCGATTTTTGTGTGGATATGGGCATTGAAGGCGATGATAGAGAACTAGATTACTTTCGTTCCCAAATCGTTTTAGCTTCGCGACTTGCTGAATTAGCCCCACCCGTGGATGGCGTTACCACTGCGATTGAAGACGTAGGCATTTTGGAAGCCGATACCTTGCGCGGAAAACGTTTTGGTTTCGGGGCTAAGTTGTGCATCCACCCCAAACAGGTAGCCACTGTGAATGCCTCGTATCGGCCGTCTGTTGACGAGTTGGCATGGGCCCGCCGCGTAATTGAGGCGGCCGGCTCGGCCGGAGGCGCCGCAGTACAGGTCGATGGTCGCATGGTCGATAAGCCGGTTTTGATTCGGGCTGAGCGCATCCTGGCTCAATGACAAAAATAATTTTCTCAAAGTCATTTTTTAAGCGAGGCATTAATGAATCTTCACGCTAAGCTGATGCAGCGTGCAGCAGAAGGGAAACCTGTGCGTGTCGGCATGATTGGTGCCGGCAAGTTTGGGTCTATGTATTTGTCGCAAGTCCCGCGCACACCCGGTCTGCATATGGTCGGTATCGCTGATCTATCACCTGATCGAGCGAAAGCCGCGTTACGTAATGTGGGCTGGAAGGATGAAGCGTTTTCAGCGACATCACTTGAGCAAGCTGCTAAAAATGGTAATACCGCCATCATCGATGACGGTATGGCACTGATCACATCACCACACATCGACATCATCATTGATTCAACCGGTAATCCTGCGATTGGTATTGCCCATGTGTTGGCTTGCTGCGAACATGGCAAACACATTGTGATGGTGAATGTGGAAGCCGATGCACTCGCCGGTCCGCTTTTAAAGCGTCGTGCCGATGAAGCAGGCATTATTTATTCCTTGGCCTACGGCGATCAGCCTGCATTAATTTGTGAAATGGTGGATTGGGCACGTGCGGCCGGTTTTTCAGTCGTGGCCGCAGGTAAGGGCACGAAATATCTACCTACCTATCATTCATCAACACCCGACACCGTATGGCAGCACTATGGGCTAACGCCGGACGATGCGGCGCGCGGCGGTATGAATGCGCAGATGTTTAATAGCTTTTTAGATGGCACCAAGAGTGCGATTGAAATGGCTTCAGTAGCGAATGCCACCGGATTATCTGCTCCGCATGGCCTTCGATTTCCACCGGTGGGTGTCGATGATTTAGCGCGCGTACTGCGTCCTGTTTCTGATGGCGGCATTCTCGATGTGCGCGGTCAGGTCGAAGTTATTTCTAGTGTTGAACGCGATACGCGACCCGTATTTCGCGATTTGCGTTGGGGTGTATACGTCACCTTTGCAGCTGATAGCGAGTACGTGGCACGCTGCTTCAAAGAATACGGATTGATTACGGACCCTAGTGGTCAATACTCGTCGATGTACAAGCCGTTTCATTTGATTGGACTTGAATTAGGTATTACCGTCGCATCGATCGGTGTGCGTGAAGAATCGACTGGTGCACCGATTTGCTGGAATGGCGACGTTGTCGCTACAGCTAAACGTGATCTCGCTGCCGGTGAAGTGTTGGATGGCGAAGGTGGCTTTACTGTCTACGGCAAACTCTTACCCGCTAGTGAATCGATTGCTTTAGGTGGCTTGCCTTTAGGCCTGGCACATGGCGTTAAATTAGTGCGGCCTGTAAAAGCTGGAGCAGCGGTGGGTTGGGATGATGTTGCGTTTGATGCTCAATCGACGGCGGTGAAATTCCGTCGTGAGATGGAGACTCAGTTCGGCAGCAAAAAATAACGCGCTGTGAATTGAAGTGCAGTGAAGTGAAACCCACAAAAACTAACGGCCCGCTAGGGCCGTTAGTTTTTTACGCAGATGATGTCTTAAAGCGATGAAGCAATTGCTTTATCTAAGTTGAGTTCGAGCTTGGCTGCCATAGCCCGCATCTCGTCGGGTGATTTTTTATCACCATAAATCTCAACCAACGCGGTGTAAGCGATCCACTTCGCATCGACTTCAAAAAAATCTCTCAAACTGGCACGGGTATCGCTGCGACCAAAACCATCGGTTCCTAGCGTGACGTAAGGCGCAGGTATGTAAGCGCGAATGCTTTCGGGTACAGCCCGCACATAGTCTGATACAGCAATCACTGGCGCCTGACTGCCCGACAACTGCTGCGAGACCCACGCTGGTTCAGCAGAGTGCTGCAGTCGGCGCGAGCGTTCGCTGGCGATGCCGTCACGTGCGAGCTCTGAAAAGCTAGTCACACTCCATACATCAGCGTGAATAGAGAACATTTCTTTCAATAGTTTGGCAGCGGCCATCGCTTCTTTAAGTAATGGGCCTGCGCCTAATAATCTGACCTGTGCTTGCTCTGCTTTAGCTACACAGTGCATGCCGCGCACGATACCTTCGCGGGCTGATGATGGCATGCTGGGCTGAGCTTCATTTTCATTGGTGACCGTCACGTAGTAAAACACGTCTTCATTAGTAGACAACATGCGCCGCATACCGTCGTCGACAATCACTGCCAACTCATACGCAAATGCCGGATCATAGGAAATACAGTTAGGTATCGTGGCCGAGACTAAATGACTACTGCCATCTTGATGCTGCAATCCTTCACCGCCCAGCGTGGTGCGGCCGGATGTGGCACCAATCAAAAAGCCACGCGCGCGTTGATCCGCTGCTGCCCAGATTAAATCGCCAATCCGTTGAAAGCCAAACATCGAGTAATAAATATAAAACGGCAGCATAGGTAAACCATGCACTGCGTAACTCGTAGCCGCAGCCGTCCATGATGAGATCGCGCCTGCTTCGGTAATACCTTCTTCTAAAATCTGACCATCAGTCGCTTCACGATAGTAAAGAATAGAACCAATATCTTCAGGTTGATACAGCTGACCTTGCGCTGAATAGATACCCACTTGGCGAAATAAATTTGCCATACCGAAGGTACGTGCTTCATCGGCGACGATGGGCACAACATGTTTACCGAGTTCGGCATCTTTTAGCAAATTACCCATGATGCGAACTAAGGCCATCGTCGTAGACATTTCCTTACCATCGGCATCTAAGGCAAATTTGGCATGGCTAGCAATGTCGGGAAGTGTGATTTGATTCGGGCTGGTGATGCGTTGTGGAAGATAGCCGCCGAGTTGTTGGCGGCGTTCTTTCAAATGACGCATTTCTTCACTATCCGGTGAAGGTTTGCAAAATTCTAGTTTTTCAATTTGCGTGTCACTCAGCGGGAGTTTGAATCGATCACGAAACTCCAACAGATCGTGCAGTTCAAGTTTTTTCTGTTGGTGCGTCGTCATTTTTCCCTGGCCAGCAGCCCCCATGCCAAAGCCTTTTTTGGTTTGAGCCAAAATCACCGTTGGCCTACCATCGTGATTAGCCGCTGCGTGATATGCCGCATAAATCTTGCGCATATCGTGACCGCCGCGTTTTAATCGATCAATTTCTTCGTCAGTGAGCGTATCGCCGATAGCTTTGAGTACGGGATTTTGACCAAAAAAATGTTCACGATTGAATGCGCCATCATTCGCTGCAAAGGTTTGCAGTTGACCATCAACAGTGCGATTTAAGGCATCGACCAAATCACCCGTGTGATCGCGTGCAAACAGCGGATCCCAATCCGACCCCCACAGTAATTTGATGACATTCCAACCCGCGCCACCAAACAAAGTTTCCAGTTCATCGACGATATGTCCATTACCGCGCACCGGACCATCGAGTCGTTGCAAGTTGCAGTTAATAACGAAGACTAAGTTGTCTAGTTTTTCGCGCGAGGCTAATGACAACGCTGCCAGTGATTCAGGCTCATCCATCTCGCCATCGCCAAACACGCCCCAAACCTTGCGCGGTTGAGCCGCCATTAATCCGCGATGCTCGAGATAACGCATGAAGCGTGCTTGGTAGATTGCGCTGATAGGGCCCAGACCCATAGAGCCGGTTGGGAATTGCCAAAAGTCAGGCATCAACCAGGGATGGGGATACGACGATAAACCTTGAATGCCACGCTCTTTGGCTTGTATCTCTTGGCGGTAGTGCGACAGATTATCTTCGCTCATACGCCCTTCAAGAAAGGCGCGCGCATAAATTCCCGGTGCGGAGTGTGGCTGAAAGTAAATTAAATCGCCTCCAAACTCTGAGGTTCGCGCACGGAAAAAATGATTAAAACCGACTTCAAATAAATCCGCGGCTGAAGCATAACTGGCAATGTGCCCACCTAATTCACCATAAGCGCGGTTGGCGCGCACCACCATCGCCAGTGCGTTCCAACGCAAGATGCTGGCTATACGTTCTTCGAGATCAACTGCATCTGAGCCACCCGGATAGGCCGGCTCATCAGTCGCACGTATGGTGTTGATATAGGGAGTGATGCGCGCGTCACGCCAATTGAGTCCTGCATCGCGCGCGGCTGCAGAGAGCTTGGAAAGTAGAAAACGCGCTCGCTCTGGGCCGGCGCTGGCCAGCACCGATTCCAGGGCGGCAATCCATTCAGCGGTTTCTTGTTCGTCTGTGTCGTTGTGGCGGACCAGATGGTCGGGAGTGCTCATATCCATAGCAGTCAAAAGGGAGGGGTGTTTGATGCCATAAAGATAGTCTATTTTTTTCAGCAGGTGCTGCTGAAAAGTTCGACATATTCGATATATACGGCATAAAATGCTGAATTAAGATAATTATTAGGGTTTTAACGATGGAAAATCTAGATATAACAGATTTAAAGATTTTGAAATCTCTGCAGCAAGATGCCAGCCTCACGAATGTGGAATTAGCTGCGAAAGTGAGCCTCTCGCCATCCCCGACCTTGGCGCGAGTGAAAAAGCTCGAAGCTGACGGAGTTATTTCAGATTACGTTGCATTGGTGAATCCACATGCTTTAGGTTTAAAGGTAAATGTGTTCGTACGTGTCTCGCTAGAAAAGCAAGAAGCGGCCGCGTTAGAGCGTTTTGAAAAAGCGGTGAGTCATTTCGATGAAGTGATGGAGGTCTATTTGATGACGGGCGACGAAGATTATTTGTTGCGCATCGTCGTTCCTGATTTACAAGCCTTAGAACGCTTTATTCTTCACAATCTCACGCGTATACCCGGCATCAAAAATATTAAATCTAGCTTTGCTCTCAAGCAGGTGAAGTACAAAACGGCTTTGCCTATCAGTGACTCGTTGAGTTGACGCAGTAGGTCAGAGTAAATCTTTGCCTTGCGCTACGAAAGTTGTGGAGCCTCAATGACACGAAAGTGCACAAAGCGAGAATCGCTTTGCCTTTAAAACTCATTCGAGGACGCCATGGAACATCAAACTATTCAACCCCAACATCACTACGATCCTGATCGTTTGTTGGCATCATTAATTAGCAGGTTGAGCCTCAAAAATGATGCGGCACTATCGCGCGCACTTGAAGTGTCTCCACCTGTCATTAGCAAAATTCGTCACCGACGCTTACCCGTCACCGCATCCTTATTAATTCGTATGCATGAGGTGAGTGCTTTAACCATTGCTGAGCTACGTCATTTGATGGGTGATCAACGCGGAAAGTTCAGAATCAGCGATAAGCATTTCAAGCCTAAGCTCAGCGCGACGCATTGATAGATTTCAGATCGTCTGGTGTGTTGATATTTAAAAATGCTGAGTGATCATCAAAGACTACTTGCACATGAGATTGACTCGACACCCAAGAAAGTACTTTGCGGCCACCTTCGCTAAGGTACTCAGCTAGCCCGACCATGACATCGCGCTTTAGCAGACAGAATACTGGGTGATGTTCTGTCTGGTTCTGATTGATGGTGATGGCATAGGCGATGTCAGCACCTGATGAAGCCAACGCATTGCCAAGTCGGCTGGCTAAATCGGTGGGGAGAAAAGGGCAATCACAAGGCACGCTGATTAAATAGGGTGTGGTGCAGTGATTTAATCCGGCATGCAGACCCGCGAGAGGACCGACGAAATTACTGATGACATCGGCGATGATGGGCAGGCCGAATGTTTCATAAGCCGAGAGATTTTGATTCGCGTTGATGACTAAGGGGCCCACTTGTGGTTGTAGTCGCTCGATGATGTGAGCAATCATGGGTCGTCCATCAAGGATTTGTAATCCTTTGTCACGACCGCCCATCCGAGTGCTGCGACCACCGGCTAAGATAAACCCGCTGATATCGTTGGTAGAGATGGTCATTCAATCCGTGGTTGAAGTTTGTTTACGACTGAGCGAAGGCGTCACTTAATGTGAGAATTTCTCCGGTACGAGCAGCGTCATAGCCTGGTAGCAGATTCACGACGTCACGAAAACTAGATGAACGCAACACCGAGACTAATTGATTCATGTGCGGCTGATTTAATACCTCAGCATTCACTGCAAAGAAATACCGTTCGCTTACCAGCGGTATGAAATCGAGCTTAAATCGTTCAGCCGCCGTTTGTACTCCGAAGCCCACATCGGCCATGCCGCTGGCAATAAAGGCAGCGACAGCGGAGTGAGTGAATTCGGTATTTTCGAAACCGTTAATTTGCGCTGGCGAGATGTCTTTGCGATTCATCATCAATTCAAGCAGCATGCGCGTACCGGAGCCCGCTTGTCGATTAACGAAACGAACATCGCTGCGAGCAAGGTCATCGATCGTTTGAATGTTGAGTGGATTACCCGGGTTAACGAATAAGCCTTGCAAGCGCACTGCGAGATGAATTAATTGATGCGTTTTAGGTTCAAGCCAGCGCCGGTAACGCTCAATAGCTGGAGCTTCAAATTCTCCTAAGGGCACATGAAACCCCGCCATGTCTGATTCACCACGCGAGAGCGAGGCGACGGCATCCGTGCTGTTGCGATAACGCAGGTCTATCGATAGCCCCGAATCACTTGCTTGCTTTAAAAAGGCTGCAACAGCAAAACCATGGCTGGCATCCAAACGAATCATCGAACCATTGCTACCAACGGTTTTTCCAAGTTCGGTTTCCAGTTCCGAGGCCAGACTATCGAGCGTAGGCGAGAGGCGTGCCGTTACACGCCGATCCGCCCAGATGAGTTTTTCTGCCAGTGGCGAGAGTTGCGTTCCCCGGCCGCGGCCGGTTTGCATCAGGCTGTGACCAAATAAGGCCTCTGCGTCACGCAGCAAGCCCCAGGCATAGCGATAGGAGAGGCTTACGGCTTGGGCAGCGCGAGCGATCGAGCCGGTCTCTTCAATGGCGCGGAGCAGTGATAAAAGGACAGCCGTATCGAGGGCTTTTTCCTGGTCCCGTTTAATTTCCCAGTGCGGGTTGATCTTGACCTTAAACATTATGATAAGTTTTGCATATTGCAGATTAGGCAGCGCGATGCTAGCTTCCGCGCTGGACAAGCGCAACAATGTAGCAGACAGACTTGCGTAGGTGCAGACTAGAACTGCAAAAAAAATCATATAAAGGCCGCCGTTTAAGGGTCAACCTCAGGAGGAGATATGGGTATTTCAGATTTACTGGCGAAAGAAAATACGATCGCTGGCTCCGGCTTTAACCGTTGGTTGGTTCCGCCCGCCGCCTTAGCGATTCATCTTTGTATTGGCATGGCCTATGGCTTTTCAGTGTTCTGGAAGCCCTTGGGCAACGCCTTAATTGGCCCGGATGGCACGCCGCTGGCGGCCTGTGCAGCCGGTGCGACTACTTTTGGCGACAAGCTGGCCGGCACTGGCCGTGCCTTATTTGCCACCGACTGTAACTGGACTCAGTTTGATCTGGGCTGGATGTACACACTCTTTTTCGTCTTGCTGGGTTGTTCAGCGGCGATCTGGGGTGGTTGGCTAGAGCGCTCTGGCCCACGTAAAGCCGGTGTTGTATCAGCCGTTTGCTGGTGCGGCGGCTTGTTGATTTCTGCCTTAGGTGTTCATCAACATCAACTCTGGATGATGTGGTTAGGCTCGGGCGTGATTGGTGGTATTGGCTTAGGCTTGGGCTACATCTCACCCGTTTCTACGCTGATTAAATGGTTCCCTGATCGACGCGGTATGGCGACCGGTATGGCTATCATGGGCTTCGGTGGTGGCGCGATGATAGGTTCACCGCTGGCGACTTTATTGATGGGCAAATTCGCTACCCCGGGTGACCCTGGTGTTTGGCAAACTTTTGTCACCTTGGCGATTGTATATTCCGTATTCATGTTCGCAGGTGCATTTGGCTACCGCGTTCCAGCCACCGGATGGAAACCTGAAGGCTGGGTCCCCCCAGCTTCGAGCACCAATGTCATGATTGCAGCGCATCATGTGCATCTGAAAAACGCACACAAAACGCCGCAGTTCTGGTTGCTATGGGTGATTCTCTGTATGAACGTATCGGCGGGTATCGGTATCATCGGCGCTGCATCACCGATGTTGCAAGAGACCTTTGCCGGCGCATTGATTAGTCAACCGGATATTGGTTTTGCGGATCTAAAATTAAACAAAGAATTACTGGCAGGCGCTGTTGCGATTGGTGCCGGCTTTGTTGGCTTGATTTCTTTGTTCAATATTGGTGGACGATTTGTTTGGGCGTCATCGTCCGATAAATTAGGCCGTAAACCGACTTACGTTATTTTCTTTATTCTCGGCATAGCCATGTATGTGTTGGCCGCGACCGCCGCAGAATGGAAATCACTGCCTATCTTTGTTTTTTGCTTTTGTATTATTGCATCCATGTATGGCGGTGGCTTTGCGACTATTCCGGCCTATCTGGCCGACATGTTTGGTACCCAGTTCGTCGGTGCGATTCATGGTCGTCTGCTCACCGCTTGGTCAACCGCAGGAATTTTAGGGCCAGTTGTAGTCAACTACATGCATGACGTTCGTCTCGAGCAAAAAATTCCGTTTGATCAGGTTTATGGCCCCATTTTTTATGTGCTGGCAGCGATGCTAGTCGTGGGTCTGATCGCGAACTTGTTGGTACGTCCTGTTGCCGATAAATATTTCATGACCGATGCGGAACTCGCGCATGAAAAACAATTAGCACACGAGCGTTCATTGGCTTCGGCTACAACCGGTAGTGGTGATGACAGCCGCAGCAATGCAGCGATAGCACCGATAGCGTGGTTAGCGGTGGGTCTGCCCTTAGCGTATGGCATTTGGGTGACGCTGCAAAAATCCGCCGTACTTTTTAAATAGACGATACCTTGTCGTCGAACAGAGGGCGGGCCTGAGTGCCTGCCCTCTGACGTTTTTGGGGCAGTAGTTTAGACTTGGGGAGAGGCTGTTTATTGAGTCCTTCCTTAGTGCTCTATTTATCAGGAGAAGTAATGAGCATCACCCTTGAACTTGTACGTAGCGCTTTGTCGCAGGTTATTGACCCGAACACCAACAAAGATTTCGTCAGCAGTAAATCCGCCAAAAATATTCAAATTAATGGAGCTGATGTACAGCTCGATATCGAGCTCGGGTATCCCGCTAAAAGTCAGATAGATGAGCTGCGTGAACGTGCCGTCAAAGCGATTCAGGCGATTCCCGGTGTGGGCAATGTCACTATCAACGTGTCAGCAAAAATCGTGGCACACGCTGTGCAACGCGGCGTTAAGTTGATGCCGAACGTTAGAAACATCATCGCTGTCGCTTCCGGTAAGGGCGGTGTCGGTAAATCTACTACTGCGGTTAACCTCGCGTTGGCGTTGGCAGCCGAAGGTGCGAGTGTTGGTTTGCTCGATGCCGATATCTATGGCCCTTCACAACCAATGATGATGGGTGTGACTGGCAAACCCGAATCGCACGACGGTAAAACCATGGAACCCTTAGAAAACTATGGCGTGCAGGTTGCCTCCATTGGTTTCATGATTGATCCCGATCAGCCTATGGTCTGGCGTGGCCCTATGGTTACTCAGGCTTTACAGCAGTTACTAGAGCAAACCAATTGGCGTGATTTAGATTATTTGGTCGTTGATATGCCACCGGGTACCGGCGACATTCAACTCACGTTGTCACAAAAGGTTCCGGTAACGGGTGCGGTGATTGTCACCACGCCGCAGGATATTGCGCTGCTCGATGCACGCAAAGGTTTAAAGATGTTCGAGAAGGTCGGCATTCCTATACTCGGAATTATAGAAAATATGAGTACGCACATTTGCAGTAACTGCGGCCACGCCGAAGCGGTGTTTGGTGAAGGCGGTGGTGCCAAGATGTGCCAAGAGTATGGCGTTGATTTTCTTGGAGCTTTGCCGCTGACCATGTCGATACGTCAGCAGGCGGATTCGGGTAAGCCGACGGTTGTCGCTGATCCGGACGGGCAGACTGCACAGATTTATAAACAGATTGCACGCAAGCTGGCTGTTAAGGTGGCCGAGAAAGCCAAAGACCTAAGCAGCAAATTCCCTAGTATCGTGATCAAGAACGATTGATTCGAGTAGGTGAGTCGCCACACAATTAATTTGGCAGGGCAGAGCGATGAAAATGCTCAATTTTCCAAAGCCCTTCGCGTTTACGTGCAGCGATGCTCAGGCGACCCATCAGATCGTCGGTATGATTATTTTCCGTGATGGTTATTTTGTTGAGCGCGGCGATAATCGCTACGTCGTCGCTAAGGGCAGTGACGTGGATATCCGTTAGTACTGACACGTAGCGTTTAGATCCCAAGAAGCTATTTTCAAAATAGTTTCGAATGCCATCGGTGCCGGCGACAATGGCTGTGCTACTCGTGCCAAAAAATACAGCATCCGGCGCAAACAGGTCCATCAATGTATTCATATCGGCTTGAGTAAAAGCTGATGACCAGCGTTCGGCAAGCTCGCGTGCGTCATTCGTCGTTTGCGTCATAGGGTTTTTGGGGTCGAAATGTGAGGTTTGGACGTGGATTAAACCACTGCGTAAAACGCCGGCGCGTTCTAGTCGAGTATTTTATTAGTATTAAAGCAATCCACTCAATTTGCTTTGATAGTGGGTTGTGCATTAAAGTAAGAAAAAAATCAGTTTAATGGAGAAGAAAATGTTTGGATTATTTGTTTTCGTGGTTTCGCTGCAGTCAGAAATTAATGTGTCAAATCATTTGGATCGTGCCGATTGCCAGGTTGCCGCTACCGCTATTCAAACCAGTGGTGATATTAAAGATGTTCGCTGCGTTTACTTCAAGCCGAAAAGCGTAGAGGAAAGCTAACAAGCAAAGAAGTCATCGTTAACGAGTCAGGAGGCAGGAATGCGGTGCGGAGTAGAGCACAATCCTGTCTCGTCAACGAGTGGCTTGTATCATCAATAACGGTTGTATTGTTCTAGCGCTTTGCGCATCGATTTTTCGCGCTCAATGATAGGAATCATTTTCGATTCTTTGTCATCGTACTGCTTTAAGAATTCGATCACTTTCTCTGCCGCTGCTGTCGGTACAACGACCACACCATCGGCATCCGCCACGATGTAGTCCCCCGGATGCACCATGATCTCGCCGCATTTAACGGGGATCTGTTTGTCGACACTAATCATCCTGCCGACTGACGTCGCAGGACTCACGCGGCGCGACCAGACTGGAAATTCCAGACGTCTAAGTTCAGAAATATCACGCACAGCACCATCAATAACAGCACCGGCCAGCCCGCGCACCTTAGCCGTTGTGCCCATCAAATTCCCCATCGCTGCAATCTCTAAGCCATCCTGCATCACATACACCAACACCGATCCCGCGGGTGCCTCATCCAAAATATCCAGAATGTGATTGGTATATTTGCGAGTGTCATTTTTTAACACTGGGCGCATGAGGGCGGTGGCGGCCCGTCCAACGATACGTGCGTCATAAATAGGTTTCATGTCAGCAGACATCCAACCACGCGCACCGGTGGCTTCTTCTACCGCATCGGCAATATTGCCGGTACTGTTTTCCGGGCGTTTGAGCGCAGCGATGATTTGCTCCGGCGTGATCGCCTGGGCCAGATTTATAAAGGCAAACCCTAGCGTGGCGCTTAGTAGTAGACGTATTACTGTAGTTCGCATGGAAGTCTCCGGTTTTTATTATTAAAAGAATTGGGTGGTGAGTAGTAGGGTTTGAGTGCTTAATCGTTTAACTTCCAATGGGTCAATTATCGCGTGGAAGAATTTTAATTGATCAAAGTAATGCGCATAAAAAAGCCAGCGTAAAGCTGGCTATTCGATCATCATGGCCTTTGCCTACTGATGAGGTGCTTCTTTTTCACGCATCTTTATCAAATCAGCGGCGGTCAATTCAACATCTTTGCCATCTATCGATACCAATATGCTGGTGTTGGTTTTGATAGCCAGATCTTGCGCTGAGCGAGCTGCTCGCTGAATAGCCGCAAAAGAGCCAGCCAAATCTGGATCAGATGATGTTCGGATGTCTTTAGGATTCATTTGTGCTCCAGTCAATTAGTTTGGGCTCAATACCGTAATTGTCGAACAAAGCCCAAGAATCAACAACCTTGCTGTAACGCTCATGGAAGTTTTCTAAACCCGCTTTAAACCTTCGGCGAATTATATCCTCAGGGATGTTGTGCCCACCTTGCAAAACACGGAGGGCAACCCTTGATACTGCAACGTCATCATTGGGCAACGACAAAAACCATAGCTTAACTTCATAACCTAGATGTTGCCAGGTCGTGATCTTTTTCAAGTAGGACAAGCCTGAAAGCGTGGTTTCAAAGGCGAAGCTATGCCCGGCATGCACAAAATCATCAATTTCTAGAAGCATCAGCCGCCCAGCTCGCGTTTCAGCGATTGTATGCTCTCCAGCGCCGAGTGCTTAAAAGCTAGCACTAAGAAAATCACACCAAGTATAAAGTGAATTGATTCTGAGTTGCGAAGGTTAGCCTGGTCCAATCGGGTAATAAAGAATGGGGTTCGGCAGCAACGAGGATTAGAAAAAAGAAAATGCCCTCGGCAGATAAATGCAGAGGGCATCCATGACTGATCAAAGCGACATTATTTTCAATGAAATTTAGTCATAAATTTTCATAGTCGAAGAAAAATAACCAGTACTTAAAAATCGAGTACTTACGAGGCCACTTTTTTCGCAGCACTCTCGTTGGTTCGAGCAGTGTTTGTCTTTGCATTACCAACTGAGGCAGCGGATACAAAACTCATGACTTTATCTGGCTGTTTTTGTTTTTTCGGTTCTTTATTTCCGCGCTTTTGTCCTTTAGCCATCACGACCTCCGATCATTCAGTAGGAAAAGAAGTTAATTCTTTTGGTCACTTGCTTTCTTCACTTCGGGTGTATGCGCAGGTGCCGGATTTTTTTCGGGAGTGCTAGGCGTCGCTGCTGGAGTCGTCGCTTTTTCATTCGGATTGTGGGGAGTGGTTGATTGCTGTGTCATAAGATTTACTCCTGTTGTGTGATCGTATGAAACCAAGATGGCTTTATTGACGACACAGCTCACCCTATCACGTGACTAGCAAATCAAATTTGTTGGTTGTCAAAATTAAGCAGATGCTGCTTATTTGATTACTCATCACATCATTTTTTTCTGTGGTTTTAGTGTTTTTCGAAAAGACAATGCTAACGATTTTCGGAAGCTAAGGTAGCCTCTCTACGGAACAGAGTAGAACTAAATTACAACACCTCCATGGTGCATCGCGTAGTGCAGCGCTGTTTTATTTTAAGTATCGCCAATGCTTAGACTAAAAACAATTTCTGCAAATTCCGTCAATACATCACGCAATCAATTTGATTCAACAATTTGCGTGCCAAGACAGGTCATGTACTAACACTGCCGACGCGAGCCATCCATGAAACCCATAACAATCGCACCATCAACTCATCAGCATATCCCTGTCAAAGTAGTACCCAAACCCATCCCTAAGCCGCCGAACCACAACGCCACAAAGTCTGCTACTGCTGCGGGTGGTAGCAAAGTTAAAAAATCTGAGAGCGCTCAAGTCGTTGTAGAGGCAAGCAGTTTTATTGATGACTTAGAAGTTAAGCGCCACAACCTGCAAGGTGAGGGCGGCCAATTCCTCGATAGGTCATTTGAAGAAATGGAAACGAGTCTGGGCTTACTTGAGCACATGGAGTCGGATGAGGCAGTGGGCGCAACGTTTTCAGCTGCCGACCTAGCAGAAGCTTCAGCAAAACTTGATTTGCTTCCCAAGCTACTAGACAAGACGTCTCATATCAAAGCACCCATAGAGGATGCATCTAAACCGGACGTTATAGAAAAAAATCACCTGCGTGCAGAACTAAAATCAAAATCAAAAAAATTGATTTCTGAAGTCAGTAAAAAGATAGATCAGCAAATACCGACTAAAAGCAAAATCAGTGGAGCTCGCACAAAAAGACACGCTTACACATTAAGTAAGTCTTTGATTGAAAGAGCTAGGATTTCAGAACAGGCCAATACACTACTTCTCAAAGGGATGGTTCCTGGTAAGCCTTTGGCAGATCAGATTAATGGTTGTAAAACACAAATCGCTGAAATCGCAAAGGCGCTGCAACAAATTGATAGTGAAGCTAAACAGGCGGGTGGTGCCGATATAGCTAAATCATCGTTACAAGATATACGGACAAAAGAAAAATCTGATCTTAACGAGACCAAGCAGTCTCTGGAAGGCATGCTGGCATTACTAGAAAATTATCAGTCACCGACTGCCGTAAAAAATATCTGCATCGCAAAAACACTCGAGTTACAAGCGGCCAAGGCAGCTATACCGACCATGGATAAAAGCGGCAAAGCTATTAATCAAAATTTACTAAGTTTTATTGATGCTCGTATTAGCTATATCGAGAGCATTAGTACTCATCCCGAGGGGCATGATGGCCCAACTTTACTTGGTAAAGCAGAGATCGCAGGACCACTAGCGAAGCTTCATCCTTTTGAGGCGGCTAAACAAAAAACGATACTTCAGAAAAGTACGAATCTACTCAGTCAAGAGCTTAAAGTTGCTCAAAAAGCTAATGATTTTAATGAGATAGCCAAGTCACTTCATACGACTGAATTTTCGGAACGTATGGTGTTGATGGAGTTAATGAAAAATGCGGAAGGCATCAGCGATGCTCGAGCTGCCTTTGGTAAGACGCTTGATCACACATTGCGTCATCAGGATTGGGCTCCTGTAAACACAGAGATTTTGCTCCCAGTAGGAATAACCACCGATGGGCGAGTCGAAACGGCGAAAGTTACCACCCATCTTACTTGCCAGGGAACCGTCATGACAGACAAAAGTAAGATTGAGATCTTGTCTAAAAATTCCTCGTTAAAGCCAGATAATTTTGATGATTTAAAAAATGCAGATACGGTTGATGCGCAAGGAAATAAAGTAGTTACAACGGGAGGCATTCGGTCGCGTAGTATTGAAGAAACAAAAAATCCAACCATGGCCGCTCATACTTCGGCCACTGTCGAGGGTAAAGAAGTTTTTGCGGGTACCCGAACTGGGGTGAATGATCCGTATGGGCTAAATAAAAAATCTCTAAAGCAGAAGGCTGCTGAAGACGTGGCCGCATTGACCCGCGATCTCCTTGGTTCCGATTCATATTCGCCCACTCAAGTTAAGCTAGGTGATTCTGATGCGAAGGCATCAGATGCCATTGATTCAACAAAATTGCCGAATGCTCTGAACACTGAAGCTATCGACGTGATAACTAACTACTTACTTGAAACAAGCGATGGTAAAAAAATTCTCAAAGAAAACGGTATTGACGTTAGCGGTGCCGAGCGTGGAGTCAAATTGTTGGCAGCCCAAGGCTTAGCGAAAAAGATTTTATCGATTAAATCAGCTGAAAATGATGAAATACTTGCGCGCATAGCCACTAACAGCAAACCTCTTCAGCATCTTCTACGTCGACAAGGCGCATTAAATCGTGCGCGCGTGACCTTTCTTCTTGAAATTCAACGTAATCCTGAATTTGCCAAGCGCATAGCTGAAGGCAAACCCATTAATTTTTCGTCAATATCCTTGCTTTCACCAGATAGTCTGCGCCAAAAAATTTTCGATAAGTCTGGCATGGATGGATTCAACGAGCAAGAGATGATGGATATTCATGTGCAGTCATGGAAAGATCTACAAAATGACATTGATTTAGGTGGTTTGTTTGTGAATGGAAAACCAGTGATTGCAAAGATTATTGCATTCAACTTTGGAGTCAACATCAATGCCTTTAATAAGCTCGCTAATCTGCCGGTGATCGGTGAAGTGGTGAGTGGGTTTGAATATTCTAATGCCGAGATTAATCACGAATCACTGAATACCATGTTGGGTATCGATAAATCTAGCCCTGATGAACAATCGATGCTGGATACCTATTTAGAAGAACAATTTGAGCTTTTAGAAAATGAACTCTCTCCCGATAAACGAGCTGAGATCGAGCATAACATTAGTGTGGCCACTCAATTGGGGCAGCAAATAACGGATATCTATCTGGGAGACAAATACAAAACAGCGGGTAACGATCCTTACAAAATCGCTTCTCGTATTGCTGTCCTAAGCTTTCTGATGGGCGGAGGTACGACCTTCAATTGCAAGAGCGGTAAAGATCGTACGGGACAGTTAGATACGGAGGCTAAAAATCTGGCTATTCAAATTGCCACGACGGGAAAGGTTCCCGATCCTGAAGTAGAGAAGACTGATATAGAAAAGGCTCAGCTGGCTGCTTTGACCTTTCATGATTTGTCTCGTACCAAAATTCAGCAATACAGCACGGGCTATATGGGATCCAAACTCGATGGTGTCCCTGTAGTTTTCCGAAATTTGGTAAATCAATCCACTAATCAAGAGGATTTAGCAGCGCCTATCGAAGATGCTAAACGTGAATTTATCGGCAATGCGGCTTACACTGGTTCAATGTAGGGTAGCAAACATTCACCACATTTACGACTTAGAACCTTGCTTGTAGCTCAAAGATGAGTATTAATGTGGGTCGCCCGAAGTGAAATCAAGCTCTGCATAAGGATATAAAAAATCATTCCTTGTGCCTCCACGCACACGGGGATACAGTGTGCTCACTGCTCGTGGTTTGATATCTTCGGTGGATTACGGGTAGTCTCTCCAAGTACCGAAACCCGCCAGCCTTTTTAGCTGGCGGGTTTTTCTTTGGTATGCTTACGGAAATTGTTCTTTTTGTGGCCCAAAAAATCGTATGAGCGCGTTTATTGAAGAAGAAGTTTTGTCGGTTCAGCACTGGACAGACAGTTTGTTTAGTTTTACTACCACTAGAGACCAGTCACTGCGGTTTTCCAATGGTCATTTCACGATGATAGGCTTGAAAATTAATGATAAGCCTTTGTTGCGGGCATATTCGATTGTCAGCGCCAATTACGAAAACCATCTGGAATTTTTAAGTATTAAGGTGCCTGATGGCCCGCTGACGTCTGTGTTGCAAAATATTCAGGTGGGTGACAAGATCATCGTGGGCAAAAAGCCTACCGGTACCTTGCTGATCGATTATCTTTTGCCGGGTAAGAATTTGTATCTTATTTCTACCGGAACGGGATTAGCTCCTTTTCTCTCGATCATTCGCGATCCAGAGACCTATGAAAAATTTGAGCGGGTTATCTTAGTTCATGGCGTGCGCATAGTCAGCGAGCTGGCATATCACGACTACCTGACAAATGAATTGCCGAATCATGAATTTTTAGGCGAAATCGTCAAAGATGCGCTGGTCTACTATCCCACCGTGACACGCGAAGCTTTTACTAATCAGGGGCGGATTACCGATTTAATCAGCTCTGGCAAATTTTTTACCGATATCGGTGAACAAGAATTCGATCGTGAACGTGATCGAATAATGATCTGCGGTAGTCCAGAGATGTTGAAAGACTTGAAGGCGATGCTTGAACAGCGCGGCTTTAATGAAGGTAGTACCAGTAAGCCTGGCGACTTCGTGATTGAGCGGGCGTTTGCTGAAAAATAATCACTACGCCGCTCTCGAGTTTCTCGAGGCGGCGAAGTCAATCATTGTTGTGACACTTTGTTGACGAACTCAATTAGCTGGCTTTGCCGGCTTTGGTTGCGTCAGGTATTTCAATTAACTTCCCACTTTTCACGTCATAGATGTACCCATAGATAGGAATATTCTTAGGTACTAGAGGATGTGCTCGTATCCGTTCAACGTCTTCCACAACACTTTTTTCTTTGTACGCAATAGTTAGCCACTTAATATATTTACCTGCGGTAGAGCCTGGACCTTTACCTACATCTCGCCATCCTGATGAATCTACGGTTGCAGTTTCTAAGCTGTTTTCAAGTAAGCCTGCAATAATTTCATCCGTAAACAATTCCATACCGCAGTCGGTATGATGAATCACGAACCATTCTTTGGTACCCAATAATTTGTAAGAAATAACGAGTGATCGAATCGCATCATCACTTGCACGACCGCCAGCATTACGTATGACGTGCGCATCACCTTCTGACAAACCGGCATATTTAGCAGGATCCAACCGAGCATCCATGCAAGTAAGAATGGCAAAGTGTCTTCCAGGGGGAAGAGGCAGGTTGCCTTTGTCGCCGAAATTGGCTGCGTACTGTTCATTCGCACTGATGACTTCTTTTAATACTGACATTGTTAAATTCCTTAAATTATAAAGATGGTTGATTGTGAAAAAAATTAATTCTGCTCATGCGATTCACGCTCTCCTCGTGTGATTTCTATCGTCCAGAGCGGTATTGCACCAAAAGTAGGGTGAGTTTACTAAATTCAGTAATTACTTTTGTGCGTTTCTTAAGTTAAAAATATAAGTTCTACCTAAAACAATTTTTTCGATTGTTTCGTTGAATCCTTTCAATAAAAAGATTCTACATGTTTTTAATGTTGGGTTAATTGTGCAGAAAAATATCCTAGGCTCTTCAAAAGTTGTGTTTGGCGTGGACTGTGTTTTGTGGGGTGACCGTAGCATTTATCTTTTTTTCTATTTTAGTGCGCAGTGTTCATACTCTATGTGAATTAGAAAATTGGAAACAAAAAATTTTGACTATTCAAATTTGCTTATAGATAAAAGTGAAAACAAAAATATTTCAATTGTGTTAAAAGCCGTACTTTTTCGAAACTGCGTATATGATTCCTACATAAGGCTGACGGTATACATCAACGTAATATCGCCTAGTCTTTGCGTACGAATTAAAAAAGGAGAAATGCCCATGGGATTATTTGACGTATTCAAAGGAAAAACACCAGAACTGAATCCTCGCATTGCATTGGCAGTGGGATTGTTATTCATGACTTCGGCCGATGGTGCGATTGAACAAGAAGAGTTTGGTGTGTTGCTCGCTAATCTGCACGGTGATGAAAAGCTACTAGACAATGCGATGGCATATGGCAAGGCTACGAAGTTTGATGACTATCTTTCGGCTAGCGCGAATTTATTGAATGAGCCACAAAAGATTTGTATCTTGTTGAATCTTGCGGATGCACTTTTATCTGATGGCCATGCAGCCCCTCAAGAACAAGCCTTGTTTGAACGCTTCTTAAGTGGTTGGAACATTACGCGCGCTGCCTTTCAGCCGCACCTTGATGTCATCATTAAGAAAAATGATCACTCAGTGTTGAAATAAAAATATATCGCTTAGACCAGACTTGATTAAAGTCTTCTTTTCAATCTGGTTTAAAGTAGATTTTGCACGATGCAAGTTGGCCTTAATGCCAGTTTGCATCGTGTTTTAGTTTGAAGAGTTCAACTTAGAGCAGTGCCAGCGCTTCTTGTGCCGCTACACGGCCTTCGTCGGTGGGAATAACCCATACTTCAACATGACTGCTATCTGAGTGTATGGATTGCACAGAGTCGCCAGTGGCTTGTTGATTGCGTGCGCTGTCGATGGATACACCCAAATAGACTAATGACAAGCCGACTTTGGCTCGTACTGCAGCGTCATGTTCTCCTATACCACCGGTGAACGCTAAGACATCTAATCCTTCTATACAGGCAGTCAGTGCACCGATCTCACGCACGACGCGATGAGAAAATAAATCTATCGCAAAGCGAGCGGCTTCCGAGTGCGAAGTCGACAGCGCTCGCATATCTGCGCTTTCGCCCGATACGCCCAGTAAGCCACTTTGTTTGTAGAGAAGTTTTTCTATGGCGTCGTGATCCCAGCCTTGCTCCATTAAAAAGAGTAAAACGCCCGGATCTAACGCTCCACTGCGTGTTCCCATCATTAATCCATCGACCGCTGAAAAGCCCATCGTCGTGGCACGGCTTTCGTGTTGAGTCGTAGCGCACAAACTCGCACCATTACCCAAGTGCGCCATGATGGTTCGTCCGGCTGAACGAGGCGAGATTTGTTTCAATACGTGGGTGATGTATTGGTAGGACAGACCATGAAAGCCAAAGCGTCGTACACCCTGGTCAGTGAGTTTATGGTAGATAGCAAACGTCGTTTCTAACGGTGAGAGCGTGCGATGAAACGCGGTATCAAAACATGCGATTTGTTTTAAGTGTTGGAACGATTCTGTGAACGCTACGATACCTGCTAAATTATGGGGTTGATGAAGCGGTGCTAAGGAATTCAAGGTCGCCAGTTTAGTCAGTACCTCTGGAGTTATGACGGTACTCGCTGTAAATAACGTACCCCCATGTACAACCCGATGGGCAATCGCTTGCAAAATAATATGCGCAAAATTGGTGTGAAGTAGTTCTTTTAGTTGGGTGAGAGCGGCTTCAAATGCGTCTTGATCCGCAGCGATAGCAATGGCGTCTGTTTGTCGCGATTCACCTTTAGATGACCATTGAATTCGCGCGCGACCTGCGGGCTCCAGCCCCTCAATCGCACCGCTCATTTCCGCATCACCGACAGTGTTATCACGCACTGCATACAGTGCGAATTTAATGCTGGCAGAACCGACGTTGACCGCTAAGATGCTCACGATTTATTTAGTCGGTTGTGATGCGCAATCAATTTCGCCAGCAGTGCCGATGCACAGCGAGCCATCGCTGTGTCAGATCGACTGGTGAGGGCGATAGGCACGCGCGCACCTAACACTACACCGGCACCATAAGCTTCGGAAAAAGTCTCAGCTTGTTTAATCATCATATTGCCGGCTTCAAGGTCTGGTGCTACTAAGATATCAGCCTGACCAGCGACCAATGATTGAATATGTTTAAGCTCAGCCGCTTGCGGTGAGATGGCGTTATCAAAGGCGAGTGGGCCATCGAGTATGCCGCCGGTGATTTGTCCGCGATCAGCCATTTTGCATAGCGCAGCGGCTTCTAAGGTTGATGGCATAGCTGGGTTGACTGTTTCTACAGCGGCCAGAATGGCGACTTTAGGTTCATTGATGCCCATGATGTGAGCAAATTCTATGGCGTTTTTAACGATATCGACTTTGTCAGATAGCGTAGGCGCGATGTTTAATGCGGCATCAGTGATACAGAGTGGTTTAGGATACATCGGTACTTGGCATCGATACACATGCGACATTCTGCGACCGGTACGCAGCTTGGGCTGCAATACGACGGCATGAATCAACTCATCCGTGTGTAAGCTGCCTTTCATTAGAGCTTCGACTTCGCGATCAGCCGCCATTTGGGCGGCTACCTCAGCGGCTTCGTGGCTATGTTCAACATTGATGATACGAACGCCGGTCAGATCAATAGTGTGTTTTTCAGCGAGGGCACGCACTTTTTTTTCTGGTGCAATGATGATGGCTTTAATTAAGCCAGCGTGTTGCGCATCCATAGCACCGCGTAATGATTCTTCATCGCAGGGGTGAACTACTCCGCAAGTCACTGCTTCTAAATGTGCTCCCAGGCTAAGCAACTGAGCATGTTGTTCATAGGGGTTAGATAAGCTAATTTTCGGTGCATGAATTTTTGGTATGCGCAGCTTTTTGGTAGGTGCTAGTACGCGAGCCACGCCGGATAGGACTCGGTCACCTTTTTGATTAACGAGTGAGCATTCAAGTTCGATGGAATTTTTCTCATCATTTTTTGATGAGCACGTAACAGTCACGGTTAAGGTATCGCCGATTCGCACGGGTCGACTGAAGTGGAGATTTTGTTCTAGATAAATCGTGCCAGGACCGGGAAATACGGTGCCCAGTACCGTTGAAATTAACGCGCCACCCCACATACCATGACCAATGATTCCGTGAAACAGCGTTTGACTTGAATACACCGGATCCATGTGAGCTGGATTGATATCACCTGAAACGGCAGCAAAGGCTTTGATATCGTCAGGCGTCAGTGTGCGCGTGATTTCAGCGCTATCGCCCACGTCAATTTCTGAGTAGATAAAATTGACTAGCCATTCATCGTCGGCATTGTCAGCAGTAATTTTGATATTTTTCATGATCTAAGCTTAAGCAACAGCGTGGCATCCTGCATCGACGTAAATAGTTTGTCCTGTCATGCCATTAGCAAAATATGATAAGTTCAAAGCTGATATTTAGTTTAAAGAGCAATTACTGCTACCTAGCTGACTTATAAAAACTAACCATGAGTCTGGGCATTAATTATGTGCCTCAGATGACTGATTGCACTATAACGATAGTGCTGCCTATAAGAAATTGACTTGAGTCAAGATTTGCTAATAGCGGCCGCGTATTCGACCTTTTTTATCGATTCCACTAGAGCTGGTGGTCGATTGGAGATGCAGTCAAAGCATCGAGAAGGCCGCAACTGGAATACAAGTGCGGTATAAAGTCTTTTTAGACCGCACAGTTTTTATCGCTGATGGAGTTGCAGCATATAGCGCGTAAGTTTTATACTGGCTTGGTTTATTTATTAAGTTCCAGATAGCTTTCAAAAATAGCGGCATGTATCTGTGCATTTTCTGCGTCGTTCGGCCACACATGTGACGCTTCAAAACGCACGTCATACGTAGGCTCGTCTTCAGCGTGTATGCCATGTCCATGCGCATCCGGAAAAGGATAGAGCGGCGACTTGCTAATCACCACACCACACTTACCTCGAAGGTAGCCAGGCATACGCATGTGGCCGGGGACATGCTCATCTCGCACACGGACGAGATCACCCGGTAAAAACGTTTTTCGCTGTGGGTGATTGCTACGCCCTGGTGCAGAGGGAAGTGCGAGCGGATAACTGCCATGTGCGAGTTGTTCTAAGTGCTCACGTGTGACCAAACCTTTTTCTACGCAGAGTGATGCCAGAGCCGTTAGTGAGCGTTCGTAATAACTCGCACTTAAATAATGTCGCGGCTCCATACGTTCAATCGCGTGACGATATTCATCCATATTGTATACACCGCATTTCACGGCCAAGCTGTACAAAGCATTGGCGCGAATTTCCCAGTCAGCGTGAAACACAGCAGCATTTTTGCTGTGACGTACCGGTCCGAATCCTTCTTTACCGCCTAGATCATGCATGCCATCCATGGCGTTTCCTTTACAAGCGGGCCACGCCGATGAGCGCGTCCTTGTTGACCAATGCAGCTAATTGTTCTGCGTTTAGATTTTCTGTACCCGTTGGACGCTGGGGTAAAACCATATAACGTGTATCAGCGGTGGTATCCCACACACGTATCTGAACATGGGCTGGTAAATCGAGTCCCATTTCTTGGAGGACTGTGCGTGATTCGCGTACAACGCGCGCACGATATTCCAAATCTTTATACCAATCGGGTGGTAAACCAATGATGGTAAATGCAGTGCATGAGCATAGCGTGCAGCAAATCACGTTATGGATATCTGCTGTGTTTTCCAGTACAACAAAATGCCGGTGGTGCGGCGGCATACTTAAACCCATCTCTTGGATGGCCGCTGTTCCATCGCCTAACAATCGCTGTTTAAATTCTGGGTCAGACCAGGCACGCGCTACCAGCCTTGCGCCGTTTTCAGGAATCCAATGCTCATTTGCTAAGTCATGAAAGGTATCAATGAATTTGTCGGGCTCCATACCGTGCTGTTCTAGTACAGTTTGTATGGAGTCCAGACGTTGTTCAATGCTGGCGATGGCGTGTGGCTTTGCGTTCATGGGTGGCTCACTAGAGAAGTCTTGGGTTTATGCTAACACCCTTCGTTTGGTGATTATTATTATGTACTTTACCAGTTTGCATTAACAATAAGCAGTCATAGCCAATGATTGAGGGCTGGCGCGCGATATGGCAAGCTGTTCTGAAGCCGTTAATAAACGATGATACAAGCGACAAGTTAATCGACAAAACTGCAGGGAATAAACATGTCAAAAGAATACAAGCAAATTACTAAAGATATCTCGAGCTCCTTGGTGAAGTTGCGAGCTGAGGCCCCAGAAATGATGAAAGGGTTTAGCGACTTAGCCGCGGCCGCCACAAAAGCAGGCGCACTGGATAAAAAAACCAAAGAGTTGATTGCACTCGCTTTGGGCGTTGCCGCTCGTTGTGACGGCTGCTTAGGATTTCACACGCAAACCTTAGTCAAACTAGGCGCAACCAAACAAGAAGTCATAGAAACACTGGGGATGGCTATCTATATGGGCGGCGGGCCATCATTGATGTATGCGGCAGACGCACTGACGGCGTTTGAACAAGCGGAGGTTAAATAGGTTTTTTAACGCTCTTGTAATGGAGTATTTGGATAATCTTCCGAGTTACAAGATATGGACTACTATCAGCGTGGGGCTTAGAAATACGAGAGTATTTTTTGGCAAGACATTTAAAAACCAGGAAACACAATCAATAATGAGTTCTCCTTACAGAGTATCCGCCGTATTTAGGTTCTGTTACCGCAATAATCTTAATAATATTGGAATAGATCAGAAAGTGCTGAGCGTGTCTGGCGAAACCGAGGATTACGTTATTGCGGCGTTAGCGGTGGCATTCCCTGAGCGTGATTGTTTTTCTATTGTGTCCTTAAGCTGGAAATAATGTTTAAACTTAGGGTTACCGTTGGTCGCATCTTGTACTGCTTCACCTAATATCTTTGAATCACGAGCACAAAACACCATAGTCGGTAAAGCTAATCAATCATGACTAAAATTTTAAATAAATTTAGAGATTGGACGACGGCGTTTCGGCGTGGGATGCGGTATGTATTTGGCGCGCGTGATAAGTACGTAGGTGATTACCGCTATGGTCAATATCACGGGCAGGGATCAATGACCTACGCTGATGGTGATCGCTACGTCGGCGAATACGTAGAAGGTAATCGGCATCGGCAGGGCATGTATAGCTTTGCTAATGGTGATAAGTACGTTGGTGAATATAAAAATGGTACCCGGCACGGTAAAGGCATGTATACCTCACCTAGCGGTATCTCCTATGTTGGTGAGTTCATCAATGGTGTGCAAGATGGATACGGCATGCACGCGTTGGCCGATGGTACTCGCTACGTAGGGCAATTCAAAAATGGTCTGCCTTATGGCCAAGGGACACAGTTATGGCTGAATGGCAATGCCTACACTGGCGACTTCCGGGCGGGCAAGCGATACGGTATTGGACGATTTACCTGGCCCGACGGCACTTACTACATTGGTGAGTATAAAAACGATAAGCGGCAAGGCGAAGGGACAGAAATTCATATTGATGGTGATGTCTACGTGGGTCATTGGCATGACGATCAAAAGCATGGTCAAGGAACCTATACCTGGGCAGATCAAGATCAGTACATCGGTCAGTGGAAGGCAGATCAATTTCATGGTCACGGCATTTACATCAATGCCGATGGAACTCGCCAAGAGGGCATTTGGGAAAATGATGAGTTCGTCAAAGAAATCCGATCGACGTCGCGAGCGCAGCATTTGCAGTTAGTGCAAAATGTGGCGAACGGAGGATGACGTTACCATTCATCTGTAATGTGTAAATGAATCTACAGCAGCATTCCAAACCGTAGCATCTCCAAAAATTTCTATCCCTTCTAGGTGGAAATTTCTATAATCAGAAAAATTAAAAGATTATTAATAAGCCAGCTGTGCTGGCTTTTTTTAAGTCCAAAGGAGATTGACTGTGACCAAGCAGGAGCAATTAGCTAGCAATTCACTGGGGACGATTGAATCAACCATCATGGGAATTGCAGGAACCGCTCCTGCCTTTAGTGTTGCAGTCACTACTGCAGCAATTGTGGCGTCGGTCGGTGTATTGTCAGTTGGTAGTATTTTGTACTGCGGCTTGATCATGTTTGGGATCATGCTGGCTTTCATTCATTTGAGCAAAATTACACCGCATGCAGGTGCTACCTACGCGTGGGTTGGGCATGTGTTTGGTCGCAAGTGGGGCTTCTTTGCAGGCTGGGGTTTGTTGGTGGCGTCGATATTTTTTATGGTGTCCGCGACCATACCCGCAGCTACATCGACCTTGGTTTTGATCGTGCCTGATCTTGTTGAAAATCCGAACTGGGTAACCAGTGTGGCTGCGATTTGGTTAACGCTAGTGACACTGGTGGTTACCAAGGGAATTAAGCATGCGAGTGTGGCCCAAGTAATTCTGACGGTGATTGAAACGGTGGTAATTTTTGCGCTCATCATCGGTGCTTTTATTCAATACGGTGGCCGACCTGCACATATTCCTTCAATTATTTGGATCTCTCCGTTTTCTTTTACCCCTCAAATGTTCGCCACCGGAGCGTTGACTGCGATATTCTTTTATTGGGGTTGGGACGTCACGATGAATTTGAGTGAGGAGAGCAAGGCCGGTGAGGGTGATGCGCCTCATTCTGCTAGTCAAGGAGCTTTTTGGGCGATGGTGAATTTGATTTTGTTTTTCATCATTATGATGATTGTTGTTTTGATTGTTTTGACGGATGAGGAAATCGCTGCAGCGAATACCAATGTTTTGTATGCGATTGCGAATAAATTATTTCCTACGCCGTGGAATTATCTCGCTGTACTTTCTACCATCTTGAGTACAGTGGGAACGATAGAGACACAGATTTTGCAATTCAGTCGCAGTATGTTTGCTATGGCACGCGATCAGGCGCTTCATAGCCGCTATGCGACCCTGCATCCCGAATGGAAAACTCCGTGGGTTGCGACTTTCGTGATTTGGTTTTTTGGAATCGTTTTATTGTTTTTATCTTCGTACTCTCCTTCAGTCAAAATGATCTTAGAGAGTTCTATTATGGCGATAGGATTTCAAATTTGCTTTTATATGAGTCTGGCAGGATTTGCGTGTGCCTGGCATTACCGAAATAAATTACGCGACGGCGTATTTGATGCCACGTCGTATGTGATCTGGCCATTGCTAGCGGGCGCCTTTATGGTTTTTGTGGGTCTGTATAGTATTCCTACATTCGATGGTTTAACTGTTGCGCTCGGTTTGGGCGGGTTACTTATTGGTTTTATCCCTCTCGTACTTAATTCAAAATCAGTCAGTTTGGAGTGACGCTAGTTTATTTTTGGTTCGTTACGAACTTTCTTGCATAAGTTGATTCCCTATGGATCGCCTTCAAACTATTGAAGCTTTTGTTGCGGTCGCCCATTCGGGTAGCTTCGCATCTGCGGCACAACAATTACGAGTAGCAAAATCGGTCGTTACTGCACGTGTCCAGCAACTGGAAGAGTATGTAGGTGCACCTCTTTTGCATAGAACGACGCGCTCAGTGAGGTTGACTGAACTAGGGCAGGCTTATGTAAAGGATTGTGCTGAGCTATTAAGTAAATCAAATGGTTTGCTTGATGAGATGCGCAAGACACAAACCTCACCCGAAGGAAAATTACGTATTCATGCCTTGCCTGGCTTTGTGCTGGGTCATCTAGCCGTAGAGCTGCAAGAATTTCAGCAATTACATCCTGATATTAATTTGGATTTATTTGTGTCAGACACGGTGATTGATCCAGTCAAGGAGGGATTCGACTGCACACTGCAGATTTTCTCGCCGGCTTCTGAGGAACTGATAGCACGCAAGATGTTTCCGGTTCGAAGAGTGTTTTGTGCATCGCCGTCCTACTTAGCAGCACACTCGGAAATTAACAATCCGCGCGACCTACGTGAGCACCGCCTAGGACTCTATTCTGGCTACCACACGCGTGATCGGTGGGATTTTTTTCGGGGCCAAGAAGCGATATCTATCTATTTGAAGCCACCCTTATTGACGAATAGCGTGCATCTACTCGCTGAGTATGGGTGTGCTGGCGCCGGCGTGGTGTGTATACCGACCTTGGTTGCATCGCGTTACTTAGTCTCAGGGCAGTTAGTTCCCGTATTAACGGACTGGCAATTATCCTCCTTTTGGCTATCCGCTATTTATCCGCATAACTCCCGTCACGGCCTAAAACTTCAGCTTTTTATCAATCATTTAATGAAAAAGTTTGCTGGCACTCCGCCTTGGGATCAGGTGTTGATTCAGCGAGGCTGGTTAAGTGAAGAGCCGGTTCAGCTTATTTGATCCTTTCCCCTTGGACTAGCTATCCAAGAAATCCGTTGTCATTGTTCGTAAATCGCGAACAGATCAATCGGTCTTTCCCCTCTAGTAATCACATAACTTGCTCCCTACACTCACTCGCAGTTAGTTTTTGATTTTGTGGTGTTGCAAAGAAAATAACGACAAGGAGGCAAGCATGACAGTCCACTATGAGACTAAATTTGGTTCGTTGAAATCCTATGAAAAAGGTGGCGTACAAGCGATTGATGATGATGTGCGTCATTACGCTTTTTCAAATTGCTTCGAAATTGCGAATAATTCCAAGCCTTATGAAAAAGTAGTCTTCGGCCAAAATCAGATATACGTACTCGAGACTTTACGTGCAGAGGGATCCTCACCTTGGTATACGTGTGCGCACGATGAGTTTGCGTTGGTGATGGATGGCGAAGTCGAAGTCCATTTAATCAAACTCGATGATGCCCAAGTCGTCAAAGATGCCGAGAAAGATGGCGCAGTACTCGTTGCAGGCGAACCCAAGGGACAAAAGATGGGTTGGATGAAATTAAAGCGCGGTCATCAAGGCATGCTGCCTAAAAACACGGCCTATCAATTTCGTAGCAAAGATCCTGGTGTACTGGTTTTGCAAACCTGTAAGGGTGATCTGTCCGTAGAAAAATGGGCCGACATTTGCCAGAGCGCTTAAATTAACCATCAATTACACGGGAGACTTACATGAACGCACCCGCCGATTTGGCAAAAGTTATTGCCACTGCACCTGACAAAACCATGGGCTACAAGGCTTTTACGCTGGGCTCATTTACTTTCCGCCGCGACGAATATTTTGCGCACATTAGCTGGAATACGCGCGATGGTCGGCCCTTGTCGCACACCATGGATATTGGTAATTTCTTGCGCGCTTTAATGCGTGACTGCGCGTGGGGATTTTTTTATGGCGGCGTCAACTTTGATGCAGTATTTGGCACGCTGAATCATTACAAATCAGTCGATATGTATGCGGGTGCTTTTAACGGCACCATGAAAGCCGCAGGCGTCGATTTGCTGGAAAATTTTCCGACCGAACAAATCAAAGCCACATTCGAAACCATGTTGGACGATTGGACGAATAATGGTTTCGATCCGTTTGCTGCGCCCCAAGAAACCGGAACACCGTATGGTCGTAAGCAAGGAGACAATCGCGCAGCTATCACACGTGCACGAGAACTCGCTACGCGTTGCGTCGGTTTAAAAGGTGATTTGAATTTACGTACGGATGAACGTGGTGCGCCTGTTAATCGTGCCTTTGCCGATGTGCCTCAAGATGCACCTGAATTACACCCTGAGCCGGGTTTTGAGGGCGAAGTCCATGCATTTAACTTATTTGCATTCCTCTCCAGATCTCAAGTTACGTGGAATCCATCGTTCACCTCTGTCGTGAAACATAGCTATATGTGCCCAACGACTGAGGAACACATTCTGCCGATTTTGCATGCGAATGATCGCGTTGAATGGTTCTTTCAGATGTGCGATGAAATTCATTGGGATTGCGCAGATAAAAATACCGGTAAGCCATTGGCACGCGTGATCATGAAAGCCGGCGATATGGCTGCTATGCCCGCGTACTGCCGTCATCAAGGTTACAGCCCTAAACGTTCTATGTTGCTGGTATGGGAAAACGGTTCTCCGAGTCTCGTTTATGAGATTCAAAAAGGAGAGTCGCCAGAAGTTCCAGTTCAATTCTAAATTGCACTCGATGGAGATTGCAGCGGTTCGTCTGCAATCTCCGTTGTGTGGTTATTAGATGGAATTCAAAAAAGTTTGTTAACACTCAACCCCAAAGGGGCGTTCAGTCGTATCGCTCCGGAGAATCAGCATGACTCAAACAATCGCCAAGTCGCAGATACCTGCGGCTTTGCAGGGCGCAATTCATACGAAGCTTTTTATTGATGGCAAATTCGTCGATGCAGAATCTGGCGAAACCATGGCAACACTTAATCCGCATGACAATAGCGAGATCGCGCAGATAGCACTCGCAGGTAAAGCGGATGTTGATAAAGCCATTCAGGCAGCACAAAAAGCCTACCCTAAGTGGTCTCGACTTGCGGCAATGGATAGAGGTCGAATTCTCTTAAAACTTGCCGACTTGATTGAAGCTAACGCAGAGCAGTTAGCTATGTTGGAATCATTAGATACCGGACATCCGATTCGTGATTCACGCATACTCGATGTGCCACGTACTGCTGTCACATATCGATATTTCGGTGGTATGGCGGACAAATTTCAAGGCGATGTCGTACCTGTTGAAGCAGGTTTTTTAAACTATGTCACTCGTGAGCCTTTAGGTGTCGTCGGTCAGGTAGTGCCATGGAATTTTCCCTTGATGTTCACCAGTTGGAAAATGGCACCGGCACTCGCAGCGGGTAATTGCGTTGTGCTTAAACCAGCAGAGATAACTCCATTATCAAGCTTGCGCATCGCTGAATTGATGGCTGAAGCCGGCATGCCTGAGGGCGTTGTGAATATTCTGCCTGGACTCGGACAAGTAGCCGGTCAGTACATTGCCGAGCATCCTGAGATCGCCAAAATTGCATTCACAGGTTCAACCGCGACGGGTCGCCGTATTGTTCAGGCCTCAGCAGGTAATCTAAAAAAAGTACAACTTGAGCTAGGCGGTAAGGGCGCTAATATTGTTTTTGAAGATGCCTTTTTACCGGCGGCGATCAACGGTGCTGCTTGGGCAATTTTCCACAATCAAGGACAAGCATGTATTGCTGGTGCGCGCTTAGTTTTACATGAATCGATTGCTGACGAGTTTTTAGAAAAATTTACCGCACTCGCAAAATCGATTCGTTTGGGTAATCCGCTTGATCCGAATACGGAGATGGGGCCGCTCACCAGTCAACTGCATCGCGATCGTGTTTTGTCCTACGTTGATATTGCCCGTCAAGAGGGCGGTGAGGTTCTCAGTGGCGGTAAAGCACCCGGTGGTGATTTGTCGTCAGGCTGCTATGTTGAACCGACTATCGTTCGCGCAAAATCAACGCACGATCGTATCTCACAAGAAGAAGTATTCGGGCCATTTGTCACCGTTCTCACCTTCAAAACAGATGAGGAAGCCCTCGCGATTGCCAATAGTACGGAGTATGGTTTAGGCGCCGGTCTTTGGACGCGTAATTTACAGCGTGCGCATTTAATGGCGCGTGAGATCAAGAGCGGCATGGTGTGGATCAATTGCTATAAACGCGTCAATCCTGGCTCACCGTTTGGAGGTGTGGGTCAGTCAGGTTATGGTCGTGAGATGGGTTTCGATGTTATGCGTGAATACACACAAGCTAAAAGTGTGTGGGTGAATATTGATGCACAAATCGTTCCGCATTATCCGCGGCCAGCGAAATAACAAACTATGATCGACTTTGTCTATCAAGCTCAAGCAGCCCGTGTCATTTTTGGCGCGGGTAGCTTGCAGCATCTGGAGCGTGAGGTGCAACTATTAGGTGCTGAACGCGCCTTAGTGCTTTGCACGCCAGAACAACAAGCGATAGCTGAGCGGGTTTCGCACATGTTGGGAAGTCGATCAGCCGGTGTTTATCCGAAAGCAGTGATGCACGTGCCGGCAGAAACAGCTGCCGCTGCAGTTCAAGAGGCCCATCGCTTAGGTGCTGATTGCGCTATTGCGATTGGTGGGGGATCAACGACGGGCTTAGGTAAAGCGATTGCACTTGAATCAGGCTTGCTGATACTTGCTATCCCTACGACCTATGCCGGTAGTGAGATGACACCTATCTATGGCATTACAGAAAACGGGCTAAAGAAAACGGGGCGCGATCCTCGCGTATTACCGCGAACAGTCATCTATGACGCCAACTTAACCTTATCCCTACCTGTGGGCTTGTCCGTCACGAGTGCAATGAATGCCATCGCCCATGCAGCCGAAGGTTTGTATGCCAAAGATGGCAACCCTGTTATGGATTTAATGGCAGAGGAAGGAATCCGCGCGCTAGCCTCTGCGATCCCTTTGATAAAAACCAATCCAGCCGATGTGAATGCACGCAGTGATGCTCTCTATGGCGCATGGCTGTGTGGAACAGTGCTCGGGAATGTCGGTATGGCGTTGCATCATAAGTTATGCCACACACTAGGCGGCACCTTCAATTTGCCGCATGCAGAAGTTCATACAGTGATACTTCCTCATGCGATTGCTTTTAATGCGGCTGCTGCACCAGGTGCAATGAAAAAAATTAGTCGTGCGTTGGGTGGTAAGCCAGCTGCTCAAGGTCTATATGAGCTCGCTAAAACAAATGGCGCGCCAGTCTCCTTGAAAGAATTGGGAATGACATCAGACGATGTAGATAAAGCAGCGCAGATCGCTAGTCAAAATCCCTATTGGAATCCCAGGCCGATTAGCGCTGATAGCGCGACTGCATTAAGAAATTTATTACAAAACGCTTGGGAAGGTGCATCACCGGTTGCGTCATAAAGCAGGTTGGCTGTCGTTGTTTAGAAAGTTGTACTAGGTAGGCTGTTCTTAAGGGTAGTAAAAATCGCAGCATAAACAGGAGGAGACAAAAAACATGGCAATTACTAGAAGACATTTTATTCAAGGTGCGGCAGCCGCGGCGCTGTTGTCCACCACTGGCATGGCATTGGCAGCTGACACCATCAAAATCGGTTATGTGTCGCCACAAACGGGCCCTCTGGCTCCTTTTGGAGAAGCCGATAAATGGGTCATCGAGCAGATGCGCGCATCATTTAAAGATGGTGTCACAGTAGGTGGGAAAAAATATGCCGTTGAGATCTTATTGAAAGATAGCCAATCAAATCCTAATCGCGCAGGTGAAGTTGCGAATGATTTGATTTTAAAAGACAAAGTCGCTTTGATACTCACTGCAGGTACACCTGAAACAGCCAATCCAGTTAGCGATGTATGCGAACTCAATGAGCTGCCATGTATTTCTAGCGTAGTGCCTTGGCAGCCATGGTTCTTCGGTCGTAAAGGCGATCCAGCTAAAGGTTTTAAATGGACGCATCACATTTTCTGGGGCTTAGAAGATGTCATTGAAAACTTCACTAATGGTTGGAATAGCGTTAAGACGAATAAAAAAGTCGGTGGCTTATTTCCCAATGACGGTGATGGCAATGCCTGGGGTGATAAAGAACGTGGCTTTCCAAAGCCTTTGACAACGATGGGCTATTCATTAACGGATCCGGGCCGCTTCCAAAACGGTACTCAAGATTTTTCAGCGCAGATCGCCGCTTTCAAAAAAGATGGAGTGGAAATCGTAACGGGTGTAGTCATTCCACCTGATGCAAAAACCTTCCTTACGCAAGCACGTCAACAAGGTTACAAACCGAAAGTTATTACCTTGGGTAAGGCGCTGTTGTTCCCTGGTGCGATCGAAGCCCTAGGGGAATTGGGCGATGGTTTAACGACTGAAGTGTGGTGGAGTCCTTCGCATCCATTTGCATCAAGCTTGACGAAACAGTCGGCTAAGGATTTGGCTGGAGCATACGAAAAATCAACCGGTAAACAATGGACACAACCTATTGGTTTCGCACATGGTTTGTTTGAAGTCGCTGTTGATGCGCTTAAGCGTTCAAAATCAGCAAGTGCCGCCGATATCCGCGACGCGGTTGCAGCGACTCAGTTGAAGACAGTGGTCGGCGATGTCAAATGGGGTGGTCAGGGTCCATTCAAGAACGTCAGCAAAACTCCGCTGGTGCTGGGTCAATGGAATAAAGGTAAGACATACAAATATGAACTTACCATTGTTAACAACAAAGCTGCCCCTGCGATTCCTGCAGGTGGAACATTGCGTTTAATGAATTAATATCATTCAACAGCGATGACCTTGCTTACCCTCAAAAACGTCAGTAAGTCGTTTGGCGCTTTAAAAGTGACTGATGGAGTTTCTTTATCAGTCACTGAGGGCGAGGTACTTGGAATTCTCGGCCCCAATGGGGCCGGGAAGACCACCTTATTCAATCTTATTTCGGGTGATCTTAACGTTGATGCCGGTGAGATTACGTTTGATGGACTACTGATTAACAATTCCCCCCCTTTTCAGCGCTGCCGAAATGGCATAGGTCGTTCATATCAAGTGCCTCAACCCTTTGGTGGCATGAGTGTGTTTGAAAATCTGGTTACGGCCGCTTGTTTTGGTGCGCAGGTGTCAGAAAAAGCAGCATGGCAAATTGCCTGGGACGTATTAGAACAAACGGGTTTACAAAAATTTGCGAATCAAGCAGCTGGCGGGCTTACTTTATTAAACCGTAAGCGACTTGAACTCGCGCGTGCTTTAGCAACACAACCCCGACTATTATTATTGGATGAAATTGCGGGTGGCTTGACTGAACACGAAGCGCAAGAACTAGTAGAAGAACTCAAGCGGATTAAGTTAAGCGGTATCACCATGATTTGGATTGAGCATGTGGTGCATGCCTTGCTCTCACTAGCGGATCGGTTATTGGTCATTAATTTTGGACGAACCTTATGTGAAGGTCAGCCTGACGCTGTGATGCAAGATGCGGAAGTAAAACGCGTCTACATGGGTTTGGAAGTCTGACATGTTACGTGCTCAATGCATTACGGCGGCATACGGCGACGCACAGGCTTTATTTGGTATTGATTTTTCAATAAATGCTGGAGAAATAGTAGCGCTGATCGGCGCTAATGGAGCCGGCAAATCCACATTTTTAAAAACTCTCACAGGTCTACTTCCGGTTCGAAGTGGAGAGCTTGAATTTGAAGGGCAGTCGCTTCGACATTTGGATGCCGGTGATATCGTTAAATTAGGTATAGCTATGGTGCCAGAAGGCAGGCGCTTATTTCCTAGCTTGACGGTTGAAGAAAATCTTTTGATGGGTACTCTATCGGGGCGAAAGGGCTCTTGGGACCTTAGTCGTGTATTTACGCTGTTCCCGATACTGCAAGAAAAACGCTCTATGCCATCCACGTCGTTATCCGGTGGTCAACAGCAGATGGTGGCCATTGGTCGCGCTTTGATGAGTAATCCACGCCTTTTGCTGTGCGATGAAATCTCTCTTGGTTTAGCCCCAGTAGTTATTCGTGAAATTTATGCGGCATTACCTGCCATTATGGAAGAAGGGATGTCGCTTTTGATTGTTGAGCAAGATGTGCAGCTTGCGATGCAGGCTTCATCACGTGTTGTATGTTTGCAGGAAGGTTTAGTATCACTGGAAGGTAAGTCTAGTGAATTGAGTCGTGATCAAATTAGTAAAGCCTACTTTGGTATTTAAATCATGACTGAAATTATTTTGCAGGGTTTATTGCTTGGTGGCCTATATGCATTATTCGCCCTAGGACAATCATTGATGTTTGGTGTAATGAGGCTAACTAACACTGCGCAAGGTGATTTTATTATTTTAGGCGGCTTCTTTGCTATTAGTACTGTTGCGGCTACAGGTTTATCCCCGGGCTTAGGATTGTTAGTCCTTATACCTTTAGCTTTTTTAGCAGGATATGCCTTACAACGATTTGTGCTCAACTACACCTTAGGCCGTGATCCCTTGCCATCATTAGTGGTGACGTTTGGTTTGTCGATCATCATTCAAAATTTTTTACTTGAAGTGTATTCGGCTGATCCGAAATCACTCGAGGCCGGTAGCATTGCACTCGCGAGTTTTTCGGTCAGTGATATTACCGTTGGAATACTGCCTTTGCTCACCTTTGGTATTGCGTTGCTTGCGACGATGTTGTTGCAGGCTTTATTTAGCTATACCTCGTTAGGACGATCCTTTCGCGCTGTCTCCGATGATAGAGAAGCCGCTCAATTGATGGGTTTAAAGCCTGCGATTGTGTATGCCCAAGCAACCGGTATTGCCTTTATGTTGATTGCGCTTGCAGGTGGATTGCAAGCGATGCGTACGACGATTGCACCGGCGGATGGCCCGTTGTTGTTGCTGTTCGCATTTGAGGCAGTCATCATTGGAGGCATGGGGTCGTTCTGGGGCACGTTGGTAGGTGCGCTGCTACTAGGATTAACTCAACAGATAGGCTTTCGCCTAGATCCAGGTTGGGGTATCTGGTTTGGTCATTTAATGTTTTTAGTCGTACTCGTGATACGACCACAAGGACTTTTCCCTAAGACTCGAGGCTAGTTTCTTTATTTTAAAGAGCCCCAATTTATGCAAGCTTACGATGTAATACGTAGTAATCACTTTTCCAAAGCCTTACCTTGGTTGACGATCGTAGTGCTGATACCAGCCATCTCGCTGCCTATGTGGGGTGAGTCGAGCTGGATGCGTGAGGTCGTCGAGATAGCCTGCTACTTTTTGTTTGCCATGATGTGGAATCTGCTTGCAGGCTATGGCGGGATGGTCAGCATAGGTCAGCAAGCCTTTTTTGGCTTTGGCGGTTACACCATGCTCATAGTAGGTAATGAGATGGGGGTGAACCCGTTTCTTGCTATTCCGCTGGCAGCGATAGTAACGACTCTCATTGCATGGCCTGTTTCGTTACTAGCCTTTAGGCTACAAGGCGGTTATTTCGCTATTGGGTCATGGGTAATCGCAGAAGTATTTCGTTTGTCATTCGCAAATTTACACTGGGTAGGAGGCGGTTCAGGTACCTCACTAACAGCGTTGCGCGATATTGAAAAAGCGACTCGAGAAAGCACTACCTATTGGATTGCACTGGCATGTATCGTCATTGCTATCGCAGGCATTTATTTGTTTTTACGATCTAAGCGTGGTCTAGCTTTGCTTGCAATTCGCGATAATGAAAATGCGGCAGCGTCGCAAGGTATTGATGTGCAACGATTAAAATTAGCGGTTTACTTAATTGCAGCAGGCGGTACCGGTTTAGCCGGAGCGTTGTATTTTGTTAGTAACTTACGCATCTCGCCTGACGCAGCGTTTTCAGTGAACTGGACTGCCTTTGCCATTTTTATGGTGGTGATCGGTGGGTTGGGGCGGATAGAGGGGCCTATCATTGGTGCGCTGCTATTTTGGTTCTTGAATAAATTTTTTAGTGATTATGGAACGTGGTATTTAATAGGTTTAGGTCTGATTGCTATTCTCGTTACTCTATTTTTCCGTGATGGTTTGTGGGGTGCCATACATCGTCGTTATGGATTATCGCTTTTCCCTACACATCGATTTTTAAAGCCAAGGAATTAAATGAAATTTTCGCATGAGTCGATTACACAGGCTGCGCTCGACAGCTTTAATGGCGCTGAGAATCCACGACTGAAGTTTGTTATGCAATCGCTCGTTAAGCATTTGCATGCCTTCGCTCAAGAAACGCAATTGACTGAAGAAGAGTGGATGGCGGGTATTCAATTTTTGACCGCAACTGGCCATAAATGTGACGAGGTGAGGCAAGAATTTATTCTTTTATCAGACACACTTGGTTTGTCGATGCTATTGGTTGCTATGCATGAGGGTAAGCAACAAGGTGCGACCGAAGCAACTGTCTTAGGGCCTTTTCATACGCATGATGCCCCGCCTATTAACAATGGTGCCGATATTACTAATGGCGCACCTGGTGAACCATTGTTTGTTTCCGGTCGAGTCGTATCCACTGATGGGAAGCCATTGGCTAATGCCTTAGTTGATGTATGGCAGGCCGATTCAGAAGGCTTATATGACGTGCAACGTGGCGAGTTGGAAAGTCAGCGGCGTGCACGTGGTTTGATAAACACGGACACGCACGGAAATTTTTCATTTTGGACGGTGTTACCTGAGGCATATCCCGTACCGACTGACGGCCCTGTGGGTCAGATGTTACTCAACACGGGACGTCATCCTTGGCGACCAGCGCACATACATTTCATGATGAAGGCAGATGGGTATCAGCCACTCGTCACGCATATTTTCCGCGAAGGTGATCGGTACTTAGATTCCGACGTGGTTTTCGGTGTCAGACCTTCATTAGTTGGGAAGTTTCAATCGCACGGAGCTGGTAAGGCATCCGATGGTCGCGATATGAAAAAGCCCTATTGGAGTTTGGATTACGAATTTACCCTACAAAAAAAGTAGACACTGTGCTTCACGAGTAAATCGTAAAGTTGAATGGCTTACGATCCATGGTTAGCCACTGTTAACGGCTAAACGGGATTTCTGCTCGTTCAAAAAAATCAAACAAGTGCTGTAACACGGCCTCCGGCTGTTCTTGTTGCACCCAATGCCCTGCATCTGGAATGAGATGGAAACCTAGCATGTGCGTGCAAGCCTGTTGTTGCATCTTATCGAAGGCTCCCGGAAATTGATGAACGCCCCAATCACTTGCACCGGCAATGAAGCATGAGGGCACATCAATGCGTAATCCACCGAGTAGACGCAAGGCATTGATTTGCTCTCGGCTGGTCAGGCAGCGATACCATTGCAGCCCACCTTGAAAACCTGTACGGTCATACTCAGCGCTATATATGGCGAGTTCATGATCGGGTAGCCATTTACACTGCGCAATAGCATTCGCATCCGGCATTTCAGAGGCAACGCTCTCGGACATACTTTTGCCATGCCTCATCACGTAATAATGCGGCAGTTGCGAAAGTGCTTGCGCGCTTAATTCGCCTAAAGGATGGGGCCGATTCTGGTTCCAGTCTGCACTCTTCATGTGATAGTAAGCACGCAAAAAAGCATGCAGTCCTTGCGGCGGATGATGCATATCAGCGTTGGCTTGTGGTGTTGAGTAGTACCACTGATAGTGCTGCCTTGGAGGATTGAGTTTAGCTAGGTCATGCACTGCTTGCTCTAGCAAATCAAATCCATCTGCGGGAGCTACATCATTAACGCGTAACTGCCACGCAGGTGGACCAGCGAATGGCGCACTCATTATCACGACGGATTTAAATTTATCTGGTCTGGTTAGCGCAGCGATGGCGGCTAATGGGGCGCCAAAATCATGGCCAATCACAGCCTCGACGTGTGTTTTACCTAGTGCGGCTAAGAGCGCTAGCAAATCGCGTGTGAGGTTAAGAAAATTACAGTCGCTAGGATCAGCGAGTGCATCTGCCTGCCAGCCGGTGGTGCGACCGTAGCCGCGCAGGTCGGGGGCGACGACGTGAAAGCCAGCTTCTGCTAATGGCAACATCAACTTACGCCAGCTGTAAGCTATCTCTGGGAATCCATGTAATAGCAATAAGCTCGGACGGCCTGGTGTTTCGTGGCCGGCTTCGAGCAAGTGCATTTGCAGACCATGGATGTCGGGCAGGTAGCGCGAACGAATTTCTGGTGGTAGCGGCAGGGGAGTGAGCATAGAGACATCGCGCTTCTTATTATCGACTGTCTATTATCTACGATTTACTTCTTAGCTCCCTTTATGCGCGATTGATACGATGACGTGTCACATTGATAGAGAAACCTATTACTTTACTGACGAGAGACGACATTATTTAACGCGGTAGGATGGCCATGCTGAAATCAAGCACCTACGTAGTTAGAATTTATGGCTCATACCCACTTGAAAGTTGCGTTCGGCGCCTGGGAAAATTCCATCGGGATTTCGGCTAGCAATGTACTGTTTATCAGTCAAATTGCGCACCGTTGCAAATAGGCTGGTCTGTTTGCTCAATGCATAGCGCGCATTGATATTTAACGTGGTGAAGGACGGAATTACACCTCTACGGCCATCATCACTTGCGGCCACTGTATTGGCTGCATCAACGAATTGCGACGACACATGGGTAGCCGAGAGCCTAGTAGTCAGCAGATCGAATTTGTAGGTCAACGCCACATTGGCGACGAGCTCTGGTGCATAGGGCAATCGGTTGCCGTTGACGTTCGCGCTGCTGCCTAGCCTGTCGCTACGATATTCAGCAACGGGCAGATAGGTCATATTGGTCTCAGCTCCCCAGCCCTTTCCTAAATCAATACCGAGCAAACCCTCAAGTCCCTGATGCATAGTTTTACCGGCATTCGATTGAGTGATATTGGCGGATGTCGAGGCATTCACGATCTGATTAGCAAAGTCCATTTGAAAAGCCGTTACTTCATAGCGCATTTGATCAATGCTGCCGCGTACGCCGATTTCCAGATTGGTCGAACGTTCAGCGCCTAACCGTTGATCCACACCGCCGACGATCGAGGCGGCCATCATGGCAGGAGAAAATCCGCGATGTGCGCCAGCAAAAACCTGGGCCTGCGGGCTGACTTGCCAAGTTGCACCGATGCCCGGAACGAATTCGGTATTGCTGGATTTGCCGCTGATGCCATTGAGTCGATTGCGATCATTTTGCGTATACGACTCAATTCTCATCCCTGGCGTGATGGCGACTCGCTCATTGATAATGAAACGATTCTGACCATACAGAGCGAGGCTATTGGCGCTTGAATCTTGATTTGCAGTCAATGTGCCACTGCGCGCATTTTCATTAGTGAAGGAGGAGACCGTTTTATTCAGTCGAGATTCGGTGTGGAGTCGGATGCCGATCTCGCTTTCATTCTTAATACCAAAGCTATCGTGATTAAGCTCGAGTCGTGAATCTATACCCACCATTTCGAATGTACGCTTGGCACCGACCATACATGCTGAGCCGCCACCGCAGGCGACAAAGGTGGTGCCATCGGCGCTGCGGGCTAGCACTGGACGACGCCAATAATCACGTTGTAACTCGCTCCAGTACGCGAGTGTTTTCAATCGCGCAGTGCTGTTTAACTCTATCTCGTGGTTGATATCAAACGAGAGGCGGTCACTTATAAAGTAATCGCTCTTTGCTGAGTTTTTAGTTGGGTTGTCGCGATATTCATTTTTACGCAGACCCACATAGGATGTATTGACGTCGTTAGTGTAATAGGTAAGTTTTGCGCCTAACCATTGCCGCTCGTCGATGGCGATGCCACCCTTGACGACGACATCCTCCATCTTGAAGCCATTGTTACGAAAACCGTCACCTTGTGAGGTGATCATGCTGATCCCACCGATTGCTTTGCCGTCCGCGGTTCTACCGCCAGCATCAAGACCTAACAACCCATAGCCGTGCGAGCCGCCTTGCGCGGTGACTCGCACACCATTTTCTGGCTGTTTAGTCTGGTAGTTAATCACGCCACCGATGGTGGTTGGCCCATAGCGCAGACCAGCGGCACCTTTTAATACTTCGATGCCCTCCATGCGCTCAATGCGTGGGCTGTAATACGACTCATTGGAAATAAACAGGCTTGGTGCAATGGGTACCCCATCTTCGAGCACTAGTAATTTCTGGCTGCGGTTAGGATCTAGCCCGCGCATTCCAATGTTCGGAATAAAACCATAGCCTTCTTCCTCGCGCACTACGACACCCGGCACGAACTTGATTGCATCTTGTGTCGACAGGGGCTGATTGACCAAAATGGCTTCGTTAGTCACTACGCTTACCGAGCCTGGCAATCGGCTGATGGATTCAGCGCCTTGACCGACCACCTCGATGCGAGGCAATGATTTTTCTGCCGACTCATCAGCCAATACGGCTGTAGAAAACATCGTCCAAACAGCCAAAGTTATCGGTGCTACTTTGGGTAAGTGTCTGATTTGAGTACGTTGTTTATCTACGCCGTTGGCCGGGAAAGTCTGAGTCATACTGATCTCCAAATGAATTTGAGTAATCTTAATGCGAATCATTCTCATTATCAAGTGGTTTGTGCTGATTTGCACAATTTTTAATGCCAAAACCGATTGTTGATACCTGTAAAATCCAGCGCTCATGCCAGCGTTGAAATGTCATCGTTCGCCCATGCCTTAACCGACTCCCACCATGGCACTCAAATCAACTATTTATAAAGCCACCCTTCAGATCGCGGATATGGATAGGCACTATTACGCCGAACACACGTTGGCGATTGCCTGCCATCCATCTGAAACCGTGCAACGTATGATGGTCAGAGTGGCAGTCTTTGCGCTACACGCCCACGAGCAACTGGAATTCGGCAAAGGCATTTCTGATACCGAAGAGCCCGATATCTGGCAAAAAGATTTAACTGGCGCGATCGAGAACTGGATAGAAGTTGGGCAGCCTGAAGAGCGCCGCATTTTGAAAGCCTGTGGTAGAGCGAATCAGGTAATGATCTACACCTATAGCAGCAGCGCATCGCTATGGTGGAAGGCTATTGAAAGTAAGCTTGCCCGCGCAAAAAATTTACAGGTATTTCAAGTCGCGTCCACCACAGCCGCTGAACTTGAAAAACTGTGTCAGCGCAACATGCAATTACAGGTCACCATACAAGAGGGTGAGGTCTGGATGCGGGATGAGGAATCAGCAGTTAAATTAGAAATGACGACTCTCAGGCCCGTTGCGTAGTTAATGCCTGCGACCGGTTGTCAATCTATCCTGTTTTTGAATCTGCTGTTTTGAGTCTGATTAACTCAATAAAAATGTATTTTTTCAAGAGAGACTAGCTATGCAATCAATCGGGAAGATGATGGAGCGTCCATTGCTGATTTCAGCCATTCTTGAGCATAGTGCTGATCAGTTTGGTCAACAGAGTATTGTTAGTCGTGAGACGCATGGTCCACTGCATCGATATACCTTCGCTGACATGGCGAAACGCTCTAAGCAATTAGCAAATGCTTTAAGTAGTCTGGGTCTAAAAGCGGGTAGTGTGGTGGGCTCGATCGCCTGGAATAACTATAGACATTTAGAGTCCTACTACGCCGTATCAGGTAGCGGCATGGTTATGCATACGTGTAATCCCCGCTTACATCCTGATCAGCTTACATACATCATTAATCACGCCGACGATGAAGTCGTTTTGTTTGACAATACCTTTGCTCCGCTGATTAAAGCTATCGCTCCCCATTGTTTGAAAGTGAAGCATTGGATTTGTTTGAGTGATAAAGCGAATACATCCACCGTAGAAGGTGTCGATGTAGAAAATTATGAGGATCTGATTGCTTCGCATAGCCCAACATTTCACTGGCCTGACTTCGATGAAAAATCAGGTGCAGCGCTGTGCTACACATCAGGCACCACCGGTAATCCTAAAGGTGTTTTGTATTCACATAGAGCGATTGCACTGAGCGCGTTATCAGCCTGTTTGCCTAATGTGCTGAGTATTTCATCGCAAGAGGCCGTACTACCTGTGGTGCCTATGTTTCATATCAACGCATGGTGCTTGCCCTATGCCACGTTGATGGCGGGTGCGAAGTTAGTTTTGCCTGGCCCTAAGTTAGATGGTGCGAGTCTTTACGAATTGATGGAATCAGAAAAGGTCACGATCAGTGCGGGTGTTCCTACGATTTGGATGGGGCTAATTCAGCACTTAGAACAAAATAATCTTACGTTTTCAACGATGCGCAGAACGGGTGTAGGTGGTTCGGCAATGCCAAGGGCATTGATCGCTAAGTTTAATGATGTGTTCAAAGTCGATGTGCGTCATGGTTGGGGTATGACTGAAACGACCGCCATTGCGACTATGAGTAATTTAAGCGATAGCGAAATAGCGTGGCCTACGGACAAGCGTCATGAGTTAGTCGCCAAGCAAGGCAAATCGGTCTTTGGTGTTGAGCTAAAAATTGTTGATGAAGAAGGTAACTCACTACCCAGAGATGGCGTTACTCAAGGCGAGTTAATGGTCAGAGGGCAGTGGATCGTCGAGAAGTACCACAAGGCCGAAACAACAGCACTCGTTAATGGCTGGTTCCCAACCGGTGATATTGCAACCATCAGCCCCGATGGCGTTATGCAAATACGTGACCGCACAAAAGATGTCATCAAGTCAGGCGGTGAATGGATAAGCTCCATTGATTTAGAAAATGCTGCCATTGCACACCCCGATGTTGCTATGGCTGCAGTTATCGGCGTGAAGCATCCTAAATGGGATGAGCGTCCTTTACTTTTGATTGTTCCCAAACCAGATAAATCTCTAGAGAAGCAGGACGTGATTGATTTTCTTTCTGAGCGCGTCGCTAAGTGGTGGGTGCCAGATGAAGTGATCTTTGTGCAGTCTTTGCCCGTCGGGGGAACGGGCAAAGTACAAAAGGCTGATCTACGTTTGAAATACGGAAGTATTTTTACGAGTTAGTTGGATTGCTGCTTAGTGGTAATCAGTATCGTTGAACGATGAAGTGACCCATAAATTAACGCGGCGGACGTTCTATGCCTAATCTTCCATCGGCACGTGCGGTCAAGTAAGAGTACAGATCAAGAATATGTGCATTTACCGCAGGCTCACCTTGCCATGCAGGCATTTCAATGGGTGGTTCTTTGAGGCGCACTATATCGTCAATACGGGTATCAATCGTTGATTGATTGGATGACTCTTTACCCAACCCATTACCTAGGTCATAGCGCTTTAGTACCAATTCAGCGAAATGTCTTGCGCTCATCTCGCGTACGAGAGGAAGTAAATCGGGCGCACGATTACCGCCGGTGGCGGCAGTGCCGTGACAGCTTGCACACTTACTTTGAAATACTCGCCAGCCAGCATACAAATCACCTTCTAGCGGCGGAAGTGGTTTGAGCTCGCGCGCTGGTTTCGCATTCATGAATTCCATCGTGCAGCCAAGCAGTAGCGCGGAGAGAGTGAACAGCAGAGCAAATGATCGATAGCGAGTTGTTTTCATGTGCAGGTAATTAGTTATTTTTTTCAGCTTATTAGAAGGTTTTAGTTTTGAATGACAGTCGCTATTCCTCGGTGTGCTCATTTACTTCATCTAATGCAGCTATTCCATCAATCCCGCCTTCAGTCGCATGATCGTATTGATAAAACCAAAAACTCAGTATGGCAGTCAGTAGAGCGATAGCTAATAATGATTTTGATTCTGGAATCGCATCATTATGCTGAGCTATTTTTTTGCCTGTGATCATTGCCCTGACTAGGTTTTCTTTATGTAGAAAACTTCCTGCCAGCACAGCGACAATATGGATGACGACAATCACCATCATAATGTTCGCTAAAACCTCATGGACTTCTTCAGCCCACTCACCAACTATCTCATGCAGGGTTAACCAACCCGTCAAGGTAACCAGTAAGCCAAAAGAAAGCAGAGCGAGTATCGCTAATGCACCGGCGGGGTTATGTCCGACATCGGTTGGAGGTTCGCGCCGAATCATCGATTGTAAATAATGTATCGCTGCCTTCGGATGTCTAACAAAGTTGCTGAACCTGGCATGCGTCGTACCAAAAAATCCCCAGGCAATTCGAACGATGATCAATGCAGCCAGGGTGTAGCCTAAGGTGAAGTGGACAATTTTTAGTTCGACGATTTCAGCGGTGATGTAGGCTCCAAAAAAGCAAACTACCATTAGCCAATGGATAAGCCTTACAGGTAAATCCCAGATAAGTACTTTATGCGGACTATTATCCATTCCCACTCTCCTCAACGAGTGATAAGTATATGAATAGCTTTTAAAAATTCCTTGTCATTAGTCAAGGTAAGTCGACAAATAAACTTGTAGATAGGCGCAGTAATCTCGGGGATCAGATTCGTTTGAGGTGGCGTGATGTGGTGTAAGTTTGTATTCCACAAATAAAAAATCCCTCAGCATCTCTGCCGAGGGATTCATTCGTAAACGATGATTACTTAATCGTAACCAAATAAATCTTTACAGCCGTTTTACCAACATTTTTGATGGCGTAGGGAGCTTGATCTTCAGGCTTATCAAGATAAAGTGTATCGCCCGTTTTTAAGGTAACAGGTACCGTTTTACCGTCAGGATAGTGACGTTCTAATTTGCCGCCCTGGATAATATAGGCTGCTCTTGCACCTGGTCTTGCAACGCTAGGTGATTCGCCACCCGCCTCTAAACTCCAGAGTACGCCAACAGCCTTGTCGCTCTTAAAAACTTCTTTAACTACCGGCGCAGCGCTATCAGCTGCCAGCAAGGAAGGTGAAGTAAAAACAAAAAACGCAGACGATATCAAAAAGAAAATAGTTTTTTCATTGTCATCTTTCGAAGTTTGGTTGAACGGGTACTGCTGATTAAAATAATAGCGGTTTTTTATAACAACTGATCATGTGCTGATATTCATTAAAATCCGCTAGCCACTTAAAATCCTTGCAACATGCAACCATACAAATCGTCTGCGCCGACTTGTCCGCCTTTAAGTAAAACTTCTTTACCGTTGATGAGCGGGTCATTGGAAATTAAAGTGCAGACATGCGCGTTCTGTTTGAAATGACTGGCTTTGATTTCCAGCGCAACAGCACCTAGCTGTCGCATGGTAAAGCTGGAAGAATCTCCGCCTGCCACAACCAAACGTGTGAGTCCCGCACGTGCCAGCGCGGTATGCGCGAGTCGCGAATACAGCAGGCCAATACGGTTTGCGATAAAGGCGGGCGCTGAAACATTGGCCGGTAATTGATCAAGTACTGCAGCCAGATGTTGATCGTCAGGGCCTTTCGCTGTGTAGATAACCATGCTTTTGCCTGCAGACAAGGCAGTCAGCATTTGGTTTTCCAGCAATTGGAAAGTACGTTCATCCGTGCTGATGAGTTGCTCCGGTGTGATGCGTATCTCTTGAAAGCCTGCAGCAATAGCCCAATCGATTTGCGCAGCTGATAAAGCAGAACAACTACCCGATAAAACTAATAAATTATTTACAGGTGCCAGTGTGTGTGTCGGTTCGGGTGCTGTAATTTGATTGCATTCGCGCAGATGAGTGCCTAGCGCATGTGCCAGCCCTTGTGCGGCCATTGCGCAGACAGTACGTGTTCGAGCAAGCTGCCACAAACTCGCTGCACCTGTCACAACGTGTTGCTGCGTATAGCCATCAAACACGGCGCTATCATCATTGGCAATCAGCGAGCTTAGCGCGGTGGGATTTTTTTCGTGGTCATCCAGCATGCGCAAATCAATTAAACGTTTAGGTTCAAATCCTTGCGCGGCAAGTATTTTTGCAAGATCCGATTCATGCATAGGCGTGACCGGATGTCGCGACATCACCGGATGTCTATCAAGGCGGTAAATATCATTACCTGCACGTGCGTAGTGATGGCCAAATAAAGTGTAGCGACCAAATTCAGGCGTTGCAGAAAATACCGACACGAAGCTCTGTGGCCATAAACGGCGCATCAGTCGTATCGCTTCACCTAAACTACCTATCGAGGGCGATGAATCAAATGTTGAGCAGCATTTGTAGTGAATGAAATTCACACCCAATTGCTGAAAATTTTCTAATACGGGCAGTAATTCATCCCCCATCTGTTCGGGTGGTAGAGAGCGCGCAGTACCAGCAATGCCAATTACGTCGTAGCTTTGGGCGGCTTTTTTTAAAACCTCTGGCGAGGGATTAGAAAAAAACAGTAAAGTACGCAAACCATGTCGCGCATATTGCGCAGCATTATCAGAAGCACCGGTGAAATCATCACCGTAAAAAGCGAGCCGTATCATAAGCAGTAAAGGGTACTGTTGAAGATGATGTCATTACTTCAAAAAGCCGATAGAAATCCACGGTACGACAGCGACGATCACTATGCCGATGAACAAAGCAACCATATAACCAATGATAGGTCGCAGTCCTTCATCAGGATGCGTCTGGCTAACTGCGCAAGCGCCGTAATAGCCCACTCCGAAGGGTGGAGAGAACAACCCCAGACCCATGGATAAAATCACCACCATGGCGTACTGCACTTCATGGATCCCCATTTCGCGTGCGATGGGAAAGAGCAATGGGCCAAACAGCACAATCGCGGGTATGCCTTCGAGTACGCTACCGAGAATAATGAAGGCAACGATCGACACCGCCATAAACATACCAGCGCCACCGGGTAGACTGCCGATCATCTCGGCCAATGCTTGTGAGAATCCTGATTGCACCAACGCCCACGCCATGGCAGTTGCAGTGCCAATGATGATTAAAATTGCACCTGACAGTGATACTGTTTCAACCAGTATTGCGCCCAGACGTCTCACATCAAACTGACGATAAATCAATAAGCCAACCAGCAGAGAGTAGACAACGCCTACGGTAGATACTTCGGTGGCAGTAGCCCCCCCTTCAATGACAGCGGCGCGTATCACGAAGGGAAGTAATAGAGCTGGCAAAGCGATAACGAAACACTGCAAAATTTCACTCAGACTAGCGCGAGGGGGAAGCTCAGCGGTTTCATTACGAGCACGCCAACCGATTAGCACGCATAGCATGAGAGCGAGTACTAAACCCGGCATCAATCCACCCGCAAACAGTGCAGCAATTGATACGCCAGTGACTGACCCTATCGTAATCAACACGATGCTCGGAGGGATGGTTTCAGTCTGCGCACCGGTTGCTGCGAGTAGTGCAACTAACTCACCGCGCTTTTGTCCACGCTTAGTCATTTCAGGAAACAACACCGGAGCAATCGCTGCCATATCAGCTGCTTTGGATCCTGAAATACCTGAGACTAAATACATAGCTCCAACCAACACATACGACAGTCCACCACGTACATGGCCCAGTAGCGATGCTAAGAAGCTCACCATGGTGCGTGCCATACCGGTCATTTCAATCACTAGACCGAGGAAGACAAACATCGGCACAGCAAGCAAAATTAAATGCGACACACCTTCATCAATACGACCGACAACAACACCGAGTGGCATAGAAGTCGATAGCGAAAGATACGAAAAGGTCGCCAAACCGAAAGCAAAAGCAATCGGCATACCTAGCAGAACAGCTGATCCCACGACGCCGATAAAAAAGATTACGAGATTCATATTGCCGAGATCAGATAGCACCGGACCTATGCTGTGCAATGCCATTGCGAGTACTAATGCAATCAATGTAGCGGACAGCGTTTCACGTACACCGCGCATCATCAGCTTCACTAATGCAATAGCACTCATTAAACAGGTTGCAACCGGCATCGCAGCTGCGCGCCAGCCATCAGAAATCGACAGGCCCGGTAATTCGATGGGCAGTTGCTGCATCAAATAATCGAAGCTGGGTTCAGCTAATAGTGCTAAAAAACACAAACAGGCTGTGTTCGAGACCCATTCCCAGCGCGCACGCCATACATCATTGCAATCATTAACCAAAGCAGTCATGCGCATGTGTGCATTGCGGTGCAGGGAAACGCTGGCACCCATCATGGCTAACCAAAGAAAAAGAACACTGGATAATTCATCGGCAATGATGAGTGGTTTGTGAAAGACATACCGCGCAACCACGCCCACAAACAGCAGGACTATTTCAATGGCTACCAACGCTGCGGCGGGTAGCGAAACCAGCCATCCCAAAGCAGTGTCAATACGCGCGAGTGTGCGGTTAGGTGATGCTGAAGAATCACTGTCTGTGGTCATGCTCATGCGAGCTTACCTGAGAGTTTCTCGAGTAAAGCCCACGCTTCATCACCAAATTCTTTACGCCAGTTTGCGTAGTAATTGCTACTGCGAAGTTTGTCTCGGAAAGAGGCTGGATCGGCGGTATTAAATACCATTCCTTTTTCTTCGAGCGATTTGCGTAATTGCGAATTCATCTCGGCGATGTCTTTGCGCTGAAGCACGGCGTACTCATTGAAATTTTTAGCGGCGATTTCTTGTAAGCGCGGAGGAATTTTATTCCAGGAATTTTTATTCGAGAGTACCCAGAATCCATCCCACATGTGATTCGTCAATGAGCAATATTTTTGTACTTCGTAGAGTCGCGCAACGGAGGCAATGGCAAGCGGATTTTCTTGTCCATCAACTACGTGCGTTTGTAATGCCGAATACACCTCGTTAAAACTAATGCCGGAAGGTGCAGCGCCTAGTGACTCAAACAGCGATATCCACAGCTTTCCAATCGGCACGCGAATTTTCATACTCGACAAATCGGTGGCGGTTGAAATTGGTTTGACGTTGTTAGTAATTTGTCGGAAACCGTTGTCCCAAATTTTATCCATCACCACCAGGCCGGCGCCTGTGATTTGTGCGCGTATATGTTTACCGAGATCACCGTCGAGTGCTTGCCAGACTTGATCATAGTTTTTGAACGCAAAACCAACACCGGAGATCGCCGCTTTGGGTACGAGCGAGGAGAGCGCATTAGCGCCTGATACGGTAAAAAATTCCAGCGCGCCACTGCGCAGCTGCGCAAACATAGCAGGATCACCACCAAGTTGATTGTTGGGGAAGACGCGAATATTTAATTTGCCATCGGTTTGTTCTTTAATGGCTTTAGTCGCTTCAATTAATCGTGCCGACAAAGGATGCGTAGCCGGTAAATTAGTACCGAATTTATATTCAAATTCAGCAGCGCGAGCGGTGTGTACCCAAGGTCCAGCAATGGCGGCGGTGCCGGTAGCAATTAAAAATTTACGGCGGGTAAATTGGGTCATGGTTCTCTCCTTGTTATCGTTTTTATGTGAGTACTCTGAGTGGGACGTTATCCGGCGAATTTTTCTAATGCTTCTTTCAGCTCACGATGTGTTTTTGCAGCGACCTCAAGCGGTACATTGTTCATCGCGGCTTCCCATGATTGTCTGAGTGCGGCGACGCCTGCTGCAATACCACCGGGATGGGCGAAGAGTCCGCCACCGGCAAGATAAATCAGATCCGTTGATTGCAGTGCAGCCCACGTACCTGGTGCTTGATTCACTGTTTGACCGGATGAAAACACTGGCATGACGGTGCAAGGCTTGTGCTTAAACAGAGGGATAAAACATTCGCGTGCTGAAGCGATCACGCTGTCATCGGTTTCTTGAAATTTATTAGCTAAGCCGTTGACGTGCATCTGATCTGCGCCAGCTAAGCGCCACAGCTTTTGATACGCAATGTAAGACCAGCCATCTTTCAAATAACCCCAGCCATTACGGTGCGCATGGATGGGTAGCTGTGAATGTTTACGAAAAGCGTTAAAGCCTGTCAGCCCCACCGAATTCAGACTCAGCATGGTGAGCGTGCCGCCGAGAGAGAGGACGAGATCATGTCGTCGTTTCATTTCGTCGAGTTCACCTGTCAGGTTGAATGCATACATAACTTTTTTACCGCTGCGGTCCGCATGACGATTAATTACATCCATGACTTTACGTGCACGCTCATCAAATGGACATGAAGGTCCGTCTGCTTGTAGTTCATCATCTTTGATGAAATCAACACCGGCTGCGCACAACTGATCAACAAATTCAGTGGTGCCATCAGCCGATAGACCGACCGAGGGTTTGATGATAGTGCCCACCAATGGCCCTGTGGCGACTCCAGCTAACTTTCGCGTACCTGCAATGCCAAACGCTGGTCCGGGATAGGCTGCTGCAAATTCATCAGGTAGTTCAATATCAAGTAGACGTAACTTGGCGACATGCTTAAGTTCATACAGATTGCCAGCGACAGTCGCTAATAAATTCGGGAGTGATGCACCTAGATTTTGCAAAGGCCACGAGAGCTTGAGAAGGTAGCGTTTATTCGGCGCAGTGCAGGGTACATTCAGTGGTGTGATTTGCCAGGTCGCTGCTGCACGCGCTTTGAGTGCTTCATCTTCACCAGGGATAGCAACGAAGGTGCCGGATGATTGCTCACCTGCGATGATGTCTGCTGCGCGCTCCGGTGCAATGGCCGTATCAAGCTCATAGGTGGCTGTGATCGTAGAAGTCATGTCGTAGTGATTCGACTCAGTAGAGTAGTTGCGTTGATTTATTTACGTAGGCTTGCTTAAATGCCGCGCGCACCGGAGGCAAGAAAACCACCATCTACCGGCATCGATATGCCAGTGATGTACGACGCTTGTTCTGATGCGAGGAAGGCGACCGCGGCTGCAACTTCCGATACCGTGCCATAGCGGTTCATGGGAATAGCACTTGAATACTCTTGCTTGAATTTTGCGGTGTGCAGCAGCTTAGTCATCGGTGTATCGACCGGCCCAGGCGAGACTGCATTGGCGGTGATACCGTGCTCAGCGAGTTCAACCGCCATTTGGCGTGTCAATGCAATCACTGCGCCCTTGGACGTGCCATAGGCTGTGCGACCACTACCAACAGCACGCATACCTGCAACAGAAGCGATATTAATAATGCGTCCCCATTGATGCTTGATCATGATGCGAGCAGCGTGCTGGCTGCATAAAAGTGTGCCGGTGACATTGATCTTCATCGTCTGCTCAAAATTATCGAGCGGGAAATCAAGAAATGGGAATACCTTTGCGATGCCAGCACAGTTGACCAATACATCGCAGCGGCCAAAGCGCTGTTCGATCTCGCTGAATGCGGCAGCGATGGAGGTGGAATCACCAACATCAATAGCTACCGCGCTGGCGGAGAGTCCTGCTTTAATAAGTGCATCAGATGTTTGGGCGGCGGCCTCAGTATCGCGATCAGCGATCACCACATGCAGACCATGATGGGCGAGTTGTTCGGCGCATTCTGCGCCTATGCCCATAGCACCTCCGGTAATGACGGCAACACGTTGATTCGGCATCTAGTCCTCCTTACGGACTCTGTCCGCTTATTATTATTTTAAGTACGAGTTCCGATAGTTGAAACACGCTTGGTGTAGCGATTCAAACTATATTAGAACACTATAACAAATGCTGGGTCTAGTTCTTAGAGCGACTCAGACAAAAAAGAGCCCACCATGGGTGGGCTCTGTAGAGCAGGGTAAGCAGACGGCTTAGAAATTAAGCGACGCTTTCACACCCATGATCCAGTTACGCCCTGGTGCTGGCTCATAGAAACGGCTGTTGACATCATTCACACGTACTGAACCAACATACTTTTCATCGAAAAGATTATCGATACGAGCGTACTCAGTTAGCGTCCAATCGTTGTAACGCTGACGGAATTGTCCACGCAGGCTAAAGATGGTGTAGTCATCAACGCTGGCGCTATTAGCGTCGTTCACATATACCTTGCTGTTGTAGCGCATTTCCAGAGCCGTTTGGAAGCCGATAGGCTGATGCTTCAATGCCGCCTCAGCGAAAAACTGTGATCGGTACGTTCCTGGAATCGAGCTGCCTGGGCTATAGCTTGAGCCAGAATCAAACGTGGCATCTAGGTAGGTATAAGCGGCGAACAAAGAGACATTGTTATCTAGCAGTGTTTCAGCCGATATTTCTGCACCTTGTCGAGTGGTTTTACCTGCATTGCGGTACGTGGCATACGTGCCGCTACTTTGCGTAACGATCTCATTTTCAGTATTGATGTTAAACAGAGCGATATTGGCGCGGGTGTTGTCCGAGGCATACCACTTGCTACCGACTTCAATATTTGTGCTGGTAGCAGGCTTGAGTGTCAAATTAGGACCGTTACCTGTGGTGTCACTGTATGAGATTTCGATCATGGTCGGTGTCTCAAAACCCTTGCCTACGTTCGCATAGAAATTCAGCACAGGCGTGGCTTTGAAAACGGCACCAACCACAGGAATAGTTTTATCAAAGCTCGTTGAACCGGTGCCATTACCATTGGTCGTAGGCAGGTGATCGGTGACGCGCTGTTTTAATCGAGTGTGTCGTACGCCTGCATGAATATCCCAGCGCTCATTGGCAGACCACAAGCCTTGAACGTACTGATCGATGTTGTAGGCTTTTTGTGTCTCATCGCGAGTTGCTGAGCCGCTGACGACGCCAGCTGTCGCTGGTAAATCGCTTCGCGCATCATTCATGAAGCCGAAATTTATACCTGCCGTCGCTGTGTATGGGCGTGCGAGTATTGTGCCGCGATGAGTCATGCGTAATTCAGCACCGTAAAAATCACGCGCAATCACACTATCGCGACCGGCAGCGCCGCCAGTTGACAAGAATTGTGAATTGTCACGCTGGCCGATATACGTAATTGCGTTCAGCGTGTTTTGAGAATCCAGAACTTTTTCTAAATTGAAGCCGATCTGTGTGTTGCTACGTATAACGCGCGCGTTGGCAGCGACATTGTTTGCCGAAGCCATTTTATAGCTGGTGTTCAGATTGGCAGCAGTCAAACCGCCTGGATCCAGCGCGTACTGGTCGAACCAGTTGATTAAGGTAGTGAGCTTCGTGTCGTCCGACAGTTTGACTCCCAGCTTGGCCGTTGCCTGACGTTTTTCATTAGCACTCTGAGCGCGATAGCCATCAGATTCAAAGTTAGAGAAGTTCAGCAAATAATCAACGCCTTGGCGTGTGCCTGCAGCTTGCACTGATTCACGACGTGTACCGAAACTACCGAACAAAACATCACCGCTGACTTCGGGTGTTTTTGGTGTGGGGCGCGTGAACATCTGGATCACACCACCTGAAGAATTGCCGTACATCGCCGAGAAGGGGCCGCGCATCACTTCGATATTGCCAATGGTGTCGAGGTCGACGCTACCAGGGTTACCAATACCATCGGGCATGGAGAGTGGAATGCCATCGACATAGATGCGCACGCCGCGCACACCAAACGCTGAGCGGGCACCAAAGCCACGCGATGAAATTTGCGGGTCCTGCGCCATCTGGTTGCGATTTTGCGCAGTGATCCCAGGTACGCGTGCGAGGCTCTCAGAGAGCGTCATGCGGAGCTGGCTGTCTTCGATAGTAGATCTTTCGACCTTATCGATTGCCATGGGCAAGTCAAAGCTGTCTTGTTCTACACGGGTCGCTGTGACGACGACGGATGAGAGTGTTTTGGTTTCTTGTGCGATTGCGCTCGTGACGAAGCAGCTGGCAATCATTAACGCTAGAGTTGTTTTATTTGTATTCATTTTCATAGGTAAAACTTGCGGATAAATGTGTACTGCAAAACTAGTTGCGGCGCGTATTCTAATGGAGCGCTAGAGTTATGGTTGATTTATCAAAAAGTTAAAAACTTTGAGAGTGTGTTTTAGACCGCATTATTTTGAATTTTGATGATCGCGATTGCTACGATAAGGATTACAAGCAGTAGCCCATCGAATCGCTGTGGGCTTCCTGGATAAGCTGAATAGGCGGTTTGTAATTTAACTATCGGTAGCTTCGAAATTTCGGATCACAGCAACTTTCGAGATTTGACTAGATTTTTATTGTCACATCGATATAAAAATCGGTTGGTTCGCAAAAAAGTAGCGAATAGGCTTGACTTGAATTCGTTCAACTGCGAGGCTAGCTAAGTCAACTTTATTTGTTAGTTGGCAGAACTCATCATCAAAAAAACGCTTTGAAACCCTTTAAATAAAGCTTACAGCTTGGAGGAGACAAAATGATAAAAAAAGTAATTACTATTTCAGCACTTTTGTTTGTTGGTTCTGTTTATGCGCAAGCAATGAAAGGACCAACGGATGATTCCGCGTTGTCTTGGGCTCCTCCAAAGTGGGGTCGTGGTGATAAAGCAGGTAGCGCTAATCACACCAAAAATTCAGCAAACATTGCCAAGGCGTTAGCGACGATTAAACAAAATAAGTCGATCACTATTGGTAAGTACTATCACAGCGAAGCCCCAGGCTTTGGTCCACGCAAATGGAATATGTGGATACCTGGCACGCCAACAGGTGGACCGTTCGGAAAGAATGCTCTCATTTATCATGATGAGTTGGTAACTACACAAATTGGACAGATACAAACGCAGTTTGATGGTCCAGGCCATATTGGGGTTAACACATCAAAGGGGCCGGTTATGTATAACGGCGTGATGATGTGGGATGCCTATGAGCGTGGCGCGGGTGGTCAGGTCGTTGGTATGGGTCCACTTGGCGTTGAGCACGTTGGTGAACTCGGATTTGTTTGCCGTCTAATCGTGTTGGATGCCGTCGCTTATCGACAGTCGCAGGGTAAATTGTCCAAAGCCGTAGAAATGCTTCCTATACCTAAAAAGCCTGGTGACATAGGTATTGTTACAGTGGATGACGTTAAGGGAATGGTAAAAGCTCAAGGCTTGAAGGAAATTGGATCGGGCGATTGCGTTGCGCTTCATACTGGTCAAGGAAATACGTGGGGTAATGCACGCTATAAATCCTTAACATCAGAGCAGCGTGCAGCAGCACGGGCCATCTTTGCTGAAGGTGAGCCTGGGTTCGGCATTAGCGCCTGTAGATACTTTGCTGAGCGTGATATTGCAATGACTATGGGTGATACATCGGCTAATGATGCACAGCCAGGAAACGAGGAAGAAGGCTATGCGGTTCCATGTCACACAGCCATACAAACGCGTCATGGTATTTGGAATTTAGAGAATGTCGATACCGAATCTATGATTAAAGCGGGTGTCATGGAAGGTGCGTTCATTTGGGCACCATTGAAAATTATTGGTGGTACAGGCTCACCAGGAAATCCTATGGTACTGTACTAATGTGAAATCGCCTTTTTGTATTTGCCGGCATTACCTAATTAGGTAATGCCGGTTTTTTATTTGTATTGGCGATTTACATTACAACGTACGTAAAACGTTATTGCGTAATTAGGTAAACGCTATTTCAGTTGCTCGGTGATGAAGAAATACTCTGCGGCGCAGATAGGTGAGCAGATTGCGACCCAGCCTTTGTCTTTACTGGTAAGACCAAACCACACGTCCATATCGTCGCCTAGATCGTTAGTTGCCTTTAGCTTTATGAGCCGTTCAGGTGGCAGGGGTTGCGCGTAGGAGCGAATTTTAAGAAATTTAGATTCATGCAGTTCTAAAATTTGTTTCTTATCAATTTCTTCGGCGCTGAACTGTTTGTAGACACGCATTCCAGCGACATTTTTCTTAGACTTTGGTGCAAAAGCCGGAATGTAAGGCCGATCAAAATAGCTGTTTGGAAAGCGCCACTGCCACTGCTCTGTATTAACAATGAACTGGTCGCACTCTAGTTTGGCGTAAGGCTTAAGTATTTCAGGGAATGCATCGTTGAGATGATTCTCGCATTCCGTGTCGTCATCATCTTTGTTATTGTCACCAGAGTGACTGTGAACGACTAACGGAATGAACAACAGCAATAGGAGCAGTTTAATTTTTAGCAAAGCACATTTCCTTTAGCCGTAGACATACAAATATGTTTGGGTCCTGATGAATCGTTTCAGATAAAATTACTATCTAGCTGAATCGTTTTACTATACTAAAATATAGTTTGGTAGTCACAGAAATTTTTTAGCCATATAAATTTCAGGCATTGATTTTTTCGATGTGACTTTTATATGTGATTTAAAAATTACTGGGAAAAGCCAGCGGTACGTATGCCCGCTTCGGCAATTTGCTCATCTTGTTGTGACGTGACCCCGCTTACACCAACAGCGCCCACAGTTTGTC
>JAIPCX010000046.1 GCA_021737945.1 Polynucleobacter sp.
TAGAAGATTGGCGCGAAGACTATAACGGTATTCGTGGTCACGAGTCCCTTGGCAACCGGCCGCCTGCGGCCTATTTGCCAAGGTTTGTTAAAACCGAAAACTCTATTTATGACCTGTCTACTTGACGGGGAAGTCTACGACATCACCTCGCCATTTTTGAATTGCCAAATAAAATAAGGCGATAATGATAGTGGCATTGATCGCTTAATGATTATTGGTTGTTTAATTGCGGCTGAGGATTCTGGATTATCTCAATTAGAAATATGTGAAATAACAGGACTGTCACCCCGCACCTGCTCTGTTCAACTTGAGGCGATGATTCAGGCGGATATTACATTTAAAAAATCAGAAAAAAATAATTTGACGTTTTATGCCAATTTTGTTGTTCTTGGAGAGCTGTTTAATCACATGTGTGAAAACTATGGGTATGGATTAAAAAAATCAGCTGAAAAACAAAACAGCGAACTTCTTAATAAACCACCATTCAACCAGAAAAAATCTTAAAGTCTCTTACCTAAATGACTTGTGTGTTTTTTTGATGTATTACCAAATAATGGCTTTGTAGATTCGTATTTTCATTACCTACTTCCAAATCACCTCTGTAACCTCTATCTGACGATTGTTGGGGTACTTATCCCGTAGATATTTAAGTACGCTGGAATCAAACTTGCCTGGCACTTGCGTAGTAATCGATGCAGACATCTTTGCATCGGAATTCGGTTTGCTCAAGTAGGTATAACGGATTAGAGCTTGGGAACTTGACATATTAATTACCACCTATTTACTATTGTGATTTAAATTATCTTGATTTACCAAGATCCCTGAGCTTTGAATGAAGTACATACTATCGCTTTATCACAATCCAGCATAAGTATGAATCTGATTTCCTGATTGGGAATTTATCTGTACATTAAACGACAGAATGATTCGATTTTTATCCCCTTCATATGCCATTGCTTTATGCGGCAAATACGATGGGAAGATAACTAGCATTCCTTCTTCCGGTTGTATATCAATACTACTGTTCTGCAAATAAGAATTACCCATATCCATATATGCTCCCGCTTGGAACTGAGTATAAGGACCGTAAAATCGGGTTACACCATTTAATTCACCCAAAGTAGGATGCTGATGTCGTCGTTCGGCTGCATCTATTTGAATGTAATACACACCCGACCACGAGCAATTACCGTGAGTATGTACGTCATGAAATGCTTGACCATTTTGAATCTGAAACCAGCATCCAACAAACTGTAAATCCATCGATAATTTACCTGCTGGCCATGCATGCTTATTTGCATGCTTAGAGAGATTTTGCACTGAGCCGGCAATGAATTTTAAGAGCATAGAAAATTCAGGTAATTCAATGCGGCTTATCAGGTCATCAGAACTCGAATAAAAATTTTCTAACTTGTTTGAATCTTGCATTGCTCGCATACCAGTAAACGCTCTCGCAAGAACTGGATTGATCACTGGAGCGTCTGGGCAACGCTGCACATCTAGTGGTATGGGCCAGAGTGATTGCATCAGCTTTCTGTACAGAGAGGCATAGTCAGTTTCCAGCCGGTTCTTTTTTCAAAGGCTGTCAGATCTTCGGGCGTATCTATGTCAAGTATGAAGCGATCATTGTCCGTGACATACTTATGTACTAAATCGGGATGATCATCAATAAATCTGCGGCAACCAATTTTCTGATCAGTAGCCAGAAGCTCTTGAATAATTTCACCGGAAAACACAACGGGATTTCCTCGCTGTCCACATACCTCGGGATACACAATCGAAGTTTCTGGCGGTCGCTTCTTATAGGCAGAAATAAGCTCTGTCAATTCGGCACTGCCGAGTAGCGGCTGATCAGCCAAAACAACCAACACAACATCAAATTTACTACCTAGGGCTTGCAGTCCCAGTCTGACTGAGGATTGCTGACCAGCTTCGGGGTTCGGATTGCGCACGACAGTGACTGGAAAAGTTTCGACTGCTGGTTCTATTTCGCTGTGGTGGTAGCCCGTGACAACGACTACCTCATCAATACCACCGCCACTCAAAGCAATCAAATGCCGGTTAATCAGTGGCACGCCTTGTAGGCGAAGCAAACATTTAGGGACACTACCCAGACGCGACCCCTCGCCTGCGGCTAACAACACAGCGCCTATCCTCAGGCGTTCATACAAACCGCCGCCTTGTTTCAATAAACAACCCATCGACTACTCCCTCGATTTTTATTCAGGCAGATTTTTTGTTAGTTTAAATTAACCAGATTATCCAGGCTCTGCAACGTATTGACTGCCATGAATCCACTGATTAGATGACGACTTCTCTGGATAGCCTGTGAACTAGGTACTTCCTTATTCGGGTGCAGCCAAAACAGCTTGGCACCGCGCTGTCTAACAGCCTTGATAGCACGTTCCGTCTCTTCTGGCGGATCGGTATCGTAACCGTCAGAAAGAACATACACCAAATCCCTGCTTCCCAAAGCACGACCTACATGTACTTTCAGGAAGGTCTCCATATTGGTCGCTATCTTAGTACCACCGCCAAAACCAAAGGTCACCGCATTAATTTTTTCCTGTACCCGACCGCTGTTGCGGTTGAGTAGCTGGGTAATCTCACTGATTCGAGTATGAAATACGAAAACCCGAGCATTCAATACCTGACTAAAAGCGCGACTTATACGCAGAAAAAACGGAGCATGGGCTTCCATCGATTTACTGACATCAACCAGCACATAAATACGCGGCATGATCTGATCACGCTGTTTTCTTTTTAGCCTAAGTAGCTCGCCTCCGGTAGATAAGCTCTGCCTAATCGTGGACGGTATATCGATGCGCTGGGTCTGATGAGTATGTATCCATTTACGGATTAACTTCCTGCGAAGTCGCTGCTCTAGCGGACGGATATAGGATTCCAGTTTATCTATATCTTCCGGCATCCATTTCTTAAAATCCTGATGTAAGGGATCGACCTTGCTAGCGCCACCCATTGCCTGCGGGTTCTCAATACCATCGCCCTGACCACCCTGAAAATCTAGTCCAACTGATGGCTTAGCCTCACCAGGCGGGGCTTCCATGTCGGCATGCATCTGCTCGACCAGTTGTCTGAGTGATTTTGTTTTTTTTTGGCTACCGCTACTGCGCGTAGTGCCGCGCACCTTATGAGGAAACCAGAATGCATCGAACAGATCGGGGTATTTGCGCCACTGGTCTGCCGTCGAACAAGCAATGCTGCGCCAGCAGGATTTTAGACTAGGGTAATGCTTGGGCTCGAGCTTCATGGTGATGCGAAGCATGGATTCTAGTTCTGCTAAACCGATCAAAAATCCATGCTCTCGCAAATAATCAGCAAAGCCTCGAATTTGCGTGACTGGTAAGCTCGCTGGTACTGAACGCTGCGTCACACTAGCGCAGATCCCCGGCAACGCCGACATCGATGCCGACCCGGCTTTCTGACTGCAGTTTTGAAATAATTTCAGAACCCATCTGCCACTGATCTGATCGGGTTTTTAACAAAGACGATAAGCAAGCGCGAATCATGTCCGGATCGTCTGGCACGCTATCTTGTCCCATGGCGCAGAGCACACGCACCCAATCCAAGGTTTCGGCGATACCCGGCACTTTTTCCAGATCTTGTTTTCTGAGTTTCTGCACAAAACTCACTGCCTGCTGCACCAGTACATGATTCGCTTCAGGCACTAGTTTTTTGACAATCTCTATCTCGCGCGGAAGACTGGGGTAATCCACATAGTGATAAAGACAGCGGCGGCGTAAGGCATCTGATAAATCTCTGGTGCCATTGCTGGTAAGGACAACGATAGGCTTGCTGACCGCGGTGACGGTACCAAACTCTGGCACAGATATTTGATACTCACCTAAAACTTCCAACAAGTAAGCTTCAAATGACTCGTCTGCACGATCAATCTCATCGATCAATAAAACAGCAGGTTTGTCTGATGTAATGGCTTGCATCAAGGGGCGCTTTAGCAAGAAGGCTTCTGAAAACAAATCCTGTCGCAAACTTTCGCCAACACCCTTCTCTGCTTCACGCAAACGAATTTCCAGTAATTGTTTACTGTAATTCCATTCATAGACTGCTTGATTCAAATCCAGACTTTCATGACACTGAAGTCGAAACAAGGGCCGATCTAGTGCAATCGACAAAGCATTGGCAATCGCTGTCTTACCCACGCCAGCTTCACCTTCAAGCAGCATGGGGCGCTCTAGCGCTGTTGCCATCCAGACTAAGGTCGCCAAACTTTCATCGGGAACATAGCCGGATGCTGCAAGCAAACCTGACACATCCTTAGGTGTCATGATTACTTACGACTTTCTTCCAAGCAGTCGACCAAAAAAGTCTTTGATAAGCATCCACGCAATAGCTAGACCATTCAGTTCCGTGACTGCTTGATTAGGGGCAGGAGCACTATTCGCGTCAGTAGAGGGTGATAAACCAGACGGTGTTGCAGCGATTGCTTTGATTTCAAAATTGCCGGCAAACTGCTCCAAAATCATGTCAGAAACCGATGTCATCATACGACCGCCAAACTGTGCAAATTTACCGTTGACGATCACTTCGGCCTTGCCCAGCAAACTGGTCGTGCCATCTGGCTCAGCCTGCAAGGTCGCTGTCAATTGCATGGATGCTGTAGAGCCACCTTTATCCGCACCCTTACCCATCATAACCAGTGAACGCATTGCTGCATCTACCGAAATGACTTCAATATCACCTGCAAATGCAGCTACAGCTGGGCCTACTTTAACCTTCACACTACCTTTATAGTTTTTATCGTCAATCTTTTCTGTAATGGCCGCACCTGGCATGCAGGTAGCAAGCTCGGTAATATCCGACAACACCCCCCAACAAGCATCTAGGGGGGCTTTGATAGGATAGCTTTTATCAAGCGTTACTTGCATTAGTGCATTCCTTTAGTGAGTCAATCCATGAGCCTTAAGCTCTTTCCAGATTTTGAATGCCGTGTGAGGCATTTCTAAATGAGTTACCCCTAGGTGAGCAAACGCATCGACCATGGCAGATGTAAAGGTTGGAATGCTACCTACGTGCGGAGACTCAGCCACACCTTTGGCACCAATCGGGTGATGCGGTGAAGGCGTCACAGTGAAATCGGTCTCCCAGTGCGGTGTCTCTACAGAAGTCGGTAGGAAATAATCCATCAGGCTATTGCCCTGAATATTGCCTTGCGCGTCAAAGGACAAGAGCTGGCCCATAGCAACCGCAAACCCTTCTGTCAGGCCACCATGAATCTGACCTTCAATGATCATTGGGTTAATTCTCGTACCGCAATCATCAAGTGCATAGAAGCGGCGAATCTTTGTTTCACCCGTGCCCTTATCGATATCAACCACGCAGAGGTAAGCACCAAACGGGAATGTGAAATTAGGCGGGTCGTAGTAATGAACTGCTTCCAGACCGGGCTCCATACCTGCTGGTGGCTTGTTGTAAGCGGCCCACGCAATTTCCGTCATCGTCTTAAATTTTTCGGCATTCCCTTTGACTTTGAAACGATCGATTTCCCACTCAAGATCGTTCTCGCCCACTTCGAGTAAATGCGCAGCCAGTTTTTTTGCTTTGGCATGAATTTTTCGAGCCGCCATAGCAATTGCAGCGCCCGCTACGGGTGTGGAACGCGAGCCATAAGTACCTAATCCATACGGCGCTGTGCTGGTGTCACCTTCTTCTACCTGAATCACTTCAGAGGGAATACCGAGTTCAGTGGCTATGATCTGAGCATAGGTCGTCTGATGTCCTTGGCCTTGAGTAATTGTCCCCATACGAGCGATTGCACTACCCGTAGGATGAACCCGAATTTCACACGAGTCAAACATACCGACACCTAAGATATCGCATATCTTAGAAGGACCTGCACCGACAACTTCAGTAAAGGTAACGAGTCCAATACCCATCAATGTCGGACAATTGGGATCCGCCCGCTTTGTAGCTTGTTCGGCACGCAGGCCTTTGTAATCAACAGCGTTGAGTACTTTGTCGAGCGCCGTATCGTAATCACCTGAATCGTATTCAAAACCGAAGGCAGATGTGTACGGAAATTGTTCTTTACGGATGAAATTTTTCTTTCGAATTTCAGCCTTATCCATGTTGAGCTTTTGCGCAAGCACATCAACCATACGCTCAATCAGATACACGGCCTCAGTAACTCTGAATGAGCAACGATACGCAACGCCACCAGGAGCTTTATTGGTGTACACGCCCTCCACTGTGCAATGAGCCGCTGGTATGTCATACGAACCTGAACAGATATGAAACAAACCAGCAGGAAATTTAGTTGGATCCGCGCAGGCGTCAAACGCGCCATGATCAGCGATCACATGAGCTCGTAGACCAAGAATTTTACCTTCGGCAGTTGCCGCCAATTCACCCGTCATGTGATAGTCACGGGCAAAAGCAGTTGAAGATAGATTCTCAATGCGATCTTCAATCCATTTGACTGGACGACCAAGCACGATTGAAGACACGATCGCGCATACATATCCAGGATAGATACCTACCTTGTTACCAAAACCACCGCCGATATCTGGCGACACAATACGCACCTTTGATTCAGGAATTCCCGATAACATCGACACGACGGTACGCACAATGTGCGGCGCCTGGCTCGTGATGTACGTGGTTAATTCACCGCGAATCGGATCAAACGAAGCTACCGTACCGCAGGTTTCGAGTGGACAAGGATGAACACGCGGATAAAGTAATTTTTCTGATACGGTCACGGGAGCATTTTTAAATGCAGCATCAGTCGCTTCTTTGTCGCCTGCATCCCACGTAAAAATATGATTGTGGTGATAACGCTTACCGTGAGCACCCTCAGTCTTTCCAGCTAGGTCTTCTCGCAGCACAGGCGCATCTTTCTCAAGCGCCTTGATTGGATCAATCACCACAGGCAATTCTTCATATTCAACTTCAACCGCCTCAACACCGTCTGCAGCAATGTAGCGGTCTTCTGCGATAACGACTGCTACTTCCTGCATCTGAAAATGAACTTTTTCGTCTGCTAACACTGCGGCCACATCACCAGCCAGTGTGGGCATCCAATGCAATTTAAGTGGCTTTAAGTCGTCCGCTGTTAAGACGGCAATTACACCAGGAATAGCAAGTGCTTTTTCCTTATTGATTTTCTTAATGCGCGCATGTGCTAACGGAGAGCGCACGATATCCATGTGCAGCATTCCAGGTAGCTTGATGTCATCGACGTAATTACCCTTACCTTGAATAAAACGTGCATCTTCTTTGCGAAGGCGAGAATCGCCCATACCTTGCAGGGCAGCCATGCGATCAGGTGCATTCATAGTAGTCTCCGAAATAATTGATTGAGCTTAGGCAGCGACGGGGTTTTTAGCATCTTCGCGCAGCTTGTTAGCTGCGTACTGAACTGCCTTAACAATATTTTGATAACCCGTGCAGCGGCATAGATTGCCTGACATGCCAACGCGGATTTCTTCTTCGGTAGGATTCGGATTGTCATGCAAAAAACGATAGGCACGCGTCAACATGCCCGGGGTACAGAAACCACACTGAAGTCCATGCTCTTTGTAAAAGCCTTCCTGAACTGCGTGCAGTACGCCGCCTTTGGCCAGTCCCTCAACAGTAATTACTTCACTGCCCTCACACTGCACAGCAAAACAAGTACACGATTTCACAGATTCACCGTCAATATCTACTGTGCACGCACCACAATGACTTGTTTCACACCCAATGTGAGCTCCTGTCAAATTCATTTTTTCTCTAAGAAAGTGAACTAAAAGAGTGCGTGACTCAACGGCTTCTTCTACTTTTTTACCGTTTACATTCATAGAAATAATTTTCTTACTCATAGCGTACCCCTTTAATTTTAATTATTAGCAGTGAGCCATAGCGGCAGTTATCGAACGACGCGTCATCTCACCTGCCATAGCTGTTTTATATTCAGCGTCTCCACGCAAATCTTCTGCTGGATCACAGATTGAACGAACACTCTCAGCCACTTGATCCAAAAGCGCAGGAGTAATTTCTTTGCCGACCATTAGCTCTTCTGCGGCACTCGCTCGCAAAGCAGTAGGAGCAACATTAGTCAGACCAATAGCAATATGAGTAACCTTACCTCCGGACATTTGCATTACGACCGCTGCCGCTGCCGTTGCCCAATCGCCCGTTTTTCGCTTGAGCTTGTGATAGGCATACCCAGTTTTTGGTGCGAAAGGTGATACTTCAATAGAAACTAGAATTTCGTCTTCGGCGAGAGCAGTCATATAAGTTCCATGAAAGAAATCGACTGCCTTAACTTTGCGCTGACCTTTCGGTCCCTGAAGGACGAATATCGCGTCAAGTGCCATTGCAATTGCAGGATGATCATTCGCAGGATCTCCATGAGCAATATCACCACCAATAGTGCCTCGGTTACGCACTTGGGGATCGGCGATCAATTTTGCCGCCTCTGGCAGTAACGGCACCTTCTTTAGCAATAACTCGGAAAACAAAACTTGGTTTTCAGTAGTCATTGCTCCGATCTTTATGACGCCGCCCTCTTCTTTAATTCCTCTTAATTCAGGAATTTTATTGAGATCTATTAGATTAGCTGGTTCAGCGAAGCGTAATTTCATCATCGGCAAAAGACTATGACCGCCTGCCAAAATTTTTGCTTCATCGCCAAATTTTGTAAGTAACTCTATAGCCTCGGAAACAGTTTTGGGGCAGTGGTAATCAAATGAAGGTGGAATCATCTTTGTCTCCTTATTTATTTTTTATAAATCTAATTTTTCCGAATATGACAGACTATTGTTTTGCCTTAAATGAAAGTGCTATTTTCAAAAAGAAAAACTAAGCAGAAGACATGTTCATAAGATAACAGAAATTATCAACGAATTTATTGCATGCAAGTTATGCTAGCATCAAATAATTGATATGCACCTAATCTATATGAATGTGATTAAAAATACAGCTAATAATTTAGCTACATTGACGTTATTGATTTGCATAACTTTCTCGTTATGGCAAGTTCATGGTGTGGGTGCGGGCGATTTTGATTTGATTTTACTAACGCTGCTTGGCGTAGTATCTGGATGTGCGGCTCTTACGTGCCTGCGCCCTCAAAGGGTGGGATTGTCACCACCGAATGTCATGCTTTCATTAGGTATTGGGGGTATGTTGCTCGGCTTGTATGTGGACATGATTAGAGTACCCATCGCAACCCTTGAAAGTTTGTGTTTATCAAGTTCCCCATTTAGCTTAATGGAATCAATGCGTTTTCATATTAGCCTTTTTCCTAGCATGCATATTGCTATGGTTATCGGCGGAATAATGGCCATACCAACATTACGTTTATTGCGCCCAGAATGTAGAAGGCTATGTTCTATGCTCACGCAAAATATTCTCTGCTCAACTTGGATGCTAATTGGTATGACCTTTGGCGCTACAGCTTTTGTCCAATCAATTCGATCGATAAATGGAATGTCATTAGACAAAATGCTCGGAGGGATGTTTACTGGAATGGTCTGGGGTATGGTGATCAGTGTTGGTATATACAGATTATTTTTTATAACTAAAGACCGACTAGAATTCGAGTCAGCCTGAACTAAGTATTCAAATCGCAAGTAAAAATGTGTTCAGGTACATAACCTACTTAATACTTCATTACTTGCTTTTTTTCTTTAACTAAAAACTAGTAATTACAAAATACTTTCTAGACCTTCCTGGAGATAAAATGAGATACCTCTTCGTTGTTTTATCAATGTTCCTGCTCAACATAACTTTCCCATCATTTGCTCAACAAAAAGATCAGCGTGGAGGAAATTGTGAGCAAACAAAAAGTCAGCACGAATATTTTTGTACTAAAAAAGGTGATCCAGCTAAAGACGACATAATGACCACTGCAAACATTGCTTGTAACAACGCAAAACGAAACATGGCAGCTGCTTGCGACGGCGTTAGTGAAAAGGATGCTGCCTATACCTTCGACAAAGATGGAAAGCCAATTGCCGCGCAATGAATCATTAATAGCGAAATTTACTCATTCAGATCTTCATTTTGTCAATCGGACTCGATAGCCAAACTAACTTTACATCCCACTGGAGAAGCCAGCGAAATCAGCATATCGAGACTAAATTTATCTGATTTTCCCGTAAATAAATCACTCACCCTGCTTTGAGCAACACCTTTTGTTGTTGTTCATATCGCCTATGAACCAAACTACCGTCAAGCACATTGAGCATCTGGTCAATCATCACCTTACTCATCACATGAGTAAGGACAGAAAATCTTTTCATTGCAGAGTCAACTTTAAACGAATTCGTGAGGACCATGTACACGGCGATATTATTTATCACGATATTCCTATAGAGGGTGCTGCTTACTATCTCCATACCAATATAAACAAAGTTGTGTATGAAAATTATGCAAATATAAAATACGTTCTACTTCACTCAGATGAACAATCATCATGCACAAATCCCTTACAGATTGACAGACACTCTACACGTGAGATTTCAATTGAAAGTGATGATTTAGGTGAATGGGAATTTGAATGTTTTCTTACTCAAATTAACAAAGAGGAATGTGGTAAGTGTTTGATGGAAGCGTAGACTTCCCCGTCAAGTAGACAGGTCATAAATAGAGTTTTCGGTTTTAACAAACCTTGGCAAATAGGCCGCAGGCGGCCGGTTGCCAAGGGACTCGTGACCACGAATACCGTTATAGTCTTCGCGCCAATCTTCTA
>JAIPCX010000047.1 GCA_021737945.1 Polynucleobacter sp.
CGTTTTTCCACTTCCGAATTAATCTCGGCCAAAGCGACGGTCAGCGTCACGCGACGTTCGAGTTTTTCCAGGGTTTCGACTTCAGTTGCCATGTGCTTCATCCAAAAAAGTTAAACAGTTCTGTGGTGCGAGGAGGGGGACTCGAACCCCCACACCATTGCTGGCGTCAGGACCTAAACCTGGTGCGTCTACCAATTTCGCCATCCTCGCGGCAAAGGGAATCACAGAATTTGAAGTAATTCGCGCCAGCGTCGACAAAAGCAAAGGGCGACCATGCGTCAAGAGCGGTCGCCCTACGTTGCCAAGCTGCTGGCGGTGACTCAAACCCCGAATTCTACTGGAAATTCAGGGCGGACGCTCCGATTTTCGCCTACAGCGCTGTTGGACGCTTGACCCGGAACCATGCTGCATAGAGGGCTGGCAAGAACAATAGCGTCAGTAATGTGGCAACTATCAGTCCGCCCATGATTGCTACTGCCATCGGTCCCCAGAACACAGAGCGTGATAGGGGAATCATGGCTAGGACGGCCGTGGCAGCCGTCAGCAGGATAGGTCGACAACGCCGCACCGCCGAGCCAACAATCGCATCCCAAGCCGGGATACCCGCGGCGATATCTTGTTCAATCTGGTCAACCAAGATCACCGAATTTCGAATAATCATCCCAAACAGCGCAATCACACCCAGCTGCGCCACGAAACCAAATGGTCGCTGCAAGATCAACAAAGCCAGCGCAGCACCCGCGACGCCTAATGGCCCCGTGAGGAACACCATGAGTGAACGCCAAAAACTATGCAGCTGAAGCATCAACAGTGTGAAGACAATAAAAATCACCAGCGGAACATTCGCCGCAATCGAAGCTTGCGCCTTGCCGCTATCGGCCGCCGCACCCGCCAATTTGATCTTGTAACCTGGTGGCAATTTGGCTCGCAGCGGTTCGAGCAAAGGATCAACCTGGCCTGACACCGTCGGCCCCTGGATACCGTCGACCACATCAGACTGAACCGTGATCGCCCATTCGCGCCCTTCACGCCAAATCACACCCGGCTCCCATACAAAGCGTGGCGTAGCCAATTGTGAAAGTGGCACCGGGCGGCCGCTGGCCGTCGGCACGCTTGCGTTACTTAGCGCTGTAATCGTGGCGCGCTCTTCTACGGGCTGACGAATGACAATATCTATCAGCTTGTCGCCGGTTCTAAACTGCCCCACAACTGAACCACTCAGAACGGTATTTGCAGCGCGCATGACTAACTGCGAATTAACACCTAGGGCACGCAATTTTTCCTGGTCAAGATCAATGCGCACCACTTTTACTGATTCATTCCAGTTATCGTTCACGCCCACGGCATTGGTGTTAGTACGCAAAATCGCCTTAACTTGATCTGCAATTAACCGTACTTTTTCAATCTCAGTTCCTGTCACGCGAAACTGCACGGGATACGGCACCGGTGGTCCGTTAGGTAGCAATTTCACTCGACCGCGCACCTCAGGAAAATCTTTGGCAAATATTTCTTTGATTTTCAATCGTAGCGCTTCTCTCGTCTTCGCATCCTTGGGTAACACTACGATTTGCGACACATTCGTTTGCGGAAAAATTTGATCCAGCGGTAAATAAAAGCGCGGACTACCCGTGCCCACATAGCTAGTCACACTCTCCACACCCGGCTGCTGCATGATGAATCGTTCAAACTTTTTCGCCTGTACTTCAGTCGCTTGATACGACGACCCTTCTGGCAACCACAACTCGACCATTAACTCGAGTCGGCTCGAATCGGGGAAAAACTGCTGCTCAATAAACTTAAAACCGAACACGCCCAAGAAGAAACCAGCAAGTGTTAGCGCGATCGTCGTTTTGCGCCATTCAACACACCAGTTCACAATTCGTCTCAATCGGTTGTAAAACGGCGTGTTAAATAACTCATGATGACCATCGGCATTTGAGCTTGGCTTAACTCGTAATAAAACATAGCCTAAATAGGGTGTAAACAGTACCGCCGCAAACCATGAAATCAAGAGTGCCAGGGCATTCACAGAAAACATAGAAAACGTGTACTCACCCGCAGCCGATTTTGCAAAACCAATCGGCAAAAAGCCAGCCGCCGTAATCAACGTACCGGTCAGCATAGGCATCGCTGTCGATGTGTAGGCAAAGGTGGCCGCGTCAAAGCGCGACAAGCCTTCTTCCATTTTTCTCACCATCATTTCAACAGCGATGATGGCGTCGTCAACCAACAAGCCCAGTGCAATAATCAGCGCGCCCAGTGAAATTTTATGTAGATCGATACCAAAGATTTGCATCGCTAAAAACGTAGCTGCTAACACCAACGGTATGGTGAGCGCCACCACCAAACCAGGCCTAACATCAATGCGCAGCGGCTTGGTGTGCAGACCCAGTGCAATAAAGCTAATCGCCAACACAATCATTACCGCTTCAGCCAACACCTTGAGAAATTCATTGACTGACGAACTCACAGCCCGCGGCTGATCAGCCACGCGTTCAAGTTCAATACCCACGGGGAGTTTGGCTTTAATTGTGGCAGCTGCCGCATCCAAATGACGGCCCAGCTGTATGATGTCGCCGCCCTTCTCCATCGAAATGCCCAGCCCAATCACTTCTTTGCCGTTGAAGCGCATTTTGTCGCGCGGTGGATCTTGATAAGCGCGGGTAACTTTTGCAAAGTCTCCTAACCGAAAGCTATTGCCGTTAGCGCGCAGAGGTAGGTTTTCAAGATCTTTCGGCGATATCAGCGCGCCACTGACTCGCACCTGAAGATTATCGGTAGGCGTCACCAAAATACCGCTGCCCTCGACAGCATTTTGCGCATTTATCTGCGCCACCACTGCCTCGAACGGTATCCCTAATTGACCAAATTTTTTACTTGAAAATTCTATGTAGAGCTTTTCATCCTGCATGCCATACAGTTCAACCTTGGAGACGGTGGGAACCGCTAGCAACTGCTGACGAACAAAGTCGGCATAGTCTTTAACTTCAGCGTAGGTAAATCCATCCGTAGAGAGCGCAAAAATAGAGCCGTAGGTATCGCCGAATTCATCATTAAACAGCGGCCCCATCACACCTGCTGGCAAGGTGCTACGCATATCACCAATTTTTTTGCGTACCTGATACCAAACCTGCTGCACTTCTTTCGGTGGCGTGGATTCGCGCAACTCAAGAATGATCAGCGTTTCACCAGGCTTGGAGTAGCTGCGTATCTTGTCGACGAAGGGTGTCTCTTGCAGTTTCTTTTCTAATTTATCCGTTACTTGCTCAGCCATTTGTACCGAGCTGCTACCCGGCCAATAGGCACGTATCACCATCGCGCGAAAGGTGAAAGGTGGATCTTCATCCTGACCTAATTTGCCGTAACTCATGATGCCGCCCAAGAGCAGCACCACGATCAGATAGCGAATAAAGGGAATGTGTTCGAGAGCCCAGCGCGAAAGGTTAAGTCGTTCTTTCATTTTGGTGCCCCTGCCGCGGCAGGTTTGGTGTCCTCGTTAATAGCCGACAACTCCTGACCCAGCAAAGACACTTTTTGACCGGGCCTGAGTTGATTCACTCCCGCTGTCACTACCGATTGCCCTGCACTCAAACCTTGCGCAACCAATACTTCCGTGCCAGTCGCGCTAGCCACTTGCACGGGTACCAGCTTAACCACACCGTTTTCGACTACCCATACGGCCGTACCCTCTTTGCTATTCACCAGCGCCGTCATTGGCAAGTGAATTCCAGGCAGCGCAGGTGCGGCAAACTGCACGGTCGCTGTCATGCCCAGTCTGATTTCGGGGCCTGCTCTTGGCAAAGAAATTTTGGCTGTGTACGTGCGTGTCGCAGGATCGGCAATCGGTGACAACTCACGCAAACGACCGCTGATGGCCACGTTAGAGTTAGCCCACGTTTTGACAGCCAAATCGGTCACTTGGCGTAGCACTTCAATTTGATCTTCAGGAATACTGACGCGAACTTCTTTTTCTGCTGTTCGCGCTAACTTCACCACCGGCGTGCCTGCAGCAACCACTTGGCCCACTTCTGCTTGCACCGCCGTAATGACGCCGTCTGCATCGGCATATAAAGTGGAATAACTACTTTGATTCGCTTGCACTTTTAAACCCGCATTGGCTTGCTCATGCGAGGCTATCGCTGATTTATACGCGGCTTCTTTCGCATCAAGTAATGCCTGACTAACGAAATTTTTCTGCCGTAATTCCCGATAACGATCAAGATCCGCCTTGGCCAACGCGAGAGTACTCTCGGTTGCACTCACCGCTGCTTTGGCTTGCGATTGCGCTAGCTGAAGATCTAAGGGATCCAGCTGCATTAGCACTTGTCCACGCTTGACCAAGGTGCCAACTTCCACTTTTCGCGCAATTAATTTGCCACCGACCCGAAATCCCAGTTGCGATTCGTAACGCGGCTGAATCTCCCCAGCCAATTCAATGATTGTTTTGCCAGTGCCCGCTGCGACTACCATCGCACGAACAGGCCGAATCTCTTCGACTTTCTCCACCGGACGCGAGCACGACGCGAGTAACAAACAAAGCAGCGTCGACGCGGATAGCGCACGACCTAATTGAGCGAGTGAGACGGAGCGGTGCACGATTTTTCCTTTACTATTCGGCCTGCCCAAGGGGAGTTCAACGTTGTTGCACTCGCTTTGAAAAGCATCCTTGGATGACTACGGGGGGCGAAAACAGCGATTTATCGCGGTTTTTTAAATGTTAATGACCTGCCAGTTAGTAATTATATCGAATGATATCGTCCTCGTTCGTACAATCTAAGACCCACTAGTGCAATCGTCCATGACTAACGCTCATTACGAAAACTTCCCTGTCGCATCACCGCTCTTACCGCCTGAGCTGCGGGCGCCGGTGCGAGTGATCTATGCCTTTGCACGTAGCGCTGATGATCTGGCCGACGAAGGCGATGCCAGCGCCTCAGAGCGCATTGAGGCGCTCAATGCCTATGAGCGCGAGTTAGATCACATCGATGCCGGCCGAGAACCCAGCAGCGATTTATTTTTGCAACTCGCACTAACCTTAAAAGAACATCACCTCAACACACAGCTCTTGCGCGACTTGTTATCGGCCTTTAGACAAGATGTGGTGCAAACGCGCTACGCCAGCTTCGATGAATTATTAGATTACTGCTCCCGCTCAGCCAATCCGGTCGGGCGCATCATGCTGGCGCTCTCTGAACAATATTCACCCGAGATGCTCGATCAAAGCGATGCAATATGCAGCGCGCTTCAGCTCATAAACTTTTTGCAAGACGTAGCGATTGATCGGAAAAAGTCTCGGATTTATATTCCGCAAGAAGATATTGCAAAGTTTTCTGTGAGCGAGCAGCTGATTGCCGAAGGAAAAACCGATCATCGCTGGCGCGCATTGATGCAATTTCAAGTCGCTCGTGCTCGGAGCCTAATGCTAAAAGGTGCTCCACTAGCCACTCATGTGGGCGGTCGCCTTGGCTGGGAATTGCGCTTTATTGTGCATGGCGGTTTACGTATTTTAGAAAAGATCGAGGCCGTTCATTACGATGTTTTTAATCGTCGCCCAACGCTTAAATCCTACGATTGGCTGCTACTAGGATGGCGCGCATTACGCTATGACTCGTCTCTCGCTGGCTAGCTTAGTCAGGAGCAGCTCCAGACTGCGATACCATGCAGTGAAATAACAGTAAATCAACTCTTTTGAATTCCTGATGACTCCTGAAGACTACTGCCAACAGAAAGCAGCGCAAAGCGGCTCCAGCTTTTACTACAGCTTTTTATTCCTTCCACCCCAGCGTAGGCAGGCCATTACTGCGCTGTATGCTTTTTGTCGCGAAGTCGATGATGTGGTCGACGAAACTTCCGATGCATCGATTGCACAAACCACGCTGCAATGGTGGCGACACGAAGTGAAACAAATGCTGGCAGGCTCACCGAACCATCCCGTTACCAAAGCATTGCAACCTCATTTGCAAACATTTAATCTGCGCGGCGAACATTTGCTGGCAGTGATTGATGGTATGGAAATGGATTTAACTCAAACACGCTATTTAGATTTTCCTGCGCTTGAGCGTTATTGCTGGCATGTCGCCAGTGTGGTGGGGATTATGTCGGCCAGCATTTTTGGTTATACCGATCAGCGTACATTGGCATACGCAGAAAAGTTAGGCATGGCTTTTCAGCTGACCAACATCATTCGTGATGTGGGTGAAGATGCGCGCCGTGGCCGCATCTATTTACCTATTAATGAGTTACAAAAATTTGAGGTCACCGCTGCTGAAGTACTTAACGCAAAGCATAGTGATCGCTTTGAAGCCTTGATGAAGTTCCAATTAGCCAGAGCGCAGGCTTACTACAACGAAGCATTCACCCTGCTACCGCAGACTGATCGCCGAGCACAACGCCCGGGCTTGATCATGGCCGCGATTTATCGCACGCTGCTCGATGAAATATCCAATGATGGCCTACGTGTGTTGCAGCACAAAGTCTCACTCACTCCTTTGCGCAAACTGTGGTTAGCTTGGAAAACATGGATTAACCCGGCCAGAATTCAACCCACGTGAAATGTGCCGTCATAGGAGCTGGATGGGCCGGGTGCGCTGCAGCGGTGGAATTAACGCGCCGCGGCGAACAGGTCACATTAATTGAAGCGGCCCGCACGGCTGGTGGAAGAGCACGGCGCGTGGAGCATGAAGGCTACCACCTCGACAACGGGCAACATATTCTGCTAGGTGCGTACCACGACAGTTTGCGCTTGATGCGAACCGTCGGCATCACACCGTCGCAAGCATTGCTACGCTTACCACTGCAGATGCGCTATCCACCGGGTTGCGATGGTATGGAGTTCATCGCTGGACGTTTGCCTGCACCGCTTCATCTTCTATCTGCACTGCTGACTTCACGAGGACTCTCGGTCGCCGATAAATTATCGCTAGCGAGATTTTCTAGTGCCGCACGATGGATGAATTGGCGACTGGATGTCGACTGCAGCGTGGCTGAATTACTAGAACGCTTTGAACAAACCCAACGCCTGATTCAACTGATGTGGCGACCGCTGTGTATCTCTGCATTAAACACACCACCAGAGCGCGCCTCGGCCAGAGTTTTTTTAAAAACATTAGGTGATAGTTTGGGGTCCGCACGCAGCGCCTCCGACATGCTGTTACCCACGCGTGATTTATCCGCCCTGTTTCCCGACGCGGCTATTAGTTATGTAGAAAAGCACGGCGGTAAAGTCCACTTGGGTGTGCATGTGCGCGCGCTCAATCACCCAGCGCATCAATGGCAAATTACGGGTGATGATTTTGATGAGTGCTTTGACAAAGTAATCGTTGCCACGCCAGCCTACGCAGCGCAAACTTTGCTAATGCCCTTAAACACTGCTCTGTCAGACGCATTAAATTTTACGTATGAGCCGATTACTACCTGTTATCTGAAGTACGACTCATCCGTGCGGCTGGCCGCACCGTTTTTCGCCTTAAGAGATCATGCGGAATCCGCGCAGTGGGGACAATTTGTGTTCGATCGTGGGCAGTTAGATACTACTCAAGCAGGTTTACTTGCAGTGGTTATCAGCGCATCCACTGGAGCGGTAGCACTGGGCCAAGCCGCGCTAGCGAACGCTGTATCGCAACAACTCGCCGAGGTGTTTCAACGCAAAGAGTTTGCGGCACCGGCGTGGTCATGGATTATTACTGAAAAGCGCGCCACGTTTGCTTGTGAGCCGAATCTACGTCGACCACCGAATGAAACCGCGCTTAATCATCTGTGGCTAGCTGGTGACTACACCGCGGGCGATTATCCGGCCACGATTGAAGGCGCGGTGCAAAGTGGCCTTAAAGCAGCGTCACTGGCGCTGCAGTAAACCACTAGCAGCAAATCTACTACAGTGAATTTACTGCATTTCCCGAACTTGATTCATCGCCTGATCAATACGTTCAACACCGATCACTTGAAGCCCTTCAATTTTTTGCTTGGGCAAATTAGCTTTCGGCACCAAGGCAATCGAAAAACCTAATTTCGCTGCTTCACGCAGACGCTCTTGACCGCGCGGCGCTGGCCGTATTTCACCAGCCAAACCGACTTCACCAAAAGCCACCAAACCGCGCGGTAAAGGCTTATTGCGCATAGACGATTGAATCGCCAACAGCACCGGAAGATCAGCTGCAGGCTCGGTAATTTTCACCCCGCCCACGGCATTAATAAAAACATCTTGATCAAATGCTGCGACTCCCGCATGTTTGTGCAAAACCGCTAGCAACATGGCTAAACGATTTTGCTCTAGCCCCACGGTCAAACGACGCGCATTCGGCACATGCGATGCATCGACCAAGGCTTGTATTTCAACTAGCAAAGGGCGTGTTCCCTCTTGCGTCACCATTACGCATGAACCCGGCACTTGAGTGTCATGCTGAGACAAAAATAAGGCAGAGGGATTGGATACTCCTTTCAGGCCTTTGTCAGTCATTGCAAACACACCGAGTTCATTGACGGCGCCAAAACGATTTTTAAACGCACGCACTAATCGAAAACTAGAATGCGTATCACCTTCAAAGTAAAGTACCGTGTCAACGATATGTTCCAGCACACGCGGCCCGGCCAACGTACCTTCTTTGGTGACATGACCCACCAAAATAATAGTGATGCCCGATTGTTTGGCTACACGCGTGAGTTGCGCCGCGCACTCCCGCACTTGCGCCACGGATCCGGGAGCAGAACTGAGAGCATCCGAATAGACAGTCTGTATGGAGTCAATGACGGCCACATCGGGCTTTTCTTCCGCCAGTGTGGATAGAATTTTTTCCAGCTGTATCTCGGCCTGTAATTGAAGATTTTCAGCATCAATCACCAGCCTGCGCGCACGCAAAGCCACTTGAGCACCCGACTCTTCACCACTCACATACAGAGCACGTTTAAACTTCGAAAGATTCGCCAAGGCCTGCAACAGCAAGGTCGATTTACCGATACCCGGGTCACCACCAATCAAAACCACTCCACCGGCGACTAAGCCACCACCGAGTACCCGATCAAACTCATCAATTCCCGTACCAAAGCGTGGCACATCGATCGCTTCAATATCCGCCAGACGCATGACCGGCGCACCTTTGACTAAACCCTGAGCGGAAGAAAAACGATTAACGGAAGATTCAACGACAGATTCAACCAAGGTGTTCCAGCGCTCACAGGCAGGACATTGGCCTACCCATTTGTTACTAACCCCACCACATTCGGTGCAGCTGTAATGCGTTTTTGACTTGGCCATAGCGCTCTTTATAGTCGTACTTGTCGTTGCACGCGTGGCGTAATGGCGCACATGAGCTCATAACCAATAGTTCCTGCTGCCGCGGCGACTTCATCGATAGGCAAATCATCACCCCACAAAGTCACGTCACTGCCCACATGAGCATTCGGAACAGATGACAGATCAACGTTCAACATATCCATCGAGACTCGCCCCAACAGCTGGGTACGAATGCCATCGACCAACACTGGCGCACCGGTGCTGGCATGGCGTGGATAGCCATCGGCATAACCACAGGCGACGATACCAATGCGCATATCGCGTTCAGCTCTAAACAAGCTGCCATACCCGACCGAATCTCCCGCACGAATAGACTGCACGGCAATGACTTGACTACTCAGTGTCATGGCGGCTTTGAGTCCAAAGGATGCGGCATCACCGCCACCAGGCGAACCACCATACAGCATCACACCCGGCCTGATCCAATCGCCCTTGATTTCAGGATGAATCAAAATCGCTGGCGAGTTCGACAAACTGTTTTCGGCTTGAATAGTCGAAGTGGCTCGTTGAAATGCAGCGATTTGTGTCGCAACGTCGGGCGACACGGACTGAGTGTCTGCATTGGCAAAATGCGTAATCAGAGATATTTTTCCTACTGCTGGCATTGCCTGCAGGCGCGCATACGCATCACGAGTTTGTTCGGGTAAAAACCCTAAACGATTCATGCCCGTATTGATTTTTAAATGCACATGAATGGGGGAAATGAGACGTGCCTTAGACAACATCTCCAACTGCTCAAGGTTATGCACTACAGGCTGAAGGTCATACTGACTAATCAGGTCGAGATCAGCCGACTCAAACATCCCCTGCATCATCATGATGGGCTTAGTCCAGCCCAAATCGCGCAGCCGCACGGCACGATCATATTCAATCAACGAGAGCCCATCAGCCGCAGCAAAACCGCGTAATCCATTCTCAAGCCCATGGCCATAGGCATCGGCCTTTACCACAGCCCAAATTTTAGCGCCCGGTATCGTTGAGCGAGCAATGGCCAGGTTAGATTGCATGGCCGTGACGTTGGTGGTAGCGACAATTGGTCGGGGCATCGAGAATCAGGTAAAAGTGGTCAACGTGTAGCCCCGCATTTTACCGGACACCCGGCTAGCAAAGTGGCTTACTCGGCTTAGAGCGCAGATTTCATGGTATAAAGTCGTTGGTCAAAGGCGGATATAAGCCGACTGATACCGAGCTCTACGGCCTGGCAACCGTACTCAACAACCATGGAATGCAATCGCTGGTGTGATTAAATGTTCGCACAAAGTTTCGTTCAACTGACAGTACCGTAAAGACCGCCTGTCGTCATACTCTGGCTGAATTTTTCTGAATGAATCGCGGTTTCTACACCATCATGGCAGCGCAGTTTTTTTCGTCGCTTGCCGATAACGCGCTGCTTATCCTAGCCATTTCTGTGCTGGCGTCGAGT
>JAIPCX010000004.1 GCA_021737945.1 Polynucleobacter sp.
CAACACCCGAATAGGTGTCATTGGCGGCTTGAATCGTCAACTCTTTTAATCGAGTCAACACATCGGTGGCATTGCTCGCCGCTGTTTCTTGCTGAGACAGCTTGTCTTTAACGGAATTAATCGTCGACACATAGGCATTCTGGCGATCAATCGCTGATTTAAGCCGTGTAATCGTCGCAGCCTGATCTGGCGCATCGCTAGGCTTATTGATTTGCTTAGTCGTTGAGAGTTGCGTCTGAGTTTTAGACAGGCGATCTTGGGTGACACCCATTTGCGCAATCGCACGGTCAAACATTAGATTCGTAGAAATTTGCATACTTAGGTTTCCTCGCTATTTCAACATCATCAACGTATTTGTAAAATAGAATCAAACAAGGTGCTGGCAGTCTGCATCGCTTTTGCAGAGGCTTGATACGCTTGCTGAAAGCGAATTAAATCAGCTGCCTCACTGTCTAACGACACACCCGAAATTTTATCGCGTGCTTCAATCGCATGCTCATTCACTACTTGAAGTGCTGTTTGAGCAATCGTCGCCTGATTAGAAAAATTACCTGCCTTGCCGACGGTTTCCGAATAGCTTTCTGAAATCGTGCTGCCATTCGGTCCGCCTATGATTTTTTTGCTTTTCAGAGCAATCATCTCTAGCATGACCTGATTATTTCCTGTGCCATCATGGTCACCATCCATACGGAAGGAATCGCCAGACATCGGTGGCTTGTTCAATGTGAACTTCAGACCTTGATACTCAATACCTTGCTTCGCATCGTAATCACGCTCCGCTAAAATCGTCGTGAGTTTATTTTGCGGATTTGTCCAAGTGATTTGATAGCGAGTGTCTGAGGTAAACTTGACATCGAAATTTTGTGCCCGCAATGTGGAAATACGATCGGCATTTAAGGATGCTGGATCCTTCATGGATGCATCAAATTTACCCGCCACCGTGCCACTACCATCGCCGGTTACGAACACCAATAAATCTTCCGGCGCAGCGCCATCGATATAGGCGCCAGTACGTAAACCCAGCTTGGCTAATTCGGCGGGGTCACCCATTTGACCAAAGCCAACTTGAATCGCACCCACACTTTCCAAACTCAACGCGCCTCGATAAGGACCATTGCCAACTCCAAGTACATTGCCGCCAAACAGGGAGCCAACTTTTATGTCTGCACCACTCTGATTAGAAATAGTGATTGATTTGTCTGTTCCCAGCTCAGCCTTAACTTTTGAATACGTACCATCGGTTACACCCAAGGCATTTTTATTGGTATAGGCACCATCTTTTACACCTAAGGCATTCGCGCTTGATGTAGGACCAATCTTGATACTGATACCGGTCGTGTTTTTGAGAACGATGTCGTCTATAGTTTGGGTGACGCTAACGCCCGTCGCACTGGTCTGGTCGTTAATTGCTTTTATAAGATCAGAGGTTGAAGCGAAGCTACCATCGGCATTACTGCCCGTGATGGTCACGCCATTGATATCCAGCGGCTGCGTCAAATTAAGACGGGCCGCAGTGGTAGTCACTACACCGACTGAAGGACCCACCACGATGTCGCCACCAATAAGATGTTTGAGCGTGATGGCAGCTCCATCTTGAGTAGCGATAACACCCGTATCGCTCGTGTGACGATTGATCGCCTCCAAAAGATCAGAGTCAGAACTAAACGTCCCATCGGAATTATTACCCACGATATGTACACCATTGATATCCAGAGGCCGATTTAAGTCCAGCTTAGTCGTCGTGGTTGTGACATTTCCTGTCTCAGCTAAGTTAATGGCTGTTACCAAATCAGACGCATTCAGATAACTACCGCCAACGCCAGTACCTAGAATGCTGACACCATTGAGTGAGAGATTACCGGTCGAGAGATTATCTTTGAACTGATCACGCGCTACGATAATTTCTGTTCTGGCCGTTGCAACGACTGGCGGATCGAAGGTACTGCCGACACTATTAATCCATGACGTCATGTCCGATGCTTGCAGCGAACGACCGAGATCTAAAGGCCCCAGCGCTTTGCCATTAATCGTAATCGCATCACCCATAATGCTATCGACATTCGACGGTATGACTTCACCAGAAATCTCGGCCGAGGTATATTCAAGCGGCTTGATCGCAGTGAAATAATTCCCCATCGGTTTACCCAGCACCTCCATATCACCCAACTTGCCCTTTGGTCCGTAACCAATGGTGATGTTTCCAGCTTGAGAAAAATTCAGTATGCCTTTGTAAGTCTGCTCGTTGAGGATCTTGCCGTCCTCATCCATTTGACCGACAAAAATATCGCGCCCACCATAACCGCTCGCATTACTCAGCACTAGCTGCCTATCTTTTACGACGGCCTCAACATTGGCTAAGCTACCTATTGAATTATTAATATAACTAGCCAAGTCAGCTAAGGTGGCGCGTGTAGGATCAGCAGGAACCGCTACGCCGTTCACGTACATACCCAGCGTTGGATCGACGACATCCGTGGTGACCGTAGTCAAGGCATTCACCGATACCGTTGGCACCATACCGATGCTGGCACGGTTCAACCAATTGGCAACATCACTCGCTTGTATGGTGCGCGACGGTGCAGTAGCTAATAATTGCGGAAGTGGCTTGCCATTAATCGTCAAGGTATTGGCGGCTATAGCCTCTACTTGACCATCCACGGCTTGGCCATAGTTCTCTACCCAGGTACGAACCGACGGCAGTACATCATGCTCGGTGGTGAATTGGGTCTCTTGTGCGAAATGTTCAATCGGCTTAGCTTGCAAACCATAAAAGACATTCAACTGCTTATAGCCGGTATCACCTGATTGATTTAAGTAGTGCGTTGAATACGTCGATCCTTTGAAAAATCCATTTTTTTCTGTGACTAGCAAATCTGCTTCGGTTGCATCGGTTAGTGGCGCACCGACTAATTGACGCCCATCACGTGTAAAAATTTGTAACTGCTGATTATTGGTCGCACCATCCAAATACAGATTCCAGTTATTGCTACCCAGCGGTATTTGTCCCAACAGCTTGCCTTGCGGCGCGTTAACACCCGAACTTGGATCGGGATTGTTTTTAATAATCGTGGCGATTGAGGGTACAACGGTAGGGTTCGCGAAATTAGCTGCGTAACTCAACGTCGCGTCAGCATTTGAAAGGTTTAGATCGTTTTCAATGACACGAAATAAAGCGGCCGCAGACACCTTTGCGGGATCATCAATCGCCAAGCTGATACCAGCAGATGCTCGGTCAATGGTAATGACTTCACCCGAAAGCTCATCTGTGGTGGAGGTCGCATCGATTTTGAAAAGATCCGTACCTACATTGCCACTCAGATCAATACCGTTGGTATGAATAGCATTGACTTGATCAACGACGGTTTTAGCCAGAAAATCTAACTGCGCCATCGTTGGCTGAAGCATTTGTTCACGGAATGTGAGCAATCCTCCGAGCTGTCCATTGCCTATGCCAGGAATCGTCTCTTTGGTTCCATAAGGATCCAAGACAATCGCCACTCGACCCAAATCTTGTTCATCAAACTTAGCACCTAATTCAAACGCTTTTTGACCATTAACTACAACGCCCACCTTGCCATTATTGGTCAAGCTGATATTGACTGTTCCATTCTCTGCTGTGGTGACATTAAGCTGAACCAACTTGGACAGATTTTTAAGTAATAGGTCGCGCTGATCTAACAATTGCGGTGATTGACGTTCAATAGATACTTCTCGACCTAGCTGTTTATTCACCAAGGCAATTTGCGAGGTCAGTGTATTGATCTGCTCAATGGTTTGATTGGTAGATGCGCGAGTCTCGGTATCAAGCGTTGTCATTTGTGATGACAACTCGCGGAAGCGACCGGCTAAGCCATCAGCATCTCTCAAAAATTGAGCACGCAATACGGTCGATGCTGGATCAGTCGATAATTGCTGCGCTGTCGCAAAAAATTTATCTAACGCTGGTGGTAAACCCACCGTATCACTACCCATTAGATCGACAATGCGATTAGCAAAGTCAACCATGGGCTGTTGAGTATTTAATTCACTAGTGGTGTTACGTAGATTTTTCTCTAGAAATTCATCATAAGCGCGCTTGATACCATCAAAGCGAACGCCGGTACCGATATACACGGTACCCATTTTGCGAGGCGCTGCTTCAGCGAGTTCGGATTCCTGACGTACATAGCCCTCAGTATTCACGTTAGCAATATTATTGCTGACCGTACCCAACGCACGCTGATATGCCATCACTGCATTACTACTAATTCCAAGCAGATCACTCATTATTCAACTCCCGCATCAGTTACTGGGGTCACGGACCGTGGCTTGACATTAAATTTTTCAGGGCGCACCAGTTCGATCGCCTTTGGGCCACTTAATGGCAGTGCTTCTTGCTCGGGCTTGATGGTCATTGGCTCAGCTTTGGCTTTGTAAGCCGCGCCAGCTTCTTTACTGCGGTCTATACTTTTAACCAGCATGTCAGCCACACCCAAGGTATTACGCTTTGCAAGTTGTACCGAGAGCTCACGGTCGTACATCTCTTGAAATGCTTCCTCATGATCCGACGTCATGAGACCTTCCTTATCGGTGGCCTCACGCATAGACTTGAGCATCATCTGAATGAACATCGCCTCAAACTGCGTCGCCGTCTCACGCGTCGCTTTTTCTTCGCGTCGCTGCGCCTGGCCGCGCAAGGCGCCCATACCAGCAAAGTCTAGCGTCGATTTAGGAAGGTCGAAATCACTCATCGTAATGCTCTCGTAATACTTTCTTAGCTCAGCGTTAGATCACGACTAATTCAGCACGCAAACTTCCCGAGCTCTTTAAGGCTTCTAAAATGGCAATCAATGCGGACGGTGTTGCACCCACTTGATTGATCGCATCCACAATTTGACGCAAATCCACACCCGCTTGGAACAGGAACATCGGTTTGTTCGGTTCGTTAACGGCCACATTTGCGTTCTGTACTGCCGCTGCCTGACCGGGAGCGAACGCATTCGGTTGACTCACCTCATTCGTGGCCGCAATAGCGACAGAAATTGTGCCGTGTGAAACCGCAGCAGCGGTGACTTTGACATTGCGACTGATAACGACGGTGCCGGTTCGTGAGTTCACGACTACCTTAGCCGCAGCCTCACCTGGAATGACATCGAGATTTTCAATCATGCTCATGAACGCTACCCGCTTTGACATATCGACAGGAGCGCGAACAGAAAGTGACACACCGTCCAAAGCTTTAGCAGTATCTTCGCCAAATGTTTTGTTTACGACATTGACAATTGCAGTGGTGGTCGTGAAATCTTGATCACGTACATTCATCACTACGAATTCAGATTTATCGAAAGGTGTCTCGACAATACGTTCGACCGTCGCACCATTCGGAATGCGAGCTGATGTTGGTACGCCAATCGATACTTTGGAACCTGCTGCACTAGCATCGATACCGGTTGTTGTGACCAAACCCTGAGCTAGGGCATACACTTCGCCATCAACACCACGTAAACTAGTGAGAATCAATGTACCACCACGCAAACTGCTAGCCTTACCCAAAGTACCGACATTGATATCGATACGCTGACCTGGCTTAGACATGCCAGGTAATTCAGCTGTCACCATTACCGCAGCGACGTTTTGTACATCCATACGACCGGCAGCTGCAGCTGCTCGTTCAAAGTCAGACAGCGGACCATCCAGACCCACACCCATCTTAACCAACATAGAACGAACGGTTTGCACTGTGAAAGCGACCTGCGCACCATCACCGGTACCTTGCAAGCCCACCACAATGCCATAACCCACTAACTGATTGCTACGCACGGCGGCAACAGATGCTAAGTCCTTTACGCGATCAGCTTGCGCGGGTTGAACAAACGCTAACGCCAGCATCAGTGTGCCGGCACAGTGTTGAATAAAACGATTTTTCATAATTGACTTTCGCATGATTAGAAGGGCCAGTATTTCCAGATGGCGCTAGTACCCCAACCGGCACGAGTCGCATTCGCCAAATCACCCGCAGCACGATACGCAATTTGTGCATTGGCAAGACGACGTGATTGCACGGTACTAATAGCGCTTACATCATCAGGGCGAATCACGCCTGACACTTGAATCACTTCACCACCTTCAGACATCGATAATTGTTTTTCACCGCGAATCACCAAATTGCCATTCCCTTGGACTTCCACCACGGTTGCTGCGATCGAACCTGTTAATGATGCTTGTTGATCTGCCGTGCCCTTACCTACATTGGTAGTTTTCCCGCCATCCGTTTTTAATCCACCTAATACACTGTTCAAACCAGACAAACGATTGGTGAGACCGTTAGGTACAACATCCGTCGTCGCTTCACGACTGGTTTCATTATTTAAAGTTCTTGCGGCTTGTGTCGATTCATTTAATAAGACGGTGATAATGTCCCCGACGCGATAGTCACGGCGCTTGGCCTGCCACATATCAGTACTATCCGCGGCAAAAATGGCGCCGGTGTTTTGCTTGACTGATTCACGCGGCAAAGGCTGCACGGGTGAAAATTGATTCGAGTGCGCCATGGGCATAGGACCCGAGCACGCACTCAACATGAGTGCCGCAGTCAATGGCGCAAGAATCGCGCACGATTTAAGCATTTTCATCAGAGTCCCGATTAGAGATTGTTATTTAAGAAGCGCAACATGCCATCGGCTGCTGAGATCGCCTTCGAGTTAATTTCATACGCACGTTGTGTCTCGATCATATTGACCATTTCTTCCACTACGTTGACGTTAGATGATTCCAGCATGCCCTGACGCAGCGTGCCGGCTGCTTGCGTACCTGGGTTAAGTAACTGAGGCGCACCACTGGCAACCGTTTCTTTGTAGAGATTGCCACCTAAGGGTGTGAGTCCGGGTGGATTAATAAACCGCGCTGTTTGAATTTGACCTAACTGCTGTGCACCACCACCCGCAAATAATTCCACGCTCACGATACCGTCTTCACCAATCGTGATCGATGATGCGTTGGCTGGAATAACAATCGCTGGTGCCAGCGGTTGACCGGTCGAGGTCACCAATTGACCGGTGCTAGAAAGTTTGAACGAACCATCACGCGAGTAGGCGGTCGTACCATCAGCTTGCGTTATCTGGAAAAAACCTTCGCCATTAATCGCAATATCCAATGCGTTCTGGGTATTTATCATATTACCCTGAGCGTGAATCTTTTCAGTCGCAATAATCCGTGTACCGGTACCCTGCATCAGGCCTGTAGGCGCTTGCGTGGTGAGCGATGTTTGTCCACCTGCCTGACGTATGTTTTGATACAGCAGATCTTCAAACATTGCGCGATCACGTTTGAAGCCTGTCGTATTCACGTTGGCTAAGTTGTTTGAGATGACGTTCAGTCGGGTCTGCTGTGCATCCAGACCCGTTTTGGCTACCCACATTGAAGCGTCCATGTGTTCCTCTCTTTATGTATTCTTTATCGTGCTACTAACTTCTAAAATCAACGTGCCCTCAGCATGCTGGCACCCGCCTCGTCTAATGACTTAGCTTCTTTGATCGTACGAATCTGCGTCTCAAATGAACGCGAAAAATCAATTAACTTCACCATCGCCGTTACCGGATTCACATTACTGGCTTCCAAAGCTCCTGGAACAATTTGCGGCTGCACAGGTCCACTGGCGAAATCGCCATTCGGTGTGCGAAACTGAATATGCGGCGTGTACAAGGTGTCTTCTCTGCGCTGCAGCGTAATTTGGCTCGCATCGCGCGTCATCATCCGGGCAATCAAAACAGCTGGCGTCTCAGGTGGCTGTTGTGGGTCACGCGCAAAAATATCGCCATCTTTAGTAATCGATAAATCCAAACCCGGTGGGATAGTGATTGGATTACCTTGATCTGACAGCACGACATTATTCGAACCGGTTTCCAAAACGCCTTGTGCATTCAAACGTAAATCGCCACGACGGGTAAATGCCAGCTCGCCGTTTTTTGCTTGCACGCCCAGCACCGCTTTGTCGACTAACGCAATGTCGAGTTTTTGACCCGTCACCATCAAGTGGCCCTGATCAAGATTGACCGCATTATATTTTTCGATAAATGGCTGGATACGTGAATCCCAACCGTCGCCTTCTGCCTTCACGGCGATCATGGCGTTTTCATAGCTCTTCTTAAAACCGACCGTCGATACGTTCGCCAATTCATTATTGAGCTGCTCGCGTAAAACGCGACGCTCATTAATGGAAGACATCGAGGTAAAGGCAAAACGATCCATGTCGGTTTCTCTAGTGTGTCAATAAACAGTCAAATAAAGAGTCAAATAAACAAACAACTTAGCCTCGGATATTGATGATGGCTTGGGTCAATGTGTTATTTGTCTCAATCGCTTTAGCATTTGCCTGGAAGTTACGCTGTGCTGTAATCAATTCCACTAGCTCATTCGTCAAATCCACGTTGGCACGCTCACGAGCACCAGCACGAATCGTGCCAAAACCCGCTGCACCGGCCTCGCCGTATTTCGCATCACCTGATTTAGACGTCGCGTAAAAACTAGCATCACCAATTTGGCGTAAACCTGTAGCTGCTGCGAAGTTTGCCAAAATAATTTTAGCTAATGACTTGGTTGTGCCATTCGAATAACTTGCATTCACAAGACCATTGTCAGAAATATCTACACCAATCAGATCGCCTTCAGGACGTCCATTTTGATCTTGCTTCTTGATAGAAAACGGTGATGAATATTGAGTCGACACACCATAATCGATCGAGAATTTCAGCGTTGCACCGGATGTACCGATAGTCGTACTTTTGAAATCAATCGCTTCATTTGGAGATATCAAGTCACCCCTGTTATTAAACGAGAGTTCACCATTGTCATAAAAGACGGGCGACCACAGATCACGTGTTTCATCTTCAGAGAAATCACCCGGATCAGTCGTTTCTTGTCCATCGCGACTGACATACAGTGGAAAGCCATCCTCATTTTTCGCTTGCTTAGGCTCTTGCCAAACATTCGTTTTGCCGCGAACGCTCTCGAGACCATCCAAGCCCCAAATACTGTTACCGCTGACTTTAAGGAAGGAGTTATTGCCTGTCGTACCTGTAGAAATTTTGAAATGCTTGGTGCCGTTATCGGCGGCCATGACTTCGACTTTCACTCCATTGACAGTTCGGCCAAAGTTATCCGCCAATGCATTGATACGATTTTCTAATTCCTGACGGAAGCCTTCAATCGTGTAGTCCGCTTTAGGCGGCATCTCAATCAAGCCGGTGACGTTATCTACTGTCACCACAAATTGATTATTTGTTGCATCGACTCGAAATTTATTTTCCAAATTTAGACCAATCGTGCCACCTGTTAGTACTGCAGGCTCAGATATCACACCGCGAAATGGAATAGCTGACGTCGCAATTTCATCATTCACGAAACCAAAAAGATTGTAGGCATTCGCCGAGGCACTCGCGATTTCGATGCTGGAAGTATCACCGGTGCTACCCGATGAAATCGTAAAGCGACGAGTAGCCTCATCAAACGACACCACGGTGCCGTAGCGCTGCTCGACGGTTGGATTAATCAAATTACCGTTTGGAATAATTTTGGCACCGAAACCACCCGTTGATGAATTGACGAGTGTTTCTGTCGACGTCAATCCCATCAAACCTTTAATGGCGAGATTTGGTGCACTGGCATAAATTTCTAAATTAGTTGCGCTGCCATTTTTAAAGGTAAAGGTTTGTAGCTGGGCGTTATAATCAACATCTAGGCCTGCAAAGCGATCACTGCCTGGCGTGCCGCTACTGCCATTCGCTGCAACAATCGTTTGTATCGCTGCCAAGGCATCTTCACGAGTGACTTTACTTAAATCAGTAAAATAAAAAATACCGTCCGTTCCCAAGCCCGCTTCACTGCCAGCCGGTGCTGGTACAGCGGCAGGATCAAGGCTTGGGTCAACCTGACCAAATTGAATCGTTAACTCAGCACCCGGATCAGCTTCAATCGATGGATTGATGAGTTTTAATTTCATCAAGGTACCGGTATTTTGCGCTTTGGTTAAATCCAAACCAACCAGATCACCTTGGGTAAAATCAAATAAGCGTTCATCGCCATATGATTTATTTATTTGATTCGTAATTTCTCTAGCAATATCAACACCGGTGAAATTTTTAGTGATCGCCTCGTCATTTAAGTACGTTAAATCGATCATTTTTGGAGCATTCGCGCCATCAATATTCAACTCAAACGCGATGGAATCGGCTGAATATTTCTGTAAAACGGTTGGCACTAATGGATCTATAGACGTTGGCGCGCTAACGATTAAGGCACTATAGGCTGGATCAGCCGCTACGGCCGTGTTAAACACAGCTTCATCCGCTTTAGAAAAGGTAATCGACACAGTGCCATCACCGTTATCCGTCACGCTACGCCCTGGGTAGCCACCTATCGGTTTAAATGCGTCGTCAGCTGCAATCGAGCTGGCAATCAAGCTGGCAATATCTAGTTTGGTTTCGGTACCCGCCAATTCTAAGGGCGCCAGTGCGACCGTAATCGGCGTCTGTGCAGCCGTACCCGACAATGCAGGTAATGTTAATTGCAATGCGCCTACTGTTCCAACTAAGCTGGCCGCGTTTATAACCTGTGTCTGCCCACCCACATTTGCCAACGTCTGGGTTTGCAAGGTGGTATGAACATTCAGACCACTCTTGTAATTAGTGTTAGTTGTTGTATCGATTTGCTGACCCGACAATGCTGCTGGTGTGGAATCAATCGGACTTTTCAAATCATCCAAATGAACCAGTTTTGTAATTCCACGCGCAATATTCTCCGGTGGGATCTTACTTTCTGGCAGAGTCTGTCCATATTTATTCACATACAATTTATCGCCACTGGTATTGGCTTGAATCAGATTTTCCTGCAACCTAGTCTCACCGATATACACATAGGTTTGCCATTTACTGCTAGGGTCAGCTGTATTCGCCACCTGCGTTTTAGCGTAATAAACTGTCGCTAGGTAATCGTTACCACCTGCGTCGTACACGGTAACGGCGGTCGTTTTGTTATACGTTGTAGGATCGTTCTTATCAAACGGCTTAGTAATCACTTCTGCGTCAGCGGGGAAATTTAGGCCCAGCGTAATCGCTGAAGTTTCAACCGCATCGCCAGTGGTCTTACGCGGAATATTCAATTTGGAGAGATTATCCAAATCCGCTTTACCAGAGGAGTCAACGCCCGCTGCGATTAAGGACTGCCCCGCCGCATTCACCACATTGAAGGAATCATCCAACAAGAAGGTACCGTTACGTGTGTAAATATCTTGCAAACCATCAGCTGATTTCAGAGGAAAGAAACCATCACCGGTAATCGCGATATCAAGGGAGTTCGCCGAGAATTGAATATTTCCCTGGCTGAATTCCTGAGTGATTTGTTTAATCGCCACACCCTGACCGACGGTGGCAGATGCCTTCTGCAGAGGCGATGTCGCAAAGATGTCACCAAAGTCAGCGCGTGAACGCTTAAAACCGGTGGTACCCACGTTGGCGATGTTATTACTGGTCACAGACAACTGTGCAGTTGCAGCTTGCAGACCTGTCAGAGCGGTATAAAAAGACATGTGTTTTTCTCCTGAATTACTGGTGAGCTAGTGTTTGTTTACAGACCAACGCGTTTAATTTGCGACATGCTTTGGGTTGAACCATCATCGAATTCAACTTGCATATCGCCGGTAGTGGCATCGGTGGTGACTGTGCGTACAGGTGCCATCGTGGTCACTGTGGCCTTGCTAGATTTTCCGAAACTAGTCACGGTGGCACTGACGCGATACACGCCATCAGCAACCGCAGCACCGTTACTATCTTTTCCGTCCCATGAAAAATGGAAATCGCCTTTCTTCTGCGCTGCCACTTCACCGGTACGAACTAAGGATCCGTCCTGAGCAAATACTTTGAGTGAAATACTGTCAACATCTTTATCTAGCTTAATAACGCCGTCGACAGGTTGTACATTAGTGAGTATGGCTTTGCCATCTGGGATAGCGACTTTTTTACCGATTAAGCCACTCGCTGAACTCATGCGATCGTTCGACATGGAAGAGACTAAATTCTGAACGTTGTCAGACATTTTGGTGGTCGCTTCCAACTGCGAGAACTGCGCCAACTGCGCCACAAAGGCTTCGTTATTCATAGGGTCGAGCGGATTTTGACTTTTGAGCTGCGTCGTAAATAAAGTCAAAAATGCGGTCTGACCCATCGCACCGCCATCACTCGTCAAGGCTTTTTGTTCTGCCTCAGTCTTTGCTTGAGCAGTCGTCTTGATATTCGACGGTAAGGTATAGGTCGAGGTACTTTGCGCTGCGCCGGTTACGGTAGAGGCCATATCAATCGTCCTTAGGCTTTAATAATTTCAAGCGAGCGCATCATCAACTCGCGTGCAGTGTTTACAACTTCGACGTTGTTCTGATACGAACGCGAGGCCGCCATCATGTCGACCATTTCTGTCACTTCATTCACATTCGCCTGAAACACAAAACCATCGCCATCTGCCAGTGGATTACCGGGGTCATAGACACGCGGCACTGGCTTGGTGTCATCAACAATTTTGTCGACCTTCACGCCACCCACATAGGGTGAGCCCGCGTTGGTCATCTGATCGTCCATCAATGCTTTGAAGATGGTGCGCTTACCGCGATACGCTTCTTGTTCGGTGGCAGCAGTCGTGCCGGCGTTAGCCAGATTCGATGCTGTGGTATTCATACGGATCATCTGCGCATGTAGCGCAGTGCCGCCAATACCGAAAATGTTATCTATGGACATGGGCATGATTTATTAATCCCCTCTCAATGCTTTGCGAATACTGTTAACGCGATTTTCAAGAAAGGTCAGTGTCGCTTGATAATCAGCGGCTGCTTTACCGTACTTGGCCTGTTCAACGGTGATCTCTACGGTGTTGCCATCAGCCGAAGCATTAAATGGAACGCGATAGCGCAATCCATCGTCATCTAACTTGTCATCGCCATAATCAAAATGTGTTTGATTGGTAGCCGCCATGGGTTCTGCGGGTTCAAATTTCGCCATCACGGTTTTGAAATCGAGTTCACGCGCTTTGAAATGCGGCGTGTCTTCATTGGCGATATTTCGAGCAAGCAGCTCCATGCGCTGATTTCGCACGCGCAGCGCTTTGTCGTGTATGCCTAATGCGTTATTCAATAAATCCATAATGTCTCTCCCTACTTGGTGCTGGAATCGCTTAAGCCGGATTGCCGACATTTCGTTCAAGTTTCCAGCTGTCGATCCGACCATTGCAAGCGCCGTGCCAGTTCGTTTTTTGGCGGAAATACGACCATTTCAGAGAGAAAAAGCGGCAAACATTTGCCGCCGGATGAAGTCACTACCCGACTTCATGTTGAAGGCGGCAAGAGCTTGCCGCCATAAGTCAGCCGTCATTACATTGACGCGCTAATCTTAATAAGTAAAAAGCAAACGCAAAAATTTTATTTCTTTCACGCTTACATTTTTTTCATCACATCATTTTGCGTTCTACTTTCGCGACCGAGAATTCACCCAGACGTTCACGCGCATTTTGCTTGAGACCCGCGATCAGCGAATTACGCGTAATAACACCCGACTGATCACGCCCCTCATACAAAGCAGCGGCCTGGCGACCTACAATATTCAATGGCACGTTCGCTCGCGGCTCATGACGTGCGTTGGGTGTTAATACCGTTAAATACAGATTGTCCAAAGAAGCGGGACCAAAATCTTTGAGTTTGGTATCCGTAAAATATTTATCAACTAAATCTAGCTGATCCATCACAGATAAAGAGAGTATCTCTTTAGGATTGTCGGCATAGCCGGCACTTGCAGCACCTCGATTACCACCGGAGCAAAATTGAATAATGCCGTGACAGCTACCATTCGATGCGCGCGGATTCATTCCATCCGACTCCATCAAGGTGGTGCGCGCAAAATCATCGGGCGTAAAACCATGGGTAGTCGCAAGCTGCAAAATCTTGTCGCGAACCGCGCGCTGATCTTCGGCCTGCATGTATCCTTTAGTTACCGCACGCGCCAAGGTTTTATCGAGCACCGGTGCACTCACCTGCGGCGATTCGGTGTTGAGCTGGACTCCTTCAACTGTGCCCTGCCTTAGCTTGAGTGCCGCCAATGTCGACATGGGCGTCATACTGATCTGCTGACCCGGCATGATGCGGTCTGGATTAGCAATGCCGTTTTCTTTGGCGAGTGTTTTAGCCAGGTCGTAAATCTGCCCTTTATTTAATTGAGCCGCTGACTCTCCTAAGAAATGACGTGTCAGACTAACCAAGGTATCGCCACGCTGAACCTTGACTGTAGCGGTCGCTTCACGATTAGCCTCCTCCACCACCTGACGGAAAGACGTCGATGGCGCGGCCTCGCGATGGCGCGTTCTCTCTTTGGCAATATCGCCTATCTGGTCATTAACTCTCGATCGTATTTCCATGATCTCTCATCTATTTGGGTCTGGAATCATTCTTGCTCTGTTTGTCGGGACTGTCGGAAGTTCAACAGCCTGACACCGTGTTGAAAAGGATTTAGCAAAGCCCGTACCATGAACAAATTGACATACAAATTGTGATGACTATTCAGCGACTCCAGCCACTCCTATATAGAGTCTTGTTGAGACTGCTGGCGGCCCTGCTGTTAGCAGGCTCGCAGGTGGCTTTGGCGGCGACTACCCAAGAGGCGCTGGAATCGGCGTTGGTGAATTGGGTCGCAGGTCAATCGGGGGTTAGCGCTGATCAGGTAAAAATGGTCCCACTCGACCCCCGCGTGCAGGTGCAACCCTGCGGCGGCAGTTTTAGTTTTGATTATCCCTTTGTTAATAAAGAGAGTGTACGCGCCCGCTGCAATAAACCGGCATGGCAAATTTTTGTGAAAATTAGCCTAACTCAGCAGCAGCAACTAGAAATGGTGGTGGCCAATCGCGATATCGCTCCCGGCCAGGCAATAAAAGATACGGATTTGGATGTCAAGACGGTGGCCGCACCCGCCGCAGGAAGTTTCAACGAAAAATCAGCTTTAGTCGGGCGCCAATTAAAACGGCCACTGGCCAAGGGTCAACCGGTGATGGCGCACGATCTGGAAAAAGGACAAAAAGCTGTTCGCGCAAAGTTTGCTTTAAAAGCGGGTGACTTGATGACGGAATCGGCGATCGAGCGGATAGATCTCGGCCCCGGAGCCGGTGGCACTTCTCCGGTCTGGATACCCAATGAAATTACGCCAGGCACCCGCTTAGGTAAAAATGTGGCGGCTGGCCAAATTATTCAAACCACGGACCTCGCGGAAAACCGACAAGTAGTAGTCGCCGCTGGCAATCTGAACGTGGGTCAAGTGCTCAAACCCGAATTACTCAAGCTGGAACGATTAGATGCCGAAAAGATAAATCGTACCCACCTATTTGATCTTTCTGGCTTGGAGGGATCGGAGCTGATACGCCCTATCCGCGCCGGAGAAGCCATACGTACCAGCGATATGCGCCCAGCGCTGATGGTAAAAAAAGGCGATCTGGTCACCTTTTTTATAGGCAGACCCAATGAATTTATGATCAGCGTTAAAGTGGAGGCTCTGCAGGATGGGCGTCTCAATGAACAAATTAAGTTGCGTAACCCAGAATCTGGCCATACCTTCTCAGGTGTCATCACTGGCAAGGGTGCTGCCAAAGGTGTTTAAAGGCCGATGATTTATTGTATTTATGATAATTGTTTTTTTGCTGATAAAAAAAATTCAAAAAAGGGCTAAAGTTCTGTTGGCCCGTACCGATATTCGTTGTGACAGGAAAAGTTGGATTTAAGCCGAAAGTGAGAGAAAACTATGAGCAACCCCATATCAGGCCTATTTGGCGGCAGCCCTTCGTTGGACAAAGCCACCTTAGACAAAGCTAAGCGCAAGGCAGTGGACAGCCCCGAAGCAAACGCGGCCGAAACAGCCAAAGCCAAACCCACGGTGTCCCGTGAGGACCAGGTGCAGTTATCTGACATTGCGAAAAAGGCAATGGCAGAGCCTGCTTTTGATCGTAGCAAGGTTGATTCGATCAAACTGGCACTCCAGCAAGGCAATTACCCGCTCAATGCGCGCCACATTGCTGAAAGCTTTGTAGCGATGGAAAATTTGATCGGCTGATTCGTCTGCCTTTACACACCCAACGATGTCTCTGCTGATGTCTTTAGAGAGCGCAGCACAGGATCTTTTACCGCCGGCCGCTAGCCCTGAGCTAGTCGCCGCGGTTCAGCACGCCCTCGCCTTACAAGAACTCCTTGAACAAGAATTTGAAGCGCTGAAAGTCCAAGATTTGGACGCGTTCGAGCACATGCAAATCCGCAAACTGGAAATCTTCGACACCCTACACGCCCTAACCGGTGCTGGAACTGAGCATAGCCGCTTAGACGAGGCGGAATGGGATGGTTTTAAAAACCTGATTGATGAATGTCGCGAACTTCATCGCCGTAATGAAGTGTTGATTGTCCGTAAACTCGATGCCATCAAAAGCACCCTGCTCACTCTGCATGGCAGTGATGCCACAGCATCCGTAGAAGTCTACGATCGGATGGGACGTATTTCTCGCAGGCGCGGAGGCCGCGGCTTCGAAGAAGCCTGAATCAACCTGCTTTATTTCAAACCATCCACCCAGGTTAATACAGCGGCAACCGCTACATAGACTTCACGCGGTATCTGCTCTTCCCCGTCCATACTAGAAAACAAAGCAAGTAATTCGTGATCAGTACCGATCTCGGTACCGCGCCGCTGTGCCTCTTCGATAATCGCTAACGATACAGAGTGACTGGTAGACGCTGACAAGGGTATCAGCGCTTGCTCATCCGCTTTAGATGGCTCGAGTTCGGGTGGGCGATTCATGCTTGCACATCCAACATCGCACCCGGTGCTGACGATCCCGTGGGCACACTAGGGCGCGCCGAATTAAACACTCGAAAAAGACCTAGGCTCAAACCCGACTCGCGTAACGCATTAGTCAACTGACTCACTTTTTGTCTAGCGCGCTCTGCCGTCGCGGGCTTAATCGCCCACACCAACAGATCGATCTGCGATCGGCCGAGGAATGACATCTTCAACCACAGCTCTCCCAACACGTGATGGTCGGTATGAATAGTCACTGTAAATGGTGGTGCATCTTTTTGATTGCGTCGACGTGAAGCGCGAAAAAATTCGATATCAAGCGGATTGGAATTAGCAAAAGGCAGTACCAACGCAAAGGCCAGCTCACCGCGTGACTGCGCTGATAACGACTCCACCTGCGCCGCTTCAATATCGTCGATCGCTCTTTGCAGGCTAGCCTTGTACGGCGAATCGCGCTCACCTAAAACACGGATTAAACGACGCAATAAGGTTTTTACATCCAACACAGCAGAAGCTTGTCCACGGCCGAGCATAGATTCCAGCCATAAACCCGAACCCTGTACCGCATTTTGCAAAGCACCCGCTGAGAGGCTGCTCATGGATAGTCGCATGCGCAAAAATTGGTGGATCAATTCCTTATCACCCGCTGATTTCAACAAGGTCGCAATCTCTTTAGGCTCAAAGAGCGACATTAATGTGGGGGACATCGGCGGGCGCAACAACAAGGCTTGCAAACGCGATGGGGTTAGAGGGGTGGCAGCTAGTTCAGTGGCGGAGGTAGTCTCATGATGACCTGCACCCGATTGATGGATTTCCGCAGCTGCCCTGCGCGCATCAATGAGTCGTAGCCACCATCCACCTGGACGGGATTGGGCTTTGAGCCAGACAGGATCACCGGGGCGAAAATGCAAACCAGGAGGGACATCGATCAGCTGCCCATTGAGCAGCAGTTTTAAACTCTCGCCGCGTAATTCCATGCTGCCTTGGATAATCTGTCCATCACGCAAACCCATTTCACGGGCTTGCGTAACTTCCAGCTGCAGCGGGCGAATTTCTGCAGAAATCGGGTGTATGCGACCCGAGGATGCGATCGGCTCAGTACCTGACATCTGATGGGGTGCAAGTCAGTAAGTCAGGATACCTATCCGATTATGGAAAACGAACCCACTTCTTTTTTTCCTCGGCAGAGACTTCTTGCGTTGGAGCGGCGCTAGCAACATTCACTGGCAATGGCGGAATAGCGATTTGTCGTTGAACCGCTACTGCCGGTGCGACTGCAGCTGGAGCCGTTGATGAAGGTATAAACAAGCTTTGCTTTTTCTCGTAGTGCACATCGCCACTCATCGCCATGGTTGCACCGCTACCACCCTCACCCATAACAACCATGCGCATCACATTCACATCGGGTAATTGCACTACCAGACCTGCATTGAGCTTGACGTTTTTCACAGGTGGTCTTAATTGCGGATTGGCACGCACAAACGCCTCACGCATGATTTCCATAGAAAACGGCGTCTTAGGGAAAGTTTTAGCAATCACCTTGTCCAGCGTATCATTTTTTTGAGCGACATACGCATCACGGTCAGCCGATGCTGTTTTTACGCTCTCACCGGCGACTTGCTGTATCACTGGGTTAGCTGCGGGTGCGGTTGCAGCTGCAGGAGCACGTGCTACCTTGCGACGCTTAGGCGCAACAGCGACGGGCGCGGGTTGATCATGACCACCGTCGAATTTAACGACAGCCGTTTTATCTGATCCGTGTTTGTCATCCGCCTTGCCTGCTGGTTTTTCAGCTTGTTTATCAGCAGCTTTTTCAGCGGCGTTATCACGACCTGCATCAGGCTTGGCAGCCGCTTCTTTTTGCTCGTCCTTCTTAGGCAGGAAAGCCTTAGGTACTGCATTTTTTGGAAACGGTTTAGAAGGCAAATCCGGCTCAGCAGGTTTCTCTTCTTCTTTTTTTGCATCCTTGGCTGGCTCCTTAGGTGGATCAGCAGCCAAAGCCGAACTACCCAATGCCAACAGCAGGCAAGCGAGAAGTGCATTTATACGTAGTTTGTTCATTTTTTATCTCCAGATTTCTCAGAAGGGGGTGGCGATCCAGTCGCCGGATCTTGCGATGTCTCTGGGGCCGGCAAGCTTTCTGATGATGGCTTTGCCGTTATCCACGCTGACAACCTCAACTAATGCCAAATGTTGCGCACTATCGGGTTCTAAAATTCGTGCTGGTAAAAACTCACGGTTCATTAACAACAGCTGATCGCCGATAGCTAATCCAGCCGTGTGTCCACCATTGATTACCCAACCATTCACGGCGCTTTCAGGCATCACGTTGAATTGCTGTGGTTTGCATCCAAAATCGGTATCCATCTTATCTTGCCAACTATCCAGCACGCGGTCGAGTTCAGACAACAAACCGGGCGGTAATGGCTGGCTAGTTGTACTCAGTTCTGCTGCTGGGAAAAACAGTGGCACAGCCTCTTGCCACAATAAACGCTGACTACTACGCTCCACCACCGACAAGCGCATAACGAAAGGTACCGGTGTACGACGTGGTGCATCGTCACTGAAAAAATCACGCGTCGCACTCACCACTTTTTGCAACACGGGTTTCGTGTTGGCTGGACGTATAGCTTCAATACCCAATGCACCCGATGGCAATAATTCCAGTTGTATATGATAAGGAGCGATATCCGGTATGGCTCCGCTTAACGCACGATCGTAGGCATTGGTCGGAACCAAGGTTGTCGGTGCCAGCGACCATTTACGGCCCGCCGTTGCACGGGCGAACAACTTGGACTTAGCCTGATTAAGCAGCCTCTTCCAGTCATATTGATCTGCTCCGCTAGTGGCAATCCGCAGCGAAGCATCAAACGTAGCTTCACGACGGTAACGCTGAAGGTTAGCGCGGCAAATTTCTTCTGAAGGCGTAATACCTTTGCCTTCGGCAATGATGGCGGCTGATGGGCCGTCTTCTGCCTGAAGATAATTCAGCACGCGCACTCCACTGACTTTCATGTCTGAACTAATACGAGTGTTCTCGTGCAGCTTGCCATTGTTATCTACCCAGGCTGCAGTATGTACGCGTGTCTGGCCATCCATCGCAGCCTTAACGAGTGCATTTTGCAGAGCTACCAGACGCTTGCGCGGGTCGGTAGGCAGTGGTGTGTCGCCTGCATAAGCAGACACCAAAGCACCGGCCAGCGGCAAGGCCAAAAGCAAGGGTAGAAAACGAGAGGCACGCATGATAGTCACCGTTTTAGTGTCAGTACTGATTAGCGGCTACGAGCAGCCAACTGATTCAGGTACAGAACGCGCAGATCATTAACTACACGGCCATCCAAGGACATGGTGGTCTCATAGGTATCGTCACCAATCGGTGTGATCGACTCGAGAACCGCGCCATAGATGATGCCTTGTACACGCGTACGGAAGGTATCACTCGTCACCATCATCTCAGCAACAGTCGTTGTCGCATCGAGTTGTTGACCGTAAACCTGTTCCGTCAACGCACGATAGGCATCGAGCTTGGAAGCACGAATAGCCATCAAGCGCTGTTGCGAAGCATTTTTATGATTCTGTGTGCTGATAACTGCGTAGCCGGTAGCACGGATCGTCTGCTGACGCTCCATCATCGGCGTAATCATGCTCACAGGTTCAGCTGATGCCTTGGACTCTGCCTTAGGCTCGGAGCGTGCAACCTCAGTTGCAGGCGTCCTGGGTTCAGCCGGTTTGACTGACTCAACTGGTTTAGTTTCAGCTTTAGCAGACGCATTGTCAGCTATCGCCAGCGAGGGAAACGTCTGGCAAGCTGAAATCAGCGCAACCAGCGAAACCATTGTGCATTTGGACATCTTGTTCATGAATCACCCCTTTTTGTCGTCATCGCATTCGTCCCACCCGGAACGCTTCTTGCGAAACCTAGTTATTTCTCGAAAAACCAACCACTAGAACCTGACTGGACTACCGAGACCACGTTCTACCGAAGCATTTACGGTGAGCAAAAATTCCTTTACTCCCACGCTTAATCGGCAGCCATTTCAGGTTCTTTAACGAAATGCCTACCGGAAACTCAACAAAACGGCTAAAAAATAGTTAAAAGATAATTTTTTCACTATGAATCCAATGAAATTCATGCCTGCCACTAATAAATCTTGCCGGAAAAGGGCTAAGAATTGGTGGCACATCAATTGCTTAGTAGTTCCACGAGGAAATTTGCATTTGATAGACCAAAATTTTAACTTATTGATTTTTAAAGAATTTTAAACAAAGCATAGTAATGAGCACCCTTTCCATGTCAACAATCCGACAGCGTCTGTCTGGCTTCGAATTCTCGGGCCTAGGCATTCCTTTCCTCGTATTGCTGATCATGGCCATGCTGGTAGTGCCCTTGCACCCCATGCTGCTGGATATTTTCTTTACTTTTAATATTCTCGTCAGCGTGGTCGTAATCATGATCGCGATCGGCACAAAAAAACCGCTAGATTTTTCATCGTTCCCCTCTGTTCTTCTTTTTGCAACGATGTTGCGACTAGCGCTGAACGTGGCGTCGACCCGAGTCATTTTAGTGAATGGCCATGAAGGCGAACACGCCGCTGGCGCGGTGGTAGCGGCCTTTGGAGAATTTGTTATCGCCGGCAATTATGTTGTCGGTTTTATTATTTTCGTGATCCTGATGATCATCAACTTCGTGGTGGTCACCAAGGGTGCTGGCCGAGTCTCCGAGGTGAACGCCCGTTTCACCCTGGATGCGATGCCCGGTAAGCAGATGGCGATTGATGCCGACTTGAATGCTGGCTCGATTACCCAAGAACAAGCCAAAAAAAGGCGCGATGAAATTTCGCAAGAAGCCGACTTCTTCGGCTCCATGGACGGTGCCTCTAAATTTGTCTCCGGCGATGCCCTGGCCGGTTTGTTGGTTTTACTAATTAACGTTATCGGTGGCCTAGCAATTGGTGTCGGTCAGCACGACCTGTCATTCGCAGAAGCTGGCAAGCTGTATGTATTGCTGACCATCGGTGATGGCTTGGTCGCCCAGATTCCTTCCCTATTCTTATCACTGGCCACCGCCATTATCGTCACTCGCGTGACCACTGCGGAAACCATGACCGAACAGGCCATGACGCAATTGGCCAACCCAACTGCCCTCTTTATTGGCGCAACCATCATGACGATTTTGGGTGTGGTGCCTGGCATGCCACATCTGGTGTTCCTGACGCTCGCCTTAGCCGCAGCGGGTTTGGGTGTGATGCTGTTAAATCAAGAGGATGTGCTCTCAAAAGAAGCCGAACAACAAGCCGCTGCCGACGATAAACCCGATGCCCCTAAAGAACTGGACTGGGATGACGTTGATCAAGTGGATTTGATCGGCCTGGAAATTGGCTATGGACTCATACCTTTAGTAAACCCTGAGACTGGCGGGCAGTTAATGCCACGCGTCAAAGGCGTACGCAAAAAACTCTCGGCTGAACTGGGCTTCCTGATTCAGCCCGTGCGTATTCGTGATGCATTGAATCTCGACCCCGACGTCTATCACATCGTATTAAATGGTGTGGTGCGCGGTCGCGGCGAAATCAAGAGCGGTCGTGAACTCGCCATCAATCCTGGCAAAGTCTACGGTGAGCTGGAAGGTATACCTACTAAAGAACCAGCCTTCGGTTTAGAAGCGGTATGGATTGACCCGGCCCAGCGCGACTATGCACGCACACTCGGTTACACCGTGGTTGATCCGGCCACCGCAATTGCTACCCATTTAAATAAAGTACTGCGCGATAGCGCTTCTGAACTGCTCTCGCATGATGAAACCCAACAGCTGCTGGATAAATTAGCCGCTAAGTCTCCTAAATTAGTAGAAGACCTCGTTCCCGGTAAGATGGCCTTGGGCGTCATCACTCGCACGCTCCAGCATTTGCTCGCCGAAGGTGTCGCGATTCGTGACATGCGCACCATTGTTGAAACCTTGTCCGATGTCGCTGGCAAAACGCAAGACCCAGAACAACTCACCGCTTACGTACGCCCCAAGCTCGGTCGCATGATCGTGCAAGAGCTGGTGGATATGAAAGATAGCTTGCCAGTGATGACGCTGGCTCCCGATTTAGAGCAACTACTGCACAACGTGCTGTCGAACGGCGCACCCGGACAATCGGTAGTGATTGAACCAGGCCTCGCAGAAAGTTTGTTTGCCGCATTGCGTGAAGCGGGCCACACCGTCGAAGACGATGGTAATCCCGCTGTACTGGTGGTAGCCCCTTCGATTCGCCCATGGCTGTCGAAGATGGTTCGCCACCGCATACCAGAAATGACGGTGCTCTCGTATACCGAGATCCCCGATGATCAAGCAGTCAAAGTTATTTACACGGTAGAAGCACAGACCAAGTCCTAATCAGACGAGTCGCAACAGGAAAAAACATGGAACTTAAACGCATCCTCGCAAAAGATCTCCGACGGGCCACCGAAAAGGCGGTTGCCCTATACGGTCAGGACGTGCTCTTCGTGTCGAATTCACGCGCCAACGGAATGATCGAAGTGATCGTCGCTGTCGACGTTAATCCCGAACCGTGGGCAGAAGCCAGTACTAGCGGCGGTGGTGAGCGCTTCGGCGAAGTGTTGCATCAGTCATTTAAAGCACTCGATAAAGGTGCAACTGCCTCCCCTGCTGACGAGACCTCGATCAAACAGGATGCCCATCAGCACGCGCACAACGATCGCAATGATGAACTGAACAGCGATTCGTCCAACGCATCACAGCATCGCGAATATATACGCGGGCGTGAAATCGTTGACATGGTGCGTGATGAACTCTCGGCTATCCGTAAAGAATTTAAGTTAGCCCAACGGGTCGCTACCTGGCAATCGGAAAGCTCAGCCAATGCAGCGGTACGACCACTGATCGCCGCCCTAGCCGAAGCCAGCATCCCTGTTTCATTGCGTACCTTATTAGTTGATCACATCAACTCAATGACTGATCTGGACGAAGCCAAGGAAGCCCTGCGACTGCATCTAACTAAGAGCTTGGGTGAACATTGGGCCAAACTGCCACAACGCGGTGTACACGCTATTGCAGGCCCCGCTGGTGCAGGTAAAACATTGATGGTAGCCCGCTTAGCGCGCGCTGCCGCTGAACGTAAAGGCGCAGAATCGGTCGCAGTTATTAGTTATAGCGATCAACGTGCTGGTGCGTGGAGCCAAATACAAATGTTATGCGCGCAATCGGGGGTTGATTGCCTGCGCGCTAACGATCCAGAAACACTAAAAACCCTGCTCTCTGAACTCGGCCAACGTCGTTTGGTATTAATCGACACACCCGGTGTGCAGACTGCAGAAAAACTTCAACAGATCATTGAGTGCTGCCCTGAACTCAGCGCTCATTTAATTGTGCCAGCTGATGCCTCGATGACGACGGTACGTCGCTATCTGGCTGACATGAAAATTAACTGGTCCAGCTTAATGGTTTCGCGCATGGATGAAGCAACTCAACCGTGGGCGCTGCTGCAAATGTTGTGCGAAAAGCCAGTCAAATTGTCCGCTGCATCACACAGCCCACTCGCTACTGACGGCTCTCAAGTACTGACCGCCAATGAATTGGTGGCACTGGCGATTCGTGGACTGGGATTAGAAACCACGCTGGTCGCCGACGAGGTATTAGATAAAGACGAAATGACCGTGGTCACTGCCACTCATGCTTTGGTCAACCGTATAGAGACTGCCGCTCATGCAAGCTAAAACCGTAAAACGCAACACCGAAGTGATAGGTATCGCCAGTGGTAAAGGAGGCGTGGGTAAAACGACGCTCTCAACCAATCTGGCGGTTGCTCTCACCATGATGAATAAAAAAGTCATGCTGCTTGATGGTGATCTGGGTCTGGCCAATGCGCAAATCGCACTAGGCTGCAAGACACAGTACAACCTCTCGCATGTGATTGCCGGTGAAAAAACGCTGAAAGAAATCATTGTCACCTCACGACAAGGCGTATTACTCGTACCTGGCGCATCGGGTGTGCATGAAATGGCAGCGATTAGCCCAGCCATTACGGCGGGCATCGTGCAAGCTTTTTCAGAACTCGATGACGATATTGATTACTTAATTTTAGATGCCGCTGCTGGTATCGCGCCGTCGGTATTGGCTTTTATGGAAGCCTGCCAGCGCCGCTTTATCGTGGTCAAAGATGAACCTTCGTCGATTGCGGATGCCTACGGCATTATTAAAGTCATGACGCGCGATCTCGAACTGGATGAAATTTATCTCATACCAAATATGGTGGAAAGCCAGGCTGCTGGTGCTCAGCTGTATCGCCGCGTGAATGAAGTGTGCGACCGTTTTCTGGGCAAGACGCTACAGTATTTAACATCCATTGAGTCCGACGAGATGATTCTCACCGCCCTCAAAAAATATCAGTCAGTGATGGAATTTGCGCCCGGCAGTGCCGGTGCTCGCGATTACCGCCGTCTGGCTGATGCCATCACCCACCTGCCTAGTATCAGTCACGCCTCTGGAGGACTTCAGTTCTTCATGGAACGTCTGGTGCGGCAGAACCAAGGGGCTTAAGCCATGCCACCATCAATCAGACTATACGAACAGACTGGAAAAGCCGGCAAGAGCCCCGATGAGGCGCTCATCCTTGAAAATTTGGGGATGGTCAAGCGTATCGCCGTGCATCTTAAAGCGCGCATACCTCCTTTTATGGAAGTCGACGAGTTAGTTCAAGTCGGCATGATCGGGCTCATCGAAGCTGCACGTGCCTATGATCCGACCAAAGGTGTGGCTTTCGAAAGCTACGCCCACAGTCGAGTGCGCGGCGCAATGATTGATGAAGTCCGCCGCTTATCGTTCCTGCCCCGCTCTGCTGTCGCATTTAATAAATCGCACAGCACCGCTAATCAGGCCTTGGCATCTGAACTCGGACGCGCACCAACCCAAGCCGAATTGGCCGATTACATGGGTGTGGAACTCGATAGTTTTGAAAAAGATCGTGGTAACGCACGCCAGTTCGAGACCTACTCAATGGAAGTAGTGACCGATGAAGTGATGAACTTGCCAGATCAAACCTCGCGCCAGCCAGATGCGATCGTTGAAGAAGCGCAAATGATGGAAGCGCTGACCGATGCGATTGACCAATTGCCTGAGCGTGACAAGCTGGTGATCTCGCTCTACTACGTAGAAGAATTGAACCTTCGTGAAATTGGCGAAGTATTGGGAGTGTCCGAATCCAGGGTGTCGCAAATCCTATCGGCTAATGTGAAAAAGCTTCGCACTCAGCTGAAGTCCGAGCCGCGGACCCGCTAATTAGAGGTAACTATGGCGCAACAGATCAACACCATACTGCTGCTATTAATTCTGATCGGAATTGTAGGCGCCCTGCTGGTGATGTTTTTCACCCTTGAAAAAGTGGATGACATACAGACAGGTAAAAGTGCTCAAAAACCGCGCTTCAATCCCGCTAATACCTTTGGCGGCCTGTCGGGCAGAGAATTATGGGATGCCATGATAGGTGTGCCCATGCGTGGCATTAACCCAAAAGAACTCATTCCGCTCAAACCACGCTATGAAGTGGTATTGCAAAAACATTTAGAAATTCTGTTTGAAGAAGGCCAGCACGATGGTCGTGAAGGCTTTTCGATGCCTGTGCGCTGCGAGCGTATTGTGCCTACTCTGCGTGGTGATATCGAATCGTGGATACCGCATGAATTCGCCGTCGGTATTTATAAGGTTGGCTACAGCTTAATTACTGAGCCTGATGAAGATCCCGACACCTTGCGCGAAAAACTTGACGAGATCGGTGACGAGATTTTTTCCGCCACCGGACTGCCGCCGCATCCCTTGTCTAAGCTCTTGATGCCATTCAAGGAAGAAGAAGAGTTCCCGCCTGAGGAGCCAGAAGATTTTGAAATAGCTGAGGAGCCTACCGAAGAAGTGATGGCTGAAGGCGAAGGCGAAAATAACCCCGAAGCAGTCGCCGCCCTGCCCGCCCCCGAAGAGGCTACTGCAGCAGAGCTGGCTCAAGGCGACGCCGGCGCTACCGATACAGACAATACTGCTCAGGGCAGCAGCGAGCTCGATGAATTACAAGCCGCTGCCGAAGCCATGGCCGCCGAACGGCTCGCTTCCGAAAACCCGACAGCCAAACCAGAGTCAGTTCCAACTGCTTGATTTAAAAGGGTTTTATAAGTAGACAAAAATCGATCCTCAAGTCTTTCGCCACCCCGCCGATTATAGGTCTGACGCAATGAATTACTCAGGAGCGACAGACCATGAATATGAGAGAACGAGCCCTCGCCAGTTACGGTGATGTGAAAGTAACAACCGGTGTATCGGGCGCAGACAATGTGCAGCTTATCCAGATGCTGTTCGACGGTCTGATAGAGAGTCTCGCCACAGCACGCGGCCATATGGAACGCGGCTCCATCACAGAAAAATCCAAGAGTCTTTCACGTGCTGGCCGCATCGTAGTCGGCCTGCAAGGTGCACTCGATTTTGAAAAAGGTGGCGACATCGCGCGCAACCTAAACGACTTATACAGTTATGTGACGCGCCGCTTATTCCATGTCAATGCCAACAATGACCTGGAAGCTTTGCAGGAAGTGCATAACCTGATGAACGAGATCCGCAGCGCTTGGCTACAAGTACCGACCTTGGTACCTGCTACTGGCCGCTCATCGGTGCTGAACTAAGCCAACAAGGTCCAGCCGTCTAGTCACACAACGAAGGCCTGCTCTGGTACAAACCAGAGCAGGCTTTTCTATTTATATTTTAATTTTAATAATTAAATGCCCTGTTCTTGACGCCCAGCTAAAGAGTTATGGGTTCACGATTTATCGTGCAAAAACCGCCAATTTTATGGATTTTATGACCTGACACGATTTTTGCTTAATGAACTGCCACTTGAAGGCAACTCAGGAAGCAAATAACGATGAACTCCGTATCGAATCAGGCCATTAACGCCGCACAACAGGCGAAAAAACTCGCCAAATCAGCGCTTTCCTCTGGCCCCACCGAAGAGAGTGGCCAGTTTGGCGACATGTTCTCTTCCATGCAAATGGGTTTGCAGGGGCAAGATCTTGCCGCCCAGACTGGCAAGGGTTCACCCCCGGCAGAGGGACTGGCATCAGAGGTTTTAGGACCCGCAGTTCATATCATTACCAGCAACACAGCAACCATGAACGACGAAAGTCTGTTTGCTTTCGCTCGCTGGCAAGGGATGGATGAATCGTCTTTGGCGCTGATTTTTCAGCATGCAGCTCCTACCGCTCCAGCCACCCCTGTCATCGAAACAACTACCTCGGACGGTCCTTCGCCCCTGTCTGCATTAACTGATTCATTGGCATTCGGCCAGCCAGCCTCAGCACTTCAGGCTGAGCCAACTGACAATACCTTACCGGTAGCAACCGTCGCGCCAGCCCCACTGGAACCAACCACTGATGCCGACGGCATGAGCGTGCTGGACCTAGGCACCGACGGCAGTATGCGTTGGTCGGTTAATCAGCCAGGTCAGCTAAACGGCGCTGAAAATAAAAGGGATGCGTTAGCCCAAGTAGAGTCCGCTGCAAAATTAGCAAAACCAACGGGCATTGAACTGAGCACAGCCGCCGTTCAACAGCAAATCAAAGAAGCACCGGCAGAGAACTTGGCCGCCACCCTAATTTTGGGTGCCGGTGAAGCTGCCCAATTTGCTAAACGCGTGCAGACCAAACAAGTGAGCCAGCGCGCAGAAAAAATCGCCGCCCTGACGGGTGAATCCTTCAAATCAATCGCAACCAAGATAGATCCTTCCACCATTAGCCTGATCGACGAAGCTACGGTGGTCTCGGAAACCCTCAGCTTGGGAACCGAGCTAACCGGTGAAGATTTGCGCATGATGTGGGAACACCGTCAGCACAGCTCGTCTAACTCTGGCGGTAACTCGGACAGTGGCACGGGATCCGGCACCGGGCAGACCAACGCCTCCCAATCTGACATTGATCTGCGCGCAGACCAATATCAACAACTATCCCAGCGCCTGGGCGAAGCACTCGGCCAACGTCTGGCCGCCCAGATTGCCCGGGGCAACTGGAATGTCGAGCTGACGCTCAAACCTCAAGATCTTGGCAATATCGAAATTAAACTCAATATGAAGCAAGGCAACTTAGAAGCCAGCTTCAATGCCAGCGAAGCCATGACACGTGACTTAATCGTCGATGGCCTACCCCGTTTGAAAGAAACTCTGGCACAGTCAGGCATGGAAGTTGCTCAAGTGAATGTTAACGTAAGACAAGAAGGTCAAAATGGCGGAAATTCGACACCTGGGCGCCAAAAAGCTCCTAGTGAAATAAGTGGGGTGTCGAAGAGTTCACCGGTAGTTACCGGTCAACCCAGCGCTAGTTTGACAACCGGGAAGCCTGCGGCCGACAACAACGGTTTAGATGTCCTGGTCTGATCCTAATAAACCTCGTAGGGGGATGTAATGGCTGACGAAGCACCAGCAGCAGAAGAAGTAGTCGAAGGCGAACCGAAGAAAAAAGGTCCGCTAGTTAAGATCATTCTGATCGTCGTAGCTGTCTTGCTACTGATCGGTTTGTCGGTAGGCGGCACCCTGCTCGCTACCGGTTTCTTTAATAAGAAACCGAAAGAGGCCGTCGACGCTCAACTCGACAAACTCGAAGGTGGTGGCGATGGTCATGCCCCGGCTGGCGATGGTCACGGCGCCCCTGCTGCTGATGGTCATGCTGCTCCTGCAGCAGATAGTCATGGCAAGCCCGCTGCTGAAGCTGAAGCAAAAGAACTCGCGAGCCCAGAAGGCGAAGCTGAACGCTGGAAGTTCAATTACTATGCGTTCGAAAAACCTTTGCTATCGAATGTCGCTAGCTCACGTAAAGTCATGCAAGTCACACTGACTATCATGACCCACTATGATGAGCGTGTGATCAAAAACTTAAAAACTCACGAGTTAGCACTGCGCGCCGGTATCCTTGACGTTATGCGTCAAAAAACCGAGGCCGATTTGCTCAGACCCGATTTTCGTAAGGCTTTAGCTGAAGATTTACGTTTAGTGATTAACTCACTACTCGAAAAATACGAAGGCTTTGGCGGTATCGAAGAAGTGATGTTTACGGAATTCGTGGTTCAGTAACACTGAATCACAAAAAATAACCCGACTGGAACGATAAAGTCATGGCAACTTCAGGCAACTTGCTGTCAGCAGAAGAACTCGCTGCCCTCTCTGAGGGTATCGATGACGGTACCATTGCGATTGATACCGGCTTTAATCTGACTACGCGTGTTAAGAAACATGATCTAGCTAGTGAAGACAGCACGCTGGGCGTGAATACCTCATCACTCGAGATGATCAATGAACGCTTCGTGCGCTTGTTCCGCATGGGTTTGATGGACGTATTACGCACCAGCCCACGTATCAATCCTACGCGTGCGCAAATTGTACGTTTTGGCGACTATCTGAAAGATATGCGTCCACCACTGGCCGTAAACACCGTACGTATTAATCCGCTGCGTGGTTTTTCGTTGGTGATGATAGAACCCACACTGGTGTTCTCTTCGCTCGATAATTTTTTTGGTGGTACCGGCAGTGGTATGCCCGCCAATCAAAAGCGTCGCGCAGGAGACAAACCCGGTGAAGGCGCTCCCAGTGGACTGGCACCAACACGGATGTTTACCGCGACCGAGTCGCGCGTCATCTCGATTATTCTAGAAGTATTTTTCCGCGCACTAAAAGAAGCGTGGGCACCGCTGATGGTCGTTGAGTTTGAACACGTCAGCTCCGAAATCAATCCCCAATTCGCGCAAATCGCTGATGAAAATGATTTAGTCATCTCGTCTCGCTTTGAAACCGAAAGCGTGGGTGGTAATAAAGGTTTTGTTGATCTGGTTTATCCTTATGCCGCCTTGAAACCTTTCCGCGAGATGCTACGCAATCGCGTTCAGGCCGATGGTAGCGCCGATTCCGATATGAAATGGCGTGAAGACCTCACCAAAGCGGTGGGCGATTCCATGGTTGAGCTGCAGGTATTGCTAGGTCAAGTCGTCGATGATTATCAACGTATTGAATCGCTTAAAGAAGGCGATCTATTGTTTTTCAAAAAACCGGAGCTAGCTACTATTTATATCGGTGACCTGCCCGCCTTTGAATGCCAAGTAGGTATGGCAGGACCCAATGTGGCAATCCGCATTGAAAAATCTCTTGACCCAGAAACCATTTAATTCAATTTAACCGACCAAATCAGGATCCATCATGAGTGAAACTACCGAAGACCAGGACCAGGATCAGGCCGACGACAACGTGGTTGTTGAAGAAGCCGCGAATCACCATATTAATCCCGATGTGTTGCAAAACATTTCGGTCGCTATCAAGGTGGAAGTGGGTCGTACCAAAATGAAAATTCGCGATCTGCTGCGTTTAACGCAAGGTAGCGTCGTAGAACTCGAACGTATCGCCGGTGAGCCGCTTGATCTATTGGTCAACGATACCGTGGTAGCGCAAGGTGAAGTTGTACTCGTTAATGACCGCTACGGCATCCGCCTGACACGTGTCGTTCCTGCTTCTGAACGCATGCGCAACATCTAAAAAAACATAGACATTATGCACGCCACTGATTGGTTATCTTTCATCGTCAGCTTTGCTGTCGTCCTAGCCCTTCTGGGAGTGGTGTTGTATGCACTCAAGAAGATGCAAAACGGTAGCTTGCTCGGTATGGGCCAGCGCCGTATTCGTATTCTCGACACGGTATCCATCGGTCCACGTCAGAAAATCATTCTGTTGCGTGTGAAAGATGAAGATATTTTGGTCGGCGTCACCGTCCAACAAATTAATACCCTCGCCGGCTTTCCGCTGACTGGGGATGAAATCGCAGCCGATCAAGCATCGCCACCTCCCTCTACCGAGCCTAGCGCTCCGCTGGCTAAGCGCTTTGCTGATCTGTTAAACGCTGCTAAACAAAACAAGGATAGGGGCTGATTATGTGGCGCCGTATCCTCATCGCCCTACTCTTGCTGACTGGCGCAACGCTGTTGCCTGAAACTGTGTTCGCACAGGGTATGCCGATCGTGAATGTCGTCACCGGCAAAGGTGGCGCGACTTCTTATAGCTTAACCCTGCAATTGTTGGGTTTGATGACGGTACTAACCTTGTTGCCATCAATGCTGTTGATGATGACTTCGTTTGTTCGCATCATTATCGTGTTCTCAATTCTGCGCCAAGCACTCGGCACCGGTCAGACACCACCGAATCAAGTACTTGCTGGTTTGGCTTTGTTTCTTACGCTGTTCATCATGCAGCCGGTGATGACGGATGTGTACCAAAACGCCATCCTGCCATATATGAATTCTGGTTTGCCGTTTGAAGAAGCATTGGCCGCTGCTGAAGCGCCAATCCGCGGCTTTATGCTGGCACAAACCCGCGAAGAAGATATTGCGATGTTTATGGAAATTTCGCGCGCCAAAGGCGAATTGACTGGCCCCGAATCGGTCCCGTTCACAACACTGGTACCCGCCTTCATGACGTCTGAATTGAAAAGCGCTTTTACGATTGGTTTTTTGATTTACATACCGTTTGTGGTGATCGATCTGATCGTCTCATCAGTGTTGATGTCGATGGGTATGATGATGCTCTCGCCCATGATGATTTCTATGCCGTTTAAATTAATGTTGTTCGTTCTGGTCGATGGCTGGAGCATGTTAATGGGTTCACTCGCGTCTAGTTTCGCGATGCCTTAATAAGATAAAGAATAAAAGGACACAATCATGGAAGTTGCAACCGTTGTTGATTTAGGCCGTAGCGCACTGTGGGCCATCGTACTCATCTCTTCACCTCTGCTGCTAGTTGCACTGGGTGTCGGTTTGTTCATCGGTGTCATCCAAGCGGCTACCTCTATCAATGAAGCGACCTTGTCGTTCATACCGAAGCTGGCTGCAATGGGTGCTACGTTAGCTATTTTTGGTAGCTGGCAGTTGATTATGTTGGTGGATTACACCAAAGATATTTACAAGCGCATCCCTGCGCTGTTTTCTTAATTCACAAGGAGCGTTCGGAGCGACGCTATGACACTACTAGCATCCGAAATCGTCGAACGCTTTTATATGTTCCTGTGGCCGATGCTGCGCATCTCGGCCTTGCTGGTGACGGCACCACTGTTTTCGCTGGATGCCCTCACCCTTCCTATTCGCATCATGCTGGCGGTCGTCGTTACGATTCTGATCTACCCACTCGTTAACTGGCCAGTGATCGATCCGGTCACGGCGAATGGCGTCCTACAAATCGTGAATCAATTATTCATCGGCGCCATGATGGGGCTGATGCTGCAAGTCGCTACGGGTGCGCTCACAGTCGCAGGTCAAACTATTTCATCGTCGATGGGCCTGTCGATGGCCACCTTGATTGATCCGAATGTCGGTAACGTTCCCGTCATCGCTCAATTTATCGTGATCGCCTCAACTCTCGTTTTTTTGGGTTTCGGTGGTCACATCATCATGATTTCTATGGTGCTCGATAGCTTCACCGCTGTCCCCATAGGACAAAGCATTCTTGGACAAGTCGCCTTCGGTAAAGTGGTCGCTTGGAGCACTATGATTTTCTTAGGTGGCGTGTTGATTGCCCTGCCCGTCATGGTGTCGCTCTTATTTATTAATATTGGTATGGGCGTGATTACACGTGCTGCACCAAGTTTGAATATTTTTTCCGTGGGTCTACCCGCTTCCATTATCGCCGGTTTTTTTGTGCTGATACTAGCGATGGATGGCATTGTTGGCCGCATACAGTGGTTATGGATGCAGGCGTTTAATCACGCTCGCGATCTCGTTGGCTTAGTGAGTTGATATGTCTGAGAGTTCAGAAGAAAAAACCGAAGAACCCACCTCGCGGCGCCTGCAAAAGGCCCTCGAAGAAGGTCAGGTTGCACGTTCACCAGAATTGCCTGCAGCGGCGGTCACCATTGCTGCATTGGCTATGATCCTTATCACCGGCAATATGCTGATCTCGAAACTCGCCGAAGCGTTTTCATCGGGATTTAATTTTGATCGCAAGCTCGTGCATTCGTCGAATTTACTCCCTGCGATTTTTGCCCATGAATTACTCGATAGCTTCTTGCTGATCGCACCCTTATTACTTTTGACAGCGGCTGTTGCGATCGCCTCCTCAGGTGCAACGGGCGGCTTTCTGTTTGAAATGGGCTCCATTGCGCCCAAGTTTTCTAAGATCAATCCACTCAATGGCTTCAAGCGGATGTTCGGCGTAAAAGCGGCTGTCGAATTGGGTAAAGCGCTACTAAAATTCACTCTAGTTAGCGGCGCGGTAGCCTGGGTATTAATTGACAATGTCGGCACGCTCAACAAGATCAGCCGTATGGCACTCGAACCTGGCTTATCAGTCGCCGGCGAGCTGCTAACGCGATCCTCCTTAATTATGGCGTGCTCCCTCGCGGTGATTGCGCTGATTGATGTTCCTTTTCAGCGCTGGCAGTTCAATAAACAAATGCGCATGACCAAGCAGGAAGTCAAAGATGAAATGAAAGACATGGAGGGTCGCCCTGAAATCAAGGCGCAAATCCGTCGCCGTCAACGCGAAATGTCGAATGCTCGCATGATGGATAGCGTCAAAAATGCCGACGTGGTGATCACCAACCCGGAACACTTTGCCGTTGCCCTAGCCTACGATCCGAATGGTGATAGCGCTCCGATATTGTTAGCTAAAGGCGCTGATGCAGTCGCTGCACGTATTCGTGAAGAAGCAAAAAAACATGGCGTAGAAATCTTCCAAGCCGCACCGCTGGCTCGTGCGCTGTACTTCACCACCGAGGTTAACCATCAAGTTCCCGAAGACTTGTATTATGCGGTTGCGCAAGTTATTGCCTATGTATTCAATTTAGCTAGCATCCGTCCAGGTGCGGCACCTGTGCAGCGTCCGCAAACGACGGTGCCACCGAATATGCAATTCGACGCCGACGGTAGGTTGGAGACTGAGGAGACGGTTAACTAATGGACAGAAATCCCGACATGGCCGAATTAATTGGCGCCGAGGGCATCTTCCTTCGTACTGCTGATCGCCGCCGATTTGATTATGTGCTGCGCGGAGTTCGCGAAGAGAGCCTCTCACTATCGCTCAGCAGCGACAACGACGGCTTGCTGGATCATTACGGCCGACTGCTTATCAACAAGCTGCGCAAATCCGATGGTTTGCACGTTGAAGTTTTTTTGCCGCAGAACACCGAAGCCCTACTCGATCGCTTTAATCAGATACTGGCTGATATCTCTATTGATGAAGCACGCAATGCGCAAACGTCGCAAGCACCACGACGCGTGTTACTCGCTCATGATGCGAAAGCTATCAGCGAACGTGACATGCAACTGATGTCGCGTTTGGTTCAGGATTTCCCAGGAGCGCACGTATCGGTGGTCTTGTTGGTCGATAAAATCGGCACCCAGATGCATGAAAAAAATCTGGAAAAATTTGGCCAACGCCTGATGCGCTGGCCGTTGGAAACACCATCACGCGAAGAAGGCGAAACCTTGCTCGAGATGGCGCGCGCCGCTGGCTATGAAGTCGAAGTGAAAAAAGTTCTTGCGACTACGGGCTACAGCAAACCAGTAAAACCCGTCGCCGTCGTGGCCGCTGCAGCCGCAGCTGCAGAAATACCTGAAGAAAAAAATGTTATCTCTGCCGGTGAGCTGGCCGCCATGCGCCAAAAGGCATTAAAGGGGCCGGTCGAACGCACTGAACCATCGATGGACATCGTTATTGATGTACCCGTTCCAGAAACTACCTCAACACCTGTCACCGAAACACTGACTGATGCAGTCACTAAGCCACGAATTAAGGTACCCGTTTCACTGATCGCTCGCTGGGTAGCTGCTCTATTTTTGGTGCTGTTAGTGGCACTCACCGTGATTATTATGGTGTTCCCACAACGCATGGGGCCGATGCTCTACAACTCTCCTGTGCTCAAGGCCCAACTGCCTGAGTGGGCGATGAATGCCGTGGTCAGCTTCACCGGCAAGCCACCCACAGCCCAGCTTGAAGAATCCAAGGCAGCAGCAAAAGAAAACAGCGCTTCAGTTCCGGCGCCTCAAACCGATATAACCGATAACAAATCAGCTTCTGAAAAGCCTGCGGCAATCGTAGAGTCGGCTCCTAAAATTGACATCAAACCTGCTGAAATCCCGGTAAAAACCGAGATCAAGCCGGATGTAATGGCCGACAAAACTATTCCTAAAGCAGAAGTCAAAGCTGAAGCAAAAGTAGAAGCGAAGACCGAACCCGTCGTTAGCGCACCTGCGACTAAGCCTGAGCCTGTCATTGCACCTGCAGCGCCAGTCTCATCGTCGCCTGCTGAAGCGTTGGCACCTCGGTCCGAACGCGGCGCAGACAATGCAGTTCGTCAGGCACGTCCGGGGAGCTATTTTGTTCAGCATGTTTCGCTTAACTCGATGGCTGAAGCACAAGAATGGCGCGCGCAATACGCCGCATTGAACAAGAGCCGTATAGCAGCAGTAAAGACTACCGATAAAGGTGTGAAATACGTCGTACTTTCAGGGCCGTTCCCAACTCAGAAAGATGCCGAGGCATTTTCCGCTAGGCCAGGCGTTCCTGCCGATCCGTGGGTACGCCCGTTGAAATCATTACAGCGCGCGCTGGTAAGCAGCCGCTGATGATGGACTGAGTCCTGGATAGAGGTAAGTAATGTCCGAAGAAGAAGCCCAGGTTTTTCGTGGTGGCCATGCCGTTGAGAAGGCTGTCAGCGAGCATGCTGCGCGCAAAAAGAAAAAGCCAGTAACAGGACCGAAGGTTGCAGCAGTATCGTTTCAAGATCAGAAAGATGGTCCTGGCGGTACGCGATCAATGAATGACAGTCGTGATGGACCATCGATCAGTAATGCGATACGTGATGGTGAAGGTACATCGATAAGCAATGCGATACGAGATGCTGAAGGTCCATCGTTTGGTAATGCGATGCGTGATGGTGATGGGCCATCAATAAGTAATGCGATAAGTGATAGCGGTGGACCATCGATCAGTAATGCGATACGTGATGGTGAAGGTCCATCGTTTGGTAACGATATACGTGATGGTGAAGGCCCTTCCAAGGCGCGAGCAATGCTCGATGCCAGTGGCCAGGCAGGCGAAACCCAGAATGGCAGCAATGCCGATGGGCCCTCGGATCAACGCGCGATGCGCGATGCCGAAGGTGAATCAGATCTGCGGGATATGCATGATGGCGAAGGCCTGATTGACACGCGTGCAGCGCTGGATGCTGTCGGTTTAATTGACGCAGCAGGTTTTGGAAATGCCGAGGGGCCGTCTGATCCTCGCGCACTACTGGATGCTGAAGGCCCTGCAGATGCACGTGAGATGGAAGATGCCGAAGGGCCGTCTGATCCTCGCGCACTACTGGATGCTGAAGGTCCTGCAGATGCACGTGAGATGGAAGATGCCGAAGGGCCGTCTGATCCTCGCGCACTACTGGATGCTGAAGGTCCTGCAGATGCACGTGAGATGGAAGATACCGAAGGACCGTCTGATCCTCGCGCACTACTGGATGCTGAAGGCCCTGCAGATGCACGTGAGATGGAAGATGCCGAGGGACCGTCCGATCCTCGCGCACTAAAAGATGCTGAAGGACCGGCTGACAAACGCATGATGGAAGATCATCACGCGATGATCCCACCGGGTGCAGAGTTAACAGGTGAATTGGCTAAGAGCCAAGAGCAAATTGAGAAGGAAGCCGCTGAGGCTGCAAAGGAAGCTGAACAAAGCGCCTATGTGGAATCACTAATTAATGCGAAAGCTCCTGAGGAGGCAACTCCATGGGCACTCTCGGTTCACCTTGAAGAACGAATTCAAAAACTGCAAAACGAAAAATCTAGAGTAAATGCCCAGCTGGATAGCTTGGAAGCTTCTTCGAAAAAACTTGAAAAACGACTGTCATCATTATGAGCGACGCAGACAACGATAAAACTCAGGCCCCGAGCGCTGATGGATTTTCACCCGCCCCTCCTCCTCCGCAAATGACTGAGGAAGAAGCTGGCATCGTGCCCGAAGGTGAATCCGCCGAAACCGACGGTGGTGATGGAAACATCTCTGTCTCTAAAGACACGGCTAATCGCGCACTCGAAGCGGTGCAAATTTTAGTTGAAAATAATCGCTCTGCTTCGCAGCAGCTCGAGTCGCTCATGACCATCGTTCTGGATGCCGCCGAAGTGGCGAATCGTTCAGCATCGCATGTCACCACCACTGGTGGACAACTCAACAAAGCTGCTGAAAAACTAATCGATGGCGCACAACGAACATCCAACCAATCAAAAGTTGTATTGGCGTTAGTGGCTGCTGTGTTGGTTGGATGCGCAGGTACCTTTAGTTTTATCGCCGTTCAATTACAAGCCAAGGTTGAGCAGTTAGATGAAATGATGCTGGCCGTCGGCAAACGTGCGGTTGATCTTAAGCGTCGCATGGAATCGATGGACGACATCAATACGCAATTAACTGAACTCAATCTGAAACAGGAAAGTACGCAATCCGTTCAGCAAGCGATTGAAGATAAGATTGCCACTATTATTGATATCGCTAAAGGCGCTCCGAAAAAAGCACCCGAGCCTGTCGGCAAACCCGCAGCCGCCCAACCCGAACCTGCAGCGCCTAAAAAAGCTGAAACGGCAGAACCTGCGACTAAAAAAGCCGACGCCAGCAACGCAGAAAACGCTAAAAAAATAGAAGCTGCTAAAGCCAAAGCTGAAGCTGCTAAAGCCGAAGCTGCGCGCGCCGAAGCCGCTAACAAAGCACTGCTGCAACAACTCAGCGGACTCGACGCACTACTTAAAGAACAATCCAAATCAGTCAAAGATTTGTCTGGCCAAGTAAATACTTTGCAAGGCTCTGTCTCTAACGTTGAAGCAATCAAGAAAGACGTTGAAGGACTCGCCAAACTGCAACAGCAACAAGAGCGTACTCGTGCGCTAGAAGCAGAAAAAGCGGCTCAAGAACAAGCCGCTGCCACTGCCCGACGCGATAAAGAAATGAAAGATAAAGAGCGCGAACTCGCACGTGAACGTGATCGCTTGCGTGAACGTGATGCCGCTCGCGACCGTGAACTCGCTAAAGAGCGCGAAGCAGCACGTGAACGTGAACTCGCTAAGGAACGCGAACTCGCTAAAGAACGCGAACTCGCTAAAGAACGTGAAGCAGCACGTGAGCGTGAATTAGCAAAAGAACGTGAGAAGGAAAGCAAACCGAAGGAACGCAGCGTCGCCTACAACCGTGAGCAATCGCGACCTAGTGGCAATACAGGTACCGATGTTCCCGCCTATAACAAGCCGTCGGTCGCTAAGCCTGAGTAAGGCATTGCTGGTTACGACTAAGGTTTAAGGACTGCTGAATTTAAGAGCTGCGTGTTTTAAAAGCGTTACGGCATTTAACTACCGAATGCATCCACCAGTATTTCTATGCGACGGTTTTTAGCGCGGCCTTCGCGTGAATCGTTAGCAGCGACTGGTTTGGTATCGGCCATGCCCCTAACCATCAAACGCTCACGCGGCACACCTCCACGCTCGCTCAAGTAATCCGCAACGGCGCCTGCGCGCGCGCCAGACAAATCCCAGTTAGAACGAAAGCGATTGTGCCCAGATAAAGGTACATCATCGGTATGTCCTTCAATCACAATACGACCACCCGCTTCGGTGATGGTCTTACCAATTTTATTTAAGATCGGCATAAAGTCGGTGGCGAGATCGGCGCTTCCAGAATAAAAGCTGCCCTGCACTACCATGCGAATAACGATGCGCTCGCCATCACGTTCGACTTGCGCCTGGCCTTTAACAATTTCACTCTTCAAGGCTTCACGTAACTTCTCAATCTGACGTGCCGTTTCTGCAATCCGCTCACCAGTCTCAACACCCTCGCGCACTTCAACAACGGATTCAACTTGAGATTGCGCATCGGCGATACGGCCAAACAGATCAATTAATTCCTGCGGCATCACTCCTTTACCGCGCTCGGGCAACTGCAAAACCAGTCGACCGTTTTCAGTACGGAGTTGAATCTTGTTGCCCACCAAATCGGTGGAGAGCTCTTTTTGTAGCTTGCCGAGGTCTTTAGCGAGTTGTTCTGAAAAAGGTCCAGCTTCCGTTGCAGGACCACCAGCCGTTGAAGGTCCACCGGCTGCAAGCTGCGTATCTGTAGGTGGCGCAATTACTGTGGGCGGCGCTTTATCGCTACCCAGCGATTTTTGCAATGAGCCGCTCACGTCTTGAAAACGTGTTGGATCAAGATCAGAAAAAGACAGTAACAAAACGAAGAAGGCCAACAACAACATCACCATGTCGGCAAACGTGACTATCCAAGGTGGCCAAGGAAGACGTGGGTAGTGAGCAGGATGATCGTCATCGAACAAATTGGACGCCGCAAACATCGATTGATGTTCAGGCTTCTCTAGTTCAGCAACCTCTTTATCGATACTCATCAGACTCAGGACTTGATGTCCGTTTCGGCTGGTGGCAAGGCTACTTGAACTGGAGCTGGCTCAGGTTCGGATACGGGCAAAGCTTCGGGTTCAGGCTCGACATCTTGCTTTAGGTTACCCAGCAAAAGATCCGGCAGCATGCGTGGATCGCCACCTTTTTGCAGAAACAACATACCGGCGATCACGAGCTCATAATTATTTTTTATGCGCTTACCGTGCCCCATAATTTTTTGTACCAGCGGACCCATGATGACATTTGCAAGTATCGCGCCGTATAAGGTGGTCAATAAAGCCACCGCCATGCCCGGTCCAATAGCGCGCGGATCGCTCATGTTACCCATCATGAGTACCAGACCCAAGAGCGTGCCTATCATGCCCATCGCTGGTGCTAACTCTTGGGCATACGCGAAAAAATCACGCGCATGATCGTAACGTGTCTTTTCTTCTGCCAGCTCACGCAACAATGCATCTTTTAACAGCACCGGATCCAGACCATCCACCCACAATCGCACTGCCTTAGCGATAAAACGATCGTTATATTCGCGATCTTCTAACATCACCATCCAGCGATCGTTGTAACGCGCGACACGACCGACTTCAATCATTTCATCAATCAGATCAGACAAACGGGTTGGTGAATGCGAAATAGCTTCACGCGCCGTTTCAAAGGCGCTCTTAAACTCAGGTAGCGTGCTCTTCGATAAAACGCATAAGAAAGTGCCACCGAACACAATCAGTACCGCGGGGAGATCGACGAATTGTAAAAAGTTACCGCCGGTCGCTACAGCAATTAATAACAGCGCGCCGACCATACCAACCACAGTAGTCGTTTGAAGTTTAGGCTTAGACATATTTTCTCTTACGCGGAGCGAAGCCGGTATTTGTCGATTTTTTCAATCAGGGTCGTTCGCTGCAAATTCAGCAGACGCGCTGTTTTAGATACGTTACCTGCAGATCGATCCAACGCTTGTTCAATAAACGCGCGCTCGATTTGCGCCATTTTTTCTTTCAACGACATGCCTTCGGGTGGCAGCACTGGTCCACCCTGCGCCAGCATGATGATGTCTTCGACGTGATTAGGCTCGTCTGATTTAGCTATGGAATCAGGTACCGTACCTGGCTCGTCCAGCGCAAACATTTGCAATACATCCGCTGACGGTGGAGCAGGCTCTTCACCGGCTCGTTCTAGCTGTAGCTTCTGCAAGCCCTTAGGTAACATCGACACCGGTATGCTAGCCAGCGTTAAATACTGACCCGCAAACAGTGTAGAGAATCGATGCACCAGATTGGATAATTCGCGCACATTGCCTGGCCACTCGTAGGATTTCAGAGCGCTCAAAAATTCAGGCGAAAAAGTGATGGGCGTGCCCTTGTGCGCAAATTTTTCTGCGTAGTGCTTCAACAGCAGCGCAATATCATCACCGCGTTCACGCAGTGGTGGAGTAGTCACCGGAAGCACATTTAAGCGGTAATACAAATCTTCGCGGAAGCGGCCTTCGGAAATTTCTAATTCCAAATCGCGGTGAGTCGCAGCGATCACTCGTACATCCACTTCAACCGCGCGTGATGAACCTACCGGATCGACCATGCGCTCTTGCAGTACGCGCAGTAATTTAACCTGCATGTCGAGTGATAAATCGCCAATTTCATCCAGGAAGAGTGTTCCACCATGAGCAAGCTCAAAGCGACCTACTCGATCAGCCAAAGCGCCGGTGAATGCCCCTTTGCGATGACCAAACAATTCGCTTTCCATTAATTCTTTAGGAATCGCTGCGCAATTGAGGGGAACAAAATTCGCGTCAGAGCGAGAGGATTGATGATGCAATGCTTGTGCAACTAATTCTTTGCCGGTTCCGGATTCGCCATTGATCATGACAGTCGCTGTCGAGTCCGCGATGGTCTCGATTAACTTGCGTATGTCCCGCATCGGTGGACTGTTACCAATGATCGGATTCGGCTGTCGCATCAGATTGTGACCCCAAGAGGTATCGTTAAGGGTACGACGGAGAAAATCGAGGCTTGTATAAAACCCGACTTCCCGAATGTTTCCCAATTGGAACATACGGATGCCATACTGTCAACGCTGAAGATCTAGCAAAATCAAGGACTTAGCTTATTAAAAAGATAATTCTGGCATTTAATCTTACAAATACCTTCCCTCAGGCTCTAGCTACAATGGCAGGGATAGTTTTGAACTCACTAAGTAGACCTTCATGCACCTGCTGCTGCCAACCGTTTTTACTCTATCGCCTGCGCTAGGCTGGTGGGTAGGCGCGCCCTGGCTCACGCTCGTGCTTGCTGCCATCGCCATTCCCGCAGCGGAGTGGTTTTGGGGTGGCTATGCATCAACCGCCGCAAATTACCGCTGGGGAGTATGGCTACCACGGGTCATTATGCTGTCGGTACTGATTATGACTGGCAGCCTCGCCATTAACGCTGCCCACTATGAATGGGATACTCTGGCCTGGCTCGCGCTCTCTTCTGGTTATGTGTGCGGCGGTATTGGTATCGTGCTGGCGCATGAGTTGGGTCATAAACGTACTCTGCTCGACCGCTCTCTCGCCCGCGCACTGCTCACTTGGATTGCGTTTGGCCACTACGTACTGGAACACAACCGCGGGCATCATCGGCATGCCGCCACTCTGCACGACCCAGCTACTGCCCGACAAAACGAAAGCGTGTGGCGCTTTATGCCGCGCTATTTTTTAGGTATCTACCGAGATTCATTAAAACTCTCGCGCGAACAGCCTGGAAAAATTAACGAAACTCTGATGCTGACGACGCTAACTTTTGCGCTCTACGCACTCGTGCTGTTAGCCGCCGGTTGGAAAGGACTGGTGTTCTGTGTCATTCAAGCGTGGTTGGCTCAAACATTAGTCGCAACGATTGATTATGTTGAACACTGGGGTCTGCAGCGACGCCTGATCGATGGCAAACCCGAACGCATGAATGCTAGCCACATCTGGGATTGCGCAAACCGTGTCTCGGATGCACTGTTGTTCAACTTGCCTAGACACGCATCACATCATTTAGAACCATCATTGAATTGCGATCAGCTCTACCCTATCCCCGAATCGCCCCAAATGCCGACTGGCTACGCAGGCATGGTGCTGCTGGCATGGATACCATCGCTCTACGTCAAAATCATGACACCGCATTTACCCGCACCCCATAACAACACTTATTAATAGACAAGGAAAGCGCTTCATGGACTCAAAAAAACTAAAAGAGCTGCAATGGAAAGTGTTTCAAAACGTCGCCGCTGCACAGCTCGTACCATTGATGCGTATAGGCGATGAGCTTAAACTTTTCACTACCTTAGCTAATTTGGGTCCATCTAAAAATAATGATTTTGCTAAAGCTGCTGAGATTGACGCGCGCTACAGCTTAGAGTGGCTATCAGCTATGTGCGCTGCAGGCTATGCAACGTATGACGAAGTCGAGGGAAGATTTTTTCTTAGTGAAGAACAAGCCGCTGTATTTGCCAATGAAGATAGCACCGCACTGATGATCGGTGCGTATGACAGTTTGGCCGCAAGCGTAATGGACGAACCAAAAATTCGTGCTGCCTTTAAAACTGGTCAAGGTGTGGGCTGGGGGGACCATCATCAATGCTACTTCCGCGGTACCGCTCGTTTTTTCAAACCGGTTTATAAATCGAATTTGGTTTCACGCTGGTTACCGAAAATTCCTGCGCTCACTGAAAAACTCAGCGCCGGCGGAAGTTTTGCGGATGTCGGTTGTGGCCATGGTGTATCGACGATGCTAATTGCACAGCATTTTCCTGAGTCACGCGTGCATGGTTTTGATTTTCATGGCCCGTCAATTGAGGAAGCCAAGCGATTAGCATCCGATGCCGGCCTCGCATCCAGAATTACTTACGAAACGCGCAGTGCAAAAGACTACGAGGGTAAATTTGATGCGATTGCATTTTTTGATTGTCTGCATGACATGGGGGATCCGGTCGGTGCAGCCGAACATGCCTGCAAACAGTTAAATGATGATGGTCTATTAGTGATCATTGAACCGTTTGCAAATGATAAGTTAGAAGATAATTTGAATATCGTGGGCCAAATGTTTTACTGCGCCTCAACCATGGGCTGTGTACCGGCTTCACTCGCTCAAGAAGTAGGTTTAGCCCTAGGCGCACAAGCAGGACCTGCACGATTAACAATGGTGTTACAACAAGCCGGCTTTAAGAAAGTAGAAATCGTTGCCACCACCGCCACCAACATGGTGCTGTGCGCCACCAAATAATGAGGACCTCATGAGCACGATTGCACAATTGCGCCGGATACTAAAAGAAAACCATACGATTGCTATCGTTGGCTTATCCGCCGACTGGTTCCGACCTTCGTATTTTGCAGCCAAATACATGCAAGAGCATGGCTTTAAAATTATTCCTGTCAATCCCAAGTACACGGAAATTCTTGGCGAGAAATGCTATCCCGATTTGAAATCGATTCCTGAAAAAGTTGATATGGTCGATGTGTTTCGCAAAAGTGCTGATTGCCCACCAATAGCAACAGAAGCTGTCGCCATCGGAGCCAAGGTACTGTGGTTACAACTCGGCGTAGAAAATGATGAAGCAAAAGCTATCGCCGAAACCGGCGGGTTAGAGTTTGTACAAAACCGCTGCGTAAAAATTGAATATGCGCGCCTGTTTGGTGGCCTATCGTGGTTTGGCGTGAACACCCGCATTATCTCGTCGCGCCGTCCGATGTAAAACGAACGCATATTGATCGCACTACTTACAGACTCAATCGCTGCTTATTCGCCGCTTATTCGCCACTAATTCTCTTCCCATACCGCTATGTCACAAGACCACATCTACGATTTCGATACCCTCTGCCTTCATGCAGGGCAATTACCCGATGCAGCTACAGGTGCACGCGCCGTGCCTATCTACCAAACCACATCGTATGTGTTTGATAGCGCTGATCATGCAGCGAGTCTGTTTAACCTACAGACCTTTGGTAATGTGTATTCGCGCTTATCGAATCCCACCGTCGCCGTATTAGAGGAGCGTATCGCCGCGCTGGAGGATGGACGCGCTGCAGTAGCAACTAGCAGCGGCATGGCCGCGCAGATGATTGCAATTTTAAATATTTGTGAAGCGGGTGATGAAATCGTTGCGGCGCGCACCTTATACGGTGGCACGCACACGCAACTCGATGTGAATTTTCGCAAGCTGGGTATCAACACGATTTTTGTTGATTCCGATGATCCAGAAAATTTTGCGAAAGCCATCACACCCAAAACTAAACTGCTCTACGCAGAAACTATCGGTAATCCTTCGATGAATGTATTGGACATCGAAAAAGTCGCCGCCATTGCCGCGCAAGCTGATTTACCGCTCTTTATCGATAATACCTTTGCCAGCCCGTATTTGTGCCGACCCTTTCAATGGGGCGCAGCGGTTGTTATGCATTCAGTGACTAAATTTTTAGGCGGGCATGGTACGAGCATGGGCGGTGCGATTGTTGAATCGGGTAAATTCAATTGGGGTAACGGAAAATTCTCGACCATGACTGACCCTTCGCAGGGCTATCACGGTGTACGTTTTTACGAAACCTTTGGTGATTTTGGGTTCACTATGAAATGCCGTATGGAAGGCTTACGTACTTTTGGGCCAGCGCTCTCGCCTATGAATGCTTTCCTGCTACTGCAAGGAGTAGAAACCCTGCACTTGCGTATGGAGCGTCATTGCAGCAACACCATGAAGATTGCCGAGTATCTTTCATCTCACCCCAAAGTCTCGTGGGTGAATTATCCCGGCTTGAAAAACAATCGCTATCACGCGCTCGCGCAAAAATATCTACCCAAAGGTGCGGGCGCTGTTTTATCGTTTGGAGTAAAAGGCGGTGCAGCGGCAGGACAAAAGTTTATCGAGAACGTAGAATTTTTATCGCACCTAGCCAACATCGGTGATGCGAAAACCTTGGTGATTCATCCTGCCTCCACCACCCATCGCCAACTGAGTGAAGAACAACAAGTGGCCGCTGGTGTGCCACCTGATTTGATTCGTTTAGCCGTTGGCATTGAATCAGTTGACGATATTCTTTGGGATATTGATCAGGCGCTTTCTAAGACCTAAATCCACGACCTGATTCAAGCAGACAAGCAGAATTAGGCAATCACTCGCTGCACTAGCCACACCGTTGAAATGGCTAGTACAGCGAGCGATCCCCAGATCATGACGCGTTGTTTACCTTCTTCCGAACGAACCAGCATCAACACAGGCAGCGACACCGCGAGCACCGTGGATAGCTGACCCAACTCAACCCCCACATTAAATGCAATCAGCGTTTCTAAAAAGTAGTCTGAAGCTAGGCCTAGATCTCTTAAGCCGTTTGCAAATCCCAAGCCATGAATCAGTCCAAACACAAAGGCTAGCTGCCAGTGATTGAATTGGTATTTCTTTTGTAGGTTCATCGCGGCTGACGCCATGATGGAAAAAGCGATCAGCGATTCGATGAGTTTTTCTGGAAACGACACCAAATCAAACGTTGCTAACGCCAAGGTAATGGAATGCGCAATCGTAAACGCAGTAATTACCTTTAAAGCAAAAAATTCAGCCTTGCGATTCACTCGTGCTTCGGGCGCTGCCTCATCTGATAAAGCCACGTCCGAGCTTTTTTTCCACAACATGATTCCAGGCAGCAGTAGCGTCAACAAAAACAATAGATGATCGAAACCTTCCCAAATATGTTTGGCGCCTTCTTTGCCAAACAAATAAATAGTTGAAATGCGTTTAGTCTCACCCAACGCAAACCGCTGAACCGCATTCGATTGATCGATGACCGATGAGATTTCATCGCCATTCAGCGCCAAGCGAAGAAAGGCGCGGCCTAAGCGATCGTTCTGCGTAAAAAATTCATAGCGAACAACGACGAAGCGCGCTTTCGGCTCGATAGCGGGCCCAACGAATTGCTGTCTGACATACAAGCCATCGTTGTGAACTGCAACTGATTGCGCGGTGAATTCCAACGGAATCAGTTGCTCATCGATTTCTAGCTTTAAGGATTTTTGTATGGCTTCGGTGATCGGCTCTTGCAAAGACTTTAGCTGATCCGCCGTGGGTGGAAGCGCACTTTCTTTGCCGGGCTTTTGCAGTAGGTTGCCCAGATCGCGCACATAGAAATCCAAGTCAACTGCCAAGCGACCATCCACTTGACGAATATTCAGATAGCTATTGCCGGTCTGATGCGCATAGCCCGCGCTGAATGCGCCAAAGGCAAGCCATAAACAACAGCTCATCAAGACTTTGACAAACCATGATGAGACACACTCTGCCTTACCTATCCTTGCCAATGTCATTATTGCGCCAGCGCCTCAAGCGTTAATAGCTTCAAGCTCTGTGGATAATCCTTTTGCAGCTCTTGAACCATTTTTTTAAATTTTTTCTGTCCGTCGTCTTTAGCCAGCACCTGCTGGTTAATCGCTTGCAAATAATGAATTCCGAGAATGAATCGAACCTCCTCGGCATTCACCAAGGTATTTTTCGATTTCAGTAAACCTTCAGCGAGACCGATCATCTCAATCAATTCTTGTTTGGATTGAGAAAAAGGTACCAAAGGATTGTCAGCGAAGCTGTCATAAAAATGACTCTTGAGTAGCATGAAACGAGCATGGTCTACAAAAGTAGCCTTAGGATCGAGCTTTATCGCTTCTCTATAGCTATTTAAATGCGATAGATACAGCCCCGTTTTAGGCGATGCCTCAAGTTTGTCAGGAGTACGGCTCAGCTCGTTCAACAATAAGGAGGTTTCTAAACCTTTGACTATGCCGTGGCTGATCATGTCTTGATTAAACAAGTCTCTTAGCTCATCGACGGTGATAGCAATCTGGTACTGAGCCTTGGCGCGAGCGCTCGCTGGTTCTTTAGAATTTAAAACATTGCGCATTTCTTGCAGCTTGGAGATATAGTTTTTTCTAGCTTCGCTGTTGATGGAATCATGCGCCACCACCGCTTGGGTGGTAAGCGCACTAACGGCCACAACACAGCCAAAGAAAACAGAACGCAGACTGCTCATTATTGCTCAGCCGGTATAGCCGGCATCTCTAATTTTTCGCCATTGAAAAAAGCTTTCGCACCCGGATGAACATTCATACCGAATTTACCTTTACCCGGATTCACCAAATATAGTTTGTCGGCATCTTGCATCAATGAAGCCGCAATCAAAAAACCATGATGCAACGGTAGATCGGGACGCGTAACTAACAGGTACTTACCGTTATCAACCAGTACTTCAAGCGGCAAGGGAGCATAGTCTTCAAACGGAGGCGAACCAGTAAACATCAGGCGTGCGTGCATGTACGATAAAACAGCCAGCTTGGTCTGATTCGTTTTCAATAACGCAGCAATGCGAGGCATGTCATGCGCGCGACTCACCAAGGCACGACTGAGCGGAAGTTTTTCGCGCAATACCGCAACCCATTCATCCCCTACTTCGTCGCCTGGCAAATCAGCGTGCGAGGTCATGACTTGAAGATTACGTTTTCGGAAAATATCCCATTGGGCGTAAGGAGTATGGGCAAAACTAGAAATAGCGGGGAACGTAATGCCAGCCAACAGCGCGGCTGCTCTGGTAATAAATTGTCTTCTGAACATGGTCTTTCCAAAAAAAGAGCGAGGTAAAACCTCGCTCTTAAGTGTGCTTCATTTCAATGAATTATTTGTCGAAAATATTCATTGGGCAAATCGTAGTCACTGCATAGTTAGGAACGTCAACAACGTTACTGATACGCAGATCGCAGGCAACGCTGGTCACAACAAACGCTTGCTCTTTAGTCAGACCTTTGGTGACCTTGAGCCAGTCGATCATGTTGATCAGGGAGTTACGTGCAGCCAGTGTGACATCGTTTGACAAGTTAGTCAGTGGCTTGATTTTTGCGCTATCCAGATATGTCCACTGTGGTGGTACTTCGCCAGCAGCTTTCAAAGGATAACCAACAACAGCGTGGAAGGTGTCTGGCTCGAGTTTTTTGATCTGCGAACCGCCTTCAAACATTGGCTGCTTAACTACCGAAGCCATACCTTTACGAATCGATGTTTCAACGGTCACGATAGCGCCCATTTCGATCGCTGTACCAGCCACTTCGCCATCGCCTTGTGCAAAGTGCACGTCACCGATGAACAGGCCGCAACCATCAATAAAGCATGGCAACAGCAAGGTTGTACCTTCAACCATTTGTTTCACGTCCATGTTACCGCCGTTTTCACGTGGTGGAATGGTACGCAAGCACTTGTCTTTGTGGCTGCCTTTCGGGCCACAAATTTCAGGTGGACGAGCACTGGTTGGCTCCGGAGGCAAAGCCACACCACCCGCTGCTGCCAGTTGTGTTTCACGTGCCAACCATTTATCGACTTCTTCTGCGCCTGGCATTACACCAACCGAACCCATGAAACCGTTCATAGGAATACGAACGCCAGGAACTTCAGCCGATACCGCTTCAACACGGTTCAGTTTCCAGTTTGCGACGAACGGCTCAGTGTACAGATCAGGCAAGAAACCAAAACCTGGAATGATGGTGGTGTAACCATATTCATTCGGAGTGACGTTGATCAGTTTGATAGCCAACACGTCGCCGCGCTTTGCACCTTCGATATAGATCGGGCCAGTCATTGGGTGAATCAAGTTCACGTCAATTGCTGTCACGTCTTTTGGTTTCGAATTGATGTTTAGGTTCGAATCCAACGCGTCACGTGTATGCACAACGATCTGATCGCCTGGTTTTGCACGGGCAACAGGTTTAATCGCTGGGTGATAACGGTTAAAGCAATTTGGGTCTTGCTCGCAGTGAGCGCCCTTCTTTTTGATTTCAACGATATTCTGAGTCTTAACGTCAGCCGTATCTGCAAAAGCAGACTGGCCAATGGCTGATGCCAGCAAGGCAACCAGCACGGCGGGAATTAAACGCATTACAAATCTCCGGTGGGTGTGTAAAGAGTGGGGTTCTTCTGGTACCACTATGACGCAACTTCAAGTGCACAAATTGAACTTTACAGTCCAACCGCATTGTTGCCAAACAGCACTATTTTGTCCAGAAGAACTTCTTATGAATTCAATACCAATTAACGTCAACGGCTGATTTATGCGCCTCGCCTGCGATAGCAGTGCGGCGGCGCACCATAAAACAGCAAGGCTGCACCGCGGACTTGCTAAAAGTTAATTAGATTTTCTATAGTTTATTGAAATATAGATTGTATTCAGGTAGACTGTTTACATAGTAACTTCAGCGTCGACCAAGTACGCCATGACCGAACACACCACCACTGAACTCGACCTACCCACCATGCGCGACGCCGCTAACCATGCGTGCGCCCTGATGCGAGTGATGTCTAACCCAGACCGGCTGATGCTCTTATGCCAGCTAGCTCAAGGTGAACGCCGCGTAGGTGAATTAGAAGAACTACTCGACATACAACAACCCACCCTATCGCAACAACTCGCCGTGCTGCGCGAAGAGGCGCTCGTTGAAACGCGCCGTGAGGGTAAGCAAATTTACTATCGTGTCACTAGCCAAGCAGCACTGGCAGTGATTCACATTCTTTATCAACAGTTTTGCGAAACGCCTGAAGGAGATTCAGTATGACCTTAGACACCTTGCACTTCACCCCTGGCATGTCACTACTGGGTGGACTGCTGATAGGCACGGCGTCGGCGCTTTTTATACTCGCCAACGGTCGTATTGCGGGTATCAGCGGGATTCTCGGTGGACTGCTGCGACCGACTTCGGGTGATGTGGTGTGGCGACTGGCTTTTTTGCTAGGTCTCATCGTTGCGCCCGCTGTCTTAGCCGCGTTTGTCGCGCCAGTTATACCCACGATTGATGCTGGCCCTTCGACCCTGATCATTGCGGGTCTATTGGTGGGTATAGGCACACGTTACGGTGGTGGTTGCACGAGTGGTCATGGCGTCTGCGGCTTGTCGCGTTTATCGCCACGCTCATTAATCGCCACACTCGCCTTCATGGGCACCGGCATGGCCATCGTGTTTGCGATGCGTCACCTGCTAATAAGCGCATAACGCTCAAACTGATTGAATAGGAGCACTGAATGAAAACGCATTTAGATACCGTATCGTCATTTATCGTGGGCCTGATCTTCGGCATCGGTTTGATTTTTGCCGGCATGACCGACCCATCCAAAGTGATAGGCTTTCTGGATATTTCTGGTCTGTGGGATCCCTCACTGGCCTTCGTGATGGGAGGCGCCATTTTGGTCGGGCTAGTAGCCTTTCGCTTTGCTCGCAATCGTACGATGAATTTTTTGGGCGGCGCTATTCGACTCCCCACAAAAAACGATATCGACAAGCGTCTGATCGTAGGCAGTCTACTCTTTGGCGCAGGCTGGGGCATGGCAGGCTTTTGTCCTGGCCCTGCTCTAGTAACGCTGGGTACGGGCGCACCTCAGGCCATCATTTTTGTTCTCTCTATGATCGCTGGCATGGCATTATTCGAAGGCGCGGAGCGACTCATGAGCGCACGAGCTGTCGCTGTTGAACCCAGCGATGCACCGGCAACCCCGCAGTAAGATTCACCTAGTAATTTCAATCGCGTGATGCAAACGAGGAGACTGTGATGATGAAAAATATTGGTGCTACCGACCGCGCACTTCGTATCTTTATCGGCAGCTTGCTAATTCTGCTGTCACTACTGAACATCATCGGGCCGTGGGGTTGGTTAGGTTTAATCCCGATTGCCACGGGTGTATTTCGCTTCTGTCCTGCTTACAGCATTCTCAAACTGAATAGCTGCCCAGTAGATACCCACTCAACCGATACACACTAAGCCCATGCCTAAAGTTCGCTCAAAAGGTTTTTCCAATCCTGCTGCCACCTGGGATGCACGCTTCTCTAGCACTGACTACATCTTCGGCAAAACGCCGAATGTGTGGTTGGCGCAGCATAGTGAATTACTTATCTCAGGTGGCAGCGCACTGGCCGTAGCTGATGGCGAAGGTCGCAATAGTGTTTGGATGGCTGAGCGTGGGATGCACGTTGACGCCTTTGATATTTCACCGGTGGGTGTAAACAAAGCACGTCAGCTTGCCTCAGCGGCGAATGTGACTGTGAATTTCAACGTGAGTGATTGCGATGATTGGCACTGGCAGCCTGATCACTATGATCTAGTGGTCGCTATTTTTATACAGTTTGCTGATCCTGAATCGCGCACACGTTTATTCAAACGCATGAAGGAATGCCTGAAACCGGGCGGTCTTTTTTTACTGCAAGGTTATACGCCTAAACAATTAGACTATAAAACCGGCGGGCCACCACGGCTTGATCATTTGTATACCGAGGATTTATTGCGTGCTGAGTTTGCAGGCATGCACATCATCGAGCTAGAGAGCTACGAAGAAGTGCTGCGTGAAGGTACGCAACACAGTGGGCAATCAGCACTCATTGGTTTAGTCGCTAAAAAAATCTAAGCAACGACTCATCACGAATTAGCTCTTACCGTGTATTCCCAGTCGGTTTAGCAAAGCACGATCATCTTCGACTTCGGGATTGCCGGTAACGAGTAATTTGTCGCCATAGAAAATCGAATTCGCACCCGCCAGGTAACACAGAGTCTGAATACCCTCACCTAACTGACGTCGTCCCGCTGACAAACGCACGCGTGCTTTCGGCATGGTGATGCGAGCCACTGCAATAGTGCGTACAAATTCCAACGGATCGAGCGCTTCTTGTTCAGCCAATGGCGTGCCTTCCACCGCGACTAAATGATTGATAGGCACCGACTCGGGATATGGATTTAAATTCGCTAATTGCGAAATCAAACCCGCACGTTGCTCACGCGTTTCGCCCATACCGACGATACCGCCGCAACACACTTTCAATCCCGCTTCGCGCACATGTTCCAACGTATCTAATCGATCTTGGTAATCGCGTGTGCTGATGATGTCACCGTAAAATTCCGGCGCGGTATCCAAATTGTGGTTGTAGTAATCTAAACCTGCACTGCGCAAACGCTCAGCTTGCTCTTCTTTCAGCATGCCTAAAGTAGCGCAGGTCTCCATGCCTAATGCTTTGACCGCTTTAACCATATCTTCAACGGCATCAAGATCACGATCTTTCGGTGCGCGCCAAGCTGCTCCCATACAAAAGCGTGTCGCACCACTATCTTTAGCTGCCTGTGCTGCTGCGACGACTTCTTCTACCGGCATCATTTTTTCAGCCGTTACACCGGTATCGTAATGCGCCGATTGAGGGCAATAACCACAATCTTCCGGACAGCCACCGGTCTTAATCGACAACAGCGTAGCTAGCTCAACTTCATTCGCATCAAAATGCTCACGATGTATTTTTTGTGCGCGCCACAGTAAATCATTAAATGGAAGCTCAAAAAGTTTCACTACTTCAGCCACAGGCCAGATATCGCGCGCAGCGGCCAAGGTCGCTATTTTGTTTCGCGCCGCGTGAAAAGTAATGGGTTGCGATGACATGCATGAATCCTAAGTAAATAAAATCCGTAATTAACTATAAAGATGACGTTTGGTATCTATTTCGGCCAATGTGGCAATGGCGAAAAATCCAGCTTATCAGCCGCAAGCGCCGCAGACGGCACCGACATCCACGGCAAACTACCTAAGCAGGGTGCAGGCAAACGTTCACGCAATGCTTCAATATTGGCGGCCTGATGCGGCATCGCCGGATCGATCTGATTAACCACCCACCCTGCCAAGCGCAGACCTCGCGCTGCGATCGCCTCAGCGGTTAGAAAGGCATGATTCAGACAACCCAGACGCAAACCAACCACGAGGATAACATCAAGCTGCAATCGCGCTGCGATGTCAGCCAAGTCGATCTGGGGTGTCAGGGGCACGCAAAAACCGCCCGCACCTTCAACGATGACGGCCTCGGTTTGGGCACGGATTTGCTCGAAGGCGGTAAAAATAGTGTCGGGATTAATTTGCTGATCTTCCAGCGCAGCGGCCACGTGCGGCGCTGCAGCCTCTTTGAATAAATACGGGGCAATCAAATGAGTGGGCAAGGTCACGTTCGACTCGCTACTCAAGAGCGCAACATCCTCATTCCATAGTTTGCCATCTCGCAGCTCAGCGCCTGCTGCCACCGGTTTCATACCTGCCACCTTCAAGCCATTCCTAGCGAGACTGTGGATCAATGCAGCGGAGACGAGTGTCTTGCCCACATTGGTGTCGGTTCCGGTGACAAAGTAATCCACTCTACTCGTCATGACTACACTTCCTCGAGTGCATTAACGCGGCTAGCTAATTGCGCCACCTGATCAAGCGTATGCGCCGCAGATAAAGTTACACGTAATCTCGCGGTGCCTAAAGGAACCGTTGGTGGACGCACTGAGCCCACCCAAAAACCTTGCTCACGTAATTGATGGGCCGCTGCCATCGTGCGTGCGTTTTCACCAATTAGCACCGGCTGTATCGGTGTCTCAGAGTCGAGCATCTGCCAGTGATTCAAATTGACCGCTGATTTCCATTGCGCGATACGTTCATTTAATACAGCGCGACGGCATGTACCCTCTTCACCCGCAATAATTTTCAGACTTGTTAACAATGCATGCGCTAAAGCAGGTGGCGATGCAGTGGAATAAATATACGGACGCGCGCGTTGTATCAGCCATTCAATAATAGTTTCGTGCGCTGTAACAAACGCACCAGCGACACCTGCTGCTTTGCTCAATGTACCTATCAAAATCAGTCGCTCGGAACGAAGAGAAAAATGCTCGACCAAGCCACGACCTTGTTTGCCCAGCACGCCGAAACCATGCGCATCATCAACGATCAACCAGGCATCATGCAATTCACACAGTTGCAGTATTTCTTTGAGGGGTGCGATATCGCCATCCATACTAAACACACCATCGGTAACGATGAGTTTGCGCTCAGCTGTACTGGCTGCCAACATCGTGCCCAAGCCCGTCAGATCACGATGCGGATAGATAGTAATTTTTGCGCGTGACAAACGCGCAGCATCGATCAGCGATGCATGATTCAGTGCTTCGGAAAAAATTTCAGAGTGCGCATCAGCCAAGGCTGTAATGACTGCCAGATTGGCCATGTAGCCACTGGATAAATACAGCGCGCGGCCTGACATTATATGAGGTGAAAAAAAATCAGCCAGTGCATTTTCAAGTTTTTCATGCGCGCGTGAATGGCCGCTAATCAGGTGCGATGCGCCACTACCCGCACCGTACATTGATGTACCTTCGCGCAATGCTTCGATGAGCAGTGGATCAGCAGCCAAGCCTAAATAATCATTACTGCAAAAGGCAATCAGCTCACGGCCTTCTACTTGCATGCGAGGCGCACTGGGGGTCTCGGTATTCCATCGCCTGCGCCACAATTGCTGCTGCTTCAGACTATCTAGCTGATTTTTCAAAACTGCTAGCATCGATGCATCACTGGTCATGAGTAATATCGACTAGCCAGCTTGGTTTACGTTTTTGCAAAAACGCCTGAACACCTTCTTTGCCCTGCACAGAACTACGAATGTCTGCAATGCGACGCACCGTATCAGCGATCAATGCATGATCGATAGGTACGTAAGAAACATCACGTATCAAACGTTTAGCTTCATCCATGGCATGCGGGCTACATGACAGTAAGGCGTGAGTGAATTTTTCTACTTCATGGTCGAGTTGAGTGTCATCGGCCACTTCGTGAACCAAACCTATGTGCTTGGCTTCATGGGCATCAAAGCGCTCAGCTGTCAGAAAGTAGCGCCGTGCTTGACGCTCACCCATGGCGCGAATCACATAGGGAGAAATCGTTGCCGGTATCAAACCCAACCTGACTTCAGATAAACAAAAACCTGCTGAGGAACTCGCTACTACCATATCGCAAGCAGCAACCAACCCGATACCACCGGCATAGCAATCTCCCTGTACTCGCGCCACGACGGGTTTGGTGCTGGAATAAATAACACGAAGCATTTCAGCTAAAGCAGCCGCATCCGATAAATTTTCTTCATCGGTGTGCGAAGCCATTTTTTTCATCCAATTCAGATCAGCACCGGCACAAAATGCCGTGCCGCGTGCTGCCAACACAATCACCCTCACCTGTTGATCTTTATCCAGACGACGAAACGCCAAGGTTATTTCTGCGATGGCTTGTTCATTAAAAGCATTGCGCACATCAGGACGATTTAACCAAACGGTGGCAACTAAGCCTTGATGATCGATTTCTATCGTCTGAAAAGACATGGACGTCTCCAAGCGTGAAGGAAGGGCATTACAAAAAAAACGTCAGCGTGAGTTTGACGTTTTTGGTTTGAGCAAATTAGTTGGATCATCCAAACGCAAGCGTTTGCGATTGACCTCAACCTGAGTAAGTGGCTCAACTTCGTGCATGCTCTGCATGCAACGAATGGCCAACTGCTGATACTCAACAGTGCCGCGGTGCTTCCAGGCGATTTCATCATCCGTTAAGGTGCGAGTGACTTTGGCGGGTGTTCCCATGACCATGCTACGGGGTGGAACCACCATGCCGGCTTTGACAAACGACATCGCCGCCACAATCGATGCTTCGCCGATCAATGCATTATCCATAACGACCGCATTCATTCCAACCAAGGCATTACGCCCTATGCGCGCACCGTGGATAACTGCGCCGTGACCAATGTGGCCATCCACTTCAATCACCGTATCGCTGCCAGGAAAACCATGAACGACGCAGGTATCTTGCAGGTTGGCGCCCTCCTCCATAATCAAGCGACCAAAATCACCACGCAGACACGCCAATGGACCCACGTAACACCGTGGGCCAATGATGACATCACCCATCAAAACGGCGGTTGGGTGCACAAACGCCGTCGGATCAATGACCGGCACCACACCTTCAATCGAATAAACCTTAGCCAAGCTGGGCTCCGATCAGCGACGTGGCTGAATGACGATTTTGCCCGTCACTTTGCGTGACGCCATATCGATCAATGCCTGCGATGTTTCTTCTAAAGCATAGGTCGCTGAAACGTGCGGACGAATTTTTCCCGCCGCTTGCCATTCGAGTAACTTGTGCATTGCCGCCATGTGATGCTCAGGTTCACGGCGCGCATAATCACCCCAGAACACACCGACCACCGATGCGCCTTTTAGTAGCGGCAAATTCAGTGGCAGTTTAGGGATTTCGCCATTCGCAAAACCAATCACTAAATAACGACCGCGCCATGCGATTGAACGAAATGCGGGTTCAGTGTAACCACCACCGACCGGGTCATAAATCACATCCGGTCCTTTGCCGTTAGTCGCTTTCTTAATCGCTTCACGTAAATCTTCGCTGGTGTAATTGATTAATACATCGGCGCCATGAAGTTTGCAGATCGCGAGCTTTTCATCAGTTGATGCCGCTGCAATCACCTTTGCGCCCAACGCTTTACCAATTTCAATCGCAGCGATACCCACACCGCCAGCGGCACCCAGTACCAACATGGTTTCACCGGCTTTTAATTCTGCTCTATCCGCGACTGCGTGATACGACGTGCCATACGTTAACGTCAATGCTGCGGCAGCTTCAAATTCCATCTGATCTGTCATTAAAAAGACAGCCGATTCAGCCACTGCTATTTGCTGTGCAAACGCGCCTTGCGGCACGAAAGCAAACACACGATCACCACGCTTAAATTTTGTAACTCCGTCGCCTGTAGCGCGCACCACTCCGGCAAGCTCGTTTCCAGGTGTGAAAGGTAATTCAGGTTTGAATTGGTATTTGTTTTGGATAATCAGTACGTCCGGAAAATTAACGCCAGCTGCAAAAATATCAATCATGACTTCGCCGGCCTTGGGAACCACATCGGGCAGTTCTTCAATTAGTAGTGTTTCGGGCAGACCCCAAGCTTTGCAAACGACCGCTTTCATGATGTTCCTCGTGTGTTTTTGTTGTAATTAATGGTTGGGGTAGTACTAGTAACTCATTCTTAGTGAAACTTAGGCGCTCGCTTTTCAATAAAAGCACGCACGCCTTCACGACCATCATCGCTATCACCGGATGCATACATAGATTCGCGCTCAGCTGAGAGATGCTGCGCCAAAGAATTTTGCTGTGCATGATTAATGAGTGATTTGATGCGTGCCTGAGCGTGTGCTGGCCCGTCCGCTAATTTACGAGCTAATTGCCTCGCTGTCTCGGCTAATTCAGCATCGGGATGAACCGCATCAAACAAACCCAGTTGCAAACACTCGTGGGATGACACCGGTCGGTTGGTTAGAAAAATATCCATCGCACGCGAAGCGCCTGCGCGCCGCGTCACAAACCATGAGCCGCCGACATCGGGGGTTAGGCCTAACGCTGAATAACCACCCCGCAATTTAACGGACTCGGCCGCCAACACCAGATCGCCACACAATGCCAACCCTATGCCGCCGCCGCCCACCGCACCGTTAATGGCGCAAACTACGGGAAACGTAAACATGGATAAAAGATTCATCGCTGCATGCACAGGCTCGAGTAAGGCACGCAAGGTGTCGGTTAACGGACGCGACGTATCAGCCATGCTGTGCACATCACCACCCACACAAAATTGTTTGCCGTTCGCCGTAATGAGTAAGGCACGAACGCTGCTGTCTTCGCCAATCTGTTCAATCGAGGCGGCAAAGGCACTTGCCATTGCCATATCTAAAGCATTGCCACGTGTAGGGTTGTTAAACGTAAGAACTGCCAATCCTCGGTCAATCTCCAAGGTCACAGGTGCTGACATGACTCGTACTCCGAAATGAAATGGTGGATCCTGAATTGTTCTCAGGTCATGAATGGCGGAAAAGGTCTCATTCTAACAAAGCGGAAAACTGACCTTAATCTCCAAGCCTGATGGCTGACCCCGATCCATAGCCAAACTACCCCGGTTAGCCAGTACGCGTTCTTTGATTCCAATCAGCCCTAGCCCCTGACCGGTTGATTTCGACGACCCCGGCTGCGGCAGCCCCTTACCGTTATCAGCAATGCGTAATAGCAGTAACTGCTCGTGCGCATCAACCCACACATCAATCACGACCTGACTGGCTTGCGCGTGTCGCAGCACATTGGTCAACGCCTCTTGAATGATTCGATAGGCCGCCACCGACAAACGTTGTGGCAACTCGGCTCCCTTTAATTCAACTTGTAATTGATAGCTAAGCTCAGTATCGCCGCGCGCTTGACGTTGCCGAATTAATTCACGCAAGGCCTGCTCAAGCGCAATATGGTGTTCTTCATCACCCTGCAAACCATACGGTCTAAGCTGCACTAAGAGGCTTTTTAGTTGCGACAAAATACTGCTGCTGTTGTCATACATCGCACGGGCGCAATCTTGCAACGCGGATTGACCATTCGATTGTTTGACGAGATAAGAGGCATCTACTTGTATCGCGGTGAGTAATTGACCAAATTCATCATGCAAATCATGCGCTAACTGGCGACGTTCATCTTCTTGCACATCTTGCAGTCTATGCAGTAAATCGCGCTGCTTAGCTAACTGCTCAGTCAATGCAGCCGATAAATGATTGAGTGCCTGCCCGATTTGATTGAGCTCGCGCGTGGCGCAAGTAGGAATAGGATGACCATAGTCGCCGCCTTCAATACGCGCAATACCATTCAGAATGTTGTTCAGCGGTGAAAGCGCATGACGTACGCTAAAAGCTAATGCCATTACCAACACCAATACCATCAGACTAAATAAGGTTACTTGCAGCCAGGCGCTGTTAATTGCCTCAGAAATTTCAGGTTGTGGATTCGGCTCGAGCATCACGGTGACGAGTTCACCATTCGGTCGCTGTACGGGTAAGGTATAGGCCGATAAACCTGCGTCACCTGCCATAAAACGATTCAACCAAGGCAGTGACGTTGGCGGAAGTGGCACAGCAATCTGGGTCAGACGTTGGCCTTGGTTATCTAACAGCGCCACATGAAAATGCCGCAGTGTTTCACTACGATTGAGTTGATCTATCCGTAATGCATGCTGTTCAAGCGTTGCGCCATCTTGTAATGCTGAGAGCACGGTCATCAATTGACCAACACGCTGGCTACCTTGAATTTCATCTGCAATATCCTGTCGCGCAGAAAAAAGTGTCAACACAAAGGCAAGGATAAGCATCAGTAAACCAACCAAGCCTAGTCTTAGCAAAAGTCGTGTGACTAATTGCATGATCGCTCCAAAATCAATAATAACGTTGTACCTAGAGGATTTATTTCTAAGCGTTAAATAAAAAGATTATACGTGCGAGCGATGTCATCTCGCGCTGATACGCACTACAATGATTTGGACGCCAATGCATGCTGCAGAAGGTATGAAATGCCAGCCACTCATGAAGCACTGCCGTATCTGCGCGAGATTTTAATTTTTCTGGCGCTAGCTGGCGTGCTCATTCCACTTTTGCAGCGCTATCGCGTAAATAAAATGCTGGGCTTTCTTGCCACCGGCGTATTGCTCGGGCCGTTTGGTTTGTGGTTATGGGTAGGTCATTTACCCTGGCTACAAAACTTCACCTTCGTGCGGGTTGAAGGTGTGGTAGAGCTGGGCCACTTAGGTGTTTTGTTTCTGATGTTCAGCATAGGGCTTGAACTATCTGCAGAACGACTATGGGGATTGCGGCATTGGGTTTTTGGAGCGGGCGCAGCGCAGGTTTTGTTATCTGCTTCTTTGCTAGGTGCGGTGGCGGTACTGCTTGATCAACCACCCGAAGTAGCGATACTTCTGGGCTTGTTATTTTCACTCTCTTCGACGGCGGTCGTCATTCAATGGATGACTGATCATCATCTGCTGAGTCAACCTCATGGCATGGCGAGTTTTTCTATCTTGATGTTTCAAGATCTCGCTGTTGTTCCCATACTCATCATGACGGGATTGCTGGCCCATGGCGCCACAACGAATTGGCTAGGCTTGATGTCAATGGTGCTAGTCAAATCAGTAGCGGCAATTTTGCTGATTTATCTTGTGGGTCGTCGACTGTTTCGTCCTTGTTTTAAAGCATTGGCGCGTGAACATCAACCCTCGACATTTGTTGCGCTGGTGTTGTTATCGACATTGGGAGTGGCGGGTCTGACTGAGTGGGCGGGGTTATCTAAAGCATTAGGCGCATTTTTGGCAGGGCTAGTACTCGCTGAAACTGAGTTTCGGCATGAAATTGAAGTCACCATAGAACCCTTCAAAAGTTTGCTACTCGGTTTGTTTTTCATGGCCGTCGGTATGCAAACCGATTTGCGATTAATGATCGATTCTCCTTGGATGATTCCTTTATTAGTCACTGGACTCTTCGTCATCAAAGCCTTGGTACTCACACCCATTCTTAAAATGGGCGGCCTGAGCTGGGGACATGCCATAGAAAGCAGTCTGATGATGAGCCAAGGAGGAGAATTTGCATTTGTGGTGGCAGCTGATGCAACCGCCAAAGGATTGTTCTCTGCTGAGCTTGCGCATCAGGTGTTACTGATCGTTAGTCTGTCGATGTTTGCAGCACCTGTGGTAGCGCGCATGGGTCATGTCATTGGCCGCTGGTGGGATCACCATCACCATCCGCTGGAAGCACGATTGGAATGTGCCGAAGTAGCAACGCTTGAGAATCACGTCATCATCGTTGGCTTTGGACGCATGGGCCAATTGTTAGCTGAAGTACTGACATCACAAAAAATTCATTATGTGGCGATCGACATCGACATGATGCGATCCACCCAAAAACATAGCTTAGGTCAGCCCGTGTATTTGGGTGATGTGAGCCGACCTAAATTATTACATCGGGTGCATGCCTGCACTGCACGCGCTATCGTTCTAACGATGGATCATCCGGATGCTACGCTGAACGCCACCTGCGCGATTCATAAAGAATTTCCGCACGTTGCACTACTGGCGCGCGCGCATGACGAACAACACGCCAAAACACTGCTCCGCGCTGGCGCGACCTGGGTCACCCCCGAAGCCTTGGAAGCTGGGCTGCAACTATCCGCCTACGTGTTGGAAACCTTGGGAATTGAACGCACACAAGCGGCAGAAGCCATCCGCAAAGAGCGCGCGATACGGCTAGGACACGTTAATGATCGGAGAAACGCACCAACCTAATGCCATAGCGCTGACAATCATCATGAAAGCGCGGGCTAACCAGATAACTAAATTCCACTGATCGCGCACCTGCAATCGGATCAGCGTAATCATTGGCTGGACGCCCTGGATGACACATCAGCAGTGTGCCGTTCGGTGTTTGCTCTAACCATCCACGCATACGACCTTCAAAATTTGCATTGGCACTGAGCGCATACAAACCGCCAAAGTGCTGGGTAAATTTTAATCCGTGCTGCTCAACAAAATTTGAAAATCCACGACAGGCATAACGTAACACCAAGGTCTTCAGTTGACTGCCGCTGTCATCGATTAATCGATCGGGTGTACGCACCCAAGGTCGCCCCTTTTGTTCAGACCAGCGTAATTCAATTGCTTCCATCATCGCCTGACGAATCACGGGAAAGGCATGGACGTGCTGATGACCATCGATAAAATCTGGCAAGCGTCGAAAATGCTGGGCAAAGAGATCAATTTGGCGCAGAAAGCGCTCTTTGATTTTATCGGCCGCCACCCGCCCGGTTTGCGTGGCAATCAGCCAGTGAATTAAGGAGCGGCTGCCGCTGGTAGTAGGAAAGGCATGCGTGAGATTGAGATGAACACCCACATCAGTACGATCTTGCATGTCACGCAAACGCTGCGCACCTTCGGGCCAGTAAGGGCCTTCGGTCAATACTGAGGTGGCTGTCAATCGTCGACAAGCGATTAGATCGAGAATGCCCTCAGAAATACTTTTCGACTGACCGAAATCATCGGCACACAAGGTCAGATTACGTGGCTTGGCCATCATGCAGTCTCTCCAGAAGCAAACGCCCAATAGCGCGCCAACACAAACGTCAGCACCGCTACAGCCACTAACACTATCGCCAGCGCAACGCGATAGTCCAGCGCGGTGTAACGAAGCAGCAGCCAATACAAAACTTCATTCACAGCAAAGCTCAACAAAGCAACTAAAAAGAAGCGTCCGCGCGAACTAGCCGCGGGAGTTTCCTGATCTCGAAAAGTGAAGTACCGATGGCCGCTATGGCTGACCTGAAAAGCCACTAAAAATCCTATGATATTAGCTAGCAATGGCGTCAGGCCCAGAGGCACCAAAATCAGTGCGACGCTACCAAGATGAACCAGCATGGCCGTCACACCCACCACACCAAACCAAAAAAGCTGACGCGTCATTACTATTTTTGTGGCTTAGTTGGGTGCTGTGCGCTGCGCACGACACGACTAACAAAATAGGCCGGGCGCTGCTTAACTTCGTTAAAAATTCGGCCTATGTATTCGCCTAATATACCAATCGATAATAATTGCACGCCACCGAGAAAGGTGATCGCTACCACCAGTGTTGGCCATCCACTCGAGTCATTCCCAAATAATAGGGTCTCGATAACGACGTAGATTGCATAGGCGATTGACGCAAATGAAATGACCCCACCCACCACCGTCCATAATCGCAGTGGCACATTTGAAAAGGCCGTCAAACCCGTCGCAGCTAATCGCAGCAAGCTCATAAAATTAAAGCTACTTGCACCATGCCGACGTGGATCAGTACGAACTTGAATACCCAGACTAGTGAAACCCACCCAGTTGTAGAGGCCTTTCATGAAGCGGTTTCGTTCCGGCATACTATTCAACGCATCAAGCAATGCGCGATCTAGCACACGAAAATCTTGCGTATTCTCAGGAATCTTGTTGCGCTCACCAAAATTGAGCAATCCATAAAACACATGCGTGAATGCGCGCTTGAGCCAGGATTCATCATTGCGATCAGATCGAACTGCAAACACCATGTCGTAGCCACGACGCCACTGCTCTATAAACGCTGGAATTAATTCGGGTGGATGCTGAAAATCGCTATCAATCAATACGGCCAAGTCACCCTTGGCCTCAGCAATACCGGCAGTGAGTGCTATTTCTTTACCAAAATTTCGTGACAGCTGCACCAACGTAACAGGTAAATCATCCATCACGCTCATCACTCGCTCTACCGTAGCATCACGACTGCCATCATCGACCACAATTAATTCATGCCTCAAACCGAGATCGGTCATCAAGGTATGCAGCGTATCGAGCATGGGAAGAATATTGCCCTCTTCATTAAAGGCGGGCAGCAAGCAGGTAATCAACGGGTCAGCGGGTCGTTCAGCTGCGCGTGCGCGCAACATAAATTCCGAAGCGCTGTCTTCAGGCGGCGCATCCATCGCAATCGGGAAATCTGTTTTCATGGGGGGACAATCAGGCGCCCTCGGGGGTGGCGCGAACATCGCGGAATGTAATGGCAGGAGCGCCACGGGTCAAGCGGCGTGCATCCGGCAGTCATTAAGCAGGGGAAACTCGCGCCCAAGTCACTGAAATTAATAGCTTTTACTGAGTCATACGGTCACTTACGGTCTGACCTATTGCAGACCTGCTCCCTAGACCCCGCCCCCAACTAGTGATCAGTACGTAGCCCCATCGCCACATTATCTGGCCGTAGTTTCGACGCCTTTTTTCATACTGCAGCCCTAGCGCTTGAGTCGGGATCTATGTTTCAGTAGCTTTTTGATTGAACCGTTGAACGTTCGAGCCTGGTGCACTTTACAGCCCCGAAGAATCTCTTTTTTAACAAAATGATTCGCATGCGTGCTTGTTTATTGTTGTCGGTCGATGTTGTAAGTTAACCCTTAGTTTTTTTTAAAGCACCGTTTTTTATTTCACAAAGCGCTCACTGTGACGGTGCAAATCAGCAACAAAAAATGACTTGTGGTTGTAAATTACAACTAACAGATTAGCTAATGATTAAGTGTTACACCAAAGTTTATTTATTCTCGAATCGATTTAACTACATACAGAACTAGGTCAATAAATTGAAGCATCTAATGTATAGTATGGCTCGTTGAATTGTGTTTATCTGAACAATTCATCCTGATTACATTCATAAGGAAATTTCAAAGTGACTAAGCGTCCACGCCCTGCAGACGTATACCTCCGATTCCTGCAATTGACAGAAACCGTTCGAGGCCTGCCAGCACTGCCTCCTCTTGAACCGCTCGAAGAACGTATCCTTGAACTCGTCGCGTATGCGCGCCAGAAAAAAGAGCGACTGTCAGTTAAAGATTTAATGGGGAAACGTGAACTTGGCTCACCTGCCATGCTGCACGGCCGGTTGAAATCTATGCGTGAAAAAGGTTGGATCAGACTGGAAGAAACTGAAGATGCGCGCCGTAAGCAATTAGAACTCACCCCAGCGGCATTAACGCATTTTGATAAACTCTCTCGATGCTTGATACAAGCGGTCAAAAAATCTGGACTACTCTAATAGCGCAACGCTAGTTTAGACGGGGCTAAAACGGATTTGTTTTGCCCCGAGTTTGTCTGAAACGAATAAATTCACTTTTTCATGGTGATGTAGACTGCAACGGCTATCACCAGAGCAACGCCAACTTCCATTCCTACGATTACCCATTCCATACTGCCCTCCCATAGTGGACTCAAGCTACTCATGTCTTGCTATCACTGATAGCTCTTACCAAAATACCCTGTCGCTGGTCTATCCCGCTATCACTCTCCATCAAACGCAGTTCGTGACCATTCCCGCGCAACTCTCCACCATCTTCAGCCAAACCGCGACAAATCTCTGACCGTCCACAATTAAGCGTGCATTTTTGCGGAACACTGTAGCTTTCTGATGGTCGAATACTAGCCTGCTCAAAAATGCCGCGCCTGAATTCACAGTGCGCGTTCCTAAGTTGATTTTTAAGATCGATAAAATCGATTTGCCTAGTATTTGCTTGCCTCTATGGAACAAGACAAAAGTTTGCACAAAATCAAATGTGGCCACACGTCAACACTTCACATTCACTGTATTGCAAACGGACAGAAGGAAAGCTCATGATCGATGAAGCATGGATCAAGGAACTGCAGGAAGTCAAACGCACTCACCCAACCGATCATCTGCATCAGCCAGCACCTGCTCCGCACGATCACGACGCTGCGTTGGCCATTCACACCGATGAAATACAGCGCCTGGAACGCAAACGCATCGCCCTTGATTTGCACGATGACGTGGGAGGCAATCTCAGTGCTCTAAAGATGCTGCTTAGCCATGTATGGAAAAAGTTACCAGACACGCCCTATCTGAACGAGCAATATCTCTATTTGGATCAACTCGTCGATACCTGCATCGAGTCGATTCATAAAATCTCATCCAATCTTTTACCCAATGCACTTGAAGCGGGACTTCCCTCAGCACTGACTTCTTTAGGAACTGAATTTACTCATCAAACGACCATACCCTGCAAATTTCACTGCAACCTCAACTCGGTGAATGTCGATAAAAACATCGCCATTCTACTTTTTAGGATTACTCAAGAAGCACTGACCAATATACGCAAACATGCGCAAGCCAGTGCGGTAGAAATGCACTTATACGGCTCAGACGGTGAATTGCAACTTGAAATTATCGACAATGGATGTGGCATACCCGAGCACCAACGCTATAGCGCACAATCCTTCGGTTTGCAAAGTATGCGCGAACGCAGCGCTGAATTTGGTGGTCGACTATTGATCGCCACGGGCGCAGGGAAAGGCACATTACTTTCTGTGTGCGTGCCTTATTTTTCTCAAGTGACTATCTAATGTTTATTTCGAGCTAGTGAACACCATGCAATCGGGTTCAACGCCAGCTGCCCTTTTGAATGTTTTACTTGTTGATGACCACACTATACTGCGCGAGGGTTTAAAAAAAATTATCGGCCACAGCAATGAATTTATCGTAACGGCAGAAGCCGATAGTGGCTTGATCGCTATTCAACGCATTCGTGACACCGAGTTTGATGTAGTCTTGCTCGATATTTCCCTACCCGACAAGGACGGCATAGAAGTAGTACAGCAAGTAAAAAAAGAATTCCCTTACCTGCCCGTACTCATGCTAAGTTTGCACCCGGAAAGCCACTACGCTATACGCGCCCTGAGGGCGGGTGCTGCAGGATATTTAAATAAAAAATGTACATCAGATGAATTGCTGGAAGCGATGAGAACGGCGGTGACCGGCTTGAAATACATAACTTCATCAGTCGCTCAGGAATTGGCACAGAGTTTGGCCAAAAACAAATTCGACGATCTCCACGCGGCTTTATCCAATCGTGAATACCAAACACTCATCATGATAGGTGCTGGTCAAACGGTGACAGAAATTGCTGAGCGTTTATCACTATCAGTCAAAACTATCAGCATGTACCGATCCCGTTTGCTACTAAAAATGAGTTTACGCAATAACGCTGAATTGACGCACTACGCTTTACGTCATCAACTCGTACCTGATTTGCCTTAAATAAAACCGTCACGCCATTATGTATAAACAGTGTTTGCACTCTTGATAGCGACGCCGCCTCAAGATGCGGGTTGAAATGTCGTTAATAGGCTTATACAAAGTTAACGGCGGGGTTAATCCCAGCCAGCACAGGAAAAAATCATGAAAATCAATCCTTTGGCGGTGCATGAGACACCCGCTGATCTTTCTGCGGAAAGGCCAGCACCCCTGCCTATCCATGGCGGGAAACAGTCCGCGCATGGCTCAAAAACTCGGGTGAGTCATTCCAGGCCAGCGCATCTGAGCAGCCCAGGCTCATCGGGTCGTACTGTGAATGCCAGCCGAATTGCAGAGATACGGCAGAAAATCGCTGATGGTAGCTACCAGATTGACGCGACGCGTATTGCTGACAGCTTGATTAACGCGGCGCGCGAGTTTTTTATTCGTCGCCGTTAATAGATAGTATTCAGCACGCAAGTCATTTCACGTTATCCAGCGACTTCACAATGAAGCCGCTTGCTCGCACGAGCTGGCGGGTTACATAAACCACAGTGGTACGCATGATTCAAATCGAAGGCGTGTGTGACGAAATTGCCCTTACACTTTTTACACTCCACTAGTGTCAACATCTTGCTTTCGAAAAAACGTAGTAAGGTCCACGCCCGTGTCAGCGATAACACGGGGGCCTTATTAGGCTCCAAGGGAATCTGCTCTAAATACAACTGATAGCTTTTGATCAGGGCAGAGATACCACTCATGTGCGCATGCTGCAGTAGATAACGATGAATATTGATAAACATGGAAGCATGAATATTGGGCTGCCAGTTCACAAACCAGTCGGTTGAAAAAGGCAACATGCCTTTGGGTGGTGATACGCCACGTATCTCTTTATACAACTTTATAAGACGCTCTCTCGACAAGCTAGTTTCAGTTTCTAGCACTTGTAACCGTGCTCCTAATTCGATCAACTGAGAGGCGATAACAATTTGCTCGCCATCCGATACCACGCTTTTACTCGCCATATCGACTATCCACTAGTAGAGAGATCATTGCTTACCCTCGACGGGCTGCACCGCCATCAGCAGCGCAGCGTGAGTGGTCGCAAGCGAAATATCTCGTCCTTGACTGGCGAGTATTTCAATAATGGCTTCGTCTTCAAAACGCAGCCTAGCCAACATCATGTTGCTGGAGGCTAGCCTAATGACTTGAGCACTGGATAAGCTATCGAGCACATCCACTAACCCACCCGGCAAACCCAAACGAAAAATGGCACTTGCACGATCAGCTCGAATCATCTGACGTGCCAGCATCAGATAATTTAGATTGGCGTCTCGAATCTCCGTCAGAATTTCATTATTTTTCACACGACTTCCTTCGCTATAGACAAACTGAAACAATGTGTTTCAAAGACTATTTTGCGATGAAGAGTTGCTTGTGGGAAGCGGTGTGAATCGGTTTATTTTGTCGGTTGATCGCACTTAATCCTGTCGGTGCCTGTCTGACAAAAAGCTTTTTTAAAAAAGAGAGTCATAGGAAAATTTATAGCTCATAACTGTCATGCCCTCCCGACAAGGCATTCTCAACCATCTTGCGCGTCAAGCTAGGAGCGAGTAATTCAATGAAGGTAAACACATAGCTACGCAAATAAGCGCCCTCTTTCAATGCGACCCGCGATAAATTCATACCGAATAAATGGCCCGCTGGAATCGCCTTGAGATTGACATCGCGCGTCGGGTTATACGCCAGCCCCGCAATGATGCCTATACCCATACCAAGCTCGACATAGGTCTTAATCACATCCGCATCAATCGCTTCAAGCACGACATCTGGCTTCAGTGCACGACGCGCAAACGCTTGATCAATTTTATTTCGACCGGCGAACGCCGCATCGTAAGTAATCAGCGGATAAGCAGCGATATCTTCTAAGGTCATTGATTTAAGTTTTAGTAGCGGATGATCAGTGGGAGTGATAACCATGTGCTCCCATTGAAAACAGGGTAACGACACCAAACCATCGACTTCCGCAATCGCTTCAGTAGCAATCGCCACGTCGGCCAGATTATTAATCACCATCTCTGCCACTTGCTTAGGGTTGCCCTGCAAAAGCGACAGTCTCACCTTAGGAAATTTTTGCGAGAACTGTTGCACAACCGCTGGCAGCGAGTAGCGCGCTTGCGTGTGCGTGGTGGCGATCGTTAAGCTGCCTGAATCCTGCGCAGCGAATTCCTTGCCTATACGTTTCAGACCCTCGACTTCTTGCAGTATTAATTCCACCGATTTAAGGACTTGCCGACCCGGCTCGGTCAAGCCGCGTATGCGCTTGCCGTGGCGACTGAAGATATCGATACCTAGCTCTTCTTCCAGCTCAATAATGGCTTTCGAGACGCCCGGCTGGGATGTAAACAATGCCTTGGCGGCATCGGTGAGGTTGAAATTTTGTCTAACTGCCTCGCGGACAAAACGAAATTGATGGAGATTCATAGAGGGACTCCGGTCAGATCCAGAAAATAAACTAACTTAACTTATTGATTTAAATGATTTTTTATAATATTTGATGTCATTTATAAAACTTCTATACCGCCAAAACTCTTTATATCCACAAATCATATAAGCAAATAAATTCTCTGTCGTTTGGAATATAGACGAAGTTTATTAGCATTTCGGCTTCTTCGCGCGAGGCTTTATGACTTTGTCTTATGTGGTTTCTGGATTTGCCGTCGGCTTATTGGTCGGCTTGACCGGCGTGGGCGGCGGATCGTTGATGACCCCCTTGCTCACCCTTTTGTTTGGCATCAATCCAGCCGTCGCGGTGGGTACCGACCTCGCCTTCGCGTCCATCACCAAATCGGCTGGGACTATTGCCCACCGCATCCGTGACAATGTTCATTGGGATATTGTTGTTCGACTGTGCCTGGGTGCACTACCCGCCGCTATCGTAACCACGCTTGCTCTGAAATATTTCGGCGCACTCGACAAACACATCGGCCAAATCATTCGCTATGTGATCGCGTTCTCAGTCGTCCTGACGGTGCTGGCTATCCTTGGTCGTGGTCGCATGCTGGCATGGATTAATGCTCACCCTGAACGCCAACTGCATGGCCGCAAACAAGCGATCGCCACCATCATCGCTGGCGCAATCATTGGTGCGCTGGTGACTATTTCCTCCATCGGCGCCGGTGCGGTCGGTGCGACGATTTTGGTTCTTCTCTATCCCAATCTAAAACCCTCTGAAGTCGCTGGAACGGATATCGCGTATGCCGTGCCACTAACAGCGATTGCCGCTTTCGGACACTGGTGGCTCGGCTCTATCAATTGGGAGCTGTTAGTCACCCTGTTACTCGGCTCTGTACCCGGCATCACTTTAGGTTCACTTGTTTCACGCTCTGTACCAGAAAAATTTTTACGCGGCCTGCTTGCCGCTACTCTCACCGGTGTAGCCGCTAAGTTGGTGCTGTAAACGGATTAACCCAAGGACTACCTCATGTACCGCTACGACCAATACGACCATCAGATCGTTAAGGAACGCGTCGCCCAATTCAAAAGTCAGGTTGAACGTCGCCTGAGTGGTGAATTAAGCGAAGACGAATTCCGCCCTCTCCGATTACAAAACGGCCTCTATTTGCAGCGTCATGCTTACATGCTACGCGTGGCGGTTCCTTATGGATTACTGTCATCGACACAAATGCGTAAGCTCGGTCATATTGCACGCGCTTATGATCGCGGCTATGGGCACTTCACCACGCGCCAAAATATTCAATACAACTGGATAGAGCTCGAGCAAACGCCCGAAATTCTGGCTGAGTTGGCTACCGTTGAAATGCACGCCATTCAAACCTCGGGCAACTGCATACGCAATATCACTGCAGATCAATTTTGCGGTGTCGCTGCCGATGAATTAGCCGATCCACGGCCATACATAGAAATTCTGCGTCAGTGGAGCACCTTCCATCCTGAGTTCGCTTACCTGCCGCGCAAATTTAAAATTGCCGTCAACGCGGCAACGGAAGATCGCGCTGCGGTGCAGGTTCATGACATTGGTCTTAACCTGATTAAAAACGCATCCGGCGAACTTGGATTCCAAGTGCTGGTGGGTGGTGGCCTAGGACGTACTCCGATTATTGGCAGCGTGGTTCGTGAATTTCTGCCATGGGAACATCTGCTGACCTACATCGAGGCAGTAATGCGGGTCTATAACCAATACGGTCGTCGCGATAACAAGTACAAAGCACGTATAAAAATACTGCTCAAAGCTTTAGGCGTAGAAGAATTTACGCGTCAGGTCGAAGCTGAATGGCTGCACGTAAAAGACAGCCCCAGCACGATCACGCAAGAAGAATTCAAGCGCGCTAGCAGCTACTTCGCGCCACCTGCTTACGAAAATTTACCCACTGACGAAAGCGCATTGCAAACGCTACGCTCATCCAATAAAGCATTCTCTAATTGGGTGCAGCGCAATGTTCGTCCGCACAAAGTAAATGGTTATGCGATCGCCACACTGTCACTGAAAAAAACCGGCGTTCCACCGGGTGATGCGACCGCGGATCAAATTGATTTCGTCGCTAACCTCGCTGATCGCTTCAGCTTTGGTGAATTACGTGTCACGCATGAGCAAAACCTCGTGCTCGCCGATGTGAAGCAATCAGACTTATTCAAGCTGTGGGAAGAACTCAAAGCGCATGGTCTAGCCACACCGAATATCGGCCTGCTGACCGATATTATTTGCTGCCCGGGTGGTGATTTCTGCTCACTCGCCAATGCTAAATCGATTCCGATTGCTCAAGCGATCGCAGAGCGTTTTGATAGCCTGGATTTTCAGCATGACATCGGTGAAATCGAACTTAATATCTCTGGCTGCATTAACGCTTGCGGTCACCATCACGTAGGTACGATTGGTATTCTCGGCGTGGATAAAGATGGATCGGAGTGGTATCAAGTATCGATCGGTGGCGCACAAGGTAATCACAGCTCTATCGGCAAAATTATAGGCCCGTCGTTCGCCTCCGGACAAATGCCTGAAGTGATCGGTCGCCTGCTTGAAGTCTATGTGCGCGATCGCATAGAAGAAGAACGTTTCATTGATACCGTTAATCGACTTGGCATTGATCCATTCAAAGATCATGTGTACGCAACACCGATTAAACACGGTGCTTTTGCAGCGGGAGAAGATGCACATGCCTAAAATTATTAAAGACAAAACGATCGTCAGCGACGACTGGATGCTACTGAAATTAGCTGAAGGTGAATCAGCCGAGGCGGTGAATGTGCCCACAGGTAAACAGATTGTTCCTCTCGCCGTCTGGTTAGCGCAAACAACAACATTAAAAACTCGTAGCGATATCGGTGTATGGATCGCCAGTGATGAACGTGCTGAAGTATTAGGCGATGCAGTAGCGTCGCTGCCGCTGATTGCCATTGATTTTCCTAGCTTCTCCGATGGTCGTGGTTACTCAATCGCCTATCAGCTACGTGCCCGCCAAGGCTTTGAAGGCGAACTTCGCGCTATTGGTGATGTATTGCGTGATCAATTATTTTATATGCAGCGCGTTGGCTTTAATGCATTCGCTACACGACCTGACAGAAGCATCGATGATGCGCTGAAGGGCTTAACGGATTTCTCAGATACCTACCAAACATCGTGGGATCAAAAAACACCTTTGTTTCGCCGTGTAACGCGCCCAGCGGCTGAGGAATCGCTATGAGCACGGTAAATTTCGATCAGGTTCTGTCAGCGACTCGCGCAACGCTTGAGCGTATCGCTACTGACTTTGCACCGGCTGTTTTTGCATCCAGTCTGGCCGCCGAAGACATGGTGCTCACTGATCTTATTTTGAAAGCTAAGCTGCCGATAAAAATTTTCACGCTAGAGACTGGTCGCCTGCACGCTGAAACATTGGGTGTACTCGACGCGATACGTAGCACCTACGGTACCGATCTCGCACTTTACAAACCAGAACCCACCGCTATCGCGACATACGTACGTGAAAATGGCTTGAATGCTTTTTATGACAGCGTAGAGATGCGCAAAGAATGCTGCCGTATCCGTAAAGTTGAGCCACTCAATCGCGCACTGGCAGGAAACAAAGCCTGGATCACGGGACAACGCCGTGCGCAATCGAGCACACGTAGCGAACTGGCGGTGCAAGAAGATGATGCGGCACATGCGATGCAAAAATTTAATCCGCTCACTAATTGGACTGAAGAACACGTCTGGCACTACATCCAGAGTAACGAGGTTCCATACAACCCCCTGCATGACAAAGGCTATCCCTCGATAGGCTGCGAGCCTTGCACGCGCGCCATACAACCAGGCGAAGATATACGCGCTGGTCGCTGGTGGTGGGAATCGCCCGACACCAAAGAATGTGGATTGCACGTGGTTGACGGCAAACTCATCAGAATCAAACCTGCTACAAACGAGACAACTACACCATGAATACCCCCGTTGAAAAAATCGTCATTGATGCTGCCAGTAATCGCCATCTGGATTGGCTAGAATCTGAAGCCATTCACATCATGCGTGAAGTGGCTGCTGAGTGTACTAATCCTGCGTTACTTTTTTCAGGTGGTAAAGATTCTGTTGTTTTGCTTCGCATTGCCGAAAAAGCTTTTCGCCCGGGGAAATTTCCTTTCCCTTTAGTGCATATCGATACCGGTCATAACTTTGAAGAAGTGATTCAATTTCGTGACCACCGTGTAGCAGAACTCGGTGAGCGACTGATTGTTGGCTCTGTCGAAGATTCGATTAAGCGTGGCACGGTTCGTCTGCGCAATCCTCAAACAGATTCTCGTAATGCGGCTCAAGCCGTGACCTTACTTGAAACGATAGCGCAGTATAAATTTGATGCATGTATCGGCGGCGCTCGTCGTGATGAAGAAAAAGCACGTGCTAAAGAACGTATCTTTTCTTTCCGCGATGACTTTGGTCAGTGGAATCCGAAAGCGCAACGTCCTGAGCTTTGGGATTTGTATAACACTCGCGTTCATGCGGGTGAGAACATGCGGGTATTCCCCATTTCGAATTGGACTGAGCTCGATGTGTGGCAATACATCGCGCGCGAAAAGCTGGAATTACCCACTATTTATTACGCCCACGAACGCGAGGTCATTCCGCGTAATGGGTTGTTAGTACCGCTGACCCCACTCACGCCAGCACATGAAGGTGAAAAAGTCGAAAAACGAATTGTGCGTTTCCGTACGGTTGGTGATATTTCGTGTACTTGCCCAGTGGCGTCCACAGCATCTACCGTGAATGACATTATTGCCGAGACGGCTGTCACCCAAATTACTGAACGTGGTGCGACGCGTATGGATGACCAGACCTCAGAAGCATCAATGGAAAAACGTAAGAAGGAAGGATATTTCTAATGAATGCCGTCGTTGATAAAAACAAGCTGCACAATGATGCGCAATCTCTGGAGCGCGGCATGCTGCGCTTCATCACCGCCGGCTCGGTGGATGATGGAAAAAGCACACTAATCGGCAGACTACTCTTTGACAGCAAAGGTATCTTCGCTGATCAACTCGATGCCATTTCACGTGCGCGTCATAAGCGCACCGTCGGCGACATGGTTGATCTATCACTGCTGACAGATGGTCTTGAAGCTGAACGCGAACAAGGCATCACCATCGATGTGGCTTACCGCTACTTCGCTACGCCCAAACGTAAATTCATCATTGCCGATGCACCGGGTCATGAGCAGTACACCCGCAACATGGTGACGGGTGCATCAACTGCGGATGCAGTAATCATTTTGATTGATGTGTCTAAAGTGACTATCTCAGCTGGTGGTCAAGCTGAGCTATTGATTCAAACAAAACGCCATTCGACCATTGCTAAGCTGCTGCAGATTCAGCACGTGATTGTGGCTGTCAATAAAATGGATTTGATTAATTATGATCAAACCATCTACAACCAGATCGTAGCGTCGTACCAAAAATTTGCTGAGCAATTAGGACTCAAGGGTATACACCCTATTCCACTCTCCGCACTAGCAGGTGACAACGTCGTTACGCGCGGTGAAAAATTGAGTTGGTATCAAGGTCCGACGCTGATTGAATTACTGGAATCATTGTCTGTCTATGACGACGAGCACAAAGCGGCCTTCCGCTTTCCAGTGCAACTAGTGGCGCGCCACAATGGCCATGAAGCGAATGACTTCCGTGGTTACATGGGTCGCGTAGAAGCGGGTACGGTACATAAAGGTGATGTGCTGACAGTGCAACCTTCGGGGCAACGTGCGACGGTTAAAGATATTTTGACGTTGGATGGCTCGCTTGATAGCGCCTCTGCCGGCAAATCTATTACTTTGCTACTTGAAGAGTATTTGGATATTTCGCGCGGCGACATGCTGGCTTCTGCTGAAGCTCCTGCTAGCCTGCTGAAAAATTTTAGCGCTGATGTGTGCTGGCTATCGGAAGAACCACTTGATCTGGGTAGAAAATACTGGCTCAAGCACACCACCCGTCAAGTGGCCGCTAAGGTTACCGGCATAGATTCGCTACTTAACATCAACACACAGCAAGCGGAAGCTGGCACCGAGCTCAAGTTGAATGGCATTGCGCGCATTCAGTTGACAGTGCAACAGCCTTTAGCGGCTGATTCCTATGATGCGATGCGTTCAACTGGTAGCTTCATCTTGATCGATGAAATCTCTCATCAAACGGTGGCAGCTGGCATGATACGGCTAGCTTGATTCGGCTGGCTTGATACGGCTGGCCTGATACGATAGGCGTAATACAGCTCTACTGATTGGTACTCATGCAGGATATTCTTACCCGACCTGCTCGGCCGCAACCGGGCATGGTCTGGCTAATAGGCGCTGGCCCCGGTGCGGTCGATTTGATTACCGTTCGCGGCGCGGCGCTACTTAAACAAGCCGAGGTCGTTCTATACGACGCGCTCGTCACTCCTGAAATACTTCAACTCTGTTCACAAGCGATATTAGTTTCAGTCGGCAAGCGTAGTGGCCAGCGCTCAACTGCGCAAGCCGTCATTAATGAACAACTGATTGCCTGTGCACAGCGCTTCGAGCGTGTGGTTCGCCTTAAAGGTGGTGATCCCATGTTGTTTGGTCGCGCTGATGAAGAACTAACGGCGCTGGAATCAGCGAATATCGATTACGAGATTGTGCCGGGTATTACGACGGCATTTGCCGCTGCCGCTGCGCTGCGTCAGCCACTGACAAAACGTGGTGTGGCTCGCAATGTCGCATTTTTTACTTCCACCACCGCGCAGGGTGAAACGGATGAACCGGCCTTACCCAGTTGCGACACCTTGATTCAGTACATGGGCGGTCAAGAAGCGATATCTACTGCAAAACGTTTACTGGCAGCTGGCAAACCCTCCGATACAACCGTCATCGCGATTGAAAATGTGAGTCGAGCTAACCAGCGTGTGATGCGCATGACACTGGCACAGATGGCCGAAGGATTACCTGAATGCGCTGGCCCGGTACTGGTAATGATCGGTGAGGCGCTACGCGAGCGAAACAAAAAACTCTGATTAACTCGGTGCCAACTATTAATCAGCGATAGTACGCAAACAATAATCCGCAATACTCTCTTGCACGGATTCATCTTCGCCTACCGCATGGGACAGTGTTATTTCAATCTGCGGGAATGTCTCGCGTAACTCCGTTATCAATGGCGGCAAATCACGCAACACATGACCGCCCTGCCCAAGAAAAACTGGCACGATGCTGAATTTTTCATGACCGCTTTGCACTAGCTCAGTCACCACCGCAGTCAAGCGCGGCTCCATCAATTCCAGAAAAGCTAAAGAAATGCTGACATCGGGCCGCTTGATACGCGCACGATCGGCTAATCGCTCGAACTGAATCGCCCATCGTGGGTCGCGTGCGCCGTGCGCAAATAAAATAAGGGCCTGCTTCTTGTTCATCAGTGTCGCTCCACCCACCAAAGTGCTGATATGGCTGCCAAAAGAAAAAATGCGCTGGGCGCCATCGCTGTCGCCAACGGCGGCCAGGTATTCAGCAAGCCTATGTGCGAGAAAAGATTATTCAATAAGTGAAACGCTACACCTATCATGATGCCAACAAAAATCTTTAACGAGACACCACCACTGCGGCTTTGCAAATAGGCGAATGGAAGCGCTAAGGCCATCATGACAAACACGGCTAGGGGATATAAAAGCTTGGTCCACAAGGCAATCTCATAGCGCTCGCTTCGCTGTTTGTTATCTTCTAAATGCCGGCTGAATTGAGCGAGGTCTGCGGCCGACATCTTGTTCGGCTCGGCCATCAGTACAGCCATAATTTCAGGCGTAATTTCAGATTGAAGAATGGTGGTGGCAAATTTTCGACTCAGCACTAAGGCGGGCTGCCGCGTATCAACGGGTGAGCGATCGGGCGCAAAGCGTAACTCTTCTACGTTGCTCAATTGCCAGCGTCCATCACCCATGAAACGCGCCTCGCTAGCAGACATCATCGCCAGCATATGCATCGCGCGATCAAATTCATAGATTTTTACGGTACGTAGTACGCCATCGGGTTCGGCTTTACGTGCATTTAAAAAGCGTGAACCAGCGACAGTCTTGCCATCCGATCCACGAATCACATCTTTAGCCCACAAGCCTGTACGAAACTCAGAAGAAATAGTGGCACCCATCATGCGTCGCTTAAAATTTTGTGCAAAATCAGAACATTTAGGAGCAATAAATTCGCCCAGTGCAAAGGTAAATATCACCAGCACGATGGCGATGGGTAAAAGCAAACGTATGACGCCCCCCATCGATAAGGACGATGCACGCATCACCGTAAATTCAGATCGCGCCGCCAGTTGCGCCATCACGTAAATGGTCCCGATCAGCGCCGCAATTGGCATCAATTCATAGGCATACGCAGGCAAACCTAAGGTTACATAGATGAAGGCATATTCAATATTCCAAGCACCTCGACCCACGGATCGAATTTCGCCCATCATGTCAAAGAAGGCGAACAAAGACAAAAACGCGATCAACACAAAAAATACGGCTCGATAAATTTCAGTCGAAAAGTAGCGGCGCAACACACTCATGATGCGACCGTCCTTTTGCGTGCGACTAGCTGCCTTGCGAGTATCAGTAATGCCATAGGGTGCCAGCGGCTATTCGTATTATTCCGCCAGAAAAATAAGAGTGTGATGATTAGGAAAGCCGCAAAATGTAATGGCCACCAAGCAGCGCTAAACGAAATCCGACCTTGCCCGACAGCAGCCTGCACGATGCCAAGAGAGTTTAAGTAAGAAATAGCTAGCACCAAGGCAATCATCAGGTTAAGTGTTCGTCCACGACGCGGATTAACGAAGCCTAAAGGTATAGCTAGCAACATCTGCAGCAAACACATGATAGGTAGAGAGATGCGCCAGAGCAGCTCTGACATATTAGATGGATTAGGTGATGCAATCAGTGCAGCCGTTGGCAATACGCGCGACGACTTGTTATCTTCCAGCTCGCGGTGGCTCCCCGATATCGCGATCACGTAACGACCAAAGTCCATCGTTTGAAAATCGGGAGCGCCAGGCGTGCCGTCATAGCGATGGCCATTACGCAACTCGAGCAATTTATCGCCACGCGCGTCGACACTGACCGAACCAACCTGAGCCACTACTACCGTATTATTTTTATCGCGCGACTGACTGACAAAAACATTTTCTACGTTGCGGGTATCGGATGAGAGCCCTTCAACGAAAAAAATTCTATCGCCCGAGGCTGATTCTTGGAATTTTCCGGGTGAAATCCGTGAAATATCCTCACGATTTTTAAATGTCTCTTTGTACTCTGCTGAAAGACGGCTGGCCCAAGGAGTCAGCCATAAAGACAATGAAGCGGTAAGTAAAACTAGGGGTATGCCTATCGACATCACCGGCCGTATCCAACGCATCAGGGATAATCCTGAAGCAAACCAGACGATCATTTCTGAATCTTGATAACTACGCGCCACCACCAACAACACTGAGACAAAGGCCGTTAGTGAAAGAATGACGGGCAGATAAATGAGCGCCGCAAAGCCTAGCAAAGCGACCACATCGCCAGAGGCAACTCGGCCGCCCGCTGCATCGCCAAGTATCCGTATAAGCATCACGGTGATGACGATGGTGAACAGGGTAGTGAAGACCGCGCCGACCGTATTACGCAGTTCGCGGCGGATTGCGCGCTGAAAAATCATTCGGAGACTATAATTACCTGGATAAAAGGAGCGCTCATGGACTTTAGCATAAAAGCTTTTAATACAAAAAACGCAATCGCTGAGCACAAATCATCGTGCATAGCGGTCGGAGTGTACGAAGGCGGCAAACTCAGCGCCGCTGCCAAAGCACTGGATCTCAAGGGTTCACTCACCGCGACTGTCAAAAGCGGTGATATCACCGGCAAAGCGGGAACCACCCTATTGGTTCATCGCAGTAGTGGCCCGGCTAAACGCGTGCTACTCGTGGGTTTAGGCGCTCAGGATGCGGTATCCGACCGTAATTTCATATCTGCCATTCAGTCGGTTACGCGCGTGTTCTCCCAGCTTGGCGCCAATGACGCCCTGCTGGCGCTGCCACTGGACGGCATCAAAGGTCGCGATGCGCACTGGGCACTCCGCATACAAGTACACGCTTTGCGTGAAAGCATATTCCGTGCGGATAGCCTGAAAAGCAAAAAAGATGAAACTCAATCCGGCGTTCGCAAAATCACTCTGCTCGTCGACGCGGCTGATGCAGCAACTAAACACACGCTAAAACAAGCGGTAGCCGTGGCCAACGGTATGGACTTTGCTAAAACCTTGGGCAACTTGCCACCGAATATCTGTACGCCGACCTATCTTGCCACCAGTGCTAAACAGATGGCGCGTGAAGTGGGCTTGGGCGTGGAAGTACTCGATCGCAAGCAACTCGAAGCCCTCAAGATGGGTAGCTTTTTGTCGGTGACCGACGGCAGCGTACAGCCACCGAAATTCATCGTACTTAAACACATGGGTGGCAAAGCGAAAGATGCGCCCGTGGTGTTAGTCGGTAAAGGCATCACCTTCGATACCGGCGGTATTTCACTCAAGCCCGGTGGCGGCATGGATGAAATGAAATACGACATGTGTGGTGCGGCATCGGTGCTGGGTACGATGCAAGCAGTGGGTGAAATGGAACTGCCGCTGAATGTGATTGGCGTTATACCAGCCTGTGAAAACATGCCCTCGGGAACTGCTACTCGCCCAGGTGACATCGTTACCTCCATGTCAGGCCAGACCATAGAAATTTTGAACACGGATGCTGAAGGTCGACTGATACTCTGCGACGCCTTAACCTATGTTGAACGCTTTAAGCCCGCTTGCGTAGTGGATATTGCAACGCTTACCGGCGCCTGCATTACCGCTTTGGGACATCACAATACCGGTTTGTTCACGCGTCACGATGAAGCGCACGATGCATTGGCCGATGAATTACTCGCCGCTGGTAAATATGCCAACGACACGGCATGGCGCATGCCGATCGAAGAAGCTTACAACGAACAGTTGAAATCGAATTTTGCTGATATGGCTAATATTGGTGGCTCACCCGCAGGCAGTATTACAGCAGCGTGTTTCCTTGAACGTTACACTCGAAAATACACGTGGGCGCATTTAGATATCGCGGGCACTGCATGGAAGAGTGGCGGTGCTAAAGGATCGACGGGCAGACCGATACCCATGCTCACCACCTTTCTGATTGACCGCGCAGAAGGCTAATCAGTAAGAAATACCTTGTCTGCGGATCGAGGCTTCATTTTGAACCGCAGACAACTCACGCTACTCACGCTGTAAAAACTCCCCCTTTTATGAAACTCGCTACCTGGAACGTCAACTCCCTCAAGGTTCGCTTGCCGCATGTGGCGCAATGGCTGGAAAATAATCCTGTCGATGTGCTCTGCTTGCAAGAAACCAAGATGACGGATGATAAATTTCCTCAGGCAGACATCGAGGCATTGGGTTATCACGTTGCGTTTACCGGTCAAAAAACTTATAACGGTGTCGCCATACTGTCGCGCCATGCGATGACGGATGTGGTTAAAAATAATCCGCTGTTTGACGATGAGCAGCAACGAATTATCAGTGCCACTTTGAATGACATGCGCGTGATTTGTGCCTATGTCCCGAATGGACAGGCAGTAGGTACCGACAAGTACGCCTACAAACTCAAATGGCTGGACGCACTGGCACGCTGGCTGGAATCTGAATTAAAGCAGCATCCTAATCTCGCGATACTCGGCGATTACAACATTGCGCCTGCCGACGCAGATGTACATGACCCGGTAGCATGGAAAGATCAAGTTTTATGTTCTGATGAGGAACGCGCCGCCTTCCAACGGCTGTGCGCGCTGCCTCTAATCGATTCATTCAGAATGTTCCCTCAAGCTGAGAAGCTTTATAGCTGGTGGGATTATCGCCAGATGGCTTTCAGACGCAACATGGGCGTACGTATCGACCATGTTTTACTCTCTTCGTCACTCGCAGCACGTTGTACGGCGTGTGAGATCGACAAGCTGCCCAGAAAATGGGAGCAACCTTCAGATCACACGCCCGTGATTGCTACGCTCAGCTGATTAATTAATCAGCCCTTCAGTGCATTTCTAATTTGATCCAACGAAGTAGGATCTTCAATAGTGGTCGTATCGCCCGGATCACGGCCTTCGCAAATCGCCTGAATCAAACGGCGCAGCAATTTACCTGAGCGTGTCTTGGGTAATAAGTTCACACAATGAACTCGCGCTGGACGTGCAACTGCGCCTAACTGCTTATCGACCAATCCCCAGACTTCGGCTTCCAAGGCCAAGCGTGCCTTAGGATCTGCCGCTGTGTCAGCTTGTTTCGGAACGACGAAGGCCACAGCAACCTGGCCTTTGAGTTTATCGTCTACGCCCACTACAGCGACCTCGGATACATTCGGATGACTAGAAATACTCTCTTCGATCTCACGTGTGCCCAAACGATGACCCGCGACATTAATCACATCATCAGTTCGACCTAGGATGAAGTAATAACCATCATCATCGCGTATGCCCCAATCAAAAGTGGAATACACCTGCTCGTTACTAAAATTTGACCAGTAGGTGTTTACAAAACGCTGATCATCACCGTACACCGTTTGCATACAACCCGGTGGTAACGGTCCTTCAATAACCAACACCCCTTTTTCATTGTCACCACACAGCTCGCCGGTGGATTCATTCAATAGCTTCATTTTGTAACCCGGCATAGGTACACCGGGGCTACCCAAGCGCGTGGGTTTATCTTGAACACCTTTAGCAATTGAGAGCACCGGCCAACCGGTTTCGGTCTGCCAGTAGTTATCAATGATAGGTACACCGAGCTCACCCGCAATCCAATCCGAGGTCGGCTCATCTAAAGGCTCACCGGCGAGGTACAAAGCTTTGAGTGATGAGAGATCATGCTTACGCATGAGTTCAGGCGGATGTTTTTTAAGAACTCGTACCGCGGTCGGTGCAGAAAACATACGAGACACTTTGTGTTTTTCAACGATCTGCCACCAGATACTGGCATCAGGTCGAACCGGTACACCTTCATACAATATAGTGGCCATGCCGGCGATCAGCGGGCCGTAAACGATATACGAGTGACCAACTACCCAACCAATATCCGACGTACAAAAATATGTTTCACCGGGCTTGCCGCAAAAGATGTAATCCATCGAGGTAGCCAGAGCTACCGTATAACCACCAACATCGCGCTGCACACCTTTAGGTTTACCCGTCGTTCCCGACGTATACAAAATATACGAGATATGGTCGGATTGCAGCCAGGTAACGGGTACCTTTGCATCCATGAATTGATGACGCAACTCGGCGTAATCCACATCACGACCTGCCACATGCTCCATGGGTGAAAGATGGCGATCGACTAAAAGAACATGGGCGGGCTTGTGTGATGCCAAACGAATCGCTTCATCCAGCAAGGGCTTGTAGGGAACGACTTTCCCGACACGTGAACCGGCATCCGCTGAAACGATTAATTTAGGTTTAGCATCATCAATGCGCGTTGCCAAACTATGCGCGGCAAAACCACCAAACACCACGGAGTGAATCGCACCGATACGAGCACAGGCGAGCATCGCAAACGTAGCTTCAGCAATCATGGGCATGTAAATCAACACCATGTCGCCCTTGCCGACTCCCAGCGATTGCATGATGGCAGCGGTACGCTCGACTTCGCGTTGCAACTCGCGATAGCTCCAGATTTTTTCTACGGGCGCTGCATCGGGGGTTTCGGTTGAAATAGCGATCAGCGCGGTTTGATCACCTTGCTTATCGACCCAACGATCAATCGCGTTGTGGCAAAGATTCGTTTCACCGCCGACGAACCATTTAGAAAAAGGTGGCTTGGAATAATCCAGCACACGGGAATGCGGCGTATGCCACTCAATACGTTTTGCTTGTGTGCCCCAAAACGTTTCAGGATCATCGATTGATTGTTGATAAAACTCGTTGTAATCCATGCCGCGCCCCACCTTATTTTTTTATGTATCGACTGCTAACTGCTTATCTACCCACTTCAAAAACTATCACCAGGCACCCTGACCCAACCTTCCATCAACACGCGTGCACTTCGACTCATAATAGCTTTAGTCACGCTCCAGTCGCCGTTACTGTTGACTGCTTCAGCACCCACATGCAACGTTCCTGAAGGATGACCAAAACGAACTGCGCTACGTGCTCCACCGCCGGCGGCAGCATTTACAAGCGTACCTGGTATGGCTGCGGCGGTACCGATGGAGACCGCTGCGGTACCCATCATCGCATGATGTAGCTTGCCCATAGAAAGCGCGCGCACCAGCAGATCGATCTCCCCTGCTTTCACCTGTTTTCCGCTCGACGAAATGTAATCCGCAGATTGAGCGACGAACGCTACCTTGGGGGTGTGTTGACGCTGCGCTGCTTCCTCTAAAGTTTTTATCAAACCCATGCGTAGCGCTCCATGCGAACGAATCAATTCAAACATCGCTAACGCTTTAGGATCGCTGTTAATCGCTTCTTGCAGCTCTGTACCGGTATAGCCAATTTCCTGTGCATTGACGAAAATAGTAGGAATGCCTGCGTTAATCATCGTCGCAGTCAACGTACCCACGCCGGGTACCTCAAGTTGATCAACAACCCGACCGGTAGGAAACATCGCACCACCAGCACCATCTTCATCAGCTGCCGGATCCATAAATTCTAGTTGTACTTCTGCTGCAGGGAATGTCACACCATCGAGTTCAAAATCACCGGTCTCTTGTACAACACCCTTCACCACAGGCACATGCGCAATGATGGTTTTGCTGATGTTGGCTTGCCAGATACGAACGATGGCGACACCGTCTTTCGGTACACGACTCGCATCTACTAACCCATTACTGATCGCAAATGGACCTACCGCGGCTGACAGATTGCCGCAATTACCACTCCAATCAACAAAGGCTTTATCAATCGATACTTGACCAAATAAATAATCAACATCGTGATCAGGCCGTGTGCTTTTTGAAAGAATCACCGACTTACTGGTGCTCGACGTAGCACCACCCATACCGTCAATTTGTTTACCATAAGGATCAGGGCTACCAATAACGCGTAACAATAATTTGTCACGCGCTGCTCCGGGTTGTTGTGCACTTTCAGGTAAATCTTGCTGACGAAAAAAAACACCTTTACTGGTACCACCGCGCATATAGGTGGCGGCGACTTTAATTTGAGGAGCGTATGCCATGATCAAGCCGCCTTTGTCGAGGCTAGAAAATCTTGCGCGAAGCGTTGCAGCACACCACCTGCTTCATAAATCGACACTTCTTCGGCGGTATCTAAGCGACAGGTAACGGGAACCTCAACGCGTTCACCATTTTTACGGTGAATGATGAGTGTCAGATCAGCGCGCGGTTTGCGCTCGCCAACCACATCGTAGGTTTCAGTTCCATCGATGCCAAGTTTTTTTCTATCGGCACCCGCTTTAAATTCGAGCGGCAACACACCCATACCAATCAAGTTGGTGCGATGGATACGCTCAAAGCCTTCAGCAACAATAGATTCCACGCCAGCCAAACGCACGCCCTTGGCAGCCCAGTCACGTGAGGAACCCTGACCATAATCGGCACCGGCAATAATGATCAAAGGCTGTTTGCGGTCCATGTAGGTTTCAATCGCTTCCCACATACGCGTAACTTTGCCTTCAGGTTCGATACGCGCTAATGATCCTTTTTGGATTTTTCCATCGACAACAGCCATTTCATTGATCAGCGTCGGATTCGCAAAGGTGGCACGCTGCGCAGTTAAGTGATCACCACGATGCGTTGCATACGAATTGAAATCTTCTTCCGGTAAGCCCATTTTGGCGAGGTACTCACCGGCTGCGCTATCGAGCAAGATCGCATTTGATGGAGATAAATGATCGGTAGTAATGTTGTCACCTAAAACCGCCAACGCACGCATACCTTTTAAGCCGCGCTCACCTGCCAGCGCACCTTCCCAATACGGCGGGCGACGAATGTAGGTTGATTGACCACGCCATTCATACAAGGGGCTGACTTTGGTACCTGCATCGGCCTGAATCGCAAACATCGGTTCATACACCTTGCGAAATTGTTCTGGCTTGACGCTGGATTTAACAATGGCATCAATCTCTTCATCCGTTGGCCAAATATCTTTGAGGCGAATTTCTTTGCCATCAACGACCGTTAGCACATCTTTTTCAATATCAAAACGAATCGTACCTGCAATCGCATACGCAACGACTAACGGTGGCGATGCTAAAAATGCCTGTTTGGCATACGGATGAATACGACCATCAAAATTGCGGTTACCCGACAATACAGCGGTCGCATATAAATCTCGATCGATGATTTCTTTTTGAATCACCGGATCCAACGCACCTGACATGCCATTACAGGATGTGCATGCGTAAGCCACCACACCAAAGCCCAGCTTTTCTAAATCGCCCATCAAGCCAGCTTCTTCCAGATACATAGTCACCGCTTTCGATCCCGGTGCCAGCGATGATTTCACCCAAGGCTTACGCACTAGCCCCAGCTTGTTGGCATTGCGTGCTAACAGTGCTGCAGCAATCACGTTACGTGGATTCGAAGTGTTGGTGCAGCTCGTAATCGCTGCGATGATGACCGCACCATCGGGCATCTGACCTGGTAGGTCTTCCCATTTACCTGCAATCCCTTTGGCTGCCAACTCAGATGTCGCTACACGCGCATGAGGATTTGATGGGCCAGCCATATTGCGCACCACGCTAGACAAATCAAAAGTCAGCACACGCTCATACTCAACTTTTTGCAAGGTGTCTGCCCACAGACCAGCTTGCTTGGCGTAGGTCTCAACTAACTTCACTTGCTCATCCGTGCGACCAGTCAGTTTGAGATAGCTGATCGTTTGCTCATCAATCGCAAACATGGCTGCGGTAGCACCGTATTCCGGTGCCATGTTGGAGATCGTGGCGCGATCACCTAAGGTCAGCGCTCGTGAGCCTGTGCCATAAAATTCCAGGTACGCGCCAACAACTTTTGATTTACGTAAAAATTCTGTGAGTGCCAGCACGATGTCAGTGGCTGTTATACCCGGTTGTGGTTTACCCGATAATTCAACGCCAATAATATCGGGCAGACGCATCCATGATGCACGACCCAACATCACGTTCTCTGCTTCCAAACCACCGACGCCAATAGCGATCACACCCAGTGCATCGACATGCGGTGTATGACTATCTGTACCGACACAGGTATCGGGATAGGCCACACCATCGTGCACCTGAATCACCGGTGACATACGCTCAAGATTAATTTGATGCATGATGCCGTTGCCCGGTGGGATAACGTCTACGTTTTTGAATGCATGTTTTGTCCAATCGATGAAATGAAAACGATCCTCATTACGTCTATCTTCAATTGCACGATTTTTAGTAAATGCCTCAGGATCAAAACCACCACACTCCACTGCCAGCGAATGATCAACAATCAGCTGCACAGGCACGACCGGATTCACCTTAGCCGGATCACCCCCTTGATCGGCAATCGCATCACGCAAGCCTGCCAAATCAACCAACGCCGTTTGACCCAAAATATCGTGACACACCACGCGTGCCGGATACCACGGAAAATCTAAATCGCGCTTACGTTCGATTAGCTGTTTAAGCGATGCTGTGAGCGCGGAAGGCTCGCAGCGACGCAGGAGATTTTCCGCCAGCACACGCGAGGTATACGGTAGCTTTTCAAAAGCGCCTGGCGCAATGGCATCCACCGCTGCGCGAACATCAAAGTAATCCAGTGCGGTGCCCGGCAGGGACTTTCGGTGTGCAGTATTCATGAGTTGAGGCAAAGACAAAAAGAGTAAAAAATCAGGGAATACGTTCTACGTCGTATTCCCTGTCGAAGTTCTGCAGTTACTTGCGTTTTGCGATAGGCACGAATTTCAAATCTTCCGGCCCGACGTAATTTGCACTGGGGCGAATAATTTTGTTATCGATGCGTTGCTCAATAATGTGTGCTGCCCAACCCGATGTACGCGAAATAACGAACAGCGGAGTAAACATCGCTGTTGGCACGCCCATCATGTGATAAGACACCGCCGAGAACCAATCCAGGTTAGGGAACATTTTTTTCACGTCCCACATCACGGTTTCTAAACGCTCAGCAATATCAAACATTTTGGTCGAGCCAGCATTCTTGGACAGATTACGCGCCACTTCTTTAATGACTTTGTTGCGCGGATCAGAAATCGTATACACAGGATGACCAAAACCAATAATGACTTCTTTGTTTTCTACACGACGACGAATATCTGCCTCGGCCTCATCCGGATTGTCGTAGCGCTTTTGAATTTCAAAAGCCACTTCATTCGCACCACCATGCTTAGGACCACGCAATGCGCCGATCGCTCCTGTGATCGCAGAGAACATATCGGAACCTGTGCCAGCGATCACACGACCTGCAAAGGTAGATGCATTGAATTCATGCTCGGCATAGAGAATCAGCGACGTGTGCATCGCTTTTACCCATAGCTCTGAAGGCTCTTCGCCGTGCAGCAAATGCAGGAAATGACCGCCGATGGAATCATCATCGGTTTCAACTTCGATGCGCTTGCCATTGTGGCTGTAGTGATACCAGTACAGCAGCATGGAGCCTAACGACGCCATCAAGCGATCAGCGATATCACGCGCGCCCGGGGTGTTGTGATCATCTTTTTCTGGTAGCACGCAACCTAATGCGGAAACGCCTGAGCGCATCACATCCATAGGATGCGAGGATGCCGGCAGCCACTCAAGTACTGCTTTTACATTCGCAGGTAAGCCACGTAATGCTTTAAGCTTTTGCTTGTACGCTTTCAGTTCAGCGGCAGTCGGTAATTTGCCGTGTACCAGCAAGTGAGCAATTTCTTCAAATTCGCACGCATCAGCCACATCCAAAATATCGTAACCACGGTAATGCAGATCGTTACCTGTTTTGCCTACTGTGCACAATGCGGTGTTACCTGCAGTGACGCCAGATAATGCAACAGATTTTTTTGGTTTAAAACCAGGTGTTTGTTGATCGCTCATGTTTTCTCCCAAGTGATGTAATTATTATTTGGCTTTTTGCTGCGCGAATAACGCATCAAGTTTTTGTTCAAAATCGTGATAGCCAATTCGATCGTAGAGTTCCATGCGAGTTTGCATGGTATCGACGACATTTTTTTGTGTCCCATCGCGTCGCACGGCGAGATAAACGTTTTCTGCGGCTTTGTTCATCGCGCGGAATGCAGACAAAGGATAGAGCACGATACCTACGTCGGCTCCACGCAATTCGTCAACAGTAAACAAAGGGGTTGCGCCAAATTCAGTAATGTTCGCTAGCACCGGCACCTTCACTGCAGCAGCAAACTTTTTGTACATAGACAGCTCAGTAATCGCTTCTGGAAAAATCATGTCTGCACCTGCTTCAACGCAAGCAACAGCGCGCTCGAGTGCTGAATCCAAGCCCTCAACCGCGAGTGCATCAGTACGCGCCATAATCACAAACTGATCATCGGTTCGCGCATCAACGGCGGCTTTAATGCGATCGACCATTTCTTGTTTGGTGACGATTTCTTTATTCGGACGATGACCGCAACGCTTAGCACCCACCTGATCTTCAATATGAATGGCTGCCGCGCCAAACTTAATCATGGATTTCACGGTACGCGCGACATTAAACGCGGATGAACCAAAACCAGTATCAACATCGACCAGCAGGGGCAGATCGCATACATCTGTAATTCTGCGGACATCAGTTAACACGTCATCTAAATTCGAAATACCTAAATCAGGCAAACCGAGCGAACCCGCTGCAACACCGCCACCGGAGAGGTAGATAGCACGAAAGCCAGCGCGTTTGGCCAGCAGCGCATGATTAGCGTTAATAGCGCCGATGACTTGCAGCGGTGATTCTTCCTTGATGGCTAGGCGAAAACGCGCGCCGGGTGTGAGCTTGCTCATGTGAGTCCTGTTGTAAAAGTAAAAATGTAAGGGTGGATAGTGAAGGTTTAAAGACGAGTGTTTGATTGCAATCGCTGTGCCATCTAGCTGCACTCTGTATGCGATAACGCACATTAAAAAATCCCTAGGTAAAACAGGGGCTTGCCAGAGACATCCAAGGAGTTAGCAAGCTGACATTTGCAAAAATGTTTCAATATGTGTTTCAATGTTTCACTTTGATTGAAACAATTAACCTCGCTGAAACATGAGCCGCCCTCCACTACCGCGCGAACTCGCTACCAAACCCGTCTTCTGGACCGTCTCTATCTCGCGGCTGTTTGACCTGTTCCGCGACATTACGCTTGAGTTCGACCAGCAGGCCACGATTGAGCCAATACAACTTGGATTTGAAGAAGCGGTCGCGCATATCCGCGAACGACTACTCACCGAGCGCTGCGACGCGGTGATCTCGGCAGGCTCGAATGCGGCCTACTTGAAGAGCCGACTATCGATTCCGGTCGTGATCGCTAAAGCGAGCGGTTTCGATGTGATGCGAGCACTGGCAAGAGCGCGCCGCATCACCCCCGAGATTGGGCTAATCAATTACCAAGACCCTTTAGCGGAACTGGAAGAATTTCAACAGACCTTTGATCTGCCCATCATGCAGCGAACTTACGTCACGGTTGAAGATGCGCGCGCCCAAATAAATGAAATGAAGTCCGCCGGAATTAAAGCAGTGGTCGGCGCCGGCTTGATCACCGATCTGGCTGAAGAAGCCGGACTCGCTGGTGTGTTTGTATATTCCGCCGCCTCGATACGACAAGCGTTTGAAGATGCCTTGGATATTGCACGCGCCACGCAACTGGAAGCACCACGCGGACGCCACTACCCCGTACCCGATACCTTGCGCGCTAAGCACGCGCTGAGCGAGATACGCGGCAGCTCTGAAAAAATTGAAGCCCTCCGTCAAACCATTGCACTGTTTGGAAAATCACCTGCACCCGTATTAATCGAAGGCGAAACGGGTACAGGTAAAGAGTTAGTCGCGCAGGCAATTCATCGCGAAAGTTTACGTAAGGGTGGGGGTAACCCACCGTTTGTGGCTGTCAATTGCGGAGCGATTGCTGAGTCGCTCTTAGAGTCGGAATTATTTGGCTACGACGAAGGCGCCTTCACCGGATCGCGTCGTGGTGGACATGCAGGCCTATTTGAATCAGCACATCGTGGAACATTGTTTTTAGATGAAATTGGCGAAATGCCACTGCCCTTGCAAACACGCTTGTTACGCGTGCTAGAAGAAAAAGAAATTGTGCGAGTTGGTGGTACGCGCCCAATACCCGTTGATGTACGTATCATCAGCGCGACTCATTGTCAGTTAGAAGAGCGCGTAGCAAATCATCAGTTCCGAGCTGATCTGTTCTATCGCCTCGGTGTATTACGCGTTCAAATCCCTGCGCTGCGCGAGCGTAGTGATGATGTTATTCCTTTGGCTGAATGGTGGCTAAAAAACGCATTGGCTGAATTAGGTGCACGCGCCAACGTGAATCTACATGCCGAGTTACAGACCTGTGCCCCTCTACTCACTGCGTGGCACTGGCCGGGTAATGTGCGCGAGCTACGCAATCTGATGCAACGCATCGCTTTGTTTTTATCGGTCGAGCCACTGCAGGCACTGACACCCTCGCTGTTGATCAAACTGGCTCCTGAACTCAGCCAATGGAATTCAGCACAGATTCCAATCGCTACGAATGAAACAGGCGCTGATATTGAGAACATCCTTCAGCGCTTTGAAGGTAATCGTGCACTCGCCGCGGCACATCTGGGTATCAGTCGCACGACCCTGTGGCGACGGCTGAAATCTGGGCAGTGATTGGCACGTTGAGAGTGCAACAGCGCCAAGCCAATCAGCTGTTTACAGTTTGCTTCTAAAGATTCTTGCTCTAATACCGATGTACAAGCTGTTGAATTACGCCTTCATTGGATGGAGCACTGCGATGAACGAGAAAAATTTGAAAGAACTATTCCCACGCCCTGCCGCGGGTAAACGACCGGCTGAGCATGACTGGAAACCGGGGTCGGATGTTCAATCGCTCTGGAAACGTTTTGGTTGGACGCCGCCTAGCCAAAAATCGCGCATGGTCGTAAAACCTGTCGACGTTAAAAATCCGCCTATCAATATCTTGCGCGGCTAGACCTAATTGAATGGGTCGACGACTAAATAACTCTAGTCGTCTTTACCGCCTTCGATACCAAGCTCTTGAATTTTGCGGGTGATGGTGTTGCGGCCTATACCCAAACGAATCGCGGCATCATTCTTGCGACCGTGAGTATGTTTTAGCGCTGTCTTGATTAACGCTGATTCAAACTGCTTTCCGAGCGCCTCCATCACTTCTGGCTTTCCGGAAGAAAGCATCTGAGCTGCCTCTGCTTCTAGCATCAGTATCCAGTTACTACGCTCGCTAACACTACCTACTAGTTTGGATAAAGGGCTGTCTGCATGCCTATCATTGTCGTGAGCGGCAGAACCATTAACGGCAGATTCGCTGTGGATTTCTAGCGTAGGCGATCCGGCCGTAGCAAGCGACCCCGCTGTAAGCTCGGGGGGTAAATCTTTAATTTCTACTGTCTGACCTGGCGCCATCACGGTAATCCAATTGCACAGGTTTTCAAGTTGACGCACATTGCCGGGTAAATCCAGCGATGACAAGAAGTGCATGGCTTGATCGGACACACGCTTCGCTTCAACACCCAACTGACGCGCGCTTTGATTTAAAAAATAGCGCGCTAACAGCGGAATATCTTCACGACGTTCACGCAGCGATGGCAACCGCAAACGAATGACATTGAGTCGGTGATATAGATCTTCGCGAAACAATCCATCACGCACGCGTTGTTCAAGATTTTGATGCGTCGCAGCGATCACTCGGACATTCGCTTTCATTGATTGATGACCACCCACACGATAAAAATGACCGTCGGAGAGCACGCGCAATAAGCGCGTCTGCAAATCGAAAGGCATATCACCAATTTCATCTAAAAACAGCGTGCCGCCCTCGGCCTGTTCAAAGCGTCCACGTCGTGTGGCCTGAGCTCCAGTAAATGCGCCGCGTTCATGGCCAAATAATTCGGACTCGAGCAAATCTTTCGGTATCGCTGCGGTATTAAGCGCAATGAATGGCTGCGCTGCCCGTGGACTGTGTTTATGCAGCGCACGCGCGACCAATTCTTTACCGGTGCCGGACTCACCTGTGATGAGTACGGTGACATTCGATTGCGATAACCTGCCTATGGCTCGAAACACATCTTGCATCGCCGCCGCCTGACCCAAAATTTCAGGCGTCTCGGCCGCGGTGGCCTCACCTGCTGATTCGCGCAGACTTTCTTCTAATGCGCGTCGTATCAGTTCAACGGCTTTGTCGAGATCAAACGGTTTGGCTAGATATTCAAAGGCGCCACCTTGAAAGGCTGACACGGCCGAATCCAGATCAGAGAAGGCCGTCATCACAATCACTGGCAGGCCAGGAAAGCGCTCTTTGACGATCTGCAACAACTCGAGACCTGATTCACCGGGCATGCGTATGTCTGACACAAGAACTTGTGGGGTTCCAGAATCAAATGCGGCGACGACGTCGCGCACATTGGAAAAACTACGGGTAGACAGGTTTTCTCGCGCGAGCGCCTTTTCAAGCACCCAGCGTATTGATTCGTCGTCGTCAACTATCCAGATTGGTTTCATGTGCTTCGCTATGCGTCCAGCTTAATCCATCGCCAGCACCATTTCAGTGCGCTCATCGCCCCTGTTCGGCCACCTATTTTCACATGCCAATCAAACGCACAGAATCAGGGCAAGCCAATCAGGATACGAAAATCCGTGCAACCGGGTCGGCTATCACACTCAATCACGCCGTTATGCTGCTGAACAAAGGTCTGGGCTAGTGTCAGCCCCAATCCGCTACCTCCGTCTCGGCCAGAGACCAATGGATAAAAAATTCTATCCTTTAGTTCAGCGGGTATACCCGGGCCGTTGTCGATAATATGCAAGTCTAGTGCCAGCCTATATCGAACTTTCGCGATGGTAATCGAACGACCAATCCGGCTGCGAAATTCTAATTCAGCATCGCCCTGATTCATTCTAGGGGCCAAAGCTTGTGCCGCGTTGTGGGCGATATTAAGAACGGCTTGAATAAGTTGTTCTTTGTCGCCACGGAAATCAGGCAAAGACAAATCATAGTCGCGATGAATGCTTAAACCCTGAGGAAACTCGGCCATAATCAAGCTGCGAACTCGCTCAAATACTTCGTGAATATTCACATCACCCACAATCTGAGGGCGTCGGTGTGGAGCCAACAAACGATCAACCAATGTCTGCAAACGATCGGACTCTTTGATAATGACTTGCGTGTATTCACGCAAATCACGCAAGTCGTGGGCGGGTAGTTCTAGCTCTAACAACTGTGCAGCGCCACGAATACCACCGAGTGGATTTTTAATTTCGTGAGCGAGATTGCGAATGAGCTCCTTATTCGCCTGCGTCTGATCAAGTAGGCGCTCTTCCCTATCTAACTTCATCTGCTGAACGTTTTCACGCAGCTCAATCAATACTGGGTTGCTAACATCATCCAGAACGGTAATGATGAGATTGACATGCAGTGGGGCTCGACCCAAACGTTCCAAAACGAGATCTTCACGTTTCTCATCAAACTGATGTTGACGGGCCTGTTCAAAGATAAGCGCCAGCTTCTCGCCATTCAAGAACAAATCCGAAAGCCGCTGCTGGTTGAGTACCTTGAAGGAATTTTCCAACAAGCTTTCAGAAGCCGCGTTGGCATAGGTAATTCGCCCCTGCTGATTCAATACCAGTACAGCAGAAGCTAATAGGTCCAGCCCACCCAGCGAGGTTGAAAGAATATCCACGGTCATCCAAAAGACAAGGGCCGCACAGCGCGGCCCGAAGTATGGCAAAAGTGCTTGGCGGCTATTTTAATTGACTGATCTCCCGCCTGAGCGCCTCAATGTTTTTCTCTGCCCTTTGCATTTCTTCTTTCATCATCGCCACCCGTTCCTGATACTTGGCATAGTTGCGCTCACCACCTTGGCGCTCGGGCTCACCGTTTTGAAATTCCTTCTTCAATTCGGCCAGTTTGCCCTCTTCTGTCCTGACTTCATCGAGCAAAATCTGCATCCTGTCTTGGTCACGGCGTTTTTGCACCTGGGAGTCTAATTTAGGAAATGCAGAGCCCGAAGCATCAAGCTTCGCCTGTGATGAGCTGGACGACGTAGAAGGAATCGTAGAAATCGCCTCCAACTCTAGCTTGCGGCAACCACGGGTATCGCCCGTATTGCGATATTCGCGAGCGCCATTCGGCTGAGTACAAAGATAAACCCCCTGCGCTAAGGCTGTTGAGGCAATTGACGCGGCAAGGACCAGGGCAAAGACAATCGAGCTTTTCATAAGCAGCACCAAGAAATGGTCACGGAAAGTAAGTGATGTTTTTATAGCAGAAAGTCAGTCTGTTTATTTGTCAAATATACAACATTTTAATGAAAAAAAGGGCGGCTTGGCCGCCCTTTCGATTACCGCTTACCTAATTCGATTTACAGCGAGTAGTACATGTCGAACTCAACAGGGTGAGTCGTCATACGGAAACGTGTGACTTCCTGCATCTTCAACTCAATGTAGGCATCAAGCATTGTGTCGCTAAACACACCACCGCGCGTCAAGAACTCGCGATCCTTGTCCAGATACTCGAGCGCTTGATCAAGCGACGAACATACGGTTGGTATTTTTGCGTCTTCTTCAGGCGGCAAGTGGTACAGATCTTTCGATGCTGCTTCGCCAGGATGAATTTTGTTCTGAACGCCGTCTAGACCAGCCATGAGTAGTGCTGAGAAGCACAGGTAAGGATTGGCTAAAGGATCTGGGAAACGCGTTTCGATACGACGGCCTTTAGGATTCGGTACGTGTGGAATACGAATCGACGCTGAACGGTTACGTGACGAATAGGCCAGTTTCACCGGTGCTTCAAAGCCTGGAACCAAACGCTTGTAGGAGTTGGTACCTGGATTAGTGATCGCATTCAAAGCACGTGCATGCTTGATGATGCCGCCGATGTAGTACAGCGCAAAGTCAGACAAGCCAGCATAGCCGTCACCTGCAAACAAGTTTTTACCGTCTTTCCAAACTGACTGGTGAACGTGCATACCGGAACCGTTATCACCGACGATAGGCTTAGGCATGAAGGTCGCTGTTTTGCCGTAAGTGTGTGCAACATTCCAAATGACATATTTCAGAACCTGAGTCCAATCAGCGCGTTGTACCAGCGTTGAAAACTTGGTACCAATTTCGTTTTGACCAGCGCCCGCCACTTCGTGATGGTGAACTTCAACTGGGATACCGAGCGATTCGAGAATCAGACACATTTCCGAACGCATGTCTTGGAAACTGTCGACGGGTGGCACTGGAAAGTAGCCACCTTTAACGGTTGGACGATGGCCGCTATTGCCGCCTTCGATTTTCATGCCGGTGCTCCATGAGGCTTCTTCGGAATCAATCTTGACGAAGCAACCCGACATATCAACGCCCCAACGGACGCTATCGAAAATGAAAAATTCTGGCTCTGGGCCAAAGTACGCTGTATCACCAATACCGGAGGACTTCAGATAAGCCTCAGCGCGCTTAGCGATGGAACGTGGATCGCGATCGTAACCTTTGCCATCACTTGGCTCGATAACGTCGCATTGCAAGAACATGGTGGTCTCTTCCATGAACGGATCAAGCGAAGCTGTATTCGGATCAGGCATTAGCAACATGTCTGATGCTTCAATACCTTTCCAACCAGCGATAGATGAACCGTCAAATGCATGACCAGTCTCGAACTTGTCCATGTCGAAATGCGATACCGGCACGCTGACGTGCTGCTCTTTACCTTTGGTGTCTGTAAAACGAAAATCAACAAATTTGACTTCGTTCTCTTTCACCATCTTCAATACATCTGCAGCCGTCTTTGACATGCCAATCTCCTAAAAATGTTTCTTAAAACTGGGGTAATGAAAAACCTGGGCCAAACAATTACCAAATTGAAATCCAACCAATGGGAATCGTCTTTTCGACCGGAACTCGAGGCGGGATGATAGCAGGTTCCATGCCATTAACAAGGCTGAGCAGCCCAAGTCTGAACCAAAACAGGCGGGCTAAATTTCCCCTAATTAAGCAATGGCTTGTGAGAATTTAATAGTTTCCACCACCCGAATTCACATTCACTTGGGAAATGTTAATTGCACTAATTTGGTGCTTTATCTAATAAGTGCATTATTATGGTGCGATTTTATGTCTTATCTCGGACAAGGTGCGCCAACCCACAAACGCCAAGCTTAGATCGAATGAGTGCTTGATGCCGCTTTTAAAGCTCATTGCTTATGAAGCTTATGAAGCTTGTGCTGCTGCGCTCTCCTCAGCGCCCTGCTGCAACCAAAGAATTCGTTTACGCACGAAATTAATATGGCTGCGCAACTCGTACAACTCTTCTGCGAAGGATAAAGGTATGGTCAGCTGATTGACACGCTGCTCGATCTCGTTCAACCGCAGCAGTTGATGAATGCAGGCATCGCGCTTATCCGCATCACTAGCTTCTTCAACGGCGACTTCAACACTGCGCAGTTGACCGTACCAACGATAGATGCGTGATCGTACCTTCCACACATATAACGGCGGTACCACGCGGGACAAGGGCAGCAACAGCGCTCCCAGCGCGACCATCACCAACCACATACGATCAAAGAAATTCGCCAACCAAAACGGCAAATATCGATTCAATAGCGGCGGGCCGTTCTTGAAAAATTTTTCCGCTGAAGGCGCCAAAGGAATTTCTGTGAAATAGGCATTAGGGAAATCACCACTACGCTGAAACCAGCCTGGTGCCCCATGAATCTCGGCCGCCGCTTGAACAAACAAATCGATGAGCGCAGGATGCAAATCTTCTCGCGCTACCAAGGTGGCGGTAGGTGCAATTAGCTGAATATCACGCGCAGGCTGATTCCGGCCCAAATTAATAATGCCTCTGGGAAGTGTCACGCTGGAAAGAAATGGGAAGCGGCGAGAATACGCCTCGGCCTGAGAAAAACTGAACAACCGTATGCCCGGCGTTTGCAACAACATTTGTATTAGCAGCCCTTCTGGCGCAGAACTAAACACCATGCCATCAATTTTTCCAGACAACAAAGCCACTGTGGCGGCGGTATTTTCCATGTCAGTCAAAGCAAGCTGCGAAGGATTAACACCGTTCGCAACTAATAACTTCCCGAATAACTGGGGGACACCCGTACCCGATGGCCCAACATTAATTTTTATTGGCGAAATTGCCGCAGATGATCCAGCTTTTCATCGGCTCGGTAAAATAGCCACACCGGCTCAACAAACAAACAAACTCCCCAATGAAATCAGGCCAATTTTTTCTGCCTGCACTAAATCCGTGGAGCCACTTTGAACAAAAGCGATATCGATACCCGAATCAGGATCCTTTAAGCGATCCAGATTTTCATATGAGCCTTCGGATCGTACGACCTTAACTTGTATGCCCTCTTTAGCTAAAACCGCTGCGTAGCGTTTCGCAAGGTTTTCATAGGCACTACTTTCTTGACCGGCGGATAAGGTGACTATTTTGGGAGGTGAAGGATCGATGATTCGGTAGGCAATCACGCCGACGAGAATAACCAACAACAGCGGTGGACCGAAAGTAATAATTAGGTCGCGTAACGACAGCGTCGTAAATCTGAGAAATTTTGGCATGGTTCTAAGATAAATAATTTTCCCTGAACCATGCCAAACATTGGATAGATATGCAAGCCTTACAGCTAACTACGACGTATCATTTCAACCAGCGTTCCTACATGAAAATCTATTTAAGAAAAATGAATGCATTTAGGGAGATGCTTATCTATTGCATATTTTATGGCGAGCCAGTGTAGCTGCGCGAAGCAGAGCTACGTAAATCAAGTGCTTGGCTTCGATCCATTAATCGAAAAAAATCAGGTTTTTATTTAATCAGTACTTCCTTAATCTTCATCATCAAACATGACTGGCATTGGGGTACGTGATTTACTTGCGTGCTCTGATAAAAAGATAGTGGCTAATCCAAACCAAGCTTCGGTCGGAATAACTCGCTCAGCGAGTTTTACCAACTCTTCCTCTCGACGTAAACGCTGACAAAAATTTAAGCAGCACTGTTCTAGCGAAGCACATAACTCTTCTATCATCGCCGCCCCCTTAGTCAGAGCCAATTGCAATCGTTGCCGCAATGACTTAACCAAAGTAACACTCGCAGCGTTGAGTTTTTCTAACTCATCGAGTAAGGCATCTGCCTCGTGAGTACATTGCCTTAAAACAGGTATCAAAAATACTGCCATCCGACGCTGCTGATAATATTGCTCAAACTGTGAAATTCTATTAACCAGCTGTTCTGAATCGACACCATCAGCAGAACGAAAATTTCGAATGCTGTTACGTATATATTTCTGAAGCGAAGAAAAGGTCCAGCGTACTTTTTTTTGCTCTAACTCGAGCGCGACAATTGAATAAGTGACTGTAAGCATGTGCGGCCTCCGAAAAGCGAACTAAATCTCCTACATGACCGAGGTCCACATGAACAATGATATGTTTCTGTAATTGCGGCCTGCACCTCGGACACACGTAGTGTAATTACCAACGTGCAGAATCTGATTGAGATGCCTCAAAGGCATAATTTGTTTCTTATAACTCTCTTCGAATCAGCAAGCTGAAACTATCCCCGCTGCGTGAAGCAACGAGGATAGACTTTGGAGGAAGCTCGGTATTAACCGACTTTAATGGCGTGTTCCCGCGTGGCATGGAATGTGACTCCAGGCCAGCGTTCTTGAGTGAGTTTCAGGTTAACGCCTGAACTAGCTAAATAGGCCAGGTTACCCGCAGCATCATTAGCGAGATTGGCACCGGCTGACGATTTTTCAAAATCGGCAAACATACGTTTGTCATCGCACGACACCCAGCGTGCACTATTAATACTCGTGCCCTCAAACACGGCGTCGACACCATATTCATTCATTAAACGACTAGCCACGACTTCAAACTGCAGAACACCCACGGCACCTAAAATTAATTCACCGCCGTGCATGGGTTTAAAAACCTGTACCGCACCCTCTTCGCCTAGTTGCTGCAAGCCTTTGTGAAGCTGTTTGATTTTGAGCGGATTACGAATTCGGACTGAACGGAAGAAATCAGGGGCGAAATAAGGAATGCCGGTAAACTGCAGCGGCTCACCCTCAGAAAAACTATCGCCAATTTGCATATTGCCGTGATTCGGCAACCCAATGATATCGCCCGCATACGCTTCTTCAACTTGCTCGCGCGAAGACGCCATGAACGTCACCACAGAGGACACTTTAATTTCTCGATCAAGGCGCAAGTGGCGGATTTTCATACCGCGCTCGAAGTGTCCTGAGCAGACGCGCAGAAAAGCAATTCGATCGCGATGCGCGGGATCCATATTCGCCTGAATCTTAAACACAAAGCCTGAGAAAGGTTGCTCGTCGGGCCGCACATTACGCAAGGTAGCATCGCGCTCTTTAGGTGGCTGCGCCCAATCAAGCAAGGCATTCAAAATCTCGCGCACACCAAAATTATTAATCGCTGAACCAAAAAACACCGGCGTTTGTTTTCCACTCAGAAAGGCTTCGAGATTAAAAGGATGCGAAGCTCCATGAACCAGCTCCACTTCCATTTTTAATTGCTCGATTTCCATTGGGAACATCTCAGCCAAGCGCGGATTATCTAAACCTTTGATAACCTCAAACTCTTGATCAGCCTTCTCACTACCCGGCGTGAACAACATAATTTCATCGCGCATCAAATGGTAGACACCGCGAAACGACTTACCCATGCCTATCGGCCATGTCACCGGCGCGCATTGAATTTCTAGTACCGACTCGAGTTCATCGAGTAGTTCGAGTGGATCACGCGTCTCGCGATCCATCTTGTTCATGAAAGTAATGATGGGCGTATTGCGCATACGACAGACATTTAGCAATTTAATCGTCTGTGCTTCCACACCCTTGGCTGCATCAATCACCATCAGCGCCGAATCGACTGCGGTGAGTACGCGATAGGTATCTTCAGAAAAGTCTTGGTGCCCCGGGGTATCGAGTAAGTTAACGACATGATCGCGGTACTCAAACTGCATGACCGAGCTGGCGACAGAAATGCCGCGCTGCTTTTCGATTTCCATCCAGTCAGACGTTGCATGACGTCCGCTCTTACGTGCCTTGACCGTACCAGCGAGCTGAATGGCACCTGAAAAAAGCAGCAGCTTTTCGGTCAGCGTGGTCTTGCCTGCATCGGGGTGAGAAATGATGCCGAAAGTGCGCCTGCGCGCCACTTCTTGCGCGATCTGTTCACGGGATACCGAGGCCGGCGATGTTGCGTCCTGCGCCTGGTGATCATCATGAGATTGAAGTTTGCCTGGATCCGTCATTGCATTCGGGGGAAAAGTCCAAGAGTCTAGCCAGTTTGAGTAACCAAGTCTAATACTCATCGCGTTTTGCCAAAATAGCACGGCGCAAAACGCCATTCTCGCGATCGCCATCAAGCATCAGCCGCCCAAAGCTTCGGTTAGTTCTAACAGGCGCTCCCCAGTTCGACCAAGATTGATGACCGACGAAATACTCGGAATGCGCCGCCTTACCGCAAAGTCATTCCATCACATAGTCTTAACGCACTGAGGAAAAGCCATCCCATGTCACTAACCCGCTTGACGAGCTTCTGCTCAAAACCTGCCGCGTCGGAATCCATCTACCGACACTGCATACCGGACTTTGCGGCAAACGCTCTCGATACTCTGTACGGCAATCTGCATTCTTCTCTAGCCACGCTCAACTTCACCAATCTTTCTAAAACCAGTACCTATCTCAAATGGACGGAAGAAAGTAATTCTAATAATCCTGAATCGATTTTTTTATTTCAAAAACTAGGGCAATCGCTACACGTGGTGAATGAAGGCATGCGTCTGAAAAAAAACGAAATCGACCATTTTTGCGAATACGTTTTTGCGAACGATCAAGAAATAAAGCGTATTGATTTTCATGCCGTCGTTACACCTCAGCAGCGTCTGTCACGACCTAATTTGCGCTGGGTATGCACCGAAGATATCGTAATTACTCTTCCCAACGATGAACAAAATTATTTAAATCAACTTGGAAAAGCCACGCGTAAATCGATAAAAAAACATCTCACTCGAGCACAACGTGAATTACCTAATTTCACTTACAGTATCCAAAAAGGTAATCAGGTCAGCGAAGATGCTTTAATGAAGATTGTAGGATTTAACCACTCGCGCATGGCAGGCAAAGAAAAACTCTCCGCTCTTGATTCACAAACGACGAAACAACTACTTGCCATTATCCGCTCGCACGGCATCGTCGGATTAGTTAATTCAGATAGGGGAATGGGCGCAGGCACCTTGGCATGTCGCTTCGGCGATGATGTTTTTTCATTGATCACGGCGCATGATCCTACCTATGACGCTTTCGGGTTCGGCACCTTGAGTCGACACTTGATGATCATTCATTCGATACAAACAGGCGCGCAACGTTTTCATCTGCTGGGTGGCAATATGAGCAGTAAACGCTCGGCACTCGGAGTTCGCGAAACACTAGAACACCTGACTGTGTATCGCAGCCCCGTTAATATGCTGCGCGATCCCAAATTCACACTACAGCTGGCCACAAACGCCGTCAAATATCACCTTCATCGTTGGCTGGAAGATCAATCAGCCAATTCTGAAAGCTCAGGCATGGCTCGTTTCATACATGCGCTGCGCCACTCCATCAGAGCGTGGCGTCGTTGGAACAGCCTAAGTAAAACTTCCGCCCTAACTCGAGGTAGCCAGCCCTGACGCCACCAGCAAGCTACAACGCAATTTTTCAACCAGCAGCGTGTCTGTGCTTCCGCGCCACCAACGTAACGCCACAGGCTTTTGTCTTGAATGCCCAACGATTACCAGGTCAACCTGCAAATCATGGGCAAGCTCCTCTATCACGCTCACCGGTTCACCCACCTCCAGATGAGGCACCACATTCAAGCCGGCAGCTGCCAGCATGGCGGCACCTGCCTCTAATTCCTTTTCCATTTTTTCTTTTTCAACGGTCAGTCCCTCTTCCACGCTCAAAACCGCTGCCGCAGCGAATTCACCCACCAAAAGGTAGGGAGGTGGGCTGACCACCGCCAAAAGATGGATAGTCGCGGCTTTAGATAGCGCCATTCGACGGCATTCTTGCAAGGCGACACGACTTTCGGGAGTACCGTTGTAAGCCACCAAGATCGTTTGGTACATGCGCTCCTCCGTTAAAGATACACAGACCGGTCAGATTCATAAACCGGCGGGTAGAAGCTACACCAAGACCGCGTGAACAGCAACGCAGATCATGGCCGCAATAGTCGGTGGACAGTTATGTGGATAAGCCAGCGAAAGCTTTCTTAACTGACTGATTTATATTGATTTTCTGAACTTGATCCAGCGCAGAACCAAGGCCGAAGCTAAGCAAAAAAAACCCGACCGAGCATGCGCTGGGTCGGGGTAAATCCATCCTTGAAGAAGGCTGGAGGAGACAAGTGCAACTGTAGCAACAGTCTTATGAGATGTCTGCTTTTCGTTTGTGATGCCTGATATAGGGTTTGTTTATGATTGCGGCGAAGTATCTATTCAAATCGAACATCATATGAAGACACGCTTTCTACTATCTTCTCAACTTAGCCTGCAAAAAAACAAACCCGTCATGCTTTCACATGACGGGATCACGTCTCCTCACGCTCTTCCGGCGATAGATTTTTTGGTACTTCGCGCGGTATTTTGCATTGGAAAACCAAGAAAGTCATCATGCAACGCAGCATACTAAAAAGACATCGTCCCGACCTAAGCTAATCAAGGTCTAAACGAGAATTTGGGAAAGTTTTAAGCAGCAAGCAGAATACAAAATCTCTGCTGCAAAAGAAATCTTTAAGGCACTAGCGGAAGCTAGAACTTTATATGAGCTCGCACTAAAGAATAACGGTTACCGCTTAAAAAGTCGGCAACCGTCATTGGTGCAACCTACTAATACTAGTACAGCAGCTATCTATAGATCGTCGTCTATTTTTCTAGGCCTGCCATCAACCTCACTGATGCGCATACGCTTGCGGCGATCGCCCATCAATTCACGCAGTTCACGAATACTCAAATCAGTTACTTCATGCATACGAATCAACAATGAAGCGCCAACTGGTAAAGTACGATGACGAATTTTACTAATCACTGGCGGTCGCACTTCCAACGCGCGTGACAATGCAGCATCATTTTTCAGATTCAATTTCTGGATTAACGCGTCCAGCAAACGATTCGGATCGTAGCCATCCTGCGAAACCAAAGGATGTTGGTCCATGGTGTATCTCCCCTTGGGATTTTATTAGGAGACAAACGGCCTAAAAAGGGCCGACTTGCCCGAGAGCAATTACTCGAATGTTAATTTATATGTCATCGCTGCAACATTTTCAAGTGCTTGATTGAAAATAAACCGTTAATGATGCATTTTTGCGAAAATAACGTATCTTTAAAACAACTAATAAAATAAAAAAATCTAAAAAAATCTTTTTAAATCAATGGGTTATTATTTTATTTTCTAAATGACACTATTGACAGTCTTTACAACTAGCCAATGACATTTATGTTGCCCAAAAGACTATTTAATTTCACTCCAAGAATATCGAATCAAATACCGCTATTACAGACAGTGTGAATTGAATCAACGACTTGCAAGAATCACTAGAAGCGATGATTGAAATAGAAAAAAAATTCAGTCAGGCTCTTCATCTGATTAGAAAGTGATTGAATACAAAAAACTGCTCGCAAGAAAGAAGGTTTTACAGAAGAACCTAGGTAGGTGATTACTATGATGAAATTTAACAAGTAAACATTAATATGAGCAACTGAGTTCGGAGTGCGAACTCAGTTGTAGTAGTTAAGAAGCAACTCGACAAACAATCGCTAAGCTAACTACTTATCAACTCAAAACGACCAAGGATTACTTTTTGTAGGCTTCTTCAAGAGATTACTTGCTGCCCGCTTTTGCATCCTCATACAAGCGCTTGCCACCAAAACCTTTGGACGTCATGTCTTTAATCCACTCTTCGATAACACTCGCGGCTGCCGCCTCCCAACGCTTGAGCTCGGCTGCAGGCAAAGTGTAAAAATGGTGCACTTTTAGTGTCACCGTCTACGCAACGGTAACACCGGCAAAACCACACAAAGCGAGTGATAAAAATAAGCGACGTGTTGATATTTTCATGGTCGGTTAAAAAGAAACGTTTATGCGCTAAAGGTGTGTACCAGATACAGCGAGATAGCGGGAAAAAATACCAGCGCGACTATGCGAATCAAATCGGAAAGCAGAAAAGGCATCACCCCTTTAAAGGTCTCCATCACGGGCACATCTTTAGCAAGTCGGTTAATGATGTAAATGTTCATACCCACAGGCGGATGCACCAGCCCTATCTCAACCACCATTAACGCCAAGATGCCAAACCAAACCGATTTGTCGGCTACCGTCATACCCCAAAAATCCAGGCCCATAACGATAGGATAAAAAATTGGAATCGTAAGCAAAATCATCGCTAACGAATCCATCACACAACCAAGGAAAATATAAATCAACAGAATTGCGAAGATCACAGAAAGCGGCGGCAAACCACTGCCCTGCACCCACGTTGCCAATTCAGTTGGCATTTGGGTAATCGCTAATCCTGCGTTTAGCATATCCGCACCGAGCAGTACGAGAAAAATCATCGCAGTCGCTTGCGCGGTACCCGTAATACTTTTGATGATGCCCTCAAGCCGCATACCACCGACGATAGCCAGCAAGCCGCAAGCAAACACACCAATCGATGCCGCTTCAGTCGGATTCGCCCAACCGTCGTAGATACCCACAATGACGACTAAAAAAACTAACATGATCGGTATAACACCCACCAGAGATCGTAAGGCTGCCGCAGTAGGTACACGCTCGCCAGCGGGACCAGCCTCTGGCTTAATGGCCACCACGATACGAATCACCAGCATATAACCTAGCATCGCCAACAAACCGGGAATGATCGCTGCCATAAATAACTTGCCGATCGACTCTTGCGTCAGCACCGCATAAATCACCAGAGGAACAGAAGGAGGAATCATGATGCCTAGCGTACCGCCAGCTGCCAGCGCGCCGGTAGCTAATGATCCTGCATAGTTATAACGACGCAGCTCGGGCAGAGCGACTTGTCCCATCGTCGCTGCAGTTGCGAGCGATGATCCGCAAATCGCACCAAAGGCAGCACACGCACCCACTGCCGCCATCGCTACACCACCACGCAGATGGCCCACAAAATTATTCACACATTGGAACAAGGCGCGCGACAAACCGCCGTGAGTCGCAAACTGCCCCATCAACATAAACAGAGGAATAACAGCCAAATCGTAATTTGAAAAGCGTGAATACGCGAGATTTTTGAGCGCATTCAATAAGGGCAGCCAAGCATAGTCATTCATCACCACGAAACCGGCAGCGCCTACTAAAAACATACCTATACCAATGTGCACGCGCAAAGCTAGCAGCACCATCAGCGCCGCAAACATGATCAACCCAATCGTCATACCACTCATGCTGATTCTCCCGCTGATGCTAACTGCCAGTGTGTGATCGCGTTATACAAACCAGCAAGAGCGAGCAAAATAAAACTAGGTACGATAGCCGCGACAACAATCCATACCGGCCACGCAAGAATCATGGATGTCTCACCCGCCTCTTTTATTGAAACCGCAGAAGCTGCTGTGCGCCAGGCAATGAGCGCCGCCACAATGGCTAACAACAAATGGGAAATAGCATCCAGGATTTCACGCGTTTTAGGCGATACCGAGGAAGTAAAAAAATCGACCCGCAAATGATGTCGCTCCATCTCGCAGTAAGCGAGCATGGCAGCAGAAGCAATCGCTGTTCCCATTTGCATAACTTCGATATCGCCAGGTACAGGCATCGAAACTAGTTTGCGGCCAATGATAGAAATCAGTGACATCACGACTAGAGCGATGAATCCCAGCCCACCGATCAGCGCGAAAATACGAGTGACTGCGTAAAGCATTTCACCTAGCGGTCCACGAGTGAACTCCGCCTCCGTATCCAGAATGCCCGGCTCCTGCATGTCTTCTCCCTTTTGCGCGGGCTTAGCCCGTCTTGTATTTGGTTTGTCTTCGGCTTCACTACACGCGCTTCAATACACGAACCTAAATTTCACTCTTTGAAGTTCGTAATAATCCCCGTACTCGCAATGATAACTGCTTGTCTTACTGATTCAGTAATTCCTCAGCTGTAGGTCAGCGCAGGAATTATTCGTCCACTCACCGCGCCAAATCCACAACGATAGTGCGCTCCTACACAAGCACCACGCAAAGTCACCACATCACCATCGTCAAGAAAGGTGCGTTTTGTCTGACCGTCACTCAGTGTCACTGGTCGCTGCCCATTCCAACTCAGCTCTAGCAAACTACCAAACGAATCCGGTTGCGTACCACTGATAGTGCCCGACGCCATGAGATCACCAACCCGCACATTGCAACCTGAAATAGTGTGATGAGCGAGTTGCTGTGCCATGCTCCAATACATAGCGCGATAATTCGTGTTGCATATCGTGGTTGGCTGTTCGCATTTTGCAGTCTGCAATTCAACTGCGAGTTGGATATTAAAACTATGATCACCGCGCTGACGAAGATAAGGCAAAGGTTCAGGCTCTTGCTTTGGCCCAGGCACACGGAAAGGTTCTAAAGCCTCCATCGTCACCACCCACGGCGATATCGAGGTAGCAAAAGTCTTGGCATTAAAGGGTCCCAGTGGCACGTATTCCCACTGCTGAATATCGCGCGCACTCCAGTCATTCAAAAGCACCATGCCAAACATCAACTCTTCGGCATCATTCACACTCACCGTTTCACCCAGCGTAGTGTTTGTCCCCACAATAAACGCTGTCTCTAATTCAAAATCTAATTTGGCACAGGCAGCAAACACCGGCTGCTCTGCGGATGGAGGCTTAACTTGCCCCATAGGGCGGCGTATGTCGGTACCACTAACCACCACCGAACTAGCACGTCCGTTATAACCGACAGGCAGATGCAGCCAATTGGGTAGTAAGGCATTCGCTGGATCACGAAACATCGAGCCCACATTCGTTGCATGCTCTTTGGAAGAATAAAAATCGGTATAGCCAGACACCGTTATGGGTAGATGCATGACAGCTTCATGCATAGGAATCAACGCACTGGCCCGTAATGCCGCATCATCACGCAGACGCGCATGATCATCGCGAAGAAGTAAACTAATCTGTGCACGGGTAGACCGCCAAACAGACTGCCCCAATGCGATGAACTCATTCAAAGCAGTTTGATTAAAAACGGGTTTACTACCCGGGGTTAGCAAACCTATTTTTTCTAATTGCGCCAAATCGAGTACCCATTCACCAATCGCCACTCCCACTCGTAGCTCGGGGGACTGACGGGTGCTGAAAATGCCGAAGGGCAGATTCTGGATAGGAAAATCGGATGAAGGATCAACCGGGATAAACGATTTCAACGCAGGTGTATTTGGATGCATAACTACCATCAGTTAGTAAAATATTTTTTAAAGTCCTGCCAACAATCCATGTAATTACTTTGTAATTGAGGAGATTCCAGAGCCAGTCTGGTCGGACGTATCGGCAAACGTGTTTCAAACATAAAAGCCAGCGTCGCTTCGATTTTTTGTGGATGCAGTTCAGCGTTACTGGCTTTTTCAAAACTAGCGACATCCGGTCCATGAGCCGACATACAGTTGTGCAGACTACCGCCACCAGGCAAAAAACCCTCGGCCTTGGCATCGTACCGCCCGTACACCAGACCCATGTATTCACTCATCACATTACGATGGAACCATGGGGGCCTGAAGGTATTTTCAGCCACCATCCAACGCGGTGGGAAAATCACAAAATCAAGATTTGCTGTTCCCGGTAGGCCTGAAGGTGAAGTCAGTACGGTAAAAATTGAAGGATCGGCATGATCAAAACTGACTGAATTCATCACATTGAAATGCGCCAAATCATATTTGTAAGGGGCATAATTACCATGCCATGCCACCACATCCAAAGGTGAATGACTAATAGGTGCTGACCACAATTTTCCTGAAAATTTGGCGACAAGTTCAAATTCACCTTGCTTGTCTTCAAAGGCCGCGACAGGGGTTAAAAAATCTCGGGTATTTGCCAGACCATTTGCACCAATTGGGCCCAGATCAGGTAAGCGCAACAGAGCGCCATAGTTTTCACAGATATACCCTCGTGCAGTATCTTCTTTTAAATCGACTGTAAAGCGCACTCCTCTTGGAATAACAGCAATCTCGCCAGGCTTTACATCGATCAAGCCAAACTCAGTACGCAAACATAATTCACCTAACTGAGGCACGATAAGTAATTCGCCGTCGGCGTTATAAAAATACTTATCAGACATCGAGCGATTCGCAAGGTAGACATGAATAGCCATGCCTGATTGAATATCTGAACTTCCGTTGCCAGCAATCGTCACCAGACCATCAATAAAATCACATGCCTTGCTAGGAATGGGAAATGGATTCCAGCGTAATTGATTCGGTGAGGCGACTATTTGATCAAATGCACCGCCGCAAAGCGTCGCATGATTTTTTTCTACAAATTTTCCGTGCACAGCGCTGGGGCGTATTCTGTATAACCACGAGCGTCGATTTTCAGAACGTGGCGCAGTAAAAGCTGTTCCCGATAGCTGCTCTGCATACAGGCCACGCGCTACTTTTTGCGGTGAGTTCTGACCTACTGGCAAAACATCGGGTAAGGCTTCGGTCGCAAACTCATTACCAAATCCCGACTGGTAGGTATGTTTTGATGTCGACATGTTTATACCTGCCCCATCTTTGGGTCAATCACGATCGATGAACGCGCCAATGTCATCGCTTGGCGAAGCACCGACAGATCACCGATATGATTTGCCATTAGTAAAACAAGGCGTGCATTCAAGGCTTCACTTTGCGTAGGCGTGAGATCGCTATGCGTACTCAGAAGTACCTCATAGAATTCATCAGGGTCGGGTAAATTGATGTCGACAATTAGTGCGCTCATGGTGTCATTCCCTGCAAACTTGCTTTATGCAATGCTACTTGAATATTTATCTCATTAAATTCACGCCAACGCGCAGCTACATGCTGGTCGGGGCGAAATAAATACGTCGTCCCCGGTCTTGCGTCATAGCGCTTAGCGAGCAAACCTTCACAATCAATGATGACTCGATCATGTTTAGCCTGACTCGCTGCCTTTGGTGCAAGCACTTGCCAGACAGTCGCATCCGGTAAATTTTCAATCGCTTGATAGTCATCTGCAAAAACTACGGCAGAAAATTTATCGCCAAGTAGTTGAATAAACCAATCCTGCTCACCGCTGGCAAGGCGGATAGGCGCATCACTCGCGGGCGCTCCCGGACACATAGCGCTATCGAAAATTTCGGAATCCGCTGTATTTAATGACGAAGCTTGATAGGTTGATGGTAATGACAAACGCCCGCTATTTACTAGACGGCGAGCGAACGGATGCTCTTTAGCTAGCGTTAGCACAGCATCTCGAAAAATTTTACTAGCGTGATTTTTAGGCGTAATGAAATCCGTCGAACGGGTCGAATTTAAAATATTTTCATCCGCAGCGAGTTCGCGCTCTTCACCATAGGTATCGAGTAACTTTTCGCTAGCCTCACCACGCAATACCAACGCAAGTTTCCAGCAAAGATTATCCGCATCTTGCACACCGCTATTAGCGCCACGCGCACCAAACGGCGATACACCATGTGCTGCATCGCCAGCAAACAAAACTCGACCATGGCGGAATTTTTCCATGCGCATGCACGCAAAGGTATAAACACTCACCCATTCAAGATCGAATTCAACGCCCTCACCCAACAAAGCACGTACACGTGGGATCACGTTTTCAGGTTTTTTTTCTTCTTCAGGATCGGCATCCCAACCCAGCTGAAAATCAATTCGCCAGACATCATCGGCTTCTCGATGCAGTAATACCGATTGATTCGGATGAAATGGCGGATCGAACCAAAACCACCGTTCCGCCGGAAATGGCGCTTTCATCTTTACGTCGGCAATCAAAAACCGATCGCGAAATACACGCCCCTTGCTTTCCAGTCCCAAATACGACCGTACCGGACTACGCGAACCATCAGCCGCAATCACATAGTCCGCTGTTAAAGTATATTCACCGTCGGGGGTCTCGATAGCGACATCAGTATGATCAGCATTCTGAGATACGTTGATAACGCGATTTTTCCAACGTATCTCCAACAAACTTAATCGTTGCGCCGTTTCATACAGATACCCTTCTAAATAATACTGTTGAAGATTCACAAACGCTGGGCGACGATGGCCGGGTTCAGGTAGCAGATTAAAATTATAGAGCGGCTCATCACGATAAAAAACTTTACCTACATTCCACGAGACGCCTTTATCGACGACCGCGTCACCACAACCTAAACGATCAAAAATTTCTAAGGTGCGTTTTGCGTAACACAACGCTCGCGATCCGGCTGATAGACAATCATCATCATCCAACACCACAACGCGTATTCCACGACGCGCTAAATCAATCGCTGCCGCCAAACCCACCGGTCCGGCACCCACCACCACCACCGGTACATGCAATGGGGGGTTATGCCCAAAATCCGACGGCCGTTGGTAAGGAAATTTCAGATGTTGATAATCGGGCTGCATACATGCTCTCAAATGAAAACTTAGTGTTGCAGCGCGTGCCACATCTCTTTGTCGCGCTCGGCCGTCCAGATTCGCGGATGCTTAATACCCTTGGCTTCATCGACTGCACGTGTCACATCAAACGGAAGGCAATGCTCATAAATAAACACATGGCCAAATTTTGCATCCATATAGGAGCGCACATGAGCCATCGCCTTTTTTAGATCATGACCAGCAGCGACCGCCTCTTTTGCACTCGACAGCAGTGTGGTCACGAAATCGCGTGTGTAATCCAGACCAGCATTCACCTGCTCTGGATTGAGTAATGCCGGACCACGTCCCGGCACAAGCTTTTGTGCACCCATCGCCCGCAACACTTCCAGCGTCGCTGGCCACTCTTCTAATTGCGCATCGCCTGTATAGGCTGCCGCTTCGTACTCGACCAGATCGCCAGAGAACAATACCTGTTGCGAAGGAATCCAAACTATCGTGTCACCTTTGGTATGTCCCATGCCGACATGCATAATTTTGACTTCGAGCTTACCCATAAATAGCGTCATTTCGCGCTCGAACACCAGAGTCGGCCAAGTCAAACCAGGGACCGACTCGACTCCGGCAAACAGACGAGGAAATCGATCGATTTCCGATTTCATATCTTGCTCACCGCGCTCAACAATTAATTCATAGGTGCCACGCGATGCAATGACCTGCTGCGCTCCCTCATTGAAGTAGGCAGACGCACCCAAGACGCGAACCGCATGGTAATGCGTCAATGTCACATACTTGATAGGTAAATCAGTGATCTCACGAATATGGGCAATCAGCGACTGGGCCATGATCGGTGTGGCTGTGGTGTCAATCACCATCACAGAATCATCACCAATGATCACGCCCGAATTAGGATCGCCTTCAGCTGTGTAGGCATACGCGTTGTCCGACAACTTGATAAAGCTGGTTTTCTTTTCCTGCAAATCGGCTTGCGATGCAAAAGGCTTGGCACTCATGACTATCTCCGGAACAAGGACGTTAACCACATCGTGCGTTTAAAAAACCTGCTTCACGAAATGGATGATTGATTGGCAGCACCTAGCACAAACGTATCTTTGCACTAGGCAGCGAGTCAAACCGAGAGTAAGATAGAATTCGTTTTAGGTCAATCCGTTTGTTATTAACGAATTATTCTGAGTGGTTAAATGTGTTATTAAAATATAACCAGCATGAGTGACCAACCCAAAAAAACAACTGAGAAAAGTCGGCGCGGCATACAGTCGATCGAGATTGGCGGCCGCTTGTTGACGACGCTAGTCGACGAAGGCAGCCCAATGAGTCTGGGTGACTTAGCTAAAAAAGCCGGCATGCCATCAGCCAAGGCTCATCCTTACCTAGTGAGTTTTAGCAGCTTTGGCCTGATAGAACAGGATCTACTCACAGGTCGCTACGAACTAGGTCCCTTCGCGCTTCAACTCGGTTTAATCAGTCTTCAGCTTTTAGATCCCGTAAGAATTGCGATCCCGATGATCACTCAACTGGCCGCTGAAATCGACCAGACGATAGGCTTGTCGGTGCTCGGTAATCAAGGGCCCACCATCATTTACATTGCCGAATCCAGCTACCCCATTCACGTCAACATGCGCACGGGTACGGTGATGTCGATTCAATCGACCGCCACTGGGCGTGTATTCGCTGCCTATCTACCGCCACGTCAGGTTGAACGTATGCTTTCGCAGGAAAAACGTAATGGCATCGCAGCGGCATTCGGCGCACAAGGTTTAAAAGCCGACGCACTTGAGAGTTTATTAACTGACGTACGCAAACGAGGCATGGCGCGCGTTCAAGGAGAACCCATCCCGGGAATCAACGCCATCTGCGCACCGGTCTTTGAGCACACCGGCGCGATTCGGCTGGGTATTACGGCGATTGGTCCCGCCGGCAGTTTTGATGCCAACTGGAGCGGAGTGATTGCAAAAAAAATAAACGCTTGTGCAAAAGCCATCTCACTCCGCCTGGGTTTCCAAGACCCTTAAGTAGCTCGTGCAGCTAGTGCATGATGCGGCGGGCAGCGAATCCTCATTTCCGGTACGATCTACTTCAATGATTGACGCATGAGGTAAACATGAAATCAATACTTGCAAGTCTGGTCATGGTGGTGCTAACTCAGCCCGCCTTAGGCGCAGAGTGGAAACTAATTTCTGAGACTGAAGACAAAGACAAAACGGTCAGCTGGTATGTTGATATGACTAGCATCGTGCGCGAGGAAGAGTATCTGCGCGCCTTTCTACGAACGACCTGGTCAGTGCCACAATACGCCCCTGATAACACCCCCTATCAGTCGTCGACGTATCTGAATTATTTTGACTGTGGCTCAGGCAGAATTGCCTACACCGGCAACGCCTACTATCGTGCCATGGAACCTGCAGGAAAACCGCTGCATCAAGAGGCGGAAAATCCTGTCGAAAAGTTAAAATTTCAGAGAGTAAGGCCCGGCTCAGCGGGTGAGGCGCGTATGAAATTTGTGTGTAAATTTCACTCGAAAAATTTCCTAACTCAACGCTTACTAAATCTGCCTGCTGGCTAGCGTGATCTCACTGTGATTAGCTTGCTTGCCAGTATCACTTACTTTGGATGGAAAAACTCAAAAAAAAACCGCAGCGTATGCTGCGGTTTTTTTATATGGCTTTAAACATTACACACGGCGTTTGTATTCGCCGGTACGTGTATCAATTTCAATCTTGTCGCCCTGCGACACAAATAAAGGCACAGACACTTCAAAACCCGTAGCGATTTTTGCAGGCTTAAGCACCTTGCCTGAGGTATCACCTTTAACAGCGGGTTCTGTATAAGTCACTTCGCGCACTACCGTAGTTGGTAATTCGACTGAAATGGCCTTCTCATTGTAAAAAACTACTTCGCACACCATGCCATCTTCGAGGTAATGAATGGCATCGCCCATGTTTTCCGATTCAACTTCATACTGGTTGTAATCGGCATCCATGAGCACATACAACGGATCAGCAAAATAGGAATACGTTGCTTCTTTTCGATCTAAATTAACAACGTCAAATTTTTCATCTGACTTGTAAACCGATTCCAAACCCGCCTCGGTCAGCAGGTTTTTCATTTTCATCTTGACTACAGACGCATTGCGGCCTGATTTAGAGAATTCGGTTCTGGTCACGACCATAGGCTGGCCGGAGACCATAACGACATTACCAACACGGATTTCTTGAGCGGTTTTCATAGTGATTATCTGAAGTAACTGAAGTGACCGACCTACGAAACCAAACAAAAGTCTTGAAAGGGATCAGTCATTGAAAAACCGCGAGATTTTACCTGATTTTGCCCGCGAACCGAATAAGTTGAGTCGATAGTTCGTCCACGGATGCCACATGCGCCGACCATTGCCTGTAATGCCTTACCAACTCTGGCAGTGCTTTGCTAAAGGTTGACCAATCTAAAATAGCCCCGGCCTCACCATTCCAGGCCTGCCAAAAGGTCTTAACAGCGTTCGCACTCTCCTCTTTAAGGTCAAGACAATGAATATCCAGAAAAGCAGCTAGCTTGATCAGATGCGACTCCTCCGCTTGTTGATATAACTGCCAAACAAACGGCTGTTGCGCCCAGTGCGCGCGTACCAGACTGTCTTCTCCTCGAACAAAATTGACATCACAACTCCACAGCAAACGATCAAAGTCATCGGGATTTAAGAAAGGAATAATTTTGATCGTGAGCTGACCATCAGTCACTTGCCTGCCGACAGATACATCATTCCCCAAAAAATTAGCTAATGCCTTTGTAGCGATACCTTCGGGCACCAAACACAGCGTGGGTCGCCCTAAACGCATTGCATTGAATAACTCATGAACAGGCGCTTGCTCATAACAAAACAATGAAATCAGCAAGGATTCCGGCGCAACATCACAACCTAAATTTTTCAAAAATATCGACCGCGACTCAGTATCGAATGCAGCACGCGCTTGCACCAAACCATCTTCTCTAAGCAAGCCACCTGACGCTGATATAAAACCAGGAAAAAAGAAGTACTGCGTCAGCGGTAAGCGTGGATGCGGCGACGGCAAACCGTGACTTTGCATAGCCCAGGATTCTGCCGACAAATACTCCAGATTGATCCATGCAATAGTTGGTTTTGCTTCTGCCATACGGACAAGCATTGCATCCGAAAGTCGACAAGCAAATGCTTCAATCACTAAATCTGCCGGCTGATAATTCATCTCAGCGTGATCATTCCAAGCGATGACCTGAAACCCATCGATAACTTGCTCGATTAAACGCTCATCCACTGATGGTCGCAGTCGCTGTAGACACGACAAATCATTAATCCACAACCGAACCGACAATCCACGACTAGAGAGCGCACGCGCTAGCCGCCAGCTAACGCCCGCATCACCGAAGTTATCAATAACCTCACAAAAAACATCAACTGAATAGATTGAATTCATTTGCTTAACCATAAACTGTTGATCAAGATCGTCGTCTCTGGTGCACTCGGATGGCAGCCTTGAGGCCTAGGGACTGTGCGCAGTTGAAGATACAGAAGGCGATGTGCCACGTGTGCCTTTACCCAAGATCGCACGTAAAGGTGGTACAGGTAAATTCGCTAATTCACGCGCAGCCGGTTGGTATAAACCCGTAAGTCTCAATGGTGAAGTCACTACCGGAAGTGGGGGCGGCAAAGGCGCGTGTCAATGAAGTCATTAAACTAAACAATTTCAGGCATCTGCCGCTGCTTGCCGCAAGGCTCGCTCAAACACTTCTGCAGGCTGCCCGCCTTCCACCAAATAACGCTCGTTGATAATTACTGCAGGCACCGACTGTATGCCTCGTGACAAATACAGCTGCTGACTTTGTCTAACCTCATTGCGAAATTCATCGTTGCTCAAAATATCTGCAGCACGTGCACGATCCAAACCTGCGCGCTCCACTGTATCAAGCAATACCTCATGATTCGAAGGATTTTCACCCTGCGTGAAATACGCCTCAAGCATGGCGCGTTTTAATTTGTGTTGTGATTCACTGCCGTAGTCAACGTCGGCCCAATGCAGCAAACGATGCGCATCGAAGGTATTGTAAATTCGCTTGCGACCGGCCTGATTAAAATGAAAGCCAACCTCCGCGCCACGGTGCGCAATGCGTTGCTGATTGACGGCCACCTGCTCAGGCGATATTCGGTATTTATGCGTCAAGTGCTCAACAATATCTTCGCCTTCGGATCCCATGTGAGGGTTCAACTCAAAGGGCTGAAAATGGATTTCTACGCTAGCCTGATCTTTCACACTAGCTATGGCTTGTTCAAGGGAAGCCAAGCCAACAGCGCACCAGGGGCAGGCAATATCGGACACAAAATCAATACGAATAGAATTCATTTATTAGCAGTCCAGCAAGGAAATATGCCAACGATGCTAGCACGAGTCCCTGTGCGCGAGCTTAGCTAGCCGGTATGATGTGGATAATTCGAATTTCGATAACCTGCTAAAAAGTCATCTCACCATGAAATCGTTATTGATCTATGCCGTCCTGCTGGCATCCTTCTCCTGTTCTGCTATCGCAGCAGATCCAGCAACACCCATGGCTGATATTGAGCCTCGACTAGCCAATGCCGGCCCAGTGGAAAGGCCAGTCGCGCTCCCCGCACAAGATGCGCCCGGCCCGGCCAGTTCAGGATTGGATGACTTTTCCCTCGCGGTCAGAGGCCACAACACCCCGCCCAAAGGCGACGAGCTGAACAGTAGCCCGCCTTTACAGCCTCAACGACATTTACCCCATCTAGAGGGTTTCTGATTACGACTTTGCCCCGCAGGTCAGTTAATCACACTGAGCTTCACTGCTAAGCTAGTCGCAAAAATATCATGCAAAGTTTTCAATAATGAAACCATCTTCCAACCGAAAAGGGATGAGCATTGCCAGCTCGGTACTGGGTTCGGGCACGCGCCTGCAAGGCACACTTCAGGTTGAAGAAAGCATACGCATTGATGGCCGATTAGAGGGCAACATAGAACAATCGGAAGGCAAAGATCATTGGGTGATCATTGGCCCAACCAGCGAGATTATCGGCGACATACACGCGCAAAATGTGCGAGTAGCTGGCAAGATCATTGGTAACATTAACGCTAGCGGTAACGTGGAATTAGCGAACGGCGCTGAAGTGCGAGGCAATATAAAACACAACGCCATTACCGTTGAACCGGGCGCGAGTGTGCATGGACAATTGATCGCTAATGATCACAACGAAGTCCCTGCAACGAAACTGACTCCTCCCGTAATAACCGATTCAAGCAGCTAACTACTGCGTACATCAGGCACCAGACTTACGATCTCATCTGCATGCCACTTCATATACAAACCACCATCTTCATGATCTGCATGGCCTATTTGGTCTTGCACGGCGCGATATGGTTTGCGCTATCTGAACAACGCAATACGCAAGTACGCCTTTGGTGTATCTCAGGGCTGGTTAGCGGTATGGCCGTAGTGTTGCTGTCCTTGCGTGAGCAGGTGGGGGAATTTATGTTTATCTATGTCGCACAGTTCCTAATGTTAATCGGGAACGGTGGCCGCACGATTGCATTGCGCATGTATTTACCTGAGCGATTAGGTCCCGCCATCATTGTGCACACCATAGCGGCCATCTGTTATTTTTTGTGGCTAACCAGCGCCTACGAGGCCGGAACATCCGACGCTGCACTCGCGATGATGTTCTTTGGTTTTTATACCTTTATCTGCATCGATTATTTCCTTGTGGGTTACGCCGTGTACCCGCAACTAGCTACGCTGGGTCCACGATTATTAATGATAGGCGGGCTGACACTTTCCCTCTCTCTCGGTTTTAAGACCTTGATGATGATGGCCGGCCTAGGGGCTAAGGGCATTTATGACCCGGGCATCGATCAGTACATCATGATCGCGGGACAATTCATTGCGATAACGCTAGTCAATATTGGCTTTCTGCGTATCTTCCTCGACTTACGCGAACAAAAAAATCTCAAAAATGAACGTAACTTAGCGGCGGCCGAGGCTGAAGCGGCGATGCTGGAACTGCACCGCATCGAACTACAAAATTTACTCACCGAACGCGAAGAAATCATCCGACAATTGACGCTCTCAAATAAAACAGCTGGGATGGGTGCGCTCGTCGCCAGTCTTGCGCACGAACTCAATCAACCTCTATGCGCCATCCGATTGAATGCTCAACTGGTCGAACGCAAACTCAATATGCCGGTATTAGATGTTAATGGCGCACGTAAATTTTTAGATTCCGTGATTATGGATAATCGGCGCGCTGCCGACATCATCACCAAACTCCGTGGAATGTTTGAAAATTCTGATCGCGAGCAAGGACGTGTAAATCTCGATGAGATTATTAAAGACACGCTTGCACTAGTCGCGCCTCGCGCCAAGGATGAACACGTCACTCTTCATGCCCAACTTGCCACTGGTTTTTTTATTCAAGGTGATGCCACCCAACTGCAACAGGTGATATTGAATTTACTCAATAATGCTTTCGACGCACTGGATGCGCTCGATAAGCCTAATACAATTGATAATCTTATCGCTGAAGAAAATTTACCCAAAATTATCAGCATACGCAGCGAACTCAATGATGATCGACTGCTGCTAACCGTAGAAGATAACGGCATCGGCATACCTGACGAGCTTCAATCCTCAGTTTTTGAGCTATTCAAAACGAATAAAGCTCAGGGCATGGGCGTTGGGCTATGGCTATCAAAGACTGTCATCAATGCGCATCGTGGTGATATCCGTTTCACCAGCACCCCTGGAGAAGGCACGGTATTCGAAGTGAGCCTGCCAACCCACTAAGGCCGCTTCAACCAGACTGGGCACCCATGCTAATCTATAATTAGTTCTGCCACCCCGCATCAGTAATGACTTACCTGAGAACGCGATGACTAAAACAAAACGCTTTATGATCCGCTCGGTCCTTGCCAGTGCGCTGGGTTTAGGTCTGCTATCGTCTGCAGACGCCACTGTCTATCGCTGCACCATAAAAAAAATACGTGGCAATGAATTTGTTTGCCGCGAATTTCCCAATCTGTGTAATTTTGTTTTTATCGTCGACGAATCAAGCAAAAAAATATCTCGCAAAGATGAAGAAGATAAAAAACTAGTCAAAGTTGTGACAGATAAATGGGATGAAAAACTAATTATTGCGCACGAAGACCAGAACCGAATCGATAATCGCTTTATTGAACAGTACTACTACAAGATTGAACTTGGCTCAGGTAATTTTTTGATGGCCAACGAGTACATGACTAACACTGGACGCTATCTGACCCAAGAAGATATCGATATGGCAGATAAGCGCACTTTTTCTTACAATAAGCCCAAACTCTTCTCTGAAAAAGGGAGCTGCAATTTGAAGGCAAAAGACTGAGTTAGTGAGTGACTATGCTCGCATAGCAGAACAACGCACAACAACTCTCCTAGCTGCTTCACTATCTTTATATCGAACGGCGATCACCGCCAATAAGCTTATGTCAACTCAAGCAGTTCGCCGCTATCGGTATTACGATCTCTTGCTGGTGGCCTTTGTCACCGTACTACTTTGCTCCAATCTCATCGGTGCTGGCAAAGCGGCCGTCATCACCCTACCCGTGTTAGGCGAAGTGACTTACGGTGCAGGCATACTTTTTTTTCCTATCTCATACCTGTTCGGCGACATACTGACTGAAGTCTACGGCTACGCACATGATCGACGTGCGGTGTGGGCAGGGTTTGCCGCATTGGCATTTGCTGCGATGATGTCGTTGGTCGTGGTGTCGCTTACGCCAGCGGGCGGCGATTACATGAACAACTACCAACAAGGTCTGGAAACGGTCTTCGGTAATACTTGGCGCATCGTGATCGCATCCATTACCGCCTTCTGGGCGGGTAGTTTAGCCAATGGTTATGTCATGGCAAAAATGAAAATCTGGAGCAATGGCAAACATTTGTGGATGCGAATGATAGGTTCAACAGCCGTGGGTGAAGCGCTGGATTCGTCGCTGTTTTACATGATGGCTTTTTATGCGATCTGGCCAACAGAACAAGTTATCTCCGTTGCTATTGCTCAGTATTTCTTGAAAACGGGTTGGGAAGTCGTCATGACCCCCGTAACCTACCGCGTTGTGAACTGGCTGAAACGTCAAGAAGAAGAAGACTATATGGATATCGGTACTAATTTCACGCCATTCCGAGTTCGCGTATAGGTCAATCAAATGTAATTAAATTCAATTAAATAAAAACGCCCTTGCTTACGCTAAGAAGCAAGGGCGTTGTTACAAGTAAGGTCGATTAGTGTATCAACCCTATCAGGCAATTTTTTCTAATGCGGTTGCCAGACGCTGCACCGTGGCATCGATGTGCATTAATTTTTCCAAACCAAATAAGCCAATTCGGAATGTACGGAAATCTGCTCGCTCACCGACTTGCAGCGGCACGCCCGCCGCTGTTTGCAAACCCAAGGCCATAAATTTCTTGCCGTTTTGAATCTCAGTATCAGTGGTATAGCTGACCACCACGCAAGGCGCCTGAAATCCAGGAGCAGCTACGCTAGTAAAACCTTTTGATTCCAGCAATTTACGAACCTTAATGCCAAGCTCTTCCTGATTTTTTTTCATGTTGGCAAATCCTGCCGCCTGAGTTTCTTGCATGGTGTCACGCAATGTGCGTAACGAATCCGTAGGCATCGTGGTGTGATAGATGTGCGAGCCTTTTTCGTAGGTCTCAATAACTGTCAACCATTTTTTTAAGTCACATGAGTAGCTCGTGCTGGTTGTGGAATCAATTTTTTGTCGTGCACGCGCGCTCATAGCGATCAATGCACAACACGGTGAACTACTCCAACCTTTTTGCGGCGCACTAATGACGACATCAACTTTCGAAGCCGCCATATCCACCCACACTGCACCTGAAGCGATGCAATCGAGTACAAACAAGCCATCCACAGACTCTACCGCTTCACCGATGGCGCGCAAATAATCTGGGGGAAGAATCATACCGGCGGACGTTTCAACGTGAGGTGCGAACACCACTGCTGGCTTTTCTTTGCGTATCCACGCCGTGACTTCCTCAATCGGTGGCGGTGCATACGCGCCCTCGAAACCTTCGGTGGGCTGACGACCCTGAATGACATGTAGTTGATCTGAGATGTGACCCATCTCAAAAATTTGCGTCCAGCGATAGCTAAACCAGCCATTGCGAATCACCAGGCATTTATTGCCATTGGCGAATTGGCGAGCTACAGCTTCCATGCCATAGGTACCGCTACCAGGCACCACTAACGCTGAACTAGCGTTATAGACTTCTTTAAGCAATCGCGATATGTCCGTAATGACGCCCATGAAGGCTTTTGACATATGGTTCAACGAGCGATCGGTGTATACCACCGAAAATTCGAGCAGTCCGTCCGGATCGACGTTGGGCAGTAAACCTGGCATGGCACATCCTGAAAAATAAATAAGGCCTAACTGGCCCGAATCATGGAGCAAAATACTAAGAATTACTCCGCGCGAATTGCAAGTTTAACAGAGCTGACATTTGACGCAGGCTGACTCGGCCCAGCAAGACATAGATTAAGTAATTGGCAATGTGGTCGCGTTATAAAATTCGTCGCAGTACACGACAGATCTGGCCTATGCTTGCGATCTGTTACCGAAATCATAAATTTTTTCTTATAAACGGAAGACCATATGCGTGCAGCTATTTACACAACCAAGGGACCCGCAGCCGACGTACTGCGTGTGATTGAAAAAACTGATCCTGAACCGGCAGCAGGCGAAGTACGCGTCAAGCTTGCCTTTAGCGGCGTCAATCCATCGGATGTTAAATCCCGCGCCGGTGCCTCGGCACGTGGCAGTGGGTATCCTGAAGTCATACCGCACAGCGATGGCGCGGGCACTATCGACAAAATCGGTCAGGGCGTTAACCCCGCATTACTTGGCCAACGCGTGTGGGTATTCAATGGTCAGTGGGATAGGCCTTTTGGCACCGCGGCGGAATTTATTACCCTACCCGTAGGGCAAACGGTGGCGTTACCTGTCGAGCTGTCATTTGAAATCGGTGCCTCGATCGCCATTCCACTCATGACGGCGATGCACGCAGTGCAGTCGTGTGGATCATTGGTGGGTAAAACCGTACTAGTACCGGGCGCAGCAGGCAGCGTAGGATTTTATGCCACTCAACTCGCACGCATGGCCGGAGCACACGTCATTGCCATCGTTAGTAACGAACAAAAAGCTCAGCTGGCAAAAGACATAGGCGCACACGATGTCATCAATTACAAAAATGAATCAGTAACCGACAGGGTGCAAGCCTTAACCAACAATCGCGGCGCCGACGCCATCATTGATGTTGACGCTGCTACCCATGCCCCTTTGTACGGCAGTCTGCTGACGTTTGATGGCAAAGCCGTTGTGTATGGCTCAAATCAGCCACAAGTGAGCATGCCGTTTGGGCCGATGATTATGGGTTTCATTAATATTTATTATTTCATCGTTTATAAACTCCCTCCTCATGCCATGCATGAAGTACTCGCAGGTGTGAATGCGGTATTAGCCGCACCCGGCTTCAAACATCCACCCACCAGCATTTATCCGCTGGCTGATATCGTCAAGGCGCATCAACAAGTTGAACGTGGAGCCAATGCCAAAGTATTGATTCAGCTATAACCATGGCCGTTGATCATTTCGGCAAAGTCGCAGCGAGCTACGCGGAGCATAGACCTAGCTATCCTGCTGGCTTGTTTCAATGGCTAGCCGAAGAGTGCACGTCCCATGCCATGGCATGGGATTGTGGCGCGGGGAATGGTCAGGCTACGGTTGCACTGGCCAATCATTTCGAAAAAGTCATCGCTACGGATTTAAGTGAATCTCAAATCGCCAATGCTAAAGCGCACGAACGCGTTGAGTACAGAGTCGCCGCAGCAGAAGCCAGCGGACTGCCCTCTTCTTGCGCCGACATAGTCACGATTGCACAAGCCTTGCATTGGTTTGATTTGGAAAAATTTTATAGCGAAGTCAGACGTGTGCTTAAGCCGAATGGACTGATTGCCGCGTGGAGCTACGGCATGATCGTCGTCACCAATGATGCAACGAATGACTGTCTACAGCATTTTTATCATCATGTGATTGGCCCGTATTGGCCATCCGAACGCCATCATGTGGAAACTGGCTATCGCGATTTAGCCTTTCCGTTCGAGCGTATTAAAACACCGACCCTAACTATGAATGTTGAATGGACACTGCATCAATTGCTAGGCTATTTGCGTAGTTGGTCTGCTTCCGCGCGCTATCATTCGGCTACCGGAATTGATGCGGTTGATGAATTGAGCCATGAGTTAATCACTACCCTACCAACTTCTGAGGAGTTCATCGAAGTCCAATGGCCGCTATCGATAATAGCTGGCAGATAACGATAAATAGCAAAGACAACAAACTAACATTTCGACTTTGAGGTAAACACAATGCGCATGCATTTTATAAAGACCATCGTTCTGACGCTGCTAGGCATGTGCTCCATCCATCTACACGCAGAGCCACTACGTTTTGTTTGCCGCGGCTGGGCGCCGCTCTATCTCAGCAGTTGGTCGCCAGAAAATCCCATCCCCACCGATTTCGACATGATGAATCTCGAAGCCGATGAATCTACCGGCATGGTACGCGTTGATCTGGCGATGGTCGGTCGGCTGCTATTTGCAGCATCTATAAGCGACTATGCTGTCAAAGCCGCAATCCCCTACAAACGAATGATGGTGGATGACTTCATCGAGATTATTGATTTTAATTACAACCGACCCAGCGGCGAGATAATCATCACCGCCATGGAGAAAAAAACTCGCAAAGGACATCCTTTGTTCAAGGGTAAATGCGGACGACTCAAGCCCATGAACTTTGAACCTATACCGCCGACACCCATTGAGATCAGGTAGTTTGTAGGAAGTAAAAGATTATTGAGGCGGTCAAAACTATTGGCAACACAACCTACTAAACTAGTCTTTCCTAAAATTATGGAACTAATCTGAACGTATAACTACTGAGTTAGCCTCTCTCTAAATTCAGAGGCTGCTTCTTGTTCCAAATATTCAATCATTCGTCCTGCGCAAATTCAAGCAATACAGCTAAAGCACATAAACCAAGCACAACTGTCGTGTTGTGCGAGACACGCGTAGTGATGCGATCAGGCTCAACTCAGCCAATTACCCTTGCATCGCCGATTATCAGAGCAGAACTACAGTTAACAGATGCGCCCTTGCCCGGAACCATGAAATTCATCGACGCTCAGACAGCGTATTGTCTGACGCATACTCGTCCAGTAGCATCAATCAAAGTACAAAAGCTAGTCACACTAAGTGCCATCGCTTACGATCAAGAAAAAGCCGGGCTTCACTTTGAAGGACGCCGTAGTTTTGCCGAAGCGGAAATCAATCTGTTAAAGGAAGAGCTAACTCAAGCATCTCAGGCTGCACGTACTACAAATTCCCTAAGTTATATTGGAAATACCGTTAAGGCGTGGGTAAGTGGGTTGAGTTATTACTTTGAAGCTGAGCCAACGATAGAAAATCTTTACTCTCAATTCAGTTTACCGATTGGCAAATCCACATACAAAGTTCGTAAAAGTACTGCTTTGGAGGAATGGCAAGCCACTAGTGAAACTATTTCAAACGTAGGAATTGGATTAATCGATAGTCATCATGATTCTATCTCTATTCAACAAGGAATTAAAACTTTCTTAAATAAACACTTTAACTCAGCAAGAGGCGATATCTTTTTGGCAGAGGCAGTTATACTTTTCGAAGAAAGGTATGGTAGAGAAAGCGTAGTGGTTCCAACCCTTGAAAAACATCATGACATCTTCTGCATGGGTATTCCGCTGCTATCCTGCCGCTTTTTAAAAGATCCTGAAAAAGAAGTCGCCAAACTTTCGTTAGTTTTATTTGCAAGACGAAAATTAGTCAATCGTATGTTTGAATTTATTATGAACGCCATACCGCCAATGAAAGCAAACGAGGCACGCCAAAAGCTTGCGAAACAAAACCAAGTGATGACAACGGTCGATACCGAAATTAAAGTTCATCTTATGTTCGAATACCAGAACTACTGTAATCCCAAAAAACAAAAAAAATTAATGCTATTAGGGAAAGCACTTGAAGATGAAACCAAAAAAGAGAATGCTGCACACGCAGCTACCAATGCGGCTCGCGATGAAACGTATTTGCGCCAAATTACCCAAGCGATGGCAGATTTAAAACCCGGCGCAAGGCTGTATTACTTACAGGGGATTGATCATTTCAATCGACTAAGTCTGCAACTTAATAGATTAAACACCTTTTTAATTGATACCGATATTGCATCGGAGAAGGAAGAGCTGTAGCAAGTTGGATCGATTGCAGGCTTAACTGAACTCTTTGGCAGATTTGTAAAAACCAAACCACGTAGTGGCAGAAAACTTTGAGGCATGTCGTTTCATCCGCAAGAATGACATCCTTTGATCACTCAAAAAATCCGTAAAGTAACTAACCATTTGAAAATCACAATTCAAAAATTAGTTTTAAATTTCATCTTCATCAGTTAAATTTTTACTTTGATTTTTTGTTCACTGAAACTAAACTGCTAATTAAGAATGATGATGATTACACCAATTTTCTCGAAAACCTTCTACGAAAAATCACACTAATTATCGCCTTGGCTGGAGTAAGCGGCTGCGCAGAAATGAAGGTCCGCCGGTTCCAGATAGATGTGGATTCAATATCAACTCCTGCCGCAAATGAGAAGAAACGATATCTACTTCTACCTGGCAATAAGAACATACCCCGCGATGACCTCCAATACTTTGAATTTACTAGATACATAGAAAAGGCGATGGGCGAGAAAGGCTTTGCACGAGTCGGCACTCCCGAGGAATCTGAAGTCATTGTCTTCTTCACCTACGGTATCGGGAATGCGGAAAACATCTTAGTTCATATACGATTCCGCATTTCGGACAAACTGGTGTTTCCGCATCTCAAACTACCGGGACGAAGAATCTGACTTTATCTGCGTTATTAAGAATGAGATTTCTGACACGTGAACCAAGCACTGCACGTATCAATATATTTGCGTCAAGAACCAGCGTCTTGTTACGTGCCGTCATTATTTAGCTTTGCGACGCTTGGCGTTAAAAAGCTCGACAATTTCGTCCGGGTCAATACCTGACTCTTGAATCAGCGTATCCAACTTCTCAGCCGCTGCCCGCAATGCTTTAAGATCATCCGAGCCGGTTTTGTCGTGGGTCGGAATGTAGTACCCGATAGTTTCGCCATGGCGGGTAATGGCCAAAGGCTGCCCGACTTCTAGTAGGTAATGAGGTAATTGGCTTCGGAATTCACGAATTCCAACTTTAAGTGAGACCATGATGCCTCCCTATTTGTGTACACATAGGTACACTATAACCTACTTTCGCTTACGCCACCCTATTCCCATTGATCGCGTTCGCCAAAAGTGTCGGTTTAACTTACCGAACATCGAGTCCGATTGAACCAGGAAAATAATTTATGTGCTGCGAGACTCAAAGCGCTCAAATCACAGAAGCAGAACACGCTGAATTACTGTGATTTGCTGATGAAAATATTCAAAGCCATGAACCGGTAGTTCACACATTAACAGTCACAGAATCTGAAGTTCGCGCTGAACTAAAATTTCATAACAAAACTAAAAAAAGTGGCTGAGAATTACCTACGCAAGTATTGACATGCCCGCATGTAAACTTCTGACAATAAAAAAAACCGGCATCTTTCGATGCCGGCTTTTTTATTTGGCGTCCCCACGGGGATTCGAACCCCGGTACTCACCGTGAAAGGGTGATGTCCTAGGCCTCTAGACGATGGGGACAATGATCTGTCCGAACTACTGACCTATATTTAATGCTGAACTACATTTACTGCTGCACCCTTGGTTTTCAGCTAGGTGGTGGAGGTAAGCGGGATCGAACCGCTGACCTCTTGCATGCCATGCAAGCGCTCTCCCAGCTGAGCTATACCCCCCTGTGCGGCAGAAGCGGGATTATAGCCGAATCTTTTCCAGACTGTAAATCTCCAAAGGCATGTCAATCTTATGAAACATGCTGACCAATTCGATCTAACACGACATTTCGACCAAATAAAGTCAACACAACGTCAACGGCAGGCGTCTGCAACTGCCCTGTTACCAACAGCCGCAGTGGCATGGCTAGCTGCGGCATTTTCATCTGGTGATCTGCCAAAACTTGCTTGATCAGACCGGTAATGGCTTCTTTGGTCCACTCAATCGAGGGTGCGGCAGCGACAAATTGTTTTAATGCTGCGCGAGCCGGATCGGTCAGATGTTGTGTCAATAAGGCTGGATCAGGTTGAGGCTGACGGTAAAAAAGCATCGCTGCATCGGCTAATTCATTCACGGTATTCGCTCTATCCTTGAGCACGGCAATCACTGCGCTCAGATCGGGGCCGCCGGCTAATTGCGCACCATCGCGCTCTAGCTCAGGCATCGCTAATGCCGCCAGACGATCATTGTCGGCTAATTTTATGTAGTGATTATTTAGCCAAGCGAGTTTTTCTGGGTTGAATTGCGCAGGTGATTTGGTGAGATTATCCAAATCAAACCACTCGCAAAACTGATCCATAGAAAAGACTTCTTCATCACCGTGGCTCCAGCCTAATCGCGCCAGATAATTCAGCATAGCTTCGGGCAAATAGCCTTGCGCGGGGTACTCCATGACGCTGACCGCGCCATGACGCTTGGAGAGTTTTTCGCCGTCGGACCCAAGAATCATGGGCACATGCCCATACACAGGCAAGGTTGCGCCGAGTGCTTTCAAAATATTGATCTGACGTGGGGTGTTATTCACATGATCGTCACCACGGATAACATGGGTGATGCGCATATCCCAATCATCCACCACCACACAAAAATTATAAGTCGGGGTTCCATCGGGTCGTGCAATGACTAAATCATCCAACTCGCGATTCGAGATCGTGATGCTGCCCTTGACTGCATCGTCCCACGTCACATCGCCATCGAGCGGATTACGGAACCGCACTACGGGCAGACGACCTGCGGGGATGGCAGGCAAGTTCTTTCCTGCTTCTGGGCGCCAAGTGCCGTCATAGCGCGGCTTTTCGCCTGCGGCACGCTGTCGTTCGCGCATAGCTTCCACTTCCTCGGGTGAGGCATAGCAGAGGTAGGCGGTGCCCTCAGCCAACATTTGAGCAACCACTGCGCGGTAACGGTCCATGTGCTGCATCTGGTAGAAAGGACCTTCGTCATGATCTAAGCCCAGCCACTGCATACCGTCGATGATGGCTTGCACGGCTTCTGGAGTGGAGCGTTCTAGATCGGTATCTTCAATACGCAGGATGAATTTACCCTGAAAACGACGGGCATAAGCCCATGAAAACAAGGCAGTACGAGCGCCGCCCAAGTGTAAATATCCTGTCGGGCTGGGTGCAAAACGTGTGCGTACGGTCATGTGTGGAGTAATTAATGAGGTGATGGCGCGCATGACGACTGCGGCCTGAAATAAAGCGCTATTTTAGCGGCAGGCCCGATAATAAGGCTGCACTGATAGAATCCTGCTTTTGTTTTGATCATCAAAACGACCGCCATGAGCGCTGTCATGCCAAATACTCATCCCCGCAAGCTGTTCGTTACCACCGCCCTGCCCTATGCCAACGGTGCGTTCCATATTGGTCACATCATGGAATACATTCAGGCTGATATCTGGGTGCGCTTCATGCGCATGCGCGGAAATGAAGTTCATTTTGTATGCGCCGACGATACGCATGGCGCGCCGATTATGATCGCTGCGGAAAAAGCGGGGGTGACTCCTCAGGAGTTTGTCGCCAACATCGCCGCAGGTCGTAAGCAATATCTCGATGGCTTTTATATTAGCTTCGATAATTGGCACTCGACCGACGGCGAAGAAAATCATGAGCTCTCTCAAAACATTTATCGTCGACTGCGCGACAACGCTAAATTGATTACGTCGCGTTCTGTTGAACAATTTTTTGATCCGGTAAAAAATATGTTTTTACCAGATCGTTATATCAAAGGCGAGTGCCCGAAGTGCGGCGCTAAAGATCAATACGGTGATTCATGCGAAGTCTGTAGCGCGGTCTACGCACCCACCGATCTTAAAAATCCCTATTCCACATTGACTGGCGCAGCGCCAGTGATGAAATCATCGGATCATTATTTTTTCCAATTATCGGATCCTAAGTGTGGCCAGTTTTTGCGTGAATGGGCTTTAGATCCGGCTCGCTTGCAACCGGAAGTCGCCAACAAAGCACGCGAATGGCTGGAAAGCGATTCTGGTCTGGGTGATTGGGATATCAGTCGCGACGCACCCTACTTTGGCATTGAAATTCCTGACGCCCCCGGTAAATATTTTTATGTGTGGCTAGATGCGCCGATTGGTTACCTCGCTTCATTGAAAAATTATTTCAAAAAAACGGGGCGTGACTATGATGCGTTCATGGCTGACCCGACCACTGAGCAGTATCATTTCATCGGCAAAGATATTACGTACTTTCACACGCTGTTCTGGCCTGCGGTTCTGCATTTCGCAGGGATGAAAGTGCCTAACAATATTTTTGTACACGGCTTCATAACAGTGAGCGGTGAAAAAATGTCGAAATCTCGCGGCACTGGTATTTCGCCGCTGCGCTATCTCGATGTAGGCATGAACCCTGAATGGTTGCGCTACTACATTGCAGCCAAGCTGAATTCACATGTCGAGGATGTTGATTTTAATCCCGAAGATTTCATTGCACGCGTCAATAGTGATCTGATTGGTAAGTACATCAACATCGCCAGCCGTGCCGCCGGATTCATCGCTAAAAAATTCGATGGCAAACTGGGAATGACCTGGGCGACCGATAGCGATAGCTTTCTTTCTGCTTTGCGTGCTGCTGGCCCAGAGATCGCTGCACTTTACGAAGCACGCGAGTATGGCAAAGCATTACGCACAGTGATGGAGCAGGCAGATAACATCAACGCTTATGTCGATGCCAACAAACCGTGGGAGTTAGCCAAAGATACGGCTAACAATGCCAAGCTTCAGGAAGTGTGTAGTCGCCTGCTGGAAGCTTTCCGTATTCTCACGATTTATCTCAAACCTGTTTTGCCTTCATTGGCACATCAGGTCGAACAGATGATGAATCTCGATCCACTCACCTGGTCTGATCTTTCGCATGCAATGCCAGATCAGCATGCCATCAAACCTTATTCTCACCTAATGACGCGCGTAGAGGCAGCAATGTTAGACAAATTATTTGAACCCGCCGCTGAAGCTGCGCCCACTGCTGAAGCATCCACTGCATCCGCCGCAACAGGCATAGAAGCACTTGCCTCTGAAATCACGATTGATGATTTTGCCAAAATTGATTTGCGCGTTGCAAAGATTGTCGACTGCGAAGTGGTGGAAGGTTCAGACAAACTATTGCGCTTAACGCTTGATGTCGGCGAAGGTCGACTACGTAACGTGTTCTCAGGCATTAAGTCTGCCTACAAACCAGAAGACCTAAAGGGCAAGTTGACGGTGATGGTTGCCAATCTAGCACCGCGCAAGATGAAATTCGGTATCTCTGAGGGTATGGTGCTCGCCGCTTCAGCTGCCGATGAAAAAGCGAATCCCGGTCTTTATATTCTTGAGCCTTGGCCCGGCGCGCAACCCGGCATGCGAATTCGTTGAGAAACGCTCGCCGCGGGGTAAAATACGCCCCCTCTGCAACATGCGGGTGAATCCATGAATCTGTTCAAGAAAAAAAACGGCTATGTCTCTGAATTTACTCGGTTTTTAGCTGAAATGAAAACTCATAACCCAGCGATCGAAGAAGGTCAGCACGCGGGTCGTGCCCGATTATGGGACAAGGAACCGATCGATCTGGACAGCCAGCGTAGAACTCAAGAATCGCGCGTGCAGCAGCAAGCCTACGTGTATCAAAATCATTAAGCAGGCGTAACGTGTGAATACCGCTACTGAAACCACCGTCGACAGTACCCCCGATGTGATCGATGGGGTTGCTTTTGCCAAGCTGTATGGCGAGCCGCTGTTTAAGCTGCCGAATGATTTGTATATCCCACCCGATGCGCTCGAAGTATTTCTGGAAGCGTTCGAGGGACCGCTGGATCTTTTGCTGTACTTAATCCGTAAGCAAAACTTCAATATTCTGGATATTCCGCTGGCTCAAGTGACCCTGCAATATCTGGACTACATCGAACAGATCAGACAACGTAATCTAGAACTCGCTGCAGATTATTTGTTGATGGCGGCAATGTTGATTGAAATTAAATCACGCATGTTGCTACCGATGAAAAAGGTAGAAGGCGATGAGGAAGCACTGGATCCGCGCGCTGAACTGGTTCGCCGCCTGCTTGAATACGAACAAATGAAGCTAGCCGCATTTGAACTCGACACCCTGCCGCAAGTGGGTCGTGATTTTGTACGCACACAAATTTATGTCGATCAAACGGTGGTGACGCGCTTCCCTGATGTGAATGTCGTCGACCTGCAAACGGCATGGAATGATTTACTACGTCGCGCCAAACTAACTGCGCGGCATACCATCTCGCGCGAAGAATTATCGGTACGCGAACACATGAGCTCGATATTACGTCTATTACAATCAGCGAAATTCGTTGAGTTTCATGAACTGTTTGACCCGACCCGCGGTGTTCCGGTTATCGTCGTTAACTTTATCGCTCTACTAGAGCTGGCGAAAGAAACCCTAATCGAGATCACGCAAGCTGAAGCCTTTGCGCCCATCTACGTCAGACTGTCTTACTCGCCTACGTAGAGAACATCTTTTCTAGCCAACGCTACAAAATTACTCCCATTTCTTTGTCAACGGTATGACTCCAACATACCGACATGATTTATCTGAGCACCTGAAACTTATTTATTTACATGAAAATCATCTCTTCCATCGATGAGTTGCGCGACCAGTTACGCGGTCAACTGCGCACGGCGTTCGTTCCAACGATGGGCAATCTGCATGAAGGTCACTTGTCATTGATGCGATTAGCACGCAGGCATGGCGATCCGGTAGTGGCATCAATTTTCGTTAACCGCCTGCAGTTCGGCCCGAATGAAGATTTTGAAAAATATCCCCGAACTTTTGCTGACGATATAGAAAAATTAGAAAAAGAAGGTGTGTATGTTTTGTTTGCACCGACTGAGCGTGACTTATATCCAGAGCCACAAGAATTTCGTGTACAACCGCCCTCCGATCTCGGCAATATTCTCGAAGGTGAATTTCGTCCTGGATTTTTTAATGGCGTGACCACTGTCGTGCTGAAACTATTTTCTTGCGTACAGCCTAGCGTCGCTGTGTTTGGTAAAAAAGATTATCAACAGCTGATGATCATTCGGAATATGACACGCCAATTTGCCCTACCCACAGAAATCATCGCTGCAGAAACCTGGCGCGCCGACGATGGACTCGCTCTATCGTCGCGAAATACTTATCTCTCTGTATCGGAACGAAGTGAAGCGCCGACTCTGTATGCTGAATTACAGGCGGTGGCGCAAGCTGTAAGAGATGGCAATCTGGATGTATCGATGCTGGAAAAAAAATCGATGCAAAAACTGGCATCACGTGGCTGGAATCCAGACTATGTATCGATCAGAAAACGTAGTGATCTGCAACCACCCACCGCTGATGATCTTGCACAAAATGAGCCGCTGATCGTTCTCACTGCGGCGAAATTGGGGGTAACGCGACTGATCGATAATCTCGAAATATGACGCACGCTAGTCGCTGGAAAAGCCGCTTAGTGCTGGAATTCGTGCTGGAATTCGCGCTGGGATTCGTGTTGAGCTTAGTTTTATTACTCGGCCTAATTCATTCAGCACACTCAGAAATCACTGTTGTCGATGATGGTGCGCATACCGTAAGACTAACCACCGCCGCAAAACGTGTCGTCAGCCTCGCTCCCCACATTACCGAATTACTCTACGCCGCTGGTGCGGGCCATGCCGTGGTGGGCGTTTCTGCTTGGAGTGATTATCCAGCCGAGGCGAAAAAATTACCCATCGTCGCTGACGGTACCCGTCTAGACCTTGAGCGCATTATTGATTTGCAACCTGATCTAGTGATCGCCTGGAAAAGTGGCAGTAATGCGCATCAGATTAAACGACTCAAAAAATTAGGTTTGACTATTTTTGAGAGCGAGCCACAAAGCTTTAATGATATTGCCACTTCGATTGAGCGCTTTGCAAAATTAACAGGCAGTAGTGACGGTACTCATGCTGCAAAAACGTTTCGTGAAAGTCATGAACGATTGAAGCAGCGCTATGCCAGAAAAAAATCGATTAGTATTTTTTATCAAATCTGGCCATCCCCGTTGATGACACTGAATGACAAGCATCTGGTTGCAGAAATGTTTCAGCTATGTGGGGCAGTAAATGTTTTCGGAAAATTAGCTCCACTGACGCCCTCAGTTAGCGCAGAAGCCGTTACCAAAGCCAATCCGGATGCCATTTTGATGACTGATCCAGAAAGCTCAGGCTTGGATCGCTGGCGTGCCCTGCCCACGCTGAAAGCAACTCGATTCGATAATTTGTTTTCTGTGAATGGCACGCTAGTTAATCGCGCCGGACCCCGAGTACTAGAAGGCGCAGCGCAGCTATGCGAAAAAATTGAGACTGCTCGCGAGCATTTACAAAAGCACTAAATATTGATCACGCACTCACTAAAATTAATGTAAAAATATCTGCAGGAGTTTTATGATGGATATAACTAATTCACCTGAATTTCAAGCGAAATTCAAAGGTACCTTACCAGACCATCTTGGCTTTACAGTTACGTCGGCAAATGATCAGGGACTAACGGCAAGCTTCGAGGTACAGCCGCATCATCTTGCACCGAATGGCTATCTGCATGCCGCATCGATTGTGATGCTGGCGGATACTTCGTGCGGTTTGGGCTGCATGTTAAATCTTCCTGAAGGCGCACTCAGCTTCACAACCATCGAGCTAAAGAGCAATCACCTCGGTACGGCACGTGAAGGAAGAATTGAGTGCCACGCAAAGCCGGTGCACAAAGGAAGAACGACGCAAGTCTGGGACGCTACTGTTGTTGCAAACGGAAAAACATTAGCGCTGTTTCGGTGTACTCAGATGGTTCTGTGGCCTTCACCTGCAAGCCAAACTTAGTACTGATTCACTAATTCATTCACTGCATAAACCAGCTTTCACCTTCATGGCGAAAGCTGCAGCCAAATACCTGACTCAATCGCTCGGCCTCAAGCACCTCATCAACCGACCCTTGCCAATGCTGTTGATCACCTACTAGCAGCACATGGGTAGCGAATCTAGCTGCTTGATTGATATCGTGACAACTCGCAATCACTGCATGCTGCTGCGCCAAATTACGTAACAAATTCATCGTTTTAAATTGATAGGCCACATCTTGATGTGCCGTAGGCTCATCTAACAACATCAGCTCAGGCGACTGCACTATTAATGCCGCTAAGGCGACGCGTTGTCTTTCTCCACCCGATAAGTGGGTAACGTCTGCATTCATTTTTTCAATCAGATTCACGCGCTTCAAAGCATCATGAACTGCCGCACTATCAGCCGCCGTATCCCACTGCGTGCCAGATCGATACGGTGTGCGTGCAATCGCCACCACATTAAACACCGATTCATGAAAAACATCGGTATACGATTGCAGCATCAGACCACGCCGACGCGATAATGTGAGTGCATCTACTTCTAAAACATTTTGTTCGCTAAGTAAGACGGTACCTTGCGCCGGTATAGACGCACCCGCTAAGGTATGTAGTAAGCTTGTTTTACCCGCCCCATTTTTTCCCAACACGCACCAGAACTCGCCAGGTTTTACTGACCAGTTCAGGTCATTAATTAAGGTGCGCTGCCCAGCATTAATGCGTAGTTGTTGAGTCGTCAGCATTAGCGACTCCGCGTCAGTAAAAACAAAAATACGGGTACACCGACTAATGACGTAATCACTCCTACGGGCAACTGCACAGGAGCGACTATGCTGCGCGCAATCAGATCGGCTAGACATAATGCCGCGCCACCCACGAGCGCTGAGGATGGCAGCAGCAATCGTTGGTCATTACCGATCAATAGACGCATAGCATGCGGTACTACCAAACCGACAAATCCTATGGTGCCCGCCACTGAGACAGCGGCAGCCGTCGTGATGGCCGAAACCAGTAAGGTCATGATGCGTAATTGACGTGTAGGTACACCGACAAGAAATGCGGTTAGCTCGCCATGCGCAAGAACATTCAGTGCCGACGCATTACGTAGTGACCAAATCACGGCAAGCGTCAGCGTCAACCACACTGGCCATAACAGCTCGCTCACATCGAGATCGCCCATCAACCAAAATAAAACGCCACGCAGGCTAGTGTCATCGGAGAGGCTTAGCAGTAAAGTGATCAATGCACCAGACCCGGCAGCGATCATCACACCCGTAAGAATTAAACGCAGGCCAGGATGCGCATCGCTGAGTCGCTGACGACGCGAGATCAATTCAGGATTAGCTAAACCAAACAGTAAAGCGGTCGCTAGCAGTGCACCCGCTAATGATCCTACATGCAGACCATACGTCATTAACGAAGTTGGAATTAACCATGTCAGACCCAATGCTCCCGCAGCAGCTCCACCCGATACGCCCAGCACATAGGGATCAGCCAGTGGGTTGCGCAACAGCAGCTGCATTAACGCACCCGCCAAGGACAGCGAAGCACCAACGGCGAATGCCGATAATGCTCGTGGTACGCGCAGCTGCCACAACACCTCGGAAGTCGATGCTGGAATTGCGCAACCCGTCGCACCACACAGCCCCGCCACAAGCATTGCGGCGGTAGCCACGCATGCGAGAATCAGTAAGGCAGTCGTGATTCTATGTGGCGCCAGGCTCATAACTTAAAACGCTTAAGGCTGCCAATTGAGACCGACGAATACACCACGCCGTGCCTGGTTGTAGCCCCAAGCTGTCTGATAATCTGCATCGAATAGATTTTCTATACGACCGAAAACCGATAGCTTTTTATCGACTTGATAGCGCGCCGTAGCATTGGCCAACCAATACGCCGCGAGTGTTGCTGATGTATCTGAGCGTGAACCGGTATACGACACATCACCACCAATACGCCACTGATCTATTTTAGTCGTGGCTCCGAATGAACCCAATAGCGCAGGACGACGTATTAAACGTTCATCAGTACTGAGATCAATCGGATCTTGTAGCGTTAGGCTAGCGCGCAATTCCCAGGTCAGGAAGTACTGCATCGCACTCACTTCCAAGCCTTGATTACGCGTCTTTTTCACATTTGTGAAACTGGTTGACACCCATTGAAATTGATCCGTTGTGCGTGTCTCAAATACCGTGGCACGCATAATAGTTGGGCCATCACTGTACTGAATACCCGCTTCTAACGAGCTGGCATACTCAGGCTTCAATGCTGGATTGCCATACGCGCCATAGAGATAACCCAATGGCGGTGCACTAAACGCATTCGATAAGCTAGCGATGAGCTTGAGGTGCTGATCAAGTTTAAAGCCATAGCCAGCATAACCTGTGGTGGCTGAAAGCCCGCCAGTATCATCTTGGCGCGCATTGAACTGCCACTGATGCCGCTCAATCGTTCCTTGTAGGCCGCCAAACACACTGTAGGTGGTACGTCGATAATCATCGTTTGATCCATAGGCCTCGCTGCTGAAACGCTGCCACTGACGATTAGCACCTACCGTAACTAGCCATTGTGGCGATACTACGATTTCGTTACTCCATTCAGCGACCTGCGTTTTCGTTTGATAGTGATTGCGGGTCGTGGTGGCTGAATACTCGCGCGTGGTTAGATCATCGGACGACTCTGATAATGAGAACCGTGAATTCCAGCTATCGGTCATACGATTGTTACTAAACGCCGTGAATGAATTAACTGCAGTCCGGCTTTCATGCCGATCAGTCGTTAAGCCAAATGCACTGTCATAGTCTGCTTTACCGACACTATTAATAAAGCGTAAACCGATCTCATGCCCATCGGACCACGATTTCGCAATCGAGCCATTCACGCTTTGGTTACGATATCCATCACGATCTGAATTGGCCAAGGGCGATTTACTGGTGTTCAAGGAAGAAAATCCTCGAGTGGCATAGTCAGAGACCACTAAGCCATAACTTAATCCATCCACGCCACCTCTGGCCGAAGCCGACAGACGTTGGGTATTCCTAGCACCCGCCTCTACCGAACTAGAGATGCCTGGCGCACCTGAACCTGCCTTGGTAAAAATCTGTATTACTCCGCCGACTGCACCCGAGCCATAAATACTAGATACATTACCGCGCACGATTTCAACGCGCTCGATTTGATCCAGCATCATGTGCTCGATACTGACGGTACCGGTCGCATCTTGTTTAGTCATCGGTACGCCATCGATAATGACTAAGGTCTGTCGTGTATCGGTACCGCGCAAAAACATACCTGTAGCAGAACCTACTCCGCCGCTTTGCGTAATTTGCAATCCCGCTTCACGTGATAACAAGGATGGCAGATCAGGTGCCTGACTATCCCGAATCTGCTGAGCCGTAATCACCGTTGTATGCAATAAGGCATCGCTCTGCAACTGCGGTGTCCGCGCTGCAGTAACAACCACAGGTGGCAAGCTAGGTTTATCTTCTTCAGAAAATGCTTGGCCAGAAAAAGCCGAAGTCAACATGGAAACGAGCAGCGACAAACGCCAACCCGACGTCGTATGGGTGTGAATTATTTTCATATTTTTTGAACGATAGAGCCGTCCACCCGCTTCCCCGCAGGTCGACCTACTAGGAAAGACTACGAGACTATCGGGCGAAAATGTGCCGGGCGAACCCCACTGCATTCACGGTCCGACGAACACCATCCCGATTCGTCAATCCCACCTGTTATGGCCGGTATCCGGGCTAACAAGCGATCTATTCCGCCTTCCCATGCGTAAAACACACAGTGGCTTTCGAAACAGACTGCATGGCGAACCATGCGCTTGCTTACCGTTGCGGGGGCAGCACACGTTGGCGATATCTCAGCAAATGGCCAGATCTAACGCTTCGTGTTTCCCGTTTAACTGCCCGTCGGAACCGACGGGCGAGCACCAAAACGGGTTTAGTTTAGGCGACGATTGACCTTTACGTCAACGTCAAATGCGTCAGCCAAGGTTTTGTAAGCCTAAGAAACCCATTACACTTCTGAAAAATATAAAAAAAGGAGATCTGATGTCCATCCTATCCGCCGCCACACAATCCCTCGTTTCTTATTACAGCCAGCAGTACAACGCGCGTGCATCCATTCCCGATCATCCTGAAATTTTCTCGCGCTGGCAGCGTGACTCAGCCTTGGTGCGTCGTACCCATGCTGGTTTGCTCGATGTATCTTATGGATCGACTATCGGCGAACGATTGGATTTTTATCCGGCACACAAAAGCTCTGCACCACTGCTCGTTTTTATTCATGGTGGCTGGTGGCGTTCGCTCGACAAATCCGATTTCACGTTTGTCGTGCCGGGATATAGAGACGCAGGTTTCAATGTGGCGCTGACCAATTACACACTCGCACCAACGGCAAGCATTGAAGAAATTACGCGCGAACAGTTACGCGCCTTGGCTTGGCTTTACCGAAATGCCGGACGATATGATTACGACTCTGAAAGGATAGTGGTGGCGGGTCATTCCGCTGGTGGTCATTTAGCTGCCATGATGATGGCAGCGCAATGGGATGAATGGTCGAGTGATCTGCCTGTCGATTTGGTGAAAGCCGGTGTACTGATGTCGGGATTGTTTAATCTGGAGGCTGTTAGTCACGTCGACTTTGTAGCGGATGATTTGCAATTGACGACTGAGCGCGTCAGCCTTCTCTCGCCCGCTTGGATGCCACAAGCGCATCCAGCTCCTTTTATTACCTCGGTGGGTGATCTCGAATCCGAAGAATTTAAACGCCAAAACCAATTGATTGCTGAAAGTTGGTTTGAGAATCATCGTCATGATGTTTTACTGAATGGCTATAACCATCTGACAATCTGCGATGCCTTTGGAACACCGGGCCACCCCCTGTTTGAATCTACCTGCGACTTGATACATTCTTTATAAAATTTTCAGAGTGCAGCGACAGGAGATGGCCGTTTAAGCGAATTAAAAATTAATTTATGGCGGATTGTCTCGGATTATCCTCTGTCGCAAAATGTCTTGGAACTCAGTAGCCAGCAAGACTTCTCTCAACAAAGTTATAAAACTTCCTGTCAGTGAAACTAACGCCAACACAAACAAGCCAGCGATAGGCGTCACCAATCGTAAATCTAGTGCATCCGCCACAAACAAAACCGCTACCACCAAACAAATTAATAATGCACAAAAGGTCGAAAGAAAAATTGCGCGATTAATTTTTTTTGCTCGACGAAACAAGACATCTAACTCATCAATGGCACCTGCTCTAGCTTTGTCAGAAATTGTAGGCGCTCCTTCTATCAGTCGCTCTTCCAGCACTCGGGTGCGGTCAATAATGCGAGCTAGCCGATTAGTCAGGACCAGCATATTGGTACCCACTCCGGTCAGCAAAAAAACTGGCGCCGTCGCCAATTGAATGATGTGCCCTAATTCACCCGGTTGAATAGTCATGTTTGCCGCCAGTGCCCTAAATTATTTAAGGGTACCAGACTAACATCGAAAAATTACAGCACGGCAAAAAACACTTCCAATTTTAAGAATTTTATCTATCGCTAATACACGACTCACTACCGACTATCGTTTCATTGATATCACCGCAGCGGTCGTCAAGAGCAGTGTCTAAGCTATTTCACATAGCGGAATTGCTAAAGAGCAGAGCGAATAAATGCATTTTTCTTCCACAAAGCATTGATCGATGTCACTCGGCAATCAAACTAAGTAACGAATCATAAATATCTGATTCACTCAAAATTTTTGATGCAAATCATCTAGGTCGCTTTGCGAAAAGCTGTTACATTTAGCCTTAATGTTGTCATTTTGTTACTACGGAGCAAGCACAATGAACTTTTGCCCAGCCATAACCACCCCTGAGCTCGCGGTCTGAAGGTATGAATTTGATCTACATAGCAGACGCATCGCTAGCGGAAAACAGGACGGAATCGTGATTAAGGTAGTCATTGCGGATGACCACGCACTGATGCGAGAAGGCCTAAAACATATTTTGCAAGCGGTCACAGATATTCAAATATGCGCCGAAGCCACCAATGGCTTCGAAACATTGCAGTCGATACGAAGCAACCCTTGTGATGTGTTGATTATGGATCTATCCATGCCCGGCAAAGGAGGCATGGAACTCATTCGACAGGTTAAGGAAGAAGTCCCACAGATACATATTTTGGTTTTGACCATGCATGAAGAACACGAATATGCCGCTCGTGCCATTCGAGCCGGGGCACTGGGCTACATGACTAAAGAGGGTGCAGGCACTCAACTTGTCATCGCCATACGACGAGTCGCCACCGGACGGCCCTATATCAGCATGGATGTCGCCGAACAGCTAGCCATTGATGCGATGCCGACGAATGAAAAACTTCCACATACCTCGCTGTCAGATCGGGAAATGGAAGTATTCAACTTACTAGTCAATGGAAAAACTGCCACTGAGATCGGCACCTTGCTACACCTCTCCACTAAAACCATCAGTAGTCATAAGAGCCTGATTTTACAAAAAATGATTAGTTCATCGCTCGCTGATTTAGTGCGCTATGCCGTTACGCACAATCTTCTTCTACCGTTACGAAAATAATCGAGTTTTGATCATGCTAATAGCATCTAAAAGGAAGGATCAATCTCTCAGAAAAAATTTCAGAATCAGCTCATTCTTAATCAGTATCGCTGATGCGCGCATTCAGAGATATCCGATAGCCATCACTGAAATCAGCGTTGATACTAACTACTTCTTTCACCTATGAAGCAAAGCCATCAAATGATTTGCAATGTGATTGATTTGCTGCCCACAACTACTCAAACTGGGCTGTCGTCGTTGATTCAAAAAATGATCAACTATTTTTCATCCATAACAAAACAAGAAATAATTTTTCAGACTATCTCTGATACAAAGCACTCCGTCCCAGCCCTAAACTCCTGGAGGTAAACATGACATCATCCAACGTTCCCGAGACTCGTCCAGAACCGGGCAGTAACCT
>JAIPCX010000005.1 GCA_021737945.1 Polynucleobacter sp.
TTTTCATCCATAACAAAACAAGAAATAATTTTTCAGACTATCTCTGATACAAAGCACTCCGTCCCAGCCCTAAACTCCTGGAGGTAAACATGACATCATCCAACGTTCCCGAGACTCGTCCAGAACCGGGCAGTAACCTTAACATTAGTGCAGCGACCGGCGATACGAGCTGGCAAAGACAAGGCAAACTCTGGTCAAATTTAAAGGAACTATGCGAACTGTTGCGTATACCTGCGACATCATCAGTCAATGACGAAGAGTTTTTATTTCAGCATGTGCAATTCAAAACTGGACAACGCGTACACACCATAGGCCAACCCTTTGACACGCTATTCATTGTTCATTCGGGCTTTCTGAAAACCGTCCTGATCGACGAATTCGGTAATGAACAAGTACTAAGTTTTCCTATGAAAGGTGATTTATTTGGTGTCGATGGAATTCACACAAAACGATACGCTTCTGAGGCAGTCGCCCTATCGAACTGTGATTTGATACTTCTACCATTTAAAAAATTTATCGCTTTAGGACGTACGCATTCCGAATTGGAACATGCCATGTACAGCGTGATGAGTCGAGAACTAGTACGTGAACAAGGCATGGTTAGTATGCTGGGTGCATTGTCCGCAGAAGCACGTGTTGCTCGCTTTTTAGTATCGTTGTCGGAACGCTTTGCAGAAATGGGCTACTCCAGCAAATTATTTAATTTGCGCATGACTCGCCATGAAATCGGTAGCTATCTCGGCCTCACACTGGAAACCGTGAGTCGCACGCTCTCTGCATTTAATGAGTTTGGGTTGATTACTGTTGATCAGCGGTCGATCGGAATCAAGGATATTGATTCACTTCGTACGCTGCGACGACTTCCACCCTCCAGTGCTCGCTCCAAAAAAGCCAGCAAGAAGGCGCGTGAAGCATCACTGATTCGTAACGGTAATGGCAGCTCGGGTAACAGCGATTTACAAATAGCTTCACTTTAAGAGTTCGTTAAAAATCGGAACGCGAATGAGATAGCAATCGAGGATTCATTCATGCTACGGTGAGATAACTAAGTGCGTAACGCTCTACTCAATTGAGGATAGTCTGGTAAGCCAGCTTGGCTGGCGTAGCCTCCCAGGCTATCCAATTTTTTTCATCAATGGCATTAAACCTTACGAATTCCGCGCGGCTTAATTTTTACGTTGTTCACTCCTCTGCCGTTTGTGTGAGCTAACCGATCTCGAGTGAGTACCCTGAGCAGCATCCATAGAATGATGAGCCAGTTCATCAGCCACCTCACTACTATGCTCCGCACCATTCTGAGCTCTCGCTACATTCTCCGCCATGGCCTGACCCGCCTCTTCAAATGTATCCCTCCAAACCGAAAGCATTCCTGCAAAAGGACTGCCTGCCACTAACTGCTGCGCTTGAGATTTTTCGCTACGAAACTCAGTTTGATGCGCTAAACGCTCTAACTGTCCACGAGATAATTCGCTCAATCGATCAAAATATTGCCGCGTTGATCGACCGATCTCCGTCTGAATTTCGATCATTGCCGACATAATTTGTTGATGACATTGCATTGCTTTATCAGGACGACATAGCACCGACTCCCGCAATTCGACTATGCGCGACTGATCGCGCATATCCGCAGCGACACTCCCGCATTTTCGTTGTGCATCGAGCATCTGATGAGCTACGTCCATCAGGGCGTGATCAATCTTCTCGAATCCGGAAAAAATAGCATTTGCTAGTTCTGTCGACGCGCTGAGTTGGTTCTTAGCTAGATCAACTAATGAATTCTGCTGCTGAGTGTTCGGCATCGTTGTGCTCCTTAATTTCAATAGGAAGTAAGCGCCGGCCAGCACCTAATCGAACTGACCAACGATCTTTGATGCTGAGACACCCAGATTCAGACGCTTTGCGTAGGATCAAAGCATGCGCCGAGGGTATAATATTATCCGGTAAGGCTTGGCATTGCCCCGAACGCTCCGCCACTGGAGCCGACGGCTGTATAAACACCGGGACTGTATGTCAAAGAACCAAACCAGGAAACCCCTGGAAATAAAAATTTCTACGGTGGTCGCTGTTGCTGCCCTGTTGGCCGACACCGACCCAGCGAAATTGTCTTCAGCACTTTCACAAATCACTGGCGGAACTCCTGATTACTTTGAAGATGAGTTCACGCTGCTCGATTTCAGCGCACTCAGCCCAATACCTGCACCGGGCACAATTAATTGGTCCGCATTAATTTCAACATTTAAAGAACACCGGCTTCATCCCGTGGCGGTGCGTAATGCTCCGCCCTCACTGGAAGAAGAAATACGTAGCCATGGACTGAGCATCGATGTTGTCGATCAATCCAAACAATTTGAATTGACGCCACCACCCTCACCCGAGGTTCCTGCTGCGCCGATTCCCGAGCCCGTTGCACCCACAGCTCCCACGGCGCCTGCTACTACTATTACGGCGAATACGATGGTGATAGATACGCCAGTGCGTGCCGGTCAACGTGTTTATGCTCGCGGTGCCGATCTGGTGATCATGGCCGTGGTGAATCCGGGCGCTGAAGTGATCGCCGATGGCAGCATTCATGTGTATGCCCCGTTGCGAGGTCGTGCTCTGGCTGGAGCTTCAGGCAATAGTGATGCTCGAATTTTTTCGCTGTCGATGGAAGCTGAGTTGGTATCTATCGCTGGCGTGTATCGTACCTTTGACGAAGGTTGGTCGACAACGCTGGCCGGCAAACCTGCTCAGATTCGGCTCAACAACGATAGTCTGGACATTACTGCGATATCGCTCAAATAATTTTTAATTTAATTGATCAAAGTAAGAAAATTTGATGTATTACGATTTTTATTCTTACGATTTTTATAGTCAGCACGACTGTGCATGGTTAAATTAAGTAAATGAAGACCTTCCAAAGGAAGGTCAGTGTAAAAAATTCCTGAATTAATGTAATCAGTGCTTCTGCAGACAAGGAGTTTTCCGTGGCAAAAATTATCGTCGTAACTTCGGGCAAAGGTGGCGTAGGCAAGACTACCTCCAGCGCCAGCTTTTCATCCGGCCTCGCATTGTTGGGCCACAAGACGGCTGTCATCGATTTTGACGTTGGTCTTCGCAATCTCGATCTGATCATGGGTTGTGAGCGTCGCGTGGTGTATGACATGATTAATGTCATCAATCGCGAAGCCAGCCTGACTCAAGCGCTGATTAAAGACAAGCACTGCGATAACCTTTATGTACTTCCAGCCTCCCAGACGCGCGACAAAGACGCGCTGAGCGAAGACGGTGTAGAACGTATCTTGAATGAGTTGAAAGAAATGGGATTCGACTACATCGTGTGCGACTCACCCGCCGGTATTGAACGCGGTGCCGTGATGGCGCTGACCTTCGCCGATGAAGCCATTATTGTGACCAATCCGGAAGTATCCTCAGTGCGTGACTCAGATCGCATACTGGGCATTATCCAAGCTAAATCACGCCGCGCGCAAACCGGTGATGAGCCTGTGAAAGAGCATTTGCTGATTACGCGCTACGTACCTAAACGCGTCGAAGCCGGTGAGATGCTCTCGTATGGCGATGTGCAAGAAATTCTCCGCATACCATTGATAGGCATCATTCCTGAGTCAGAATCAGTTTTGCATGCCTCCAACCAAGGCAATCCCGCGATCCACGTAGAAGGAAGCGACGTTTCAGAAGCCTACAAAGATGTCGTTGCTCGCTTCCTGGGAGAAGAGAAACCCATACGCTTTGCGGATTACGAAAAGCCGGGCATCCTTTCACGGATCTTTGGAGGTAAGTGATATGTCACTCCTATCGTTTCTCTTCAATAAAGAAAACAAATCTGCCAACACTGCTAAAGAGCGCTTGCAGATCATCATTGCCCGCGAGCGAACAATTCATAACGGGCCCGATTTTATGCCGGCGTTGCATCAAGAACTGCTTGCAGTCATTTCCAAATATGTACAAGTGAATCCAGAAGACATCAAAATCTCTTTAGATCGTCAAGGTAATCTGGAAGTTCTCGATGTGAATGTCGTCTTACCGGATGCCACGGCATCCAGCTAACAGCGCTGCATCACCCTTATTGCATGGTGTGGATTTCACGTCTGCACCACGCAAGGCCAAAGGCATCACGATTGCATCCGGTCAGCTGATTCACGATGCCTTTGAGCTGCAGCAATTGCAGACTTTTCATGACTTCTCCGAATTTCAGCGATGGCTGCACATCCCAGGACCTTGGGTCGCCGGTTTTGATTTTCCATTTTCATTACCGCGCGAGCTAATTACTTTGCTGAACTGGCCCACCGAATGGCCTGCACTCATACAGTACTACGCTTCCCTCTCGCGTGAAGAAGTTCGCAACGCCTTCAAGGCCGTCTGCGATAGTCGTGCCGTTGGTAATAAATTTATCCATCGTCAAGGCGATAGCGCTGCAGGTTCATCTTCATCAATGAAATGGGTTAACCCACCCGTAGCCTACATGTTGCATGCGGGTGCGCCCTTGTTATTGCAAGCGGGAGTCACTATCCCATGTATGCACTCCGGTGATTCACAACGAATCGCGCTCGAAGCCTATCCCGGCATGGTGGCGCGATCGATTACTCGCGAATCCTACAAAAGCGATACGCCTTCTATGCAAACCCCCGCGCGGCGCGCGGCGCGATTGCAAATTATCAAGGCGCTAGAAAAAGCTGAGCATCCCTATCGCATCAAACTACACACTGGCACATTTAGAGACCAGCTACTAAACGATGGCAGCGGTGATTTATTGGATGCTGTCTTGTGCGCCGTGTTGGCTACCTGGGGCTGGCAGCGCCGCGATGCTAACTACGGCCTACCCGCACATGATGCGCTGGAAGGTTGGATCGTCGGCGCGTGATGCAGTGTTTACGAACTCATAGCTTGCAAACGCCTCTGTGCGAATTCGGCATACCACTGCAACGATCCGGGATTACTCATTGCATCAGGATTCGCAATTTTCTCTATCGGTGTACCAAGTAACAGTTTTTTAATCGGTAGTTCCATTTTTTTTCCTGTGAGCGTACGAGGAATTTCAGGAACTAGGAAAATTTCATTCGGCAGATGCCGTGCTGATAATTGTGTACGAATTTTTTCGCGTAAGCGATGCTCGATTTCACTATCAAGCGCCTGCCCATCGCGCAAAACAATAAATAACGGCATGTACGATTCGCGGCCCAAATATTCTAAGTCAACCACCATACTGTCTAAGATTTCAGGTAATTCTTCAACGACACGATAAATTTCGGCAGTGCCCATACGTATACCATAGCGATTAATCGTGGCATCCGATCGACCATAGATGATGGCACCACCGCGTGGCGTAATACGTATCCAATCACCATGCCGCCATACGCCAGGATAATGATCAAAGTAACTATCGAGATAACGCTTATTACCCGGATCGTTCCAGAAAAATAAGGGCATCGTCGGCATAGGTTGAGTGACGACCAATTCCCCTACTTCATCGATCACTGAATCACCCTGATCATTAAACGCATGCACCGCAATACCTAAGGACCGACATTGCATTTCACCCGCATAGATAGGCAGCACAGGACACGCACCTACAAATGAGGCCACCACATCAGTACCGCCACTGATGGATGCCAGCATAAGGTCAGCATGTACCTGCTGATAAATCCAATGAAAGGCTTCATCGGCCAACGGTGAGCCGGTGGAGCCGAGGCTACGTAATCGACTTAAGTCAGCAATCTTGTTAGGTTCGATACCGGCTTTCATGCAGTTCGCATAAAAGGCCGCACCCACCCCCATAAATGTGAGCTGCATATCTTCTGCAAAACGCCACAAACGACTCATATCGGGATAACCCGGATTGCCGTCATAAATACAAATCGTCGATCCCACTAAGAGCGCTGTGATCTGCGCATTCCACATCACCCAACCGGTTGTGGTGAACCATAAAAAACGATCCTCTTCGCCTAAATCGAGCGCTAAGGCATTGCCCTTAACAGCTTCAACTAAGCTTCCACCATGTCCATGCACAATCGGCTTCGGCATACCGGTGGTACCCGACGAATAAAGAATCCATAACGGATGATCAGAAGCTACTTGCTCGAAAACCATTGGTGATGCATGGGCTGCAGGATGTGAAAATAATTCTTCCCACAACATCGCGCCATCGAGATGAGCAGCTTGATCAAGATATGGAAAAAGAATCGTGTGCTGTAGAGTTTTAAGTTCATCCTTGAGCGTGGCAACCACACTCATGCGGTCAAAGTCTTTGCCGCCATAACGATAACCATCAACGGCTATCAGTATCTTAGGCTCGATCTGTAAAAATCGATCCAATACACTCGACGTACCCATATCTGGCGAACACGATGACCAAATAGCACCAACACTGGCACACGCAAAAAATGCCACCACAGCTTCCGGTGTATTCGGAAGATAAGCCGCTACACGATCGCCAGGTTGCACACCCAATGCGCGCAACGTATTTGAAACCGCCGTGACTTGTTCTCGCAGCTGCTGCCATGACAAACGGGTACGTGCACGCGTTTCAGATTCGGCAATCAACGCAGGTTTATCGCCGCTGCCTTGATCGACATTAAATCTAAATAACTGCTCGGCGAAATTGAGACGAGCGCCCTCGAACCACACTGCACCTGGCATAGCGCGATTTGCGAGTACTTGCTGGTAAGGTAACGAGCATGGGATATCGAAATACTCCCAGATCGAGGCCCAGAATTCATCGATATTCTCGACCGACCAATGCCATAGTTCGTTGTAATCGGCAAAATGCTTGCCTTGCGTAGCCAGCCACTTCTGATAATGATTCAAACGACTACGCGCAATGCGCTCAGGACTGGGCGTCCACAAGAGTGGATGCGGATCTGCCATGCTCATCTCCGTTTATTTTTTTTCATTGACGGTAAATGATAAAGCAAAGACCCGCACCCAGTACCAACTCAGTACAGCCTACAATAAAGCTGAATGATTTTCTCAGTGCAGCCTATCTCCCTGCTCTTCAGTTGATTCAGCGTTAGCTTTTTTACTCTCGTGACTTGATGCTTCTGTTTGCTGTAAATCCATTTGATTTTCGGAGAATGATTGCCTAGCAGCGTCTCTCGCTTCAGCTAACGCAGTTCGGTCACGCGTCAGTCGGTATAAAACTCCGAGTCCTGCGCTAACAGCACACACCAAAGAAACCGTGTCCACCACAGACCAACCCGTGCGACGGATAGCATTGTCAGCTGAACGTATCTCGAGATTGTGCTGCACCGCCTGGACACCGGGTATCGCTTCTACCATCTCAAGTAACCGCGACTCTTCTTCTGCGCTGATATTGCCGGACAAACTAATCGTTCCCTCGCGAGCACTGATATGCACGTCATCGAACTGAGGAATTTCGCGACCCAGTCGCGATCGTACTCGCGCTTCCAACACATGGTTATCAATCGGCTTGAGTGATTTGGGTGCCATGATGCGCCGCGCTTGTGCTTGCAAGCCTAGCAATCGGTTATGAGCATCTCTGACAAATCGATCCATTAATTTGGATGTTTTGTGAGTGGCATTACTCATTTTGTCTTGCAACTGCGATCTGCGTCGACTGCCCTGAGAGGGGTCGACTACAAACATAGCTAAGGCTCCCACTGCCAGCCCTCCAAGCAAGAATAACCAAGAATATTCTTCGCGCCGATTCTGATAGTCCATTTTGTTCTCCTCATCGAATGTGCTTCTGCATCGCCAGACAGCGTCAGGCCATCACCTCTTTGACACATTCGCTCAACGAAAGCTCAATCTTTCTTGAGAGTAAAATTCGTCAATACCGTTCGAAAGCCGAATTGAACTTCCTTTAACCGGCCAATTCGAAATGAATAAGACACCTCAATGGCATTTAGATGAGAAAAATCACCCCATTACTGCTGGCGCTCTCACTCTGTTTGACGGCGCTCACCTCGCTACCCGCCTCTGCGCAAAATCAGGCTTGTCTCAAACATTTTGTGGATGGCAAAGCGCCGGTCTTTATTCGAGCTAGCTTACAGACGCATACTGTGGCTCTGTGCTACGAAGCATTTGCCGTGATGCACTCGGGCGTTTCACGCACGCCATTGTGGTCGGCAGAACATCTGACTCGCACCAGCCTCGTACAAGCGCGCGAAATCAAACGCAAGGATGCATTCCATGCGGATGAAAACATCCCATCGGATCAGCGTGCCGAATTATCTGACTATGCGCGCTCAGGCTATGACCGCGGTCATATGTCACCCGCCGCTGATATGCCGTCAGAGGAATCGCAACATCAAAGCTTTTCGCTCGCGAATATCGTTCCACAAGATAGAGAGCACAATCAAATACTCTGGTCTGCCATCGAGGGAGCTACAAGGCATCTGGTGAATCAACGCGGGGAGTTATTCGTTATTACCGGACCAGCTTTTGAAGGCGATCGCATTGCCCGAATTAATGGGCGAGTATTTATACCGACGCATATTTTTAAAGCCGTTTACGACCCGATAAAAAAAGAAGGTGCGGCCTGGCTATCGCCTAATATGGCGGGTAATGAGTACGAAGTCGTTTCACTGGCTGAGCTCGAAAAACGGATAGGCATTACCCTTTTTCCAACGCTGCCCGCCGACATCAAATCAAAACATATCAATTTGCCGGAACCACGAATTCGTTCACGCAAATAAATAATCGGGGATGAGCATGCCTGACATGGAACCTTTTAAAAACGAAACCGAGTCCATCACCCTCGGTCAGCTCACCATTGAAAATCGGCTTGATCAAGTCGAGCTGTATGGATCGCTATCGATTACACGCGACCAGGTGGGGTTGGCCTTGGCGCTGCAACTAAAATCCGTACTCGATGCAGCGATTAATCATCTTCAACACGCCAGCGATCTGCCAGCACATATCGCCATTCAACCGACTGACAAAATAGACAATCCCTTTAAATAATCTGTGATTCATAAACTGTAATGGGTAATCTGTAGTGGCTGATCAGTAATCCGCACTAAATAAGCCGAATATTCGGGGCATATCCCCTTAAGCTCTGCAGGGGAAAAGCTGCACTCATGATAAAAAGTCCGCAACCAACGCACTATCGGTAACACTGGCATACTCTAGCCCTAAATTCCACCCGCAAGCACAGCATGACCCCCACACCCAAAAATCTACGTTCCTTTCCGCCGTATCGGCCGGGCTTAAAGCCCGCCCCTATGCTGCCGATGTCGCGCGCCGAAATGAACACATTGGGATGGGACAGTTGCGACATCATCATCGTGACGGGCGATGCCTACATCGACCATCCCAGCTTTGGGATGGCTTTGATTGGGCGATTACTCGAATCTCAGGGTTTTCGGGTCGGCATCATCAGCCAGCCCGATTGGCTATCGGCAGAACCGTTTCGCGAGTTAGGCAAACCAAATCTGTATTTTGGTATCACCGCCGGCAACATGGATTCCATGATCAACCGTTACACGGCTGATCGAAAGATACGTTCGGATGACGCCTACACCGCAGGTGGTCACCCTAATAAACGTCCTGACCGTGCTGTCACGGTGTATGCACAACGTGCACGCGAAGCTTTTCCTGGTACACCTATCGTTATCGGCAGCATAGAAGCTAGCCTGCGCCGGATTGCGCATTACGACTATTGGTCAGATACCGTGCGGCGCTCAGTGCTCACTGACTCCAAAGCCGATATTCTTTTGTTTGGTAACGCTGAACGCGCCTTGCTCGATCTTTCGCATCGTCTGGCAGCAGGTGAATCGGTAAAATCAATTCGCGATTTGCGTGGCACGGCATTTATGGTGACGCGCAACTGGAAGCCTGAAGATGACTGGAGTGAGGTTGATTCCACTCGAGTCGACACGCCGGGCAAAGTAGAGCCTCATCCGGACCCGTATGAAATGAAGGAAAAGGATCCGACCGCGTGTGGCACTGATGGCCAGCCGGCTGAACCCAAGCTCGCGCCTATCAAATTAATGACACGCGAAGAACGCCTCGCGCAGCAAAAAGAAATCCGTTCGCGCAGCGTCGTTCGATTACCTGCCTTTGAAGTCGTCAAAGAAGATCCCATCAGTTACGCGCATGCCTCGCGTGTATTTCATTTGGAATCTAATCCGGGCAATGCGCGTGCGATGGTGCAAGCGCATGGCGATCGTGATGTATGGCTTAACCCTCCTCCACTGCCGCTGGCGATGGAAGAGATGGATTATGTATTTGATTTACCCTATGCACGCACTCCGCATCCCGTGTACGGCAAAGAAAAAATCCCTGCATGGGACATGATTCGCTTCTCAGTCAATATCATGCGCGGCTGCTTTGGTGGCTGTACTTTTTGCTCCATCACAGAACATGAAGGTCGCATTATTCAAAGTCGATCCGAGCCATCGATTTTGCGCGAGATAGAACTTATCCGCGACAAAACCAAAGGCTTCACTGGCACCATCTCTGATCTGGGTGGCCCTACTGCCAACATGTATCGCATGGCCTGCAAAGACAAGACGGTTGAAGAATCGTGTCGTCGCCTGTCGTGCGTGTATCCGACGATATGCTCGAATTTAAATACGGATCACAGCAAACTCATACAGCTGTATCGCCGCGCACGCGATATTCCAGGCGTAAAGAAAATTTTGATCGGATCCGGTTTACGTTATGACTTGGCAGTTCGCTCACCTGAATATGTAAAAGAACTCGCAACACACCATGTGGGTGGTTTATTAAAAATCGCTCCTGAGCATTCTGAAGATGGGCCGCTGTCAAAAATGATGAAGCCCGGTATGGGTTCATATTACCGCTTCAAAGAACTGTTTGATAAGTACTCCAAAGAAGCCGGCAAAGAACAGTATTTGATTCCGTATTTCATCGCAGCGCACCCGGGCACTACGGATGAAGACATGCTGAATCTCGCTATATGGTTAAAGCAAAATGATTTTCGCTTAGATCAGGTACAAACCTTTTTGCCAACGCCGATGGCGATGGCGACTACCATGTATCACACGCGCAAAAATCCACTGCGTAAAATTTCTAAAGATTCAGAAACAGTAGAAACACCGCGCTTGGCAAAAATTCGTAAATTACATAAAGCGCTGCTGCGCTACCATGATCCGAATAACTGGGAAGCTATTCGTGAAGGACTTAAGCGAATGGGGCGCAGTGATCTGATCGGTAATGGCCCTCAACATTTGGTGCCGCGCACGGATGGAACATCGGCTCACGTTCGCCAACATGCGCGTGATGAAACGCCACCACTTAAAGTGATGGCTAAAAAATTTGGTCACAAAAAACTACGCGTAGGTGCCGCTATTTCACGCAAGCGCGCCGGCTAAATCAGCAGACATTGGGCAGAAATTAAGCAGATATAAAAAACCGACCTTGTAGGTCGGTTTTTTTATGAGTCGGTGGTGGGAAGTGCAAGTTTCGAACTTGCGACCTATCGCGTGTGAGGCGATCGCTCTACCCCTGAGCTAACCTCCCTTGAGGGCGCAGATTATCGCATAAAGCGTATCAATCGCCCACAGATTGCCGCCACAAACAGCTACCTTTAACTTGTTTATCTAGCGACGTGAGTATGGCTTCATGCTCGGCCAGCTCTGCTTCTGTTGGTGCGACAATTAATACTTCGGCCAAACCAGCCCGGACATCATTCTCGCCATCAGCCTCATAGTCGTTATGCATATCGATCGTCAGGCTCTCCTGACCACGCGTCATCGCGAGATACACCTCCGCCAACAACTCAGCATCGAGCAATGCACCATGCAATGTGCGATGCGAATTCGAAATGCCATAGCGCTCACATAAGGCATCCAGTGAATTTCGTTTACCCGGATGCAGCTCTTTTGCTTGCACTAACGTGTCGACCACGCCTTGCACCTGCTTTGGGAAAACAGGCAAACCTAGCTTTTCAAGTTCGGCATCCAGAAAGCCCACATCAAACGGCGCGTTATGAATGATGATCTCAGCATCACTAACAAACTCGCACAGCTCTTTCGCGATATCGGCAAATTTAGGTTTGTCTTTTAAAAATTCTGTCGTCAAACCATGCACGGCCAAGGCACCTGGGTCTGAATCACGCTCGGGATTCAAGTAGTAGTGAAAATTATTACCTGTCAGTCGACGGTTAAGTAATTCAACACAGCCGATTTCGATAATGCGATCACCGCTACGGGGGTTCAGGCCGGTCGTTTCGGTATCAAGAACAATTTGACGCATGTTAAAAATACTTTGATGAAGAAGTTGATTAAAAACGAATTCGACTAAAAATCAGAGCGAGCATCAGACGCTGTCTGCAATAACAACTCAACGCCTCGATTAGCAAGTGCGTCAGCCCGTTCATTGCCCTCGTGTCCTGCATGACCTTTGACCCACCGCCATTCTATCGTGTGGCGCGACTGTGCTTCGTCGAGCGCCATCCATAAATCGACATTTTTTACCGGTGCCTTACTAGCCGTGCGCCAGCCACGCGCTTTCCATCCTTCCAGCCATTCACTGATGCCTTTTTGAACATACTGACTATCGGTGTGAACCACAACATCACAAGATCGATTCAACGCGTTCAAGGCTTCAATCACCGCCATTAATTCCATGCGGTTGTTGGTGGTGTTGAGCTCACCACCGCATAACTCTTTACTGTTTTCACCCGCGATCAGCCATGCGCCCCAACCACCCGGCCCGGGATTCCCTTTGCATGCGCCGTCGGTATAAATAGTCACTTTACTCATCTGTCTGCTTGTTATTCATATGATTAGTGGCAGGGACTACGCTACGCACTCGCGCGCCTTGCTTTTGCCACGCCGGTCCCACTAGACGCATACCTTGCACTCGCTTAATCGCTTGCACCATGTACAAGGCTCCCAGATACGGCCACCATCGATTACCGGCTTTTTCAAGGAAACCAAAACGCTGCAGCCATTTACTTGTATCGCACGGTGGAGCATAGCAACCAAAATGTCCGCGGTTGATTTCCATATTCAGTAGCTTCAACCAGTCTTTCAGTCGCGGCACGCTAATAAATTCACCGTGCACAGGCAAAAAATGTGCGCCAGTCACTCGACCAAAAATTTGCCGCGCACCCCATAAGCTCACAGGATTGAAGCCACAAATAATCACTTGCCCTTCGGGTATCAGCACACGTTCTACTTCACGCAATACATGATGCGGCTCAGCGGCAAATTCCAATACATGCGGCAAAACGACCAGATCCAAACTTTGAGACGCAAACGGCAATTCAGCGTAATCATGCAATAGAACGACTTGGCGACGCGCTTCATCATCCTGCGACTGTGAATTATTTTCAGTACCACTTGATATAACGCTATCGGTCAACCAGCGATTCGGCATGCGATTCGCCGCCAGCGTATCCATCTCAGGCATACCCAGCTGCACCGCGTTGTAACCAAAAATATCGGCGGTTAACTCCGCCAGGCGTTCCTGCTCCCACGTGCGCGCGTAACTACCCGGCGGCGTATGGAACCATTCGCTGAGCGATATAATCAAATTTTTGGAATCGTTGCTTACTATACTCATGTCAGTCAATCGATCACTACAAGTCACAGCTGTGCCGGCGTTTGCCGATAATTATCTTTGGCTGATACACAATGAGCAGCATGCCGTTGTGGTCGACCCGGGTGATGCAGGCCCCATCAATGAAGCACTCGACTCGCGTCAACTCTCTCTGGTCGCTATTTTACTCACTCATCATCATGCTGACCATGCAGGTGGAGTCAGTGAGCTAATTAATCGCTGGAATATCCCCGTGTATGGTCCAGCGAAAGAAAAGATTGCCGGCGTAACTCATCCTCTGTCTGAAAACGATAGTGTGAACTTTGCTCAACTAGGTCTTACATTGCATGTACTGGATGTCCCCGGACATACTGCTGGTCACATCGCCTATGTTGAACAAAATCAGCATTGGCTTTTTTGTGGTGATACGCTGTTTGCCGGTGGCTGCGGTCGATTGTTTGAAGGCACCGCCGAACAAATGACACAATCGCTCGCAAAATTTTCTGCCTTGGCCGATGACTATAAAGTCTATTGCGCACATGAATACACCGCTTCTAATCTTCGCTTTGCGGTGGCCGTCGACCCCAACAATACGGCTTTATCCACGCGATTCAAGCAAGTGCTGGCAGCTCGGGAGCGTGGTGAATCGACCGTGCCCTCTACTTTAGGTGAAGAAAAGCACACGAATCCTTTTCTTCGCTACGATCAGCCTGCGATTATTCAAACATTACGCGATACGGGAAAGTTAAGCCATGCCGAACCTGTGGCATCAGTAGCAGCTTTTGCCGCACTTCGAGAATGGAAAAATTCTTTCCGATAATGGCTATTGACTAACATCGTTAGCAAACTGTCACCATTAATCACCAGATTTGCTAACATTTCCCTTGACTTGCTTTCATTTCGTTAACTACACTGCGGTGGTTCCTACGTGCATCGTTAATAGCTTTGATCTGTAACGATGAAGCTCAGGCGGCCTCTGACTCAGTCATCATCGTCAAGTGCACGCTCCGATTACAACCTGCAAGTCATCAATACACATGACTCTGCACAGCCTAACCAGGCTAACCACCAGATTATTGATACTTTTGCAGACCTTCCCCAGGCAGACAGAGCTTTTCCAATTCGCACAGTTGATTAAGCGTGCGACGTTTTTTACGCTCGCGCTAAGCGCTTCGATCGCCTATGCAAATGATTTAACCATCGCACCCTCTTCCGTTAACACGGAACGCAGCGAACTAATTAAAGAGCTCGAACGCGAGCCCTTAGGCCTTGATGGCGCCGCTCTACCACCCGACTACGCTCTTCAGCTAGAAGATATTCAGATTGAAAACTTTGATCTCTGGGAGAGAATACGCAAAGGCTTTGCGATTCCCGATCTGAACAATCCTCTGGTTGCGACACAAACCACTTGGTATAGCGCGCGTCCTGAATACATACAGCGGATCTCGCAACGCGGATCTCGGTATCTGTTCCACGTTGTGCAAGAACTAGAAAAACGCAAGATGCCGACGGAAATTGCGTTGCTGCCTTTCATAGAATCCGCCTTTAATCCACAAGCGTTTTCGAGTGCGAAAGCGGCGGGCATGTGGCAGTTCATTCCCAGCACGGGACGCGACTACAACTTAAAGCAAAATGCCTTTCGCGATGACCGCCGCGATGTGCTCGCATCCACCAATGCAGCATTGAATTACCTACAAAGGTTGTACGGCATGTTTGGCGATTGGCAATTAGCGCTGGCGGCTTACAACTGGGGAGAGGGCTCGGTCTCGCGTGCGATTGCCAAGGCAGAAGCCGCCGGAAGACTGACGGATTTCAATAGCCTATCGCCTTACATGCCGGCTGAAACACGTAACTACTACCCCAAGCTGCAAGCAGTAAAAAATATCATTGCAACGCCATCGCAGTACGGCGTTAAATTACCCGCCGTAGAAAATCAACCGTATTTTGTTACGATCAAAAAAACGCGCGATATTGACGTGAAATTGGCTGCACAGCTGGCTGAATTGCCAATGGAAGAATTCCGAGCGTTGAATCCACAATTTAACCGTCCTGTGATTACCGGTAGCCCATCAACACAAATCCTGCTACCCGAATCGAATGCAGAAAAATTTAAAGAAAACCTGTCCAACTGGACCAAGGCCTTGTCGAGCTGGACTGCGCACAGAGTAACTGCTGCACGTGAACGCATTGAGAGTATTGCCGCACGATTTAAGACCACGCCAGAAATCATTCGTGAAGCTAATTCGATTCCAGCCAACATGCATCCCAAGGCAGGGTCAACCGTACTGGTTCCAAAGTTAACCACCACGCCTGACAAAGATATCAGTCAAGAGATCGCTGACAATGCCATGCTGGCAGTGGAAGCGGATGAACCACCACGTAAAAAAATTAGTATCAAGGTGAGTAAGCGCGACACAATCGACAGTATCGCAAAGCGCTACAAGGTCAAAGTCGCTGATATACGTCAGTGGAATGGCATGAAGGACGACAAGCTAACGCCTGGGCAATCGTTAAAGTTAGAAGTTCGTGCGCCCAAAAAAGGCAAAATCAAAACCGACAAAGCTTCTGAAGGTAGACGGCCTAAGCACGGCCAATCAGAGCATCAACGTCAACACCGTTAATTAATCTGCCGCTGCAGCCACAGTAACCGTGGCCGCGACTGACTCTGGGTCGCTTAACTTAAAATTAGCAGCCGCTAATAACTTCTGGGTATAGGCTTCTTTCGGCGAATTCAACACGTCTGAGGTTTTACCACTCTCCACCACCAAACCATCTTTCATCACGATCACACGATGCGCCATCGCACGTATGACAGCCAAATCATGGCTGATGAAGAGATAAGCAATCCCATATTTGCGCTGCAAATCGGCCAGCAATTCCAACACTTGGTATTGGACGGAAACATCCAGTGATGAGGTTGGCTCATCCAATAAAATTAATGCAGGCTTCAAAACCAGCGCGCGCGCAATCGCAATTCGTTGGCGCTGCCCACCCGAAAATTCATGCGGATAGCGTGACATCAGCGCGGGCGATAAACCCACTTCTTGCAAACCAGCCGCTACCGCATCACGCAAAGAATGGCGCGGTAAACCCGGCTTATGCAGCTCCAAGCCTTCAGAGATGATTTGCTCTACCGTTCGGCGCGGCGAAAGCGATGCAAACGGATCTTGAAACACCACCTGCATCTGAGCTCGCACAGAACGTAGCTGATTACTACTCATATTTGTGATGTTGTTACCGTTAAACCGAATGTGCCCTTGCGTCTTAGCCACTGACAATCGTAGCAAGGCCATACCTAGGGTTGATTTACCCGAGCCCGACTCACCCACGATGCCTAGTGTTTCTCCGCGTGGTAGCGAAACATCGAGACTTTCAACAGCAACGAATTCTTTTTGTCTGAACCATCCCTTGCGAATGAAAAAGCTACAGCGCACCCCTTTGGCTTCTAACAAAGGCTCAGCATTCGGTATGGCATCTTCCACCATGCGCTTAGCATGGCTGGCTAACAAGCGCTGCGTGTACTCTTCGCGAGGCTGGCCAAATAAGCGACTCGTATCTGCTGATTCAATCAGGCGTCCGTCCTGCATCACGCCTACGCGGTCAGCAAAACTTTTAACCAGATTCAGATCATGCGTGATCATCAAAACCGCCATGCCCTCTTCGCGCTGTAATTGATTCAGCAACTCAAGTATTTGAACCTGAATCGTTACATCCAACGCAGTGGTGGGCTCGTCTGCAATCAACAGCTTAGGTTTACAAGCGAGCGCCATGGCAATCATTGCGCGTTGTCGCTGACCACCCGAGAGTTGGTGCGGGTAAGACAAGGCGCGGCGAGCTGGCTCGGGAATGCCTGTTTTTTCTAATAATGCAACCGCGCGATTAGCTGCCTCACGTGCACTTAAGCCTTCGTGCAGCATCAATACTTCAGCAATTTGATTACCAATCGTGAACAGCGGATTCAAGGCCGTCATCGGCTCTTGAAAAATCATCGCGATATCTTTGCCTCGTAACTGGCGCAAGGCATTTTCAGACATCAGCTGAATTTTCTGACCATCAAACAGTTGATTGCCACGTATCTGCGCCTCCGGTAAAAGACGCATCAGCGCTAGTGCACTCACCGTCTTACCAGAACCAGACTCACCCACTAAGGCAAATTTTTCGCCTGCTTCAATACGAAAACTGACGTTATCAACGACTCGGTTCGAGCCAAAGCTGACCGAGAGATTCTCAACGCGTAATAAACTCATGTCTTTCTCCGTACATCGAGAGAGTTACGCAAAGCATCGCCGATATTCGTTAGCAGTAATAAAGTAATCGTCAACACTGCAAAGGTAGACAGAGCAATCCACCAGGCATCTAAATTATTTTTACCTTGCGCTAGCAACTCACCCAAACTTGGCGTCGATGGTGGAACACCCAAGCCCAGAAAATCCAGACTCGTTAATGAAAGAATCGCTGCACTCATACGAAACGGTAGAAAAGTGACTACCGGCGTCAAGCTGTTGGGGAGAACATGTCGCCAGATGATTTGCCAGTTCGACAAACCCAATGCGCGTGAAGCCTGTACATAATCGAGATTACGATTACGCAGAAAATCGGCCCGCACATAATCTGACAAGCCCATCCACCCAAACAACGACAACAACACCAACAGCAATAGAATGCTGGGCTCAAAAATTGACGCAAAAATAATTAGCAGGTAGAGCTCAGGCATCGAGCCCCAAATTTCCATAAACCGCTGAAACAACAAATCCGTTCGACCCGCGAAGTAGCCCTGCACCGCTCCGGTAATCACACCGAGGACCACGCCAGTAATGGTCAGCGCCAATCCAAACAAGATCGATACGCGAAATCCATACACCAGTCGCGCGAACACATCTCGTCCGCGATCATCCGTACCTAGCCAGTTATCTGTTGTGGGCGGCGCAGGATTAGGTGACTTAGCAAAATAATTTAATGTGTCGTAGCGATAGCGATTGATGGGATAAATCGCCCAATTACCCTCCGTTTGAAACTGCTTCTGAATGAAGGGGTCGAGATAGTCGGCAGGCGAATCAAAATCACCACCAAACGCCGTTTCTGCATAGTCAGTCAAAATTGGAAACATGATTTGGCCGTTATAGCGTGCCAGCAGCGGCCTATCATTGGAGATGAGCTCAGCGCCCATGCTCAACACAAACAGAATAAGAAACAGCACCAGACTCCAATAGCCGCGCCTATCTTGTTTAAATCGCAGCCATATGCGTCTCGATGGCGAGATCGATGGCTCAGCCGAGGAATAAGTGTTTGTATTCATCGCGCAAGACTTTCAAATTGCACACGTGGATCGGCCCACACGTAGCATAAATCTCCCAACAATTTCAAAACGAGCCCTATCAACGTAAACAAATACAGCGTGCCTAGTACGACGGGGTAATCACGTCGCACCACCGACTCATACGACAACAGACCTAAACCATCGAGAGAAAACAAGGTCTCTATCAATAAACTACCGGCAAAAAAAGCGCCGATGAATGCAGCAGGAAATCCTGTCACCAGCGGTATCAAGGCATTGCGAAACACATGCTTATAAAGCACAGTGCGTTCAGACAATCCTTTAGCGCGCGCTGTCAGCACGTACTGTTTGCGTATCTCTTCAAGAAAAGTGTTTTTAGTCAGCATCGTCATAACGGCAAATGAGCCTGCGACCGATGCGGTGACTGGCAAGGTGATGTGCCACAGGTAGTCGATAGTTTTACCAGACCAAGAAAGCGACTCCCAATCGTCTGAGGTCAGCCCACGCAAAGGGAACCACTGAACAAAACTGCTACCTGCAAAAACCACCAATAAAAAAACGCCCAGCACAAAACCTGGAATCGAATAGCCGATCAACACCAACATACTGGTGAGACTATCAAATCGACTTCCTGCTCTCACCGCTTTGGCGACACCGAGCGGTATCGAAATAAAGTAGGTCAGAAAAAAAGTCCACAGTCCTATCGTGATTGACACCGGCAATTTAGATTTCACTAATTCCCACACATCCTTGTGGTGATAAAAACTCTGACCCAAATCAAATTTAGCGAAGCCCTGAAGCATTAACCAAAAACGTTCAGCGGGCGGCTTATCAAACCCATACAGCGCCTTAATCTCGGCAACGCGTTCACTATCGACGCCTTGACGACCGCGGTATTCAGAAGCGCCAGCACCAGACGATTCGCCGGCACCGGTTTGTCCTTTTTTAAGTTCAATCAATACTTGTTCCACCGGACCACCGGGAACAAATTGAATCACTGCAAAGGTAATGGCGATCACACCCAGCAGCGTGGGAATCATTAACAAAATGCGTTTAGCTATGTAGGACCAGAGGTTCATGGAATCTCAACTCGGTTTTATTACTGCCTTGGTTTGACTTGCCACCAACTCGAAATAACATACGGATCGGCTTGATAATATTTTGGCGCAACGGAAGGAATACCGAAACGATTGCGATACGCCACGCGATGAGTCGCTGAATACCAGTGAGGCACCACGATATATTTATGCAGCAGCACACGATCTAAGGCGCGCGATGCCGTAACCAGCTGCTCACGTGAATCGGCTTTAACTAATGCTGTCACCAGCTTATCAACCACCGGATCTTTCAATCCCCAGTAATTACTCGATCCTTTTTCATCAGCCGCTTTGGAACCCAGCATGTCAAACATCTCATTGCCCGGGCTGGTCACATCACCGAAGCGTTGACTGGTCATATCAAAATCAAACTCTTCCATCCGCTTCTGCACTAACGCAAAATCTGCCGTACGTTGATTCACGCGTATGCCTAGTTTTTCCAAATTGCGTACATATACGGCAATGATGCGTGAGAGTGCGGATTGATCATCCAGAATTTCAAAAGTAAAAATTTCACCACGTGAATTTCGCAAGGCGCCATCTTGATATTCCCATCCTGCTTGCTTGAGCAAATCACGCGCTTGCAAAAGATTAGCGCGCAATGATGCAGGTGCATTAGTGGTCGGTGGCACGGGTGCAGGCTCAAACACTGCGGGGTCTAACTGATCGCGCATGGGCTCAAGCAAGGCCAACTCAGCCGGTGATGGTGACGCTTTTGCACCCAACTCAGAATTACTAAAGAATGAATCGATACGCTTGTACTGACTGTAAAACAATTGACGATTCATCCATTCAAAATCCATCGCCAAGCCTAGAGCACGGCGCACGCGCACGTCTTGAAATTGTGGCCGCCGCAAATTCATTACAAAGGCTTGCATGCCCGCACCGTTCGAATGCTTGAGCGTCGCCTTGATAAGTTCACCACGTTCGAATTTCGGGCCCTTGTAAGCACGCGCCCAATTTTTAGCACGGTACTCCACCACCACATCAAACTCACCCGCCATGAAAGCTTCAAGGCGCGCCACATCATCTTTATAGAAACGATACATGATGCGGCTAAAATTAAACGCACCTTTGCGTGCGGATATGTCGTTACCCCAGTAACTAGTATTACGCTTAAAAGCAATCGATCGGCCTAAGTCATATTTTTCAATCAAATAAGGACCGCTGGATATGGGGGGAGTTAACTGAATTTTGTCAAACGGTGTACCGGCTGCCCATTTGCGTGAGAACACCGGCATTCCACCAACGATTAAGGGTAATTCGCGATTCGCTGTTTTAAACTCAAATCTGACGGTCAGTTCATCCACAGCAACGCATTGTTTTACATCCGCATAAATCATCTTGAATTGTGGTGCGCCTTTAGCCATGAGCGTATCGAACGAATGCTTCACATCCTCAGCTAGTACAGCATCACCATTGTTGAAGCGCGCCTTCGGGTTAATCCGAAACGTCATCGCCATGCGATCCGGTGATAGCGTCATATCCTCCGCCAACAAGCCATACATGGTTGCCACTTCATCTGCAGAATTAATGGCGAGTGATTCAAACATCAAGTTAGACACACCGGCGGCGGCAACGCCCTTCATAGAAAACGGATTAAATTTATCAAAGCTGGTACGTGAATCTGGATTGGCGAGATAAAGCTCACCGCCCTTGGGGGCATCCGGATTTAAGTAATCGAAGTGGGTAAATTGCGGCGGGTATTTGGGCGTGTCATACAAAGAAAAAGCATGCGCGGCCCAAACCGAAGCAGAAAAACTGCTAACTGCGGCAACAATAATGATGGCGAAAATTCTAATCATGGCTCTATCTGCATGCGTAAACCCGTTAAGCATAGCGTTTTTCGCTCGATACCGCGCATTAATGCTTCATTCGATGGCATTTGCCCTCGACTGGTCATCCGCCCTAAAATGGCGCGTTTGGCTGGCACACGCGCTGGTTTATGGTCTGACAGGAGTTTGACATGGCATTCTTGCAAGGTAAAAAAATACTGATTACGGGCGTTCTTTCAAATCGTTCTATTGCTTATGGCATCGCGCAAGCCTGCCATCGTGAGGGCGCTGAACTGGCTTTCACGTATGTCGGCGAACGATTTAAAGACAGAATCACTGAATTTGCCCGTGATTTCGGCAGCGAATTGATATTTGACTGCGATGTCGGCAGCGATGAGCAAATTAACGCGGTCTTTGCCGACCTCGGCAAATCCTGGAGCCAGCTTGATGGCCTGGTTCACGCGATTGGCTTTGCACCACGTGAAGCGATAGCCGGTGATTTTCTGGACGGCCTCTCGCGAGAGAACTTTCGAATTGCTCACGATATTTCAGCCTACAGCTTCCCCGCACTCGCTAAGGCAGCTTTGCCTATGCTGTCATCGAAATCAGCCTTGCTAACCTTGTCGTATCTGGGCGCGCTGCGCGCTCTGCCTAACTACAACACCATGGGCCTTGCCAAGGCATCGCTCGAAGCTAGCGTGCGCTACTTGGCTGAATCGCTGGGTAAACGTGGCGTACGCGTGAACGGTATCTCGGCTGGCCCGATCAAGACGCTAGCCGCTTCTGGCATCAAAGACTTTGGCAAAATTTTGAATTTTGTAAAAGAGAATGCACCGCTACGCCGCAACGTCACATTAGAAGATGTAGGTAACGCATCCGCGTTCTTGCTATCCGATCTGGCAGCAGGTATTACGGGCGAGATCACCTATGTTGATGGTGGATTCTCGCAAGTGGTCGCAGGTATGGGTGGAGAAGAGTAAGAGGCTGGGGCAATGCCCCACCTCTTTTAGTAAAACTACTGTACAATTTGCCCGCGCTGCAGCATTTGGCGCTTAGTTGCATCGCAAACCCTTAGCATCAACCTGAAGCCCCCCGCCTCCTGGTGCCCGTTTTCTGAGCACCGTCCCGGCGCAAAGCTTTTGTGCCGAAACTCTATTCCGTTTCGTTTGTTTCGCTGGTAGGCGTTGCTTTTGTCATGTCGTTTTCCGTCGTCGGTGCTATCACCGCGTGCGTGTTGACGACCCTCTGAAAGACGCACAATGAATTTTGAATCCCTAGGACTCCATCCGCTAGTCCTCAAGGCAGTTACTGATGCCGGCTATACCGAAGCCACTGCAGTGCAACAACAAGCCCTGCCTGCTGCCATCGCTGGTCGCGATTTGCTGGTCTCGTCGCAAACAGGCTCGGGCAAAACCGCCGCCTTTATGCTGCCTGCATTACACAAATTTGCCAGCGCGCCAGTAGCCGCCGCGCCAGCTAAAACTCCGAATCAAGTAGCTCAATCAGCACGTTCACGTGGTAACGAGCGCACGCGCTTTACGCCTGCGACGCCAAAAATGCTGGTGCTGACACCGACGCGTGAATTAGCTCTGCAAGTTACTACCGCCACTGACAAATACGGCATTCATATGCGCCGCATTAAAGCGGTGTCTATTTTGGGTGGCATGCCTTATCCAAAACAGATGCAACTGCTGTCTCGCAATCCAGAGATTCTGGTCGCAACCCCAGGTCGTCTGATTGACCACATGGAATCCGGCAAGATCGATTTCTCGCAATTAGAAATTTTGGTGCTCGATGAAGCCGATCGTATGTTGGACATGGGCTTTGTCGATGACATCGAGCTAATCATCAGCAAGACACCTGAAAGTCGTCAGACCATGCTGTTCTCAGCAACCTTGGATGGCATGGTGGGTAATATGGCTCGCCGTATCACTAAAGATCCTATGCTGATTCAAATTGCTGGTTCGTCAACCCGTCATGAAAATATTCAGCAACGCGTCCATTTTGTAGATGATCTGTCCCATAAAAATCGTCTGCTTGATCACCTCTTGCGTGACACAACGATTGGTCAAGCAGTAGTTTTTACTGCCACCAAACGTGATGCAGACACTATTGCTGATCGTTTGAATATCGCTGGCTTCGCTGCCGCCGCACTGCATGGCGACATGCATCAAGGTGCACGTAACCGTACCCTAAACAGTTTGCGCCAAGGCCAGTTGCGTGTTTTAGTCGCTACCGATGTAGCCGCTCGTGGTATCGACGTTCCTGGCATCACTCACGTATTCAACTACGATTTGCCAAAATTCCCTGAAGATTATGTGCACCGTATCGGTCGTACAGGTCGTGCTGGCCGTAATGGCATTGCTATTTCTTTGGTCAATCATGCAGAGGGCGTGCATGTTAAACGCATTGAGCGTTTTATTAAACAAGTGATCCCTATCGATGTCATCGAAGGTTACGAGCCTAAGAAAAAAGCCAGTGCAGCTGCACCGAGTCGTCGTCCCGGCTGGCGTCCCGGCGATGGCCGCAATGATTCACGCGGAGGCAAACCTGCTAAGCCGGGTCAACGTACCTTTGCTAAACCCGCCGCTCCCCGCAAGGATAGCGCCGGATTTCGCGGTGATCGCAATCAACGCGGCGACACCGGCCGCGGTTAATCCCTAGCTCGTCGTCACTCACTGGCTCATGCGGGAGCCAGTGTCATTTGTAAGACGCATTTTCGAATGCGAGATAATTCAATCGTTATTTTCGTAAAGTACCTCATCATGAATGCACCTATTCGACTGACTTCTTTTTCACACGGCGGTGGTTGCGGCTGCAAAATCGCACCGGGTGTGTTGTCCAGCATATTGAAGCAAAGCCCCGGCTTTCCCGTACCGTCCCAACTATTAGTTGGTATAGAGACCTCGGATGATGCAGCGGTATATAAACTGAATGATGAGCAAGCCTTAATCGCCACCACCGATTTTTTCATGCCCATCGTCGATGATCCGTTTGATTTTGGGCGCATCGCTGCCACCAACGCGATCTCGGATGTGTATGCGATGGGTGGCACGCCCATCATGGCACTCGCCTTAGTCGGTATGCCTATCGATAAATTACCAATAGAAACCATAGGGAAAATTCTCGCAGGTGGAGAATCGATCTGCGCTGAAGCGGGTATACCGGTCGCAGGTGGTCACACTATTGACTCAGTCGAACCTATCTATGGATTAGTGGTGATGGGGCTGATTCATCCCGATCGCATCAAACGTAACTCGCATGCAAAAGCAGGCGACAAACTTGTACTAGGTAAACCACTAGGTGTAGGCATACTCTCAGCCGCGTTAAAAAAAGGCGCGCTAAATGCGCAGGGCTACGCTGCGATGATCGCCAGCACCACTCAACTCAACACACCCGGTAAAGATTTATCTACGGTAGAAGGTGTACACGCCATTACGGATGTGACAGGGTTTGGTTTACTCGGTCATGCACGCGAAATGGCTTTAGGCGCACATTTATCTGCGCGCATCCATGTATCGTCCGTACCTTATTTACCGAATGTTGAAAAACTAGCCGCTGACGGTTTTATTACCGGCGCCTCGGGTCGCAACTGGGCTGGCTATAGTAAAGATATACAACTCTCTAGCAGCGTCGACGACATCACCCAAGCCTTGCTATGCGATCCACAAACTTCCGGTGGATTATTAGTTGCATGCTCAGAGAGTGCAGTAGAAAAAGTGATGCAAATTTTCCATAGTCATGGATTCGCTCAGGCTGCTGTAATCGGCGACTTGCAGCAAGGGCCCGCTGGAGTGCAAGTTATCTAAAAGTTTAAGCCACTTTGGATCGCTGTTGGCTGCAGATGGCGTGCGCTCTGCAATCATTCAAAGGGATTGTTACACTGCAGGTTACTAACCTCTTTTCATCATGCTTCCCACTAGCGCCTCTCCCCTTTCTCTCACGTGTCATCAACTGACTAAGTCATACGGCCAACGCGCTGTGTTGTCTAATGTCGAGTTAAGCCTTAAGCCGGGAGAGTATGTTGCCATTATGGGCGAATCGGGCGTCGGTAAATCAACGCTGCTCAATGTTATTGCAGGATTAGATACGTTTGATTCAGGTAGTTTACTGATCGATGGCATAGCACTCAATACGCTCGATGACGAACAATCAACCTTACTGCGGCGACAGAAACTAGGTTTCATCTTTCAAGCATTTCATTTGCTGCCACATTTAAACCTTTTACAAAATGTGGCCCTCCCCTTAGTTCTGAATAAACTTCCTTTAGATCGTGCCAATCACATGTTGGCCTGCGTAGGACTCGCTTCGCGCGTGAATGATTTTCCGCGTCAATTATCCGGCGGCGAAATGCAGCGCGTTGCGATTGCTCGCGCGCTGGTGCATCAACCACGATTACTGCTAGCCGATGAACCCACAGGCAATCTGGATCCCGAGACCGCGGCTGACATATTATCGCTACTTAAAAATGAAATTCGCGCCAGTGGTGCTTCTGCGATTATCGTGACGCATTCACCTGCTGCTGCAGCCAGCGCTGATCGAGTTTTACAATTGACGCATAAAGGCTTGACCGAAATTCGCTTCAACCCCACATCCATTTCATGAGTGTTCACCACACCACGTTCAACCGCATCACTAGCTGGTTACTCGTTGGTGAATGGCGCGCTCATCCAGTACGCGCATTGATTGCGCTAATCGCGATCATGTTAGGTGTCGCATTGGGATTTGGCATTCACTTGGTTAATGAGGCGGCGTTCAGTGAATTTTCTGCTGCTACGCGTAGCTTGTCAGGTAGCGCTGATCTTCAGGTGCGCGGCAGAAATCCTCAGTTTGATGAAACTATCTATGAACAATTAGTAGCGTTACCTGAAGTTGATGTCGCAGCACCAACGTTAGAGCTTGATCTTTCTGTTCCTGGTCAACGTAGCTCACTCAAGCTGATTGGTATTGATGGTTTTCAGTCGGCTGCTATCTCACCCGATTTACTGGGTGTCTCAGAAGCAGGTAAGCCTTTTGATACGCTGATGGCTGATACGGTGTTTCTCTCTCCCGCTGCGATGGAATGGCTCAAGCTTAAAACCGGTGATCAACTCAAACTCATCTCCGGCACGCGCTTAGTCTCACTTCGTGTCGCAGGTTCGCTCTTACGTGCACGCGCAGGACAACGACTTGCGGTGATGGATATCGCTAGCGCGCAATGGCAATTCAACCGTCTTGGTCAATTGTCACGTATTGATCTAAAACTAATCGCAGGTATTGATCGCATTAGTTTCCGTCAGCAGCTGGAATCACGCTATCCATCACTTGCCTTCACCGAATCAGACGATCAGGATAAGCGTACTTCAACTATGTCGCGTGCTTATCGTGTGAATCTGAATGTACTTGCGCTAGTCGCTTTATTTACCGGTGCATTTTTAGTTTTCTCTACACAAGCCTTGTCGGTACTGCGACGTCGACCCCAATTTGCATTGCTACGCACGTTAGGTATGACACGTGCTCAATTAATCGTACAAGTGATTATTGAAGGTGGTCTCTTAGGCGTAACAGGTGCTGTCTTAGGAATAGCTGGCGGTTATGCATTAGCAGCGGCAGCCTTATCATTGTTTGGTGGTGATTTAGGCGGCGGGTATTTTCCTGGTGTGCGACCCGTGCTTATTTTTGATCCAATCGCTGCTGCTATCTTTTTTATCGCGGGGTGCGGCGTTGCATTGCTCGGCAGTTTATCGCCAGCCTTAGAAGCGGCGCGTGCTCGTCCAGCTGCAGCGCTTAAAGCGGGTAGCGAAGATGTAGCTCTCGCACCATTAGCACTGCCCTGGCCGGGTCTGACGGCTATCGTTACCGGAGCCATTTTCACGCAACTGCCACCCGTGCAAGGCTTACCTATTTTTGGTTATCTGGCGATTGCACTACTGCTACTTGGAAGTATTGCACTCATGCCGCGCGCCGCCGCTTTACTCTTTAATGTGTTGGCTAAACGCTCCCATGGCTTAACAGGCAGTCTCTCGCTCGCACGACTGGCCAATGCTCCGAATCAAGCAGCGATTGCTTTAGGTGGAGTGTTAGCAAGTTTTTCCTTGATGGTGGCGATGGCGATTATGGTATCGAGCTTCAGAGATTCGGTCGATGATTGGTTACAGCATTTGCTATCGGCTGATATGTATGTGCGCATACAAAATGGTGGTGAGCAAGCGCGCTTTGGCACTGCGGAACAACAGCAAATCGCTCAACTACCGTCGGTCGCAAAGCTTGAGGCCACACGACATCAACTGATTACACTGGCTCCTGCACGCCCTGCTGTTGCACTGATTGCTCGTTCTATCGATGTGAATGCGCCGGATCGATCACTGACCATAGTAGGTGAACCTATCAAGGGTTTGCAACGACCTGTGTGGGGTTCGGAAGCGATGGTCGATTTGTATGGTTGGGCAGCAGGACAAACCGTTCAACTACCGATCGCTGGTCACATGCAAAGTTTTACTGTCGCGGGTATCTGGCGTGACTACGCACGACAATCCGGCGCCATCATGATGCGGATTGAAGATTATCGTCAGCTCTCCGGCGACATGAATGTAAATGATCTTGCATTGTGGGCGAAGCGCGATAGCTCTCTACCATCTCTGCGCCAGCAACTGGATGCACTTCCTTTTGCCGCCACGCTGGAATATGCTGAGCCAGGTGAAATACGCTCAGTGAGTTTGAAAATTTTTGATCGTAGCTTTGCAGTGACTTATGTACTTGAAGGTATTGCGATTGTGATTGGTTTATTTGGTGTCGCTGCCACCTTCTCAGCACAAACACTATCGCGCGCAAAAGAATTTGGCATGCTGCGCCACATTGGTATTACACGCCGACAGATACTGATGCTGTTAGCGAGCGAAGGAAGTTTGCTCGCTAGTTTGGCCATACTGGTTGGATTTGTACTGGGTTGGTGCATTAGTTTAATTTTGGTGTTTATTGTGAACCCACAATCATTTCATTGGACGATGGAATTACACATACCCAGTACCTTGCTCGCTAGTGTCGCCGCTCTGTTGTTACTCTCTGCCGCTGCGACTGCATTGATTTCTGGTCGCCTAGCTGCATCGGGAAGTGCGGTACGTGCAGTAAGAGAGGATTGGTGAAACACTTGCGCTGGCTAATCTATCTTATGCTGTGTTTCGCGACAGGTATCGTACTAGCTGCGCCACCCGTGTTTAGCAAGGTCACTCAAGGTCGTTCATTGAGCTTTCCGCGAGACTTTGGCGCTCATCCTGACTTTAAAACGGAATGGTGGTACGCCACTGGCTGGTTACAAACGCCGGATGGCAAGCCACTCGGTTTTCAAGTCACCTTCTTTCGCTCAGCCACTGAGCATGACACTAAAAACACCAGTCGCTTCGCACCTAAACAATTAATCATTGCGCATGCAGCATTGTCAGATATGGCTGTCGGCAAACTTCAACATGATCAAAAAATTTCGCGTTCAGGATTTGGACGTGCCTTTGCAGACGACGCCACGACTAATGTAAAACTTGATTCATGGACTATGCAACGCGCTGGTGATGGCCGATACCAAATACAGTTACCTGCTCGCGATTTCACATTGTCGCTAACGTTGCAACCCACTCAAGCTGTGATGCTACAGGGCGACAGCGGATACTCACGCAAAGGCGCTCTATCTGAGCAAGCCAGTTACTACTACAGTGAACCGCAACTCGCAGTAAGCGGCACCATTACTCGCCGAGGCAAGCCCGTCCAAGTCACAGGCAATGCGTGGTTAGATCATGAATGGTCGAGTACGGTACTGGATAAAAATGCTGTGGGTTGGGATTGGGTAGGTTTAAATTTAGCCGATGGCGGCGCGCTCATGGCTTTCCAAATACGCAGCTCAGAGGGCAAGCCCGTGTGGCAACATGCGACGCTGCGCGATGCGAAAGGTCGCATGCAATCCATTGATCAGTCGCGCATACGCTTTGTGCCATTGAAGCAGTGGCGCTCGCCGCGCACCGGCGCAAGCTACCCGACCTCCATGCAAATAATTATCGATGATGTGCACTGGGAAGTCGTGCCTTTACAAAATGATCAGGAATTAGATTCGCGTCTATCAACTGGATCCGTGTATTGGGAGGGTGCTGTAAAGGTACTACGTAATGGTCAGCCAGCTGGACACGGCTATCTTGAAATGACCGGCTATCTGAAAGCCTTGAAACTATGAAACCACTGAGTGAACGACCCAAATCGAGTAGCGGATTAAAAACGCTTGCAGGATTACTCCCTTTTTTAGTGCCTTACAAAAAACGCATAGCCATTGCAGCAGTCGCACTGGTAATTGCGGCTGGCTCTACCTTAGCGATACCGTATGGGTTTCGTCAGTTAATTGATTTGGGATTTGCCAGTAAAGGCGTAGAGCAAGCCTCGAGTGTGAATCTCACTTTCATTGCGCTGTTCGGCATAGCCAGTGTGCTCGCCATCGCCACTGCAGCACGCTTTTATATGGTGTCTTGGTTGGGCGAACGAGTGACTGCTGATATACGCAGTGCTGTGTACGCCCATGTACTGCGTCAGAGCCCAGAATTTTTTGAAGTCACACAAACCGGTGAAGTGCTGTCGCGCTTAACTACCGACACCACGTTGATACAGACGGTAGTCGGCACCAGTATTTCAATGGCATTACGTAACGTGCTACTACTGATCGGTGGCTTGCTGATGATGTTTATCACTAGCGTTAAGTTATCGGCCATCATTATTGTGATGTTACTAGCCGTGATACTACCTATCGTCACCATTGGGCGACGGGTACGTAAGCTCTCACGTGCATCGCAAGATCGTATCGCCGATGCCTCCGGTTTAGCAGGTGAACGATTGAATGCAATCAATGTTGTCCAATCCTTCGCACACGAAGATCACGAAGCAAAACAATTTGGCAATGCCGTCGAGCGTGCCTTTGTGACGGCGATTGACCGAGTTCGAGCTCGCTCGGTGCTTACCGTTACCGCCATTTTGTTAATTTTTGGTGCTATCGTTTTTGTGCTTTGGTTGGGCGCACACGCGGTGATGGAAGGACGCATGAGTGCGGGTGAATTGGGGCAGTTTGTACTGTACGCAGCGATTATTGCCGGTGCGATTGGGGCACTCTCTGAAACGCTAGGCGATGCACAACGCGCTGCCGGTGCCAGCGAACGCCTACTTGAATTACTCGCAGAGCGCTCACCTATCGTCTCGCCCGAATACCCAACACCTTTAGTCAAACGCGCAGCGAATGGCGCGAGTTTGCAATTAGATCATTTGAGTTTTAACTATCCTTCACGACCTGATCAACCGGCGCTTACTGACCTGTCATTAAACGCTGAGCCGGGTGAAACGATTGCGATCGTCGGTCCGTCGGGTGCTGGTAAAACCACTTTGTTTCAGTTGTTGTTGCGCTTTTACGATCCGCAAAAAGGACGTATTTTTTTAGATGGCATTGATATCCGCCAACTCGATCTGCAAGCTTTGCGCAATGCGATTGGTATTGTGCCGCAAGATACGGTGGTGTTCTCGGCGAATGCACTCGAAAATATTCGCTATGGTCGACCCGATGCGACCGATGATGACGTGATAGCCGCCGCTAAGTTAGCAGCAGCGCATGAATTCATAGAACGTTTACCTGAAGGCTATCAATCGTTTTTGGGTGAGCGCGGTGTGCGACTCTCCGGCGGCCAACGTCAGCGTATTGCGATTGCGCGCGCACTCCTTAAAAATCCACCGTTGTTGTTACTGGATGAAGCCACTAGTGCCCTAGATGCCGAATCCGAGCGGCTTGTGCAACATGCGCTGGAAGCGGCGATGGTGGGTCGAACCACGTTAGTGATTGCACATCGACTCGCCACTGTGCAACGCGCTACTAAAATTGTGGTGATGGATCAAGGCCACATCGTGGAAACCGGTACGCATGCTTCGCTGGTGGCGGCCGATGGTCTGTATGCCAGTCTGGCGGCATTGCAGTTTTCTGCCACGATACAAGGACCCGCCTAAGAACGCTTACAGCGGCTCCGACTAGCTAAGCGGTTAAAATACGGGCTTCGCCGGAGTTACGTCAATGCGCCAATACCTCGATTTTATGCGCCATGTCTATGAACATGGCACCACCAAAACGGATCGCACCGGTACCGGTACTCGATCAGTATTTGGTTATCAAATGCGTTTTGATTTGCAAGAAGGCTTCCCTATGGTCACGACCAAGAAGCTGCACTTGAAATCTATCGTTCATGAACTGATCTGGTTTTTGGCTGGCTCGACCAATATCGGCTACCTGAAAGAAAACGGCGTATCGATTTGGGATGAATGGGCTGATCCGAATGGCGATCTCGGCCCAGTGTATGGGTCGCAGTGGCGTTCTTGGCCTACTCCCGACGGCGGTCACATCGACCAAATTAAACAATTGGTCGATCAAATCAAAAATAATCCTGATTCGCGTCGATTGATAGTCTCTGCCTGGAACGTGGCTGACATACCGCGCATGAAACTGCCGCCTTGCCACGCCTTCTTTCAGTTTTATGTAGCCGACGGCAAACTGTCGTGTCAGCTGTATCAGCGCAGCGCTGATATTTTTCTGGGTGTGCCTTTCAATATTGCCTCGTATGCTCTGCTGACCCATATGATGGCCGAGCAAACGGGTTTGCAAGTCGGAGATTTCATCTGGACCGGCGGTGATTGCCATATCTACTCGAATCACTTTGATCAAGTGCAGGAACAACTCTCGCGCTCGACCTTCCCCTTGCCCAAGCTGGTACTCAAACGTAAGCCGGACTCCGTGTTTGACTATCGCTATGAAGACATAGAGATCGTCGGCTACGAGTGCCACCCAGCCATCAAAGCACCGGTGGCCGTCTGATGTCTGCTCAACTGACTCTCATCGTCGCGACCGAACGTCACAACGGTATAGGCGTACGCAATACCCTTCCTTGGCGCTTGCCTGAAGATCTGGCGTTTTTCAAACGGACCACCACCGGTCACACCATTGTCATGGGCCGCAAGACCTTTGACTCTATTGGCCGCCCACTTCCCAATCGTCGCAGCATCGTCATCACACGCAACCCCGATTGGCAGCATGAAGGCGTAGAGACGGCATCTTCGCTGGCACAAGCGGTTGAATTAGCGGGTTCGGGTGAAGCCTTCGTGATCGGTGGCGCCCAGATCTATATTGAAGCCTTGCCACTGGCGAGCCGATTGATCGTCACTGAAATTGCAGGCGATTTCGAGTGTGACGCTTTTTTCCCCGCTATCGACTCGTCTACCTGGAAAGAGGTCTCACGTGATCCACATCATTCTGAGGCACTCGGATTAAGTTACGCTTTTGTTATCTACCAGCGCCGCTAAATACACCTCAACTGAGCTAGCCAAGGGTGCGATTTAGCACTACGTCATTTAGTACTGCAGATTTCTACCCACCTGCTCGCTTATCTGCGAAAATCCGGCTTTCTTTTTTCAAGCCCAGACCCAGTGTCTGCATCAGGAGCTCGAATGAAATTCCGCTTTCCCATCGTGATCATCGATGAAGACTTCCGTTCCGAAAATACCTCTGGCCTAGGCATTCGTGCGTTAGCCGACGCGATCGAGAAAGAAGGTATGGAGGTCGTCGGCGTCACCAGCTACGGTGATTTGTCGCAGTTCGCGCAACAGCAATCGCGCGCATCGGCCTTCATACTCTCAATTGATGATGAAGAATTCGGTGGTGGCTCTGACAAAGAAACCGAAGAAGCCTTGAAAGCTCTGCGCGCCTTCGTTGAAGAAATTCGCTACAAAAATGCCGATATTCCACTTTATCTCTATGGAGAAACGCGCACTTCGCGGCATATTCCTAATGATATTTTGCGTGAACTGCACGGCTTCATTCATATGTTTGAAGACACGCCCGAGTTTGTGGCGCGTCACATCATTCGTGAAGCTAAAGCCTACCTCGATGGTTTATCACCGCCGTTTTTTCGCGCACTGGTGCATTACGCACAAGATGGTTCGTATTCATGGCACTGCCCTGGTCACTCAGGCGGAGTCGCATTTTTAAAATCTCCAATCGGTCAAATGTTTCACCAATTTTTTGGTGAAAACATGTTGCGTGCTGACGTATGTAACGCGGTGGAAGAGTTGGGTCAGTTGCTAGACCATACCGGGCCTGTTGCAGCTTCGGAACGCAATGCAGCGCGTATTTTTAATGCAGACCACTGCTATTTCGTCACCAACGGAACATCGACCTCCAACAAAATGGTCTGGCATTCCACCGTCGCACCCGGCGATATCGTGGTGGTCGATCGTAATTGCCATAAATCAGTGCTGCACTCCATCATTATGTGCGGTGCGATTCCTGTATTTCTGATGCCAACGCGTAATCATCTGGGCATCATCGGCCCGATACCGATCGAAGAATTCAAGATGGAAAACATCATGAAGAAGATCGAGGCTAATCCCTTTGCACGCGAAGCAAAAAATAAAAAACCCCGCATCCTAACCATCACGCAATCGACTTACGATGGCGTGATCTATAACGTCGAAACTATTAAGAGCATGCTCGATGGAGAAATCGACACGCTGCATTTTGATGAAGCTTGGTTACCACATGCTAGCTTTCATGATTTTTATAAAGACATGCATGCCATCGGTAAAGATAGGCCGCGTGCAAAAAAATCATTGATCTTTTCGACGCAATCAACTCACAAATTATTGGCCGGCTTGTCACAGGCATCGCAGATTTTGGTGCAAGAATCAGAAACCGTTCAGCTTGATCGCGACAGCTTCAATGAAGCCTACTTAATGCACATCTCCACCTCACCGCAGTACGCCATCATCGCTTCATGCGATATTGCTGCTGCCATGATGGAACCACCCGGTGGTACGGCCCTAGTAGAAGAAAGTATTTTAGAAGCGCTCGATTTCCGCCGCGCGATGAAAAAGATTGATCAGGAATGGGGTAAAGATTGGTGGTTCCAAGTCTGGGGACCAGAAACGTTTGCAGAAGAAGGCATCGGTGAACCCTCCGACTGGATGATCAATGGTAAAGACCAGTGGCATGGATTTGGAAAAATCGAGTCCGGCTTCAATATGCTCGACCCAATCAAGGCCACCATCGTTACACCGGGTCTTTCACTCGATGGTCATTTCAGCGAGACAGGCATCCCTGCTTCTATCGTAACTAAGTACCTCGCTGAACATGGCGTTATTGTTGAAAAAGCGGGTCTATATTCCTTCTTCATCATGTTCACCATTGGTATTACCAAGGGCCGCTGGAATACGCTACTCACAGCGCTACAGCAGTTCAAGGATGATTACGACAAGAATCAACCAATGTGGCGCATCCTGCCGGAATTTACTGCAGCGAATCCGCATTACGAGCGCACTGGCTTACGTGATTTGTGTCAAAAGATTCACGACATGTATAAATCGTACGATGTAGCACGTTTGACGACCGAGATGTATCTGTCAGATATGATACCCGCGATGAAGCCGTCTGATGCCTTTGCCAAAATGGCTCATCGCGAAATAGAACGCGTGCCTATCGATGAACTAGAAGATCGTGTAACAGCGATCTTATTAACTCCCTACCCACCCGGCATTCCTTTGTTGATTCCGGGAGAGCGTTTTAACAAAACGATTGTGGATTATTTGAAATTCGCTCGCGATTTCAATGAACACTTCCCAGGCTTTGAAACCGATGTACATGGATTAGTAAAAACGGTCGTGAATGGTGTGACCGGTTATTACGTTGACTGTGTACCGCAGTAATTTGCGCTGACCATAAAAAAACGGGCCTAGGCCCGTTTTTTTATTTCTTAAACTTTTCAGGTTTTAGGCAGCGTCACACCCTTTTGGCCCTGATACTTGCCTCCACGGTCTTTGTAGGATATCTCACACACTTCATCACTCTCAAAGAACAGCACCTGAGCACAGCCCTCACCCGCATAAATTTTGGCGGGTAGCGGCGTGGTATTAGAAAATTCCAACGTGACGAAGCCTTCCCACTCGGGCTCGAACGGAGTCACGTTAACGATGATGCCGCAGCGCGCATACGTCGATTTGCCCAAGCAAATAGTCAAGACATTGCGTGGTATCCGAAAATATTCAATCGTGCGTGCTAAAGCAAACGAGTTGGGTGGAATGATGCAGACATCACTTTTAATATCCACGAACGAATTTTCATCGAAATTTTTTGGATCAACAATCGTGCTGTTGATATTCGTGAAAATTTTAAATTCGTCGGCGCAGCGTATATCGTAACCATAAGAGGACGTACCGTAGGAAACGATGCGATGGCCATTTTGCTCACGCACCTGGCCAGGCTCAAAGGGTTCGATCATGCCGTGGGATTCCGCCATGCGGCGTATCCACTTATCAGATTTTATGGTCATGTTAGTAAATCAAGGTCTGGTGTATCCAAAAAATGAGATTTTACGCCAAGCGCACAGATGAAGCTCGAATGTCTTTTACGACCCTATTAAAACAGCTAGCTACCGCTGCATGGACTCCCAGACCTTCTGTAATCGTTTAACCGAAACTGGCATCGGTGTCTTGAGCTCTTGCGCAAACAGCGAGACCCGCAGTTCTTCCAGCATCCAGCGAAACTCGTGCATTTTTGGATCACCATACGAGCCACTTTTCAACGCACGCTGCCAAGGCATAGCGGCTTGCTGCCATTCGCTCAATAGCCGCGCATCGCGAGTAGGATCTGTTCTCAACTTATCCATCCTCACCTGGACGGCTTTCAAATAACGTGGGAAATGAGCCAGTTGCCCATGCTCCGTCTCCACCACAAAACGTTTGTGTATCAATGTCTGTAATTGCGCTTGCATGTCGGCCTGCGCCGCCGCATGCGATTTGAGCGCTTGTAGCTTTTTGGGCAGGGTATGGTATTCACCTAAAATCTGCCCGATCAACCGTGCTATTTCGTTGACTAATAAATTCAACCGCGCTTTACCTTCATCGCGCCGCTGATTAAATTCATTAGCATTCGTGGGCAATGGTAATTGCAAGCAAGCGCGTGTTAAACCTGCCTGTATGATTTGATCGCGCAATTCTTCTTGGGAACCCAGTGCCATAAACTGCATACCCATTTGCTGCAAACCGGCGACATTTTTTTCTAGGTACTTCAGCTGCTCTTTAAGCTGTAATGCAAAGAGGCGGCACAAACCAGCACCATGGATGGCAGCAGCTTCATTCGGATCATCAAACACTTCAAGATCGCAATGCGTTACGCGATCAACTAATGCCGGGAAACCAATCAGCGTTTGTTTACCTTGCTGAATCTCGAGCAACTCAGGCAAAGCATCAAACGACCAGGTTGTTAAATTCTGAAAATTAGCTGGGCCAGCAGCACTACGACTTTGCGTGGGCTTGTTATTAACTGCGGTACCTGACCTAACCGCACTATCAACGGGAACTGCTTGCTCGGCAATTTTCTGAAACTGCTCGCGCGCCTGCATGCCTAACTCGGCTTGCAATGCCGAGAGATTGCGCCCCATATCTAATTGCCTGCCGTGCTCATCAATGATTTTAAAATTCATGAAATGATGAGCTGGTAGTGTTTCAAGCTTGAAGTCGGCAATTTTAATCACCACAGTGGTCTGGCTACGCACATCAGCGATGACAGCATCTAACAAACTACCCTGACCGAATTTTTTTGCTTCGTGCACTCGATCACAAAACCCAGCCGCATAATCAGGCAAAGGTACGCAATGACGGCGCAATTTTTGCGGCAACGATTTAAGCAGTAAATGTGCTTTGTCTTTCAACATGCCGGGCACCAGCCATTCGCAGCGCGCTAAAGAGACTTGATTAAGTGAATACAAGGGAACCGCCAGTGTTACGCCATCGCGTACTGCACCCGGCTCAAAGTGATAGGTCAGCGACATTTCTATACCCGCTGTTCGCATCACCTTGGGGAATAAATCGGTAGTAACACCTGCGGCCTCATGCCGCATCAAATCATCACGACTGAGATACAGTACCTTGGGATCGTCTTTACTCGCCTTGCGCAACCACTGTTCGAAATCAACCGTATTATGAATCGACTCGGGTAGTAACTTATCGTAGAAGGCAGCTATTAATTCTTCATCGACCAGCACGTCTAAGCGTCGTGATTTGTGCTCGAGATTTTCTATCTCACGAATTAATTTTTGATTGTGCGCGAAAAACGGAGCACGGGTTTCAAAATCACCCTGCACCAAGGCACTGCGAATAAAGATTTCGCGCGCTTCGACCGGTTGAATTTTCCCGTAATCCGTTCGACGCTGACTGTAAACCACCAAGCCATACAAGGTAGCCCGCTCATACGCAGATACTTGCCCACTCTTTTTTTCCCAACGAGGATCGCCCCAGGATTTTTTTAATAAATGTCCACCTACCCGCTCCAACCATTCGGGCTGAATGGTGGCGATAGTTCGCGCAAACAAGCGCGAGGTTTCCACTAACTCGCCAGCCACAACCCACCGTCCAGCTTTTTTTGATAAAGACGAACCAGGCCACAAATGAAAACGAATACCACGCGCGCCCAAATACAAAGGTTCATCATCTGACTTATAACCCACGTTACCCAGCAGACCCGTTAGCAACGCTAAATGCAGTTGCTCATACGTGGCTGCCGCATCATTCATGCGCCAACCTTGCTCACGCACCAGCGTAAATAATTGTGAATGCACATCACGCCATTCGCGTAAGCGCATTTGCGATAAAAAATTCTCACGACATTGTTCTTGCAATTGTCGGTTCGATTTTTTCTGATCAATCGCTTCTTCAAACCATTTCCAGATTTTCAGATAGCTGAGAAATTCAGATTTTTCATCGGCAAATATTTTATGAGCATTATCTGCAGCAGCTTGGGCTTCTGCTGGCCGATCACGCGGATCTTGTACTGACAGCGCAGCAGCGACTATCAACATCTCAGATAAACAATCATGATCCCGACCAGCGAGCATCATTCGGCCTACCCGCGGATCGAGCGGTAACTTGGCCAGTTGTCGGCCTAAGGGTGTGAGCTCGCGCGCATCATCCACCGCGCCCAGTTCTTGCAATAGCTGATAGCCATCTGCAATCGCCCGACCTAAGGGTGGCTCGATAAATGGAAACTGTTCTACATCGCCTAACTTCAGCGATTTCATTTTTAAAATAACGGCTGCTAATGACGAACGCAGAATTTCCGGATCAGTAAATTTCGGTCGCTGCAAATAATCTTGCTCATCATATAAACGTATGCATACACCTGCAGCGACACGTCCACAACGACCCGCACGTTGATTCGCCGCTGATTGAGCGATCGCTTCAATCTGCAATTGTTCAACCTTGTTACGGTAGCTATAGCGTTTAACGCGTGCGGTACCTGCATCCACCACAAAACGTATGCCAGGCACCGTTAATGAAGTTTCTGCGACATTGGTCGCAAGTACCAAGCGACGCGCATTACTCGTTTTGAATACACGCTCTTGCTCTTGCGCCGAGAGACGCGCAAACAAAGGCAAGATCTCTACATGCGGCGGATGATGCTTGCGCAAGGCTTCAGCAGCATCGCGTATTTCGCGCTCACCGGGAAGAAATATCAAAATATCACCAGGGCCATTCAATGCCAATTCATCGACCGCATCGACAATTGCATCCATCAAATCGCGTTGCTGTTTACCGCGCGCTGCGCTAGTAGTGGGTGCTACTACTTGTTTGGTCGCGCCTGTTGTTCCTGCATTCGCATTTTTTTGCGTCAGTTCAGATTCGACTGGGCGATAACGTATCTCAACCGGATATAAACGTCCTGAGACTTCAATCACGGGAGCGGGACGGCCGTTGATTTCGAAATGACGTGAAAATCTATCCGCATCAATCGTTGCCGAGGTGATGATTACTTTCAGATCAGGTCGCTTAGGTAATAACTGCTTCAGATAACCTAAAAGAAAATCGATGTTCAAGCTGCGCTCATGCGCTTCATCGATAATCAATGTGTCGTAGTTGCGCAGTAGCGGATCGCTTTGAGTTTCAGCTAGCAAAATGCCATCGGTCATTAGCTTGACCCACGCGCCATCGGACAACACATCATTAAAGCGAATCTTGTAGCCCACATGCATACCGGGCGCAGAACCCAACTCCTGCGCAATACGTTTGGCCGTGGCGGTCGCCGCAATGCGACGCGGCTGGGTATGCCCAATCAAGCCGCGCTCACCACGTCCTAGCGATAAGCAGATTTTCGGCAGCTGGGTGGTTTTGCCGGAACCGGTTTCACCACTGACGATAATGACTTGATTTGCTTGCAGCGCAGCAGCGATCTCCGCACGACGAGCAGAAACCGGCAGCTCTTCAGGAAAGCTGACAGGCGGCAGCGGGTGGCGAGGCGGCGGTAAACGAGTGGCGGCGGCGGAAGCAGGCCGCACTTTTTTCGGGGTTTCAGAGGCGGACATGTCAGAGCGAATTATAATGCGAGCCATGGACAATCTGACTCAGTTCGTTAGCTGGCTGCGCTCTGTCGCACCCTACATTCACGCCTTCCGCGGCAAAACCTTCGTGGTGGCGTTTCCGGGTGAGCTTGTCGTAGCGGGTGCACTACCCGTACTAGCACATGATCTCTCACTACTGCATGCACTAGGCATAAGAGTGGTACTGGTGCATGGCTCCCGGCCGCAGGTGGAAGAACAACTCGCACTGCGTAAGGTCGAGTCGCGCTTTCACAATGGGCTACGGATTACGGATGAGGTAGCGCTGGAATGCGCCAAAGAAGCCGCCGGTGAATTACGCCTCGATATCGAAGCCGCATTTAGTCAGGGATTGCCGAATACACCGATGGCGAATGCAGCTATACGCGTTATCTCTGGTAATTTTGTGATTGCTCGCCCAGTTGGCATCATTGATGGCGTTGACCATGAACTGACAGGCCTAGCTCGAAAAATCGCCTATGAAGCCATTAATCCGATTCTAAATGCCGGTGGATTGGTGCTGCTCTCGCCGCTGGGTTTTTCACCCACGGGCGAAGTGTTCAATCTCGCCATGGAAGATGTCGCGGTGGCTGCTGCGACTGCACTACGCGCTGACAAACTTATTTTTATTACCGAGATACCGCTGATTACGGATGCTGCAGGGACTGAGATTCGCGAAGTATCGACGCATCAGGCTGGAGCCATATTGGATTCAGGTTCGCTGAACACAGATGCTGCCTATTATTTTGAAGCCGCTACACGCGCCACGCACTTGGGCGTACCGCGAGCTCATCTTGTTCCTTATACTGTAGATGGTTCTGTTCTGCTAGAAGTCTTTACCCACGATGGTGTGGGTACCATGATCTCGTCAGAAAATCTGGAAAGTCTGCGCGAAGCCACGATTGAGGATGTGGCGAGTATTTTGCATCTGATTGAACCATTGGAAGCCGACGGTACCTTGGTCAAACGTGGCCGTGAGCTGATAGAACGTGAGGTCGATTATTTTTCGGTGATTGAGCACGACGGCGTAATTTTTGGCTGCGCCGCCCTGTATCCTTTCCCTGCCGAAAAAATGGCTGAAATGGCATGCCTGACGGTGAGCCCCGATTCACAGGCACAAGGCGACGGCGAGCGTTTGTTAAAGCACTTAGAAACCCGCGCGCGTGCCGCCGGATTTCGACAATTATTTGTGCTGACGACGCGTGCGGCACATTGGTTTTTAAAACGCGGCTTTGTAATGGCCAGTATTGATGATCTGCCCAAAGATAGACAAAACATGTATAACTGGCAGCGCAAATCGATGGTGCTGATAAAGAAGCTTTAAATCGCGACCCACCGAAACGACAAGACTATAATTTTTCGCACGGAGTTTTCAATGACACGCATGGTTCACTGCATCAAGCTAGAAAAAGAAGCCGAAGGTCTGGATTTCGCACCGTATCCCGGCGAGATGGGTAAAAAAATCTGGGAGAGCGTCTCCAAAGAAGCCTGGGCCGCGTGGTTAAAGCACCAGACTATGCTGGTGAATGAAAATCGGTTGAACTTAGCTGATGCGCGCGCACGTAAATATTTAGCGACGCAAATGGAAAAACACTTTTTTGGCGATGGTGCGGATGAGGCGCAAGGGTATGTGCCTCCTGCTAATTAATTATCAGCCCCGATTCGATAAAGGTCGGAGAGCTAACAAACACAAACGCCCAGCTGAAAAGATGGGCTTTTTATTTTGACCCTCAGTTATCTTCAGACAAGCCAATTCTCTGTCTTGATACCAGGGTATTTTTCAAAGTCCTTCAGATTGTTAGTGACCAAAGTCACTGACAGTGCCTTTGCATGGGCAGCAATCAACTTGTCGAGATGGTCCTTCTTACTTTCACGCGTTGCGAAACGAATCGGCCCGTACTCCGCTCCAGCAAGATAATCGAAAGGAGCTACGGGAATATCATCCACAATTGAAGAAAGATTGCGGGCGTCTATTTTGGGGTTCGCTGAAACTGAAACTCCATAGCTCAGCTCAGCGAATGTTATCGCAGACATCACTACTTCACCCACGTAGCACTGCGCAAAACGATCTGCAACCTGAGTAGGTTGGTTCTTCATTAGATAGATACACATATTAGTATCCAGCATGTACTTCGGACTCACAGTGAATCTCGCTCCACTTGATCGTGATCTCCTCTTCCCTCAGCAAGGAAATCAGGAGAGAAGCGCGCAAATTTATCAAGCACCTTTCCCAAGGTCCGACGAGCAGGCCTTATTAGAATCTCCTCGCCTCGGCGCTCGATTTCAAGCTCAATATCGGTTCGCTCGTAGGCAAGTTCGGATGGAATTCGAACTGCCTGAGAGTTGCCATTTTTGAAAATTTTTGTGGTGTGCATGAACGCTTTCCAGAGCATTACAACATTCAGCAATTTAACCTAGAGGGAGACAGATGTAAACACATGGATGTACAATTCTTTTCGGCAAGCTTTTGAAGCTGATGATGCGCACAGCGAATCGCATGTTTTATTTCACGTCTAACAACCTCAAAATTTCAAGGTCTTCACACCAGAGCCCGAGCCCAGCAAACAAACTGAGGCCGCTTTTTTCGCAAATAGCCCTACGCTCACCACACCGGCGATCTCATTAATTTTCTGCTCGAGTTCAAGTGGATGATGAATCTGCAAACCACGAGCATCGAGTATCCAACAGCCATTGTCGGTAACGTAGGGTTTGCCTTCTTTCATACGCAGTTCAGGCTGAGCGCCTAGCGCAAGCAATTGCCGCATGACGGCTTTTTCCGCCATCGGTATTACTTCCACCGGTAGCGGGAATTTGCCCATCACGTCGACTAGTTTGGATTCATCGGCAATGCAGATAAATTGATCGGCGATAGAGGCGACAATTTTTTCTCGCGTTAACGCACCGCCACCCCCTTTAATCATTTGACCTTGATGATTGATTTCATCCGCGCCATCGACATACACCGATAGTTTGGTCACATCATTTAAATCAAATACGGTGATCCCGTGAGATTTCAATCGCTTAGCCGTTGCTTCGGAGGATGCAACTGCACCCCGAATACGATGGCGGATCTTGCCTAGTTCATCGATGAAAAAATTCGCTGTTGAACCAGTGCCAACCCCAATAATTTCGCCATCCACTACGTAGTCGATTGCAGAGCGTGCGACTGCTTGTTTGAGTTCATCCTGAGTCATAAGGGCCACCATCGTGCGAGAAGTCTGCATTTTAGCGGATGAAGGTCTAAGGAACTTAAGCAATGCCCGTAAGCGCGAATTAAACGGGTGCTGCATTGGTTGCCAAATACTGGGCCAGCGACATCTTGTCGTGCAGATTCAACTTGCGGTACAAATGCGCTAGCTGATTGCGCACAGTGTGATGTGAAACGCCGAGTTCGCGTGCAATCTGCTTATGACTCATTCCTGCAGCAAAACGTTTTGCCACTACAAATTCACGTGGACTGAGTATTTCCATTGCTCCAACTGGACGCACACGACAAGCCAAACTTCCATTCTGACGATGCAGACTGATTTCAATTTGCGTTCCGCGAAATGTTTTACCCACCATCAAAATTTCCATCACCTGTGCAGGAATACGATCGGGCGCGCTCTCTGGCCACTCGCGCTCCAACAAATCAAATAAACGCTGATCGCCTATTTCTATTTGGCCATCGGATGAAATCAAACACGATGCAATGGCATGGGACTTATCGCGCTGCGCATTCCGTTCGTACACGCGACTGCGATTAATCGCTAATGCGCGCGACAGATGTATCCACAATCCATGCAAACAGGCAGCATCTGCATCCGCAAAGCGTATATCGTGTTTGCGATACAGCACAATCCAGCGTGCTGGAGCGACACGCTTGGGATCATCACCATGGACCATCAGATGGCATAAGCCCAACTCTTCAGCAAGATTTCGCGTACCGGATAACTCTTTAGCGGGCGCTTTCTTACCATCACGACTCTTGCGATACAGCTCGCGCACACCGCCTCGCTCGGGAGAAAACGGTGCATCACGAAATCCGCGTGCTACGGGGTCATTGGCAAAACGTGAGCTGGCATCCCCCGGTGAGCCTGCCGTCGAAATAATGGTCTCAGGTACGGTGGCGGTGGGTGCTTCCATCGAGGATTCGAGCAGCGCCAAGGTATTTTTTTGCGCGCCTTCACCGGTACCAAAGATAGCTCCATCAAAACGTATCCACATTTGAAGCAGATTGATTGCCTGCGTTAAAAATTGATCAGGCGCTGCGTATTCAGCCAACGCATACATGTCCCTAACTGTGCTTGAAAATGCTTGCATGATGACCTCCCCATTCGCTCAAAAACATCACTGGAAAATCGAGCTCTGAATTAATTATCTTTAAAACAACATTTAGTTTAGTAAATTAACAACTAAAAAGCTGCAATTTTCGAACAAAGTGTTGTTAATCGCACAAATAATTTGAATTTAGGGGGTTGAATGGGATTTCTTAGGGGGAATTTGGCGAGGTTTGCGCTGACACAAGACGAAGAAAGCCTGAAAAGGCTCCAATGAACGGACTTCAGGTTGCGATAATCACGAACTAACAGCAAGAATTGTCGGAAATTTGCAAAATTTCAAGTTCCTGCAGGTAACATTGCGGTTTTGACGCATGCGGCATAGCAAAGCACCAGTCGCCCTTTTGATGTCCGACTTCACTTCTAACAAAACAGCCTCCCTGGCAGCGCTTACCGATCACGCAGCGCTGGCGCGAGCGTGGCAACTACCTGCGCTGTTCGCTCAGGATAAAGAACGTTTCCACCATTTTTCGCTGGAAGCGGCCGGCCTGTTTCTCGATTACTCAAAAAACCATATCGATGCGACCACAGTATCGCTACTGACCAGCTTTGCCCGCTCATGCGACTTAGAGCAACGACGTGATGCGATGTTCCAAGGTGAACCAGTCAACGCAACAGAACATCGACCTGCGCTTCACACTCTGTTGCGCGCTCCTGCAGAGCAGCGCTATGAACTCAATGGCGAAGTTCTAAGTAGCGAAGTCCAGCAAGTGTTGGATCGCATGGATAAGCTATCCCAACGAGTGCGCAGCGGCGAATGGCTAGGCTTTACTGGCAAGGTGATTACCGATGTGGTGAATATTGGTATTGGTGGATCAGATCTCGGTCCAGCGATGGCATGCTCAGCGCTGCGACCCTTTATCAAACCGGGATTACACGTACATTTTTTATCCAACGTCGATGGTCATGCCATCGATGCCGTTCTGGCTGATTTATCACCTGAAACAACACTCTTCATCGTCGCATCGAAAAGTTTTACCACACAAGAAACGTTGATTAATGCACGCGTCGCACGCGAATGGTTTCTAACTAAAGGTAAGACGACCGATCTAGCAAAACACTTTGTTGCTGTATCAACGAATGCGAAAGCCGTGGCTGAATTCGGCATTGATACAGCCAACATGCTGCCCTTCTGGGATTGGGTAGGTGGTCGATATTCTGTATGGTCGGCGATTGGTCTGTCAGTCGCTATCGCTGTTGGCATGGAAAATTTTCGCGCGTTCTTAGCGGGCGCGCATGCGATGGACAAACATTTTCAAGAGTCACCGCTTGAGAAAAATATGCCCGTGATGCTGGGCTTACTCGGCTGGTGGTACCGTCAGTATTTCGGAAGCGCGTCGCACCTGATTGCGCCCTATCACGAAGACTTGCGTTTATTCCCCGTCCACTTGCAGCAAGTTGATATGGAAAGTAACGGTAAGCGTGTTAACAACGCTGGCATCCCTGTCACGTCACCGACCGCACCAGTGATTTGGGGTAGCACGGGCACCAACGGTCAGCACGCTTACTTCCAAATGCTGCATCAAGGTACCGATTTAGTACCCGTTGATTTTATCGCTGCGATCAATCCATCACATGATCGCGCTAACCAACAACACACTTTGCTCGCGAATTGTTTCGCACAAGCAGAGGCATTGATGGTGGGGCATCAAAAAGATGAACGAGCCGGTCATGAAGGTGAAGCACTCGCTGAGTTTCGTGTGCTGCCAGGTAATCGGCCCAGCAACACATTACTCATGGATAGGCTGACGCCTACGACTTTGGGCGCCCTGTTAGCCCTCTACGAACACAAAACATTTGTGCAGGGGGTGCTGTGGGATATCAATAGTTTTGATCAGTGGGGTGTAGAACGTGGCAAGACACTCGCCGCGCGCATACTACCTGAACTCGAAGGCAAAACATCAACTCATACCCATGACGGATCTACTGCGGGCTTGATCGCCCGCACTTTGCAAAAGAAACACTGAAATGAATCAACTCGACCAGCTAAAACAGTACACTACTGTAGTTGCTGATACCGGCGACTTTCAATCGATGCAAGCCTTTGCGCCGCAAGATGCGACTACGAATCCTTCACTGATACTTAAAGCGGTTCAAAAACCTGAGTATCGTTCTGTGTTGGATCACGTACTACAAAACCATCCAGGTAAATCAACCAGCGAGATGGTTGATCATTTACTGGTCGAGTTCGGGAAAAAAATACTGGCGATTATTCCAGGCCGGGTATCCACCGAAACTGACGCACGCCTTTCATTTGACACGCAAGCCACCCTACAAAAAGCACGACAGTTAATTGCTCTTTACGATGCCGCAGGTGTATCTCGTCAACGTGTGTTAATTAAAATCGCTTCGACTTGGGAAGGTATACAAGCCGCCAAAGTACTTGAGAAAGAAGGCATACACTGCAACATGACGCTGTTGTTTTGTCTGCCACAAGCCATTGCTGCAGCGGAAGCAGGTGCGCAATTAATTTCGCCATTTGTAGGCCGAATCTATGACTGGCACAAAAAAGCGACGGGCACAGAGTACACAGGTGCCGATGATCCTGGTGTGCAGTCGGTAGACCGTATTTATGAGTACTACAAAAAATTTGGCTACCCAACGGAAGTCATGGGTGCGAGTTTTCGCAATACATCGCAAATCCTTGAATTAGCGGGATGTGATTTGTTAACCATCAGCCCAGAGCTCTTGCAAAAATTACGTGATGCGCAGGATCAAATTGAGCCCAAGTTATCGGCAAAAAAAGCGGCCGCTGCTGTGATTCAAAAAATCACCTTGAATGAGTCAGCTTTCCGACTTGCTTTGAATGATGATGCGATGGCCACAGAAAAATTAGCTGAAGGTATACGACTCTTTTGTGCTGACTCAGAAAAATTAGAGCAATTAATCAACGCAGCAAAGTAAAGCTATGGTGGTCGTACACACCTAAACGTCTACACATACACGCCATCACTCAGGGTGAGAGCCACATCACTGAATTAAACAACGCCTGCATTCCGAAATTCAGCAATCTCTGGATCTGAATAACCGAGTGTTTTTAGTACTTCGTCCGTATGCTCACCCAAGTCCGGCCCTATCCAACGCGTTGAGCCTGGCGTTTCAGATAATTTCGGCGTCACCGCAGGCAGCTTGATAGAAGTGCCATCTTTGAACATATGCTGTTCAAACATTTGCCGCGCAAGAAACTGCGGATCTTGCATCATGTCGCGCACTGAATAAATTTTCGATACCGGCACGTCAGCCCCTTGAAGCACAGCCAATGCGGCATCAATCGTCTGCGTAGAACACCATGACTGAATCGCTTCATCAATCGCTTGGGTTGCAGGTACCCGACCGGCATTGTTTGCCAGCGCAGGATCGTCGGCCATATCCTGTCGTCCAATCGCGCTCATGAGTCGCTTAAAGATGGCATCGCCATTCCCTGCAATCACGATATTTTCACCGTCACCGGTTGTGTAGGTATTCGACGGCACAATCCCTGGTAACGCACCGCCTGTGCGCTCACGCACTACACCCGCGTGATCATACTCTGGCACCAGCGACTCCATCATGTTGAATACCGCTTCATACAAAGCCACATCAACCATCTGACCTTGCCCTGCTACGCACTCTGTGCCAGATTTTCCATTCCAGCGACCGCCGGTTGCATCACGATGACGTAAGGCCATCAACGCACCAATGGCACCATGCAAAGAGGCGACCGAATCACCAATAGAAATACCAATACGAACCGGCGGCCGATCAGGATGACCCGACACATAGCGCAAACCACCCATCGATTCACCAATCGCGCCAAAGCCCGGTGCATCACGCAAGGGTCCTGTCTGCCCATAACCCGACAAACGCACCATGATCGCAGCAGGATTAATCACTTTTAATTGATCGAAACCGAGATTCCATTTCTCAAGCACACCAGGTCGATAATTTTCAATAATAATGTCGGCGTCCAACGCCAGACGTTGTGCAATTTCTTGCGCACGCTTGTCCTTCATATTGAGAGTAATACTCTTTTTATTTCGACTCTGGACGTACCACCAGAGCGAATTTCCATCTTTCAGTACACGCCATTTACGAATCGGATCGCCCTCACCCGGCGCTTCGATTTTAATGACCTCCGCACCAAACTCAGCCAACATACGTGCACAAAAAGGGCCGGCAATTAAAGTACCCAATTCGAGTACTTTTATTCCTGCCATGGGTCCTACCGAAGCTGATTCTTTATTTTTTTTATTCATCATAAGCTCGGAAAAAGTATTTGAAGATAGTTGTTTACGTGCTGCGCCTGTCTAGCATGGCGCGCGCAATAGTTCCTGCATCGACATACTCAAGCTCGCCACCTACGGGTACCCCACGCGCAATGCGACTTACGCTCAGTCCACGTTGTTTTAAGGTCTCACTAATGTAATGCGCGGTCGCTTCACCTTCGTTGGTGAAGTTAGTTGCTAGTACAACTTCAGTCACAACACCGTCCGTCGCACGACTAACCAGCCTATCGAGGTGCAAATCTTTTGGCCCGATACCATCGAGTGGAGAAAGACGACCCATCAATACAAAATACAAACCTTTGTACGTCATAGTCTGCTCAATCATCAACTGATCTGCTGGTGTCTCAACGACGCACAACAAACCGGCATCGCGATCAGCATCCAGACAGGTTTCGCAGACGTCGCTTTCAGTAAAGGTATTGCACAGTGCGCAGTGATGAACGCGATCAACCGCTTGCGTTAGTGCGCGCGCTAGTTGTGCTGCTCCCTCACGATCATGCTGCATGAGGTGATAGGCAATTCTTTGTGCAGACTTTGGACCGACACCTGGCAAGCGACGCAATGCATCACTCAAAAAATCAAGGCTAGAGGAAATTTTCACTCGCCAGCGCTTTTAGAACGGCAGCTTAAAGCCGGGAGGCAAAGGTAAACCCGCCGTCATGCCCGACATTTTTTCATTAGTGGTCGCTTCAGCCTTGCGAACGGCATCATTAAATGCCGCTGCAACTAAATCTTCCAACATATCTTTATCATCACCCAATAGCGAAGGATCAATCGATACGCGCTTCACATCGTTTTTACAGGTCATCAATACTTTAACCATTCCTGCACCAGCCTGACCTTCGACTTCTATCATCGCGAGTTGGTCCTGCATCTTTTTCATGTTGTCTTGCATGGCCTGCGCCTGTTTCATCAGACCGGCAAGTTGGCCCTTCATCATGGTGAACTCCTCATTTAATCAAATAAAATCGGTCGTACAGATCCGGGCACAATCGTCGCACCGAATTCGCGCTTTAAGGTTTGTACAAAGGGATCGTTTTCTAAGGTTTGCTCAGCTTGCTGCAAACGATCTGCCTGCTCAGCCAGAGTGGCCGCGTGTGCGGTCTGGCGCACCACACCGATCTCGGTCGTAATCGACACTTTTTTGTGTAGATAGCCCGTCAAGGCGGTCGCGAGCTTTTCAGTACTTCCCGCTGATAGCAAGGTGTCAACTGGAATTCGCAAGTCGATTTTAATGACGACATCATCTTCATGCACACGCAACAACTCGCTTTGTGTTGCTAACTGGTGAGCCACACCGCGTAGCTCTAGTTTTGTCACTATTACGGGCCAATCGATCGCTGTCGTCGCATTCGTGGTCGCCATCGTTGCTGTCAGCGATGATGATACTGTGACATTGATTGGCACTGCACTCTGCTCGACGACCTCATCAACAATCGTCTTTACTGGTGCTGAATTCAGTTCAGTTTTTTTTTGAGAATGTGTAGCAGAAGAAACGCGCGAATCTGACGTTACGGGAAAAGGTGGCGAGATAGGATCGGATGCAAGCTCGCCCGATAACTTCGATGTTTTTCCGCCGCGTGCTGCTGCTAATGCAGCCATCGCAGGGCTAGGCGCTTTAGTACCAGCGGGAGCTGAACTATCGTTTACCTTTGAAACCACGACTGTTGCTGCCGCTGGAATTGAAGCTTTTGCAGCAGTCGATGTTTTTGCTAATGCCGCAACCGATTTTGCTGAGGCAGGCATAGACTGGGGCTTGTTATCGCCGCCGGAATACAGCGGAGTAAACGCCAGCATCCGCAACAAGGTCATGGTGAAGCCCGCATATTCATCCGGCGCGAGCCCCAACTCTTGGCGTCCATGAACCACAATTTGATAAAACAGTTGGACATCTTCTGCCGAGAACTGCGCAGCTAAGCGCTGTATATCTTCCAGTTCAGGCAAATCATCGGGTAACGCAGCAGGTACAGCTTGTGCAATCGCGATGCGATTTAATAGCGTGCCCAAATCTTGAAGCGCGGCACTCCATGAAAGACTACGCGCAGCCATATCGTCAGCCACTGCGAGTAATGATGCGCCGTCTTGAGCGGCCAGCGCATCCATCAGCCTTACTAAGTACGTGTGATCTAAAGCGCCCAACATGCCTTGCACGGCCTCGAGCGTGACCTTACCCGCCGAGTACGCAATCGCTTGATCAGTTAATGACAAAGCATCGCGCATAGAACCTTGCGCTCCTTGCGCGAGCAAGCGTAAAGCGGGCGTATCGAAACTAATCTGCTCTTGCGCAAGAATATTTTCTAAATGCGAAACAATATGCCCAGGCGGCATTTGTTTAAGATTAAATTGCAGACAGCGTGACAGCACAGTCACCGGAATTTTTTGTGGATCAGTGGTCGCCAATATGAACTTCACATGCTCAGGAGGCTCTTCGAGCGTCTTTAGCATCGCATTGAATGCGTGGCTGGTGAGCATGTGGACTTCATCGATCATGTAGACCTTGAAGCGCGCATTGGACGGAGCATAAATAGCTTGCTCTAACAGCTGCGCCATCTCATCGACGCCGCGATTCGATGCAGCATCCATTTCGATGTAATCAACGAAGCGGCCGGCATCAATCGACGTACAGGCATCGCAACGGCCACAGGGATGAGCAGTGATATCGCCTTGCCCATCGACACCCTGACAATTCAGCGATTTGGCAAGAATACGTGACAGCGTGGTCTTACCTACACCGCGTGTCCCTGTAAATAGATAGGCGTGATGCAAACGCTTGTTTTCAAGCGCGTGCGTGAGCGCACGAACCACGTGATCCTGCCCAACCAGGCTGTCGAAATTTTTGGGACGGTATTTGCGGGCAAGAACCTGATAAGACATAGACGGCACTGTGAAGTTCAAGTGCGTCATTTTACCCGAGGGTGGGCTATGCGCAGGAAGAATACAGGACGATAAAGGCGAGCCTTGTCTGCGGCACTTGCAGTATATGGCTGTGGCTGCTTCGTTCCCGACCTGACCAGGTTGACCATGCCACAATGCGCAGGGGCCCGCCAGGCTCGATTCTATCAGCAATCACTCACTCAAAAACGCAGGTGAGGCGACTATCTGAATAAGTATCAACCCAGATTCAAGCCCTGCCATATAGCATCAACGCGCGATTTCACTTCTGCATCCATTGCAATCGTGCGCCCCCATTCACGCGACGTCTCACCGGGCCACTTGTTGGTGGCATCGATGCCCATTTTGCTACCTAAGCCACTCACCGGCGACGCAAAATCAAGATAATCGATCGGCGTGTTATCAACGAGTGTGGTGTCACGTATAGGATCAACGCGCGTAGTTATGGCCCAGATCACTTCTTTCCAGTCGCGTATATCGACATCATCATCCACCACCACAATAAACTTGGTATACATGAACTGCCGCAAAAAACTCCACACGCCGAACATCACGCGCTTGGCATGGCCCGGATAGGATTTTTTTATCTGCACCACCGCCATGCGGTAACTGCAGCCCTCGGGCGGTAAGTAAAAGTCGGTAATCTCGGAAAACTGCTTTTGTAAAAGCGGCACGAACACTTCATTCAATGCCACACCGAGCACCGCAGGCTCATCCGGTGGTTTACCAGTGTAGGTCGAGTGATAAATAGGGTTGCGTCGCATCGTAATGCGATCGACGGTAAACACCGGAAACCAATCCTGCTCATTGTAATAACCCGTATGGTCACCAAAGGGACCTTCGAGCGCATGTTCAAAACAGGTATTCGGTGGTGGCGATACGCCATCGGGCACGATACGCTCTGAATCAGTCTCCGGGTAAATATGCCCCTCTAAAACAATCTCAGCCGAGGCTGGCACACGTAACTCGCTGCCTATCGCTTTGACCAACTCGGTCCGACTGCCGCGCAATAAGCCAGCAAACTGATATTCCGACAAACTGTCTGGCACTGGAGTAACGGCTCCTAATATAGTGGCGGGGTCTGCGCCCAGTGCCACGGCTATTGGGTAGGGTTTGCCAGGATTGGTCAGGCAATGTTCGCGGAAATCCTGCGCCCCACCCCGATGAGCCAGCCAACGCATGATGAGCTTATTGCGACCCAGGACTTGCTGGCGATAGATACCAAGATTTTGACGCTTCTTATTAGGGCCTCTAGTAATAACCAGACCCCATGTAATTAGAGGAGCAATATCGCCCGGCCAACAGTGTTGAATAGGTAGGCGCGACAAATCGACATCCGCCCCCTCCCACACTATCTCTTGGCAAGGCGCCGAACTCAGTTCCTTAGGCGCCATGTCCCAGACGGACTTAACGAGTGAGCCCAGACCCAGCACATCACGAAAGCCTTTTGGGGGCTCCGGCTCTTTGAGCCTAGCTAACAGGTGCCCGATGCGCCTTAACTCGCCGACATCACTGGCTCCCATGCCCATGGCTACCCGCTTGGGTGTTCCAAATAAATTACCCAAGACTGGAATCGTGTGGCCGGTGGGTTGATTAAACAAAAGGGCCGGGCCGCCTGCACGCAGCGTTCGATCGCACAGCTCTGTCATTTCCAGATTCGGAGAGACAGGAACATCAATCTCGACCAAGTCACCAGATTGTTTCAGCTTGGCAATAAAATCTCTCAGATCAGAATATTTCATCAGTTTTTGAGTTTTTTCAAAGTGGTATGTAGATGCTTAGCTAATTATTCTAAGTAGCTGATTTTATGGGTAATTGCTAGTTAATACATAAAATGTCATAACTTATAGTTATAGATTTTCTTTTATTCAGTATTGACTCGATATAAACGCAACCATACAATCCGCAAAATTTTAAAGGACAGCGGCTGGAGCGATCCAGACCAGAGGGGGAAGTAAAGCTGTCCCGCAACCAGGGGGAATCGTTCAAATTTGTTCGGTTCAATGTAAGCCCCACAAAAGATTGCTTTCGCACCCAAACCGGTGCGTACCAAAGCAACACCGACATTTGCAAGGCCTGCAGTTTGGCTGCAAATGATTTTTTTGTCTCGCGGTGAATTGAAGCACGAAGCACGCTTGCAATTGGCCTCATCTCAGAGTGCCTGACAAAACATAACTGGCGACTTGCCATGCTAGCAACGGAGATTGCAGCATCGCAGGGAAGACACCAGGTAGGTTTTGCCAGGCGCTTTGAGGGCCGCGAAGATTCAGGAGGTAATATGAATACTCGACACAAAGTAGCAGCGTTGGTCAGTGCAGATAAATGGATGCAGCAACTCGGCAGTATCAGCAGCAGCCTGGCTTCTAAAGCTCACAACGCATTAACGTTGCTGGGTTTGGCCTCGATCGCAGCCATGACCCTAATGTTTTTCAGGCCAGAGCTGACCGATCGTATCAAAGTACTCTCCCCTTTTTGGGATGAATACAGTTATGAGAGTCAATCGCGTGAACTCGGCTATGTAGACGTTGCTCAGTTTCAGAACAACGCCGCAGATGCAGCACTATCAGCCAGCGACTCACCTGCCAATTCTGCATCAGCAAAAGAGCAGGTCTACGTCATCAACTGGATCGCGAAGCGGTATCGTATCGCTCAGTCGGCCAGCAAGATGCTGGTAGAAACTGCGTATAGCTCAGCACACGAAGTCAAACTTGATCCGCTGCTAGTGCTCTCTGTTATGGCGATTGAATCCCGTTTCAATCCTTTTGCAGAGAGTTCCGTTGGCGCTCAAGGTCTGATGCAAGTCATGGCCAAGGTTCATCAAACGAAATTTTATGACCATGGCGGCAGTAAATCGGTGTTGAATCCTGTGGCTAACATTCAGGTGGGTGCTCAGATTCTAAAAGATTTGATCCGCCGCTCGGGCTCGGTGGAAGCTGGCTTGAAGCTGTATGTCGGCGCTGGCAACTTGGAATCGGATGGTGGCTATGCTGCCAAGGTGTTAGCTGAATACTCGCGACTACAGGCCGTAGCCAGTGGCAAGCGGGTACCAACGTTTACACCACAGGCACCTGCGCCGGAAACTGATGGCCTACGCGAAGCCAAAGCACTGGAAGAATCAGCGCCTATCCGCATGCATGTGGACGAGCCCGCCTGATAAAAAAAGCGATATTCAAAAAGAGTCGAGACTGACTCTTTCAATAAATAAAAAACCCCGTTACTTAGACGGGGTTTTTTTATGCCGCTAAAGAGAAACTTCAGCGCATGAACAACGTATTAGTCCAGCATCAAATAGTCTTCCACCACCAATGGATGAATGCTGTCGGTGAAGTTCGGCAGATCGGCTAACAAGGTTTTCCCTTCCGGACTTCCGAGTGATGCCTTGAGTGACTCCTCTGAATCAAACCACAACTCAGAAAAACCATCGTAGCCAAAGGCGGCAACTTGTTCGCGCGCTACTAGGTTGACCGAGTAACGGTGCATATTCGGCAGCTTCTTACACAACTCAGCATGCACATTCAGCCAATGATCGACGAATTGTTCGTAGCTCAGGTCTTTGCGTTTCTTAACCAGACCGATACGTTTTACAAAGTTAGGTTTCATAGTCATCTCCTTTAGTTTTTATTAATGGAACGGTGGGGTGGGATTCATTGAGTAAAGACGGTTCGTTATCAATCCAAGGAATGGCGGTTTCGAAAAAATTCAGTAAGTCGACGCACCGCCTCGACCAGATTGTCCATTGAGGTCGCATACGATACACGGATGTAACGCTGCGCTGAATGGGTACCAAAATCTGCACCCGGCACCAACACAACGCCGGTGCTTTCTAAAATATCGCTAGCTAGCTTTTCTGCATTATCGCTCCAATGAGTGCAATCGGCATAAACGTAAAACGCGCCGTCTGGTAACACTGGAATGTCGAACTGTAGTTTTTTCAGCGCCGGCACAATGAAATCACGACGACGTTGAAATTCAGCCTTACGCGACTCATAGATCGCACTTGCCTCGGAACTAAAACACGCTAAGGCTGCGTGCTGCGCCACACTGGAAGCACAGATAAACATATTTTGCGACAGCTTCTCAATCGCAGACAGCATCTGTGGTGGCACCACTAACCAACCTAGGCGCCATCCAGTCATGTTGAAGTATTTTGAAAAGCTATTAATCACAATGACATCATCTCCTAGGGCGAGCGCCGATTCTGGTGGTGAGTCATAACTCAAGCCTTGATAGATTTCATCCACTAGGGTAAATCCACCTTTTGCACGAACCACCTCAACAATACGTGATAATTCGTCCGCAGCAATCGATGTACCGGTGGGATTCGAAGGTGATGCTAGTAACACACCTGATGTGTCAGGACCCCAATGAGATTCGACTTGATTCGCTGTCAGCTGAAAACGCTCTGCGGGGCCACTGGGAATTAATTTTGCGCGACCTTCAAATGCAGCAACGAAGTGTCGATTGCAGGGATAACTAGGGTCGGGCATCAACACTTCACTATCGCGCTCTATCAGTGCCGCGCACGCCAACAGCAACGCACCGGATGCACCTGCAGTTATAACTATGCGTGAGGCTGGCACATCCAGCGTAAATTTATTTTGATAATGATCTGACACTGCTTGACGCAACGTCGGCAAACCCATCGCCGAGGTGTAGCGCATGGCACCCTCTTCCATTGCGCGCGCGGCTGCCTTAAGTACGGGTTCAGCGGTTGGAAAATCTGGCTCGCCTATGCCCATGTGAATAACGGAACGACCCGCCTGCTCTAATTCAGCAGCACGCTTGATCACTTCCATTACACGAAATGGTGCTATCTCTTGCAGGCGATGTGCGAGAGTGAAATTCATAGCAAAAGTCAGACTGGAAAGCTGAGGTCAACGACCTGCAGCAATCTCGGTGGCACGCAAACTACCAGCGAGTTTATCCAACACGCCGTTCACGTATTTGTGACCATCGATACCACCAAATGATTTAGTGAGTTCAACGGCTTCATTGATCACTACTTTGTAGGGAATTTCGATGTGATGCTTGAGTTCAAACGCACCAATCAATAAAGCAGCGTGTTCAATCGGTGATAGCTGATCAATAGAGCGATCAATCAATGGACTAATTTCTGCCCGCAGAAGATCCACATCACGGATGGTGCCGTGCAAGAGCACATCAAAATGCTCGGCATCAGCTTTTTCAAAACCAAACGCATTGCGGATGTGCGCGTCAATCACTCCGGCATCATCGCGATTGATCAGCCACTGATAAAGACCCTGAAGCGCAAATTCGCGCGCACGATGACGTGGCGTACGATTTTTATTCGGATTAGCGTGTATAGATTTGAGGGTCATATTTCACTTAATCATCACCGGCTTCATCAGCCAGTTCATCCAAGACCATCACTAGATTGGCCATTTCAACCGCCACTCGTGCTGCATCTGTCCCTTTTTCTGACATACGCGCTTCGGCTTGTTCGTCATCTTCAGTCGTTAAAACGGCATTCGCTACGGGTATTCCAAACTCTTTACCAATGTTGGAAATACCCCGGCCCGATTCATTAGCGACTAATTCGAAGTGATAGGTTTCACCACGAATTACAGCACCCAGCGCAATCAACGCATCGAACTGTGCCGACTCGGCCATCTTCTGCAAAGCTAAAGGTATCTCAAGCGCGCCTGGCACAGTGACTAGCAAGACATCGTCATCTTGAACGCCGAGTTGTTTTAATTCAGCCAAACACGCTGAGCGCAAGCCATGACAAACGTCTTCATTAAAACGCGCCTGAACGATGCCGATGCGTAAACCCTCGCCATCAAAATTCGATTCGTAAATTCCTATACTCATATCGCCTCCTGCTTCAGAGTTCAGGACTGGCCTGATAGCCAGTCACTTCCAGATTGAAACCCGCCATTGAAGGCATTTTGCGGGGATTAGCTAGCAACTTCATTCGTGCCACACCTAACTGTCGCAAAATTTGTGCGCCAATGCCATAGGTGCGCAAATCCATACGCTCGGTACGCGTTGGCTTGGTCGGTTGTGGTTGGCACAGCGCATTGAACTGCGCAAACATCTGCTCAGCCGACTCCTCACAATTGAGCAATACAATCACGCCGCGCTCAGCCCGCTGTATGGCCTGCATAGCTGTGGCGATATTCCATGAATGCGTGGTCGCTTCGGTGTCGAGCAAATCCAGTATTGACACCGGTTGGTGTACCCGAACCAGCGTTTCTTTATCAGGGCTAATGTCACCATGGACCAACGCCAGATGAGCACCTCGGCTTGGCGTATCGCGAAACGCAATCGCATGAAATTGACCGTACGAGGTTTGCATGCTGCGCTCAGCAACACGCTCCACAATACTTTCTGTCTGACTTCGGTAATGAATCAGATCGGCAATCGTACCGATTTTTAATTGATGCTCGCGCGCGAATTCCATCAGGTCAGGCAAGCGCGCCATGCTGCCGTCATCCTTAAGTATTTCGCAAATGACCGCCGCTGGCGTCAAACCCGCAAGCTCAGATAAATCGCAACCTGCCTCGGTATGACCTGCACGCATAAGCACGCCACCGCGCTGTGCGCGCAAAGGAAACACATGGCCTGGCTGCACAATGTCAGACGACTTGGCATGACGAGCGACCGCCACTTCTATGGTTTTAGAACGATCAGCAGCAGAAATCCCTGTGGTGACGCCCTCAGCCGCCTCAATCGATACGGTGAAGTTGGTTCCGTAAGAAGTGCCATTGCGCGATGTCATCAACGGCAGGTTCAGCTGATCGCAGCGTTCCTCGGTCAGGGTCAAGCAAATTAAACCGCGACCATGTCTGGCCATGAAGTTAATGGCTTCAGGTGTCACGAACTCGGCAGCTAAAACAAGGTCGCCCTCGTTTTCACGGTCTTCCTCGTCAACGAGGATGACCATGCGGCCGGCACGTAGCTCAGCAATGATCTCTTTGGTACTGGATATGGACATGAAGGCGACTCTCGAACGGCTCGCCATTTTATAGGATTTCGCCAGCGAGCCGTCACCAATCTCGCAAGGTAGTCGCAGGCCACCCCAAAGAATTTAAACTTTTTTTGACAACATTTCAGAACTCAGCATGCGTTCCACATAGCGCGCAATCAAATCAACCTCAAGGTTCACTCGGCTGCCCACCTTCAAATGCTTGAGGGTAGTAACGCTAATGGTATGCGGTATGAGATTGATTGAGAGGGTGCAGCCTTGCTGGCTATCGAGCACGCTATTAACGGTGAGCGAGACGCCATTAACCACAACGGAGCCCTTGTAGGCGAAGTACTTTGCCAGCGCTTGCGGAGCCAATACATCCAAACGCCAGGACTCTGCGACCGCAGCAAAATGCGTAACTATACCCAAACCATCCACATGCCCTGACACCAGATGACCTCCGAGGCGCTCAGCCAGCGTGAGTGCTTTTTCTAAATTGACTTCGCCCTCAGCATCTAATCCTGCTGTGCAATTCAAACTTTCACGCGAAACATCGACGCAGAAACCCTGAGCAGTTTTTTGCGTCACCGTCATACAGGCGCCATTGATCGCAATCGAATCACCGATAGCCACATCGTCCATAGGCAAACCACCGCTATCGATCTGCAGGCGCACGCCGCCGTTATTATCAAACGGTTCGATCTTCTTAATCTGGCCTACTGCTGCAACAATTCCTGTAAACATAATGTAGTTTTATCCGGCTGAAAATTTTTTAAATAATTAAGACATACGAACGAGCAGACGCAAATCATCACCGATAGAACGCACATCATGAAAGTGACAATGTATACGCGACGATAACTCGCTCAACTTAGGTAAGTTGGCGATCCCCTGCGCTGGACCTAATAAACAAGGCGCCATATAAATCAGCAATTCATCAACGCAGCCCGCACGCAATAACGAACCATTTAATTTGAATCCTGCTTCTACATGCAACTCATTAATTTCGCGCTTTCCTAATTCCTGCATCAGCGCATGTAAATCGACCTTACCCGCATTCGAAGGCAAATGAATAATCTCTGCACCGCGCGCAGTCAATTCAGCTTCGCGCACATCATCACGCTGCGCGCTGACTATCCATGTACCACCACCTTCCAGTACGCGAGCTGAAGAACTGATCTGCAACTGACTATCCAGCACAATTCGTCGCGGCTGACGTGACGTGCTTACTGCACGCACGGTTAACTGAGGATCATCTTGCTCAACCGTACCCATGCCAGTGAGAATGGCGCAAGCACGTGCACGCCAAGCATGACCATCAGCACGTGCAGGCTCTGAGGTAATCCATTGACTGACCCCATTCAGCAGCGCGGTTCCCCCATCAAGGCTAGCGGCGATTTTCATACGCACCCAAGGCCGGCCACGCTGCATGCGCGAAAAAAAACCGATATTCATTTCTCGCGCCTGATCAGCCAACACTCCAACCTCGGTGAGTATTCCTGCTGCGCTTAGTCGTGCCAGCCCCTGACCTGCAACCATGGGATTCGGATCGTCAATGGCGGCAACCACACGACCGACACCTGCTTGAATCAGCGCGTCCGTGCACGGCGGGGTTCGCCCATGATGGCTACACGGCTCAAGCGTTACATACACCGTTGCGCCGCTCACATCGACTCCACGCGATGCCGCATCACGCAGTGCCGCAACTTCCGCATGTGCCTGACCCGCCGGCTGCGTATGACCTTGAGCTATCACGACACCCTCTTTAACGATCACGCAACCAACCCGCGGATTTGGGCTGGTGATGAAAAGACCCAGCTCCGCCTGCTTTAGGGCGAGCTGCATGGCTTCGATGTCATTAGAAATTTTCACGTGATTGCGAATTCAGGGTGTGCAAAAAAAGGGGATGAACAAGCCGCGGATGCGAAAGATTCATCATTTTAACAAGTGGCGCTGTCTTTATCGGGATCGCATACGCGAACACGGCCTAAAAAACTAATAATGATCTTAAGACGCTGAGCACTGACTGCAAAAATGAATGACCCGATTTGCGGAATTTGGCTACTGGCTGCGCTACGCGGACGTCCACTCGTATCAAAGGCAAGGTAGGATTTTTTACTATCACGCAGCTTAGCTTCTACGGCCAACCCCTTAGTTTCAGACTGACTGTGATGCAGTAGTACATCGCCCGCATCCAATTGCTGATTATTGTTTACGTCAATCAGCACCAACCATCCTTTGCTCCAATCCTTAGAATCTAAGGGAATCACATCAATACGAGTCTGTCGCCGCATAGCCTCAGCTCGTGCCAGCAATATAGCTGTGTGAAACTCACTCATCGCCGCGGTAACACGTGATCGATCAATCACAGGTCGAAAATTGGACGATGTCATCAATAACAGAATCGCTGCGATCACAAGCGTCGCGAGATATTCGATCATGCTAAACCCTGATCGTGGATCCAGTCGATTCAGACAAAAAAATCGCTGGCCATATCCATTGGTTAGAACGTGCTTAGTCATCTAACCTCTCTCTCCAAGCGAGTTGGCGTAGCCGTCGTTCACACGGATCCGTTAAATCTTCCGGACACAACTGAATGGCGTAATCAGCCTGAGCAACAAATCGCGTCGTCGCAAACAAGCCACGACCTATTGCTGTAATTCGAACAATACCTGCATACCGAAAGGCGCTAACCATTTCAAACTGATACTCGGGAGGTAATTTCGATTGCATTCGACCGCCCGAGGGAAAGTTATCTCCAGTTACGCTGCCAAATTCATACACCACGTCGTTACTCATTAATGACAGTGGATCATCCATCATAGTCAGATGTTGATGCGCATCGTGTAATGCCGCCTCTGCAGCTTCACTGGCAATCAATCGATCGACATTGCCTGCAGTGAGCGTTCGAAAATCATGTCCTATCCGAAGCGTGGCTAGTGACATCACCAGCAAAATTGACGTCAACACAATGCAAGGCAGCAAAGTAAAGCCACGACGGCCATGGCACCCCCAAGAAATCTTTGTCGATTGATTTGTCATCGTCACGCAAAGAAGAAAGTCGGCTACTGATTACGTTCGCTTTGTTGCGGCCCAGTTTGTTGATTCAGTAGGGCGTGATTACGTAAAAAAACTAACCTATCAAATACTCGACTCAAACGTTTTCTCTGTATGGATGGAAAATCCGACAAAGAAAAATGAGTACCCCGATCTGTCAAGGCATAGGCATCCGAATAAAAACTACCAAAGAGATCGAGCGTATCAGGTGGAGATTGGTCAACTAAGTCTGCCGACGCCTGCATAACTAACGCGATATGAACTGCAACGATATGCCGCCAGACACTGCCTTCAGATTGACCGGTGGCACTTTCTTTTTGGTTAATCGTCGCAGCATTAAGAAACTGATTCGGCAAACCGTCGTTGTCGGTATCTAAGCCATAAAGAAATTGAAGCGTGAGAACTCCACTTGCCAGCGATTGCGAATCCCATTGATCGGTCCCGCGATATTTACAGCGAAAATCTCCATTGCCATTCGTGCCTCGGACTAGATAAAAAATACTCCATCCACGATCGATTCCATCGAGCGACGTGGGAGCCACAGCCAATCCTGCGCAATTATGCAGAATCATTTTGCTATCCAGACTCGAGGCTGAAAAATGAATCGCAAGTACATCACTCCCATGAAACCCTGAACCCGTCGTCACGCTACTATCTTCTGCAGTCCCGCTAATGATGGCATTGTCCAGGCCACGTAACGCAATTGCAGAATCGTCTGCCAGATCGAGTGGATCGTTATGACCGGCTTGCTGTATAGCGCGTGCCATGTGATCGAGCAGGAAATAGGCATCTTGCTCGATGATAAAAATTTGTTCCTGCCTAAAATGCGTTATCACCGCTGCTCGTACAACTCGGGCAAGTGGCAGCAAAATGACTAAGCCCAGACCGATAGCAATCAACATATCCAGCATTGCTATGCCCTGCCCATGCTTTCTCATGGAATGGAGCCTACGTTGAGCACAATCGAAGGATAAAAATTGACCGCACCGCGACGATCTGGCCATCCCAGTTTGAGTACCCAAGGTGATGAGTCATCCTCCACTGAAGGACACGGCCATTCAAATACTGTCGAGTCCCTCGCTCTACCATCGCGACACAGCACAACACGCGCACCGGGCAGATCCGATACCAAGCGCCGTCGCCAATGCCATAAGTAAAAATCAGCTGCATCGCTTGTGGTGCAAGCTGCCTTATAACAATCCAACGGAGCAGCTAAATTGTGAACACGCTGCAAAAGATTCGTCGATGAGCCAGACAGCGACTGCGCTCCACCCGCCCTTAGCCAAGTGGCCATCTCTACGCCAAGACGCCTGCCCACATGCTCCTTTACTACAACACGAATGGCGACCTGCGCATGACTGCTGATAAATGCCATAGCCAACGTACTCGTGGTGACCACGACCAAGGAGACCATGACTTCCACGAGAGCGAAACCTATCGCGTAGTGTTGACCGATCACAGGCAAGGGGGAAAAAATCAAATCAGGAATGTGATCTGATAGAAATCGCGGCACAAGCTAAGTTAGTTTATTTCTAAAAAACTCAGCCGCTATATGCATTTTTTGACTATTGGTTCGGTCACCAATAATTTTTGGGGGGAATATTTTGTAGCGGTTGAAGAGTTAAAGCAATTACTTAGGAAGTGAATCTTTGCGTTTATTGGCCGCGGCGCGTTCCAGATCAACCTCATCAATCACATCTCTGAATTCGGCCACATCTTCAAAACTACGATAGACCGAAGCAAACCGAATATAGGCAATTTTGTCCAAGCGCTTTAATTCGCGCATCACCAGCTCACCAATTTGGCCCGACAAAATTTCTCGCTCACCCGAAGAAAGTAATTTTTCTTCGATGCGATGAATCGCCGTATCCACGGCATCGGCCGACACAGGACGTTTTCTAAGCGCAAGCATCAAACTTGCACGGAGTTTGGCTGGCTCAAATTCCGTGCGACTACCGTTCTTTTTGACGATAACAGGCATCGCCAACTCAATCCGCTCAAACGTCGTAAAACGTTTGTCGCAATCATTGCAACGACGACGGCGACGGATACTGTCCCCTTCATCCGACGCCCGGGTATCTAGCACTTGTAAATCTTCATTCTGGCAATAGGGACAACGCACGGGGACAGTCTCCTTAAACAATCAAGCGTGATACACAGGGAATGCGTCAGTCAATTTCTTAACCTCTGCTCTCACACGCGCAAGATTGGCGTCATCATGCGGGTTATCCAGCACATCGGCAATCAGCTGTCCGACCTTAGTCGCTTCGGCCACACCAAAACCACGCGTCGTCATCGCTGGACTACCCAAGCGAATACCGGACGTTACGAACGGTTTTTCCGGATCATTAGGAATCCCATTTTTATTGCAGGTGATGTGCGCTAAACCAAGTACGGCTTCCGCTTCTTTGCCGGTCAATTTTTTAGCTCGCAGATCAACCAGCATTACATGCGACTCGGTACGTCCTGAAACTATTCGTAATCCGCGTTGTATCAGCGATTTGGCCAGCGCATCGGCATTTTTTATTACTTGCTCTTGGTACGACTTGAACTCAGGCGTAAGCGCCTCTTGAAAAGCCACCGCTTTAGCGGCAATCACATGCATTAACGGACCACCCTGCAAACCAGGGAAAATAGCGCTATTAATTTTTTTGGCGATGTCTTCGTCGTTCATCAAAATAATGCCGCCACGCGGACCACGCAAGCTTTTGTGGGTCGTCGATGTCACAATGTGCGCATGCTTAATCGGATTGGGGTACACGCCCCCGGCAATCAGCCCCGAGTAATGCGCCATATCTACCAACAGGTAAGCACCAATATCTTTAGCTACTTTGGCAAAAAATTCCCAGTCGATGCGAAGTGAATACGCTGAAGCACCGGCGATAATTAACTTAGGCTTTTTTTCGTGCGCTAGTTTTTCCATTTGCGCATAGTCAATTTCTTCTTTGTCATTCAGACCGTACGAAATCACATTGAACCATTTGCCCGACAAATTTAGCGCCATACCGTGCGTTAAATGGCCGCCTTCGGCTAAGGACATGCCCATGATGGTATCGCCTGGATTTAGCAAGGCCAGAAAAACGGCTTGGTTCGCTTGCGAGCCAGAATTCGCCTGCACATTGGCAAAATTAGCGCCGTAAAGTTTTTTCAGTCGCTCTATCGCCAAGGATTCAGCAATATCGACAAATTCGCAACCGCCGTAATAGCGTTTACCCGGATATCCCTCAGCGTATTTGTTGGTTAGCTGTGATCCCTGCGCTTCCATGACAGCAGGTGATGCGTAGTTTTCAGAGGCAATCAGCTCGATGTGATCTTGCTGACGCTGGTTTTCTTTCTGGATGGCTGACCATAGTTCTGGGTCAGTGTGAGCGATCGTATGATCTCTAGAAAACATTATGCAACTCCAATCATGAGGAATGTTGTAGGGCTAAATCGAATGAGGTAACAGCGGAAGGAACAGTTGCAGCCTTAATCACGGTCCTTCAGGCCTACCAGCCCTACGAGTGAAATACGGCTGAAGAGCTCGGGCGCATTTGGGTGAAAGCCCGCAATCTGAATCGCTCACGATATGCGTGGCTGCTGTCACACCCGACAAAATGTGACGAAATTCTAGAGGACACCCGGTTTTTGGGCAAGAACAGCCCGCCGTAGCGTGTGGTGTTTGGGCTAAAATGGGGCGGATTCTGTTCATTCAAAAAATTTTCTTACAAAGGGAACTGATGATCGTTTTAATCACTGGCGCAAGCTCTGGGTTTGGCGCCGAAATGGCCCGTAAATTTGCCTCCCACGGTCACCGTGTCATCGCGGCAGCCCGACGCACCGATCGTCTCTCTGCGCTAGCGGCCGAACTGGGTAAAAACGTACTGCCCATCGAGCTTGACGTCACCAGTAAACCCTCCATAGACCATGCTTTAGCAGCCCTGCCCGCCGACTGGCAAGCGATTGACGTGTTGATTAACAATGCCGGCCTTGCTTTAGGGTTAGAGGCCGCGCATGAAGCCCATCTCGATGACTGGGACAACATGATAGACACCAATTGCCGCGGCTTGGTAACAATGACTCGTGCCGTATTGCCACGCATGGTGGCGCGCGGATCGGGCATCGTCATCAATATTGGATCGGTGGCCGGTGCCTATCCCTATCCCGGCGGCAACGTTTACGGCGCTACCAAAGCTTTTGTTGATCAATTTACCTTAAACCTACGGGCCGATTTAGTGGGTACTGGTGTGCGCGCCACTAATATCGCCCCGGGGCTGGCTGGTGGAACTGAATTTTCTAATGTGCGCTTCAAAGGTAATGACGAAGCCGCTGCTAAGGTCTACCAAGGTACCGTGCCGCTCAACGCCGGTGATGTCGCCGAAGCCGCCTATTGGGTCAGCACGTTACCGCCACATGTGAATATCAACGGCATAGAAATGATGGCTACCTGCCAAGGATTTGCGCCCTTCACTATTAAGCGCAATAGCTAATGGTTCTAGAGTTCCGCTGGCCGCTAAGAGTGTATTACGAAGATACCGATACCGGCGGTGTGGTGTACTACGCCAATTATTTAAAATTTTTTGAGCGCGCACGTTCGGAATGGCTGCGTAGCGCTGGCATTGCCCAACAGCTGCTCACGGAACAAGAACACGTCATGTTTGTAGTAAAAAATGCGACCATCGATTACCATTTGCCAGCGAAACTAGATGATCAATTGGAGATCAGTGTTCAAGTAGAAAAATTAGGTAAAGCTTCGGTGAATTTTTACCAAGAAGCCTGGCGACAAAATAAGGATACACGCGAGCTTCTGTGTCATGGCCATATCCGAGTGGGATGCGTTCATACGGTCTCCTTACGTCCGACACCGATACCTTCAGCCATACTAGAAAAAATCGATCACATTAGCGCGCCTCTGACCCATAAAACGGCGCTCATAAAAACTAAACCAACCTCCTTCACACCACTATGACTGTTACACAAGACCTTTCATTTTTCGGGATGATCAGCAACGCATCGCTGCTGGTGCAGTTAGTGATGGCGCTGCTATTGCTCGTATCCGCGATGAGCTGGACCTACATCTTTCGTAAGATGTTCACGATTCGCAATGCGATTGCACGCACCACTGAATTTGAAACCGTCTTTTGGTCGGGCGCCAATTTAAACAATTTATATGAAGACGTCACCTCGGGGCGTCGTCAGCGCAATGGTCAATCAGGCGCACTGGAAAGAATTTTCGAAGCTGGCATGGAGGAATACCGCAAAGCCCGCCAAACCTTCACTGGTAAAGATATTGATGTGAGTGCTTTATTAGATGGCGCACGCCGCGCTATGCGTGCAGCCTATCAGCGTGAAATGGATGCGCTCGAATCCCATCTGGCTTTTCTAGCCTCAGTCGGATCAGTGTCGCCTTACATAGGTTTGTTTGGCACAGTCTGGGGCATCATGAATTCATTTCGCGGTCTGGCGAATGTGCAGCAGGCAACATTAGCATCGGTTGCCCCCGGTATTGCAGAAGCGCTGGTCGCCACCGCCATTGGTCTATTTGCTGCAATCCCCGCGGTGGTAGCTTTTAATCGCTATTCACACGACATCGATAGATTAGCTATTCGTTTCGAAAGTTTCATCGAAGAGTTTTCTAACATTCTCAATCGACAGGCTCGCTAATGGCACACAGCTCAAGCCTGCGCGGTGGGCGTACTCGAAAATTCAAGGCAGAAATCAACGTCGTTCCTTATATCGACGTGATGTTGGTGCTGCTGGTTATTTTTATGGTGGTCGCGCCTTTATCAACGCCCAGCATGATTAACCTGCCCAAAGCAGGCAAATCAAATCAGCCACCCACCGAATACTTAGAAATTGAACTAAAACCTGACGGTTCAGCCACTGTCGGTATTCATGGTAAAAAAACACAAACAACCAGCAAACGTGAAGAGCTTGGCATGCGCTTAAAAGAGCTGCATGAAAAATATCCTGAGCTACCGCTAATGATATCGGCTGACAAAGATATTAAATACGACGAAGTAGTACAAACTATTTCGCAGGCCAACAAAACCGGCATAGGTCGAGTCGGTCTCTCTACCCGCTGAGAAAGTTTTGAACAGCGCCACCAGCCATTACCTTATTCCGGCCGAACCAGGCCGTGGAAGAGCGCTGGCACTCGCGTCACTGGTGCATTTTTTGCTGCTGGTTTTTTTGTGGTTTGGTGTTTCCTGGCAAAGTGATACACCGACAGAAGTCGAAGCTGAAATCTGGAGTCCGGTAGCGCGAGAAGCCGCTCCACCGCCACCGCCTCCAACAGCCCAACCTATTCAAGAACCACCCAAGCCGGTAGCTGCCATTACGCCGCCAACTCCTCCTGCACCCGTTGTTCAGCCCGAACCCGCACAGCAAAAACTTGCTGAGCCTGACATCGCACTTGAGAAAGAAAAAAAACGCAAACAAGAAAAAGAAGATGCTGAGCGCTTGAAAAAAGAAAAGCTCGCTGAGAAAAAAGCGCTTGAAGAAGAGCTAAAAAATGAAAAGAAAAAACACGCTGAACTAGAAAAAACAAAACGCGCCGAAGATAAAAAACAAAAAGAAGAAGCAGCCGCAGAAGAAAAGAAAAAACTGGCTGAAGAACAGCAGCGCAAACAAGAAGAAGCCGCTGCCTCAGAACAACGTGCGCGCAAACGACGTGAAGAAATACAACGACTAAATCAAATGGCCGGAGATGGTGGGGCTGGTGATGCTGAAAAATCACAAGGGCCGCGCGGCGACAACAGCTACGCTCGCAAGGTGGCAGGATTAATAAAATCGCATACAATCCTCCCGCAGAACGATATTGCAGGCAATCCAGCGGTCGAGTTCCTTATTGAACTGCAACCTGATGGTGGGCTTCGTAATGAGCCCAAAATGACTAAATCATCAGGGATAGCAGCGTTTGATCAGGCGGTAAAACGTGCGATTGAAAAATCGGCACCTTTCCCACCCGATCCATCGACTGGCAAAGTACCTGTAAACATCAACATCACTCATCGACTGAAGGACAGTGATACGCGATGAAAAGATATTTCTTGAAGCTTATTGCCATCGCCAGTCTTTTGGCGGTCGTGCCCTATTCGCAGGCACAGCTCAAGGTCGACATTTCAGGAGTCGGCGCTAATCAGATACCGATCAGTATCGCCAGCTTTGCCGATGAGCCGCTTACGGGTCACTCTATCAGCGGGATCATTCGCGCCGATTTGCAGCGCAGCGGTCTTTTCAAAATAATTGAGGCTTCTGAGATTCTCAGTGAAACAGCACCGATTAATCTAGCTAGTTGGAAAGCCAAAGGAGCCGACGCTCTCGTCACTGGTAGCGTTGTCAAACACTCTGACGACCGCATTGAATTGCGCTACAAGCTCGCTGATACCGTTCGTACCGTCGATCTTGCTGTACATAGCGTCAGCACCCAACCGCAGTTTGCGCGTCTGGCTGCACACAAAATCGCTGACGATATTTTTGAGAAGCTCACCGGTATTCGCGGAGCCTTTGCAACTCGCATTGCCTATGTCAGCCGCTCCGCTGGTGAATACAGACTTGAAGTGGCGGATTCCGATGGTGAAAGCGCATTCGTTGCCCTACGCTCGAGCGAGCCCATCATCTCGCCCACCTGGTCACCCGACGGTACTAAATTAGCTTACGTCTCGTTTGAACTTAAAAAGCCTGTGGTCTACGTCCAAGATCTGGCCAATCGCCGCCGTATCGTTGCAGCCAATTTCAAAGGAAGTAATTCCGCACCAGCATGGTCGCCGGATGGGAAAAAACTTGCCATCGCTTTATCGCACGAAGGTTCAACCCAAATTTATCTGATCAATGCCGATGGGTCGGATGTAAAAAAACTCACGCGGTCGAACGGTATCGATACCGAGCCCTGCTTCTCTCCTGACGGACAAAGCATCTACTTCACCAGCGATCGCAGCGGCGGCCCGCAAATTTACAAAATGAACCTTGACGGCGCCGATCTAAAACGACTGACCTATGGTGGCACCTACAATATCAGCCCATCTGTCTCGCCAGACGGTAAAATGTTGGCTTTTATTTCGCGCCGCGAGGGCAAGTTTCAATTGCACGTTCTTGATCTGATAACTTCTCAAGAACAACGGCTAACAGATACGTCGCATGATGAATCGCCCAGCTTCGCCCCAAATAGTCGTTACATCTTGTTTGCAACCGAGGCCTCAGGTCATGGGTCACTCACCGTCGTATCGATCGATGGAACGGCGAAATACACTTTATCGGCTAAAGCCTCAAAAATTCGCGAGCCCTCTTGGGGCCCGTTTTCAAAATAACTAAATGCGTCACTTCACACGAGGGGAGAATTACATGCAATTTAGCAAACAAGCCGCTATCGTCGCTGCGCTTCTGCTGCTGCTGTCTGCCTGTTCAACCGTCAAACTCGACGGGTCAGCGCCAGTAGAAGACCGCACAGGCAAACCTGTGCCACAAATAACAACCTTGCCTCCCTACCCCGGCGACCCAGGACTCGGCGCAGCTTCAAACGCAAACACCACAGCCTCTACGTCCAAAGATCCGCTAGATGATCCAGCCAGCGTCCTAGCCAAACGTAGCATCTATTTCGATCTCGATAGCTATGTCGTAAAAGATGAATACAAACCCGTTATCGAAGCGCATGCGAAATACCTGATTTCGCGCAAAGATCGCAAGATCATTATTCAAGGTAATACCGATGAGCGTGGCGGCAGCGAATACAACTTGGCGTTAGGACAAAAACGTTCAGAAGCCGTTCGTCGCGCACTGCAATTACTCGGCGTTTCGGACAACCAAATGGAAGCCATCTCGTTAGGTAAAGAAAAACCTAAGGCGACTGGTAGCGGAGAAGAAGCGTGGGCAGAAAACCGCCGCGCTGATATCGTATATTGATCCCAACTATGAAACGTAACCATCAAGCGTTATGCGCCGCCGTTATGGCGGCGCTTTTTATTGGTCTGCCTATGCAGGCCCACGCACTCTTTGAAGACACCGACGCACGGCGTGAAATTCTCAAGATGCGTAAGCAAATTGAAGAATTAACCGCTAAGCTAGATGCCAGTGTCACCACTAAATTAGCCCCACTGAACACGCGTGTTGATGACAAAGCCGATAAAAAAAGTATTGTCGACATGATCGGTGAAATCGAAAAATTGCGCAGTGACGTTGCGGCATTACGTGGTCAAGTCGAAGTCTTATCGAACGAGATTAACAATAGCCAGCGTCGCCAAAAAGATTTTTATAACGATCTGGATCAACGGCTTCGAAAAATTGAACCACAAAAGCTAACTGTGGATGGTAAAGATGTTGAAGTCGACAAAGCCGAACAAAAAGCCTTTGACACTGGACTAGCGGAATTCAGAAGCGGTAATTTCGCTGCGTCACAACAGTCATTCACTAGCTTCTTGCAGCGCTATCCTGATTCAGGCTACTTACCACAGGCCTATTTTTGGTTAGGCAGCACATACTTTGCAAAACAAGAATGCGACAAAGCTATGCCAGCGTATCAAACTGTCGCCACCCGTTTTCCAACTAGCCAGAAGGCACCAGAGGCCTTGTTAAATATTGCGAGTTGTCAGCTTGATCTCAAAGACAAGACTGCTGCACGCGATACACTCGATCAATTGATTAAGAAGTATCCCTCGTCGAGCGCAGCCAGCATGGGTAAAGAACGATTGAGTGAATTAAAATGAAATAACTTGTGTTGAAATCAGAGTTAACTGTCAGGCACGGGTTGTTGCATTTGACAAAACTTTCAGCAATTGCGTATAATTTCGTTCTTTCGGGTCGTTAGCTCAGCTGGTAGAGCAGCGGACTTTTAATCCGTTGGTCGCAAGTTCGAATCTTGCACGACCTACCAAGAAAATCAATCACTTAGCCCCACTCACAAGGTGGGGCTTTTTGTTTGTGTGCACTCCACTAAAAAATTATCGACTGTCTTTTGTTTGCTCACTGATTTGCATAATTTGTTCTAGCTTGAAGTTAGGCGTCTTGTCTATGCAAGACTCGTAGAACTCTTTCGTTGTCCCCTTTTCTAACACCCCACTCCCCGCAATGCAGCGGAAAATTCGTTAATAGATTCAAACACATCGTTTTTGAATTTTTCTCTTTTTACTCATTACAAATCGCCTGTAAATTCTTCGCTGGGATAAAGCTATCAAGTTGCAATCGTATCGATTTTTTATAAATCTGCGTTGTCGCTTATCAGCTTAATGCAGCAAATGCAGCCGCAGCAATCCTGACCATACTTGGGTGCAGAGTTCCTAGCTTTGGATTCTGACCATGTGGGGCGTGAGGTGGAATAGAAAAATAGGCCTCATTAAACGGAAGCTCTAGCGTATTTCTCAAGTCGAATTTGGTGTCATAGCTTAAACCCGCGCTAACGTATGCAGCTGGGTGTTCGCTCTTGGCTATCTGAAATTCTCCGCTGTAGAGGCGGTCTGTCTTTTTGCTGGTCCCATAGGCAACACTCACGAAGATCATTCCATCGTCATCCTCTTTGACCAAAATAATGAGACCGGGGCGAGGCTTAGGCTTGGGGTGAATGTTGTCAGGAAAGTGGCACCAGACTATTTCGCCAGCCGTTGGTTCTGGCCACCAATGCATCAGGCGCTTTTCAGTTCAAAAAGACTGCTGCGGACGGTGCCTCCCTTGGCCTTTGGTGCTGACTTTTTGACCTGATTGAGCTGAGTTTTTGTCAAAGCTCCAGTATCTGCTTCATACTGGGGCAAGAACTTTGTGGCTAACTCATGGAGAGCCAGATGAATAACCTGTGTTTCATCAACACCCAACACAGCAGCCAAGCGCTTTGCCGTTGTACGAGTTATGCCGGTTGCGCTGTCTTGTGGACGATAACGAAATGCAATTTGGGGTGTGGTAGGTTTCATGATTGCACCTTTACGTAAAGATATCTTTAAGATAGCAGGCGTGATAAAGGCCGTCAACCGAAAGTGCACATTGATACAAAAAAGCACAAAATTCCCAACTCACCAGAGCACTAGTTCCCGTCCATATTCTGGACAGCCCTAGACCGTCCAGACAAAATTCACACATGGGTGTCCTGTTACACAGTTCGTTGCACAGTGCAATTTTATAAAATTTAGTCACTGATTTTATTGATTCTTTATACGACAACCACATCTTTTAATCTGTTGGTCGAAAGTTCGAATCTTGCACGACCTACCAATATCAAACAAAAGCCCCACTCACAAGGTGGGGCTTTATGTTTTCGCATACATCGCGTTGTCAAAAAATGTTCGGATTGTGATAGAAAAATTCATCACTCCTATTTCACTTCTCCGAAATGCAGTAATTACCCACTGACTCAAACCCAGACGGGCAACTCATAGCAGCTCGGCGAATCGCAAGTTTGGCCTCTGCTGTCGCAACACAGTAATTGCCTTGTTCAACATATCTGTCGGGACAATGTTGAAATTTCACAAAAGCGAATTTTGCATTCGCTCCAGGAAAGCACTGACTTCCCTTAGCTGAGTAGTCTGAAGGGCAGTCCCCCTCTTTTGGAATGTCACTAGGCGCAGGTAAGCCAGCAACTACCAACGTAGTTACCAGCAAAAGACCAACAAAGACAACGGCTCGTTTCATCGGAATATCCTTAAGATCAAATCCCTTATTTTATTTCATAGGCAATAATTCTGCGCTCGATTACGACACCGCTGTAATGTCATGTACTGGCAATAACCACAAGCTACTATGAACCTATGCTCAAAAAATTTACGCTAATTTTTATTTTCAGTGCCATCTCTAGTACGGTTTGGGCCGCTCGTCCATTTGTGACCGACGATGCACGACTCACTACAGCGGGTAGCTGCCAAATTGAAAGTTGGACTCGGGTATACCGCAACAGCACCGAAGTTTGGGCGCTACCGGCCTGCAATCCCACCGGAAATTTCGAGGTGACGCTGGGACAAGGACGCGCTTTCTATGATGCCGCTGGAAGCGAACCGGCGGATGACTATATTTTTCAGGCCAAAACACTGATTCGTCCATTAGAAACAAATGGCTATGGGTTTGGTATTGCTGCTGGAACTGTTCATCACCCTGCAGTTAGCCCGGGTCCGAATTTATTCGGTAATAGTTATATTTATTTACCCTATTCAGCTTCATTCGCTGACGATCAGTTAGTCGTGCACATCAACGGAGGATGGTTGAAGGAGCGAACTACAGAAAAAAATCTGGCAACCTGGGGCGTGGGCACTGAATGGAATGTTAACGAGCGCGTGACCTGGTTAGTCGAAGCCTTCGGGGAAAGTAATCCCAACACGTATTGGCAAGCCGGGGGTAGATTCTCCCTGATTCCACAGTTACTGCAGGTCGACACGACGTTAGGGCGCGCGGCTAGTGGCGGTGGAGATCATCGCTGGATATCTTTTGGTCTGAGGTTCACGCCATCCAAGTTGTTCTGAAAAACGTAAAATAGGTCGTACTAGGAAAACCATGAGCATCAAACGCTTTGCACGCCCGATAGCACGATGAGCGCTGACGCTACGATAAAATCAAGCAACCATGTGCATGAATTTTATTGTTTCGACATCGGTAGAGCAAAAAAACAGGAGAGCATTTGATGATTGGGAAAACCATCTGCGCAATGGTACTGATGAGTTCAGCTGGCGCTGTTTCCGCTGCGTGGGTCAAGCTATCTCAAAATGAAATTGGCGATAATTTTTATTACGACACCGCAACCGTCAGTAAAACGGATACTCGCACGGTCTGGATTTTGATTAATTACGGCAAACCAGATAAAAGCCGCGCTCAAGAAATTCAGTCAGTCAAATATCTGATGCAGGCTAACTGCGGTGACAAAAGCACTCGCGAGCTTATGTCTTATAGCTATGGCCGCTCCAACGGTGAAGGCAAACCCGTCGTCTCTAGTGACACAGGAGGTAAGTGGCAAAGCCTGCAGCGCAATTCACCTGAAGAAGACTTTTACAATCTTCTGTGCAAAAAATAACTCCGTCGCAGAGCTCAAAGTTCATAGCCCGTCAGACCTTGGTGCAACACATCGAACTAAGTACATCAGCTCAAGTGAATTTGCATGCGCCATGGCTACTGTTTGCAGCAAACTATGGTACGGTCTGTAGATAAGACTTGGCTCAGCTAAAGAACAGCAGTAAAACTTAGCAAAGCTAGTTTGTTTTTAAAATAGTAACTAGCGCTCTTCTCGTAATGACATCATGATTTGTAAACGTACTCACTGAAGGGCAGCGGATGTTTTCACTGAAAAATTCGAGCAACCTCCTTCATAGCTCGGAAAAATTCGATACCTTGATAGGCGAAAGCTCAGAAATACATGGGCGATTAGTACTCACGGGTAGTACACGTATCGACGGCAAAGTTTTTGGGAATATCGAAGCCCCGCCTGAAAAAAAAGTACAAATCTTTATCGGGCAAACAGGGGAAATTAACGGCGACATCAGCGCCTATCAAGTCACGGTTGAAGGCAAAGTTGAAGGTAATGTGATGGCAACTGAGAGAGCTGTCTTCCGTAAAACCGCTGTCATACATGGTGACATCACTTACGGTGATCTGCTGGTTGCTCACGGCGCAAAGCTGATGGGATTGATCATGCCCTTAAAAACCAGCGCACGCAGCGTATTAGAGCCCTCTAGTTTTATCGCTCGATAAAATCAAAACGTAGTTAAGACCGATTCGTTTTTTCAATTGCGCGAGATACGCCCGCCCTTCCTCAGTCTCTTCAGCCGGTGACCACGGTGCTGGCTCTTTTGATCGCTCAAGATTAAAAGGTCCTGCCTTCACTTCCAGCAGTATGGAATGTGGTTCGGTCGCAATAATCGTGTGCCAAGTTCCTACCTGAATTTCAACGCCAACGCCAGAGTCATTACGTGCTTCATATTTTTCAGAGTGAAAAGGAATAACTTCCTCAATCTCTCCTTGTTCGTTAAAGGTGACGAGTAAAAATCGACCTTTGATAGCAAACAGCGTCTCAACCTTAGGATCTTGCTGGTGCCGATGTGGACGAACATAGCTATCCATATCAATCGCATTGAACAAACGCTGACAAGGATCATCGGGTGTGATGTGTATAGTCCGACTTTGGCGTAGCCGCGGTGATTCATTCGCGGCTTGCGTGAGTGAATTTAAGTAACTGTCAGAAAAGCGAGTGGTCGTCATGGCAAACCTGTGCTGATGTTTTATAGCACTAGTCTAAACCAAAAAAATAGCCCCGGATTCTCTGGAATCCAGGGCTATACGATGTGAACCTTCATCTCAATACTTTACCATTGCCTAGACAAGAGGGCTAAGTACCAATCAGGTATATCGCACCTTGAAGATACTCGCCCATTTACAGGCAGCTTTGCGAAGTCTCAATGATCTCTTAAAATAAGGGGTGAGTGACTTCACTATCAAATTACCGTGTTGATTGCCACATCAACGTTTCGCTCTTAACAAAAACATACTCAAATAAACAAAATTTTTAAGCTAAGGCAATCAACGATTTAAGATGGATTCCACTCTTATTGAACATCACCATGAATGGCATGCCGGCGATCTCGGTTGTGGCGAGCTGGTTTTAGGTGTTCGCAAACGCTTACGAGCCCATCCAGGCCAAGTGCTCAAGTTGACTGCCTTTGATAAAGCGGCAGCGATTGATCTGCAAGCTTTTTGCAATATGACCCGTGATGAACTGCTTGCTATTGATGCAAACAGCAAAACTTTTTGGCTGCGTGGCCGAGAAAAGTAAAATACCAAGATTCTTTTGCTGTCCTCATAGCAGCAAAGATAATTATGTTCTATTAGTCGTCTGAAATTTTTAACCATAAGGAATTACCATGGCTGGCAAATTTTGTATCAACCTTACCTGCAGCACCGACAATACTGATCGTGCCACCGTAGCATTTGTGGTCGCGAATGCGGCTGTCGCATCGGATAAAGACACATTGGTATTTCTATCCATCGAGGCGGTATGTCTTTCACAAAAAGGGGTCGCTGACACGATCCATGAAGAAGGCTTTGCGCCTTTGAAAGACTTGATGGCAAGCTTCGTTGAAGCCGGTGGCAAAATTTTTGTTTGCTCACCTTGCTTTAAAAAGCGTAAGTTAGATGAAAACAATCTAGTCGATGGTGCGCTGATAGTCGGTGGCGCTAAGCTGGTTGAATTCATGGCAGAAGCCTGTCCTAGCGTCAGTTTTTAATCCTCTGCCCTCGTCTATGCACGCATCCGAATCTCATATCCACTCACCCGACATTAGTTTTGATGGCGGGGATCTGGATTGCGGCAATGGCCTACTACTGCTTATTCGTAAGCATATTGATCCACTTCCTCGTGGTGGTTTACTTGAAATCAAATCCTCTGAAATTTCGGTTGAAGAAGACCTGCCTGCATGGGCGCGACTGACTGGCAATGAATTAATCTCATGGACGAAAAAAAATCGTCAATGGAGCTTCTTGATCGCCAAAGGAAAATTCGCTGAACGATCAGCAACGGTAGCCAACCCTGTACCTGCCACGCACGACAATGGCGTAGTTAAGGTCACCATTCCGGCCAAACTTCCTCTACCCATCGCAGCTCCGACCATCGCACCGTTGTCGGTCATGGGTATTGGCAGCTGGCCGCGACCACGCTGGATGCTGCAAGCCAAACATGAACACATGGAAGGCCGACTCGATGAGATCTCGTTTCAAGCCACCGCAGATGATGCCGTTAGGCTAGCGGTCTCTGCGCAATTACGTGCTGGAGTGGATGTGGTGACCGACGGTGAACAACGGCGCGATAGCTATGCCAGTTTTGTTGGTGGCTTGCTCGACAACTGCCAACTGATTCCACTTACTGACTTACTACCTTTAGTCGATGATCCTGAAGAATTTGCGCGTGAACTAAGAGCACTGGACGTACCCGCCGAAGAAGTCAGACACCCTGCCGTATTTGGCCCACTAGGACGAAGTCGTTCACTCGCCGTACATGAATTTGAATTCGCTCGCACTCTCAGCGACAAACCCATCAAGATCGCACTGCCTGGTCCGTATTTACTGACACGCACCATGTGGCTGGAATGTATTTCTGATCGCGCCTACAGCCATCGTGAAGAGCTGGCCACCGATATTGTTCGTGTTTTACGTGAAGAGATTGCTTACTTGCTGGCAGCGGGCACGTCGTTAATACAATTGGATGAGCCCGTATTATCCGAAGTCGTGTTTTCAGGGTCCGTCTCTAAGCGCAGTTTCATGTGTGGAGCATTATCTGAAAAAAATGATGTGCCAACTGAATTAGGTTTTGCACGAGAATTAATCAACGCTGTTACCGCAGGCTTCCCTAGAGAGCGTATAGCGCTACATATGTGTCGTGGTAATTGGACGCCCGACGAATCCGCTGCTTTATCGGGGGATTACACACCCCTGGTCGACACACTCTCTAAACTCAATGTTGGCAGCTTACTGTTGGAGTTGTGCACACCTCGCGCTGGTGAGATGGAGATATTACGCTCCATTCCAGACGAGATACGTATTGGTGTCGGCATCTGCAATCAAAAACACGCTCACATAGAAAGTTTGGATCATGTTTTAGAAAAAGGTGAACGCGCTATACAGCTCTTTGGTAAAGAACGCGTGCTGTTCACACCCGACTGCGGCTTTGCCACCTTTGCCGACAACCCATTAGCTTCCGAAAATATCGCTGAACAAAAATTAAAAATCATCACCACGGCTAGCGGCATTTTGCGCCAACGTCATAGAATTACGATTTAAGATTTGTTGTATCAGCTTGCGTATACTCAATTGATAACCACCTTATTAATAACCACCTTATTAGTAACTACCTTACACGCGCGCTAAAAAGCTATGTTTCAACAACTGCGACAACCTGGCGTAATGCCATTGACACTGGCGGCGGCAGGTATATTGCTGATTGTTATGGGGATACGCCAATCCACAGGCTTATATCTAAGTCCGATTAATACCTCCACCGGTTTAGGTATTGTCAGCCTAAGTCTCGCTCTGGCCATTGGACAGTTTGTGTGGGGAGCCTTCCAACCTATCGCTGGCGCGATGGCCGATCATTGGGGTCCGCGCCCTGTTTTGTTGGGTGGTGTGCTGCTGTTTGCTATTGCAACCGCTGCCACACCATTTATGACGGATGGCTTAGGATTTGCGATCACACTCGGTATTCTGTCAGCTGCTGGCGCGGGTTCAGCCAGCTTTTCTGTACTAATGGGAGTGGTCGCTCAACGATTGCCCGCAGAAGCACGTGGAAGCGCATCGGGAGTTATTAACGCCGGTAGCTCACTCGGTCAATTTGTGATTGCACCCGTTACTCAAAAATTGATTCAGTCGTTTGGCTGGATGTCGGCCATGTGGACTATGTCCCTACTCGCGCTTGCTGCACTGCCCTTAGTCGGAAAACTAACCGATCACACCACCGCTGCACACAAACCGGCAGACTCAGCAGGTGGCTTACGACAAGCGCTGCGTGATTCTTTAAAATCACCGAGCTATGGATTACTACATGCAGGTTTTTTTACCTGTGGATTTCACATTGCATTTTTAGTGACACACCTGCCTGGTGAAGTTGACCTGTGTGGACTTCCGGCCTCTGTCGCCAGCTGGTCACTCGCCATCATTGGCCTGGCAAACATCGCGGGGAGTTTGTATATCGGTAGCTGTATCAACCGATTTCGCAGCAAATATATTCTTTGTGTGATGTATGGTTCCAGAGCACTGCTGGTGATCTGGTATTTACTCATGCCAAAAGAAGCATGGGTCTTTTATGTATTTGCCGCGGGTCTTGGATTTACGTGGTTAGCCACCGTTCCACCCACAGCCGCTTTAGTCGGAAAACTTTTCGGGGCACGCTACCTGGCTACGCTGTTTGGTCTGACGCTGTTGTCACATCAGATCGGTGGCTTTTTAGGTGCATGGTTAGGCGGTCTGGCGATTGCTAACTATGGTGACCTAACAATGATGTGGTACGCAGACATTGCCTTAGCTGTGTTCGCTGCGATGGTGAATTTACCGATAAAAGAAGCGCCGATCACATCCGTTGTCAAAGCGACAAACTAATCAAAGAGCAACGATGGTTTAACTAAGGCTATTTAACGACCTAACTTAGCTTCATTAATGAATTCCACACCAGGATTACTCGGCTTAATTGAATTTTTTGCTTTGGTAATCAAGTGCTCATGCATGAGTAAAGAGAAACCGATCTTTTTTGCATACAGCCGGATATAGCTATCTAGCACCGGTGCATTGCCCCAAAAGGCATAGTAATTTTCCTGATCAATAGCCGTGATTGCATGCTTGGGTATGCCCGTTTTGCGAACAACTTCCTCAGCCGACCAAACTAACTCCTCGCGCCTTTGTCTCAGGAGCGTTCCAATACCAACCTCCCTCTCAGCATCGGCTTGAATTAATGTTTGATTCGACATGCTTGAACTAAGAGCTAGTAATGGCCAGAGAGATAAAAACGGTCTAACACCTAGAATCACCTAGGCGACTTCGACTTAGTTTTTTTATCTTGCGGCGAAACCAAAAGAAATAATGGAATGACGACTTCGGTCGAGGGCATTAGCTCGGTTAATTTTGATTTACTTAGTTTGCTAAGCAAGTCCGAGTCCACGGGTATGTTTAGCTTGCGCGCGTACAGCTTGGTCATGCGCTCGATCTCTTTACTACCACCGATGAATTCTTCTAATCGCTCATTTTCGAGGGCACTGACATATTTTGTCGGCATACCTGTCATGCGTGAGACATCCTGGAGAGTCATCCCCAATTCTTCACGTTTGTTTTTAAGAACGACTCCGAGCATGACCGACCTTGATAGACACTTCGAACTAACGCATGTAGACAGAAATCCTACAGCTCATAACAATTAGCACTGTACTCGTACTAAATGACATGACTAATAATCCTACTTTTTTTGCTGTTGACTAGCTGTACCATGGGGCAAATCATCAATAACACTATAAAAAGCAGCAAATAATATTAATTAAATAATAATTTTGTTGATCACAATCTCTCGGGGTAGTTACTGTTAAACCGAACTAGGACCCTTAGGCCAGACTTGGGAAAATAGGGGTAGTATGGGTTCCGCATTTAGGGCTCCACCTGCCAGAGTCGGTACAGCGGCCAGAGGCAGCGATGTCGCGGCCTGCCAGAATTAATTTTCGTGAAAAAAAATATTGCCATCTTCGTGCATCACCCCATGTGTTCCATTGAGTCCGTCAATGGCATCATGAAAGCGCTTGCACCGACTTATAACATCAAGGTATTCACCAAGCATAAATTGCCGGAGGAATTTTTTGACGATGTCGAATTAGTTGTGTTTCCTGGTGGCGTAGGCGATGCCAGTTCATTTGGATCACTATTGAAAGCCAACCTAGATGACGTTAAAAAATTTCTAAGCCTAGGAGGAAAATATCTTGGTATCTGTATGGGCGCTTATTGGGCCGACAAATATTACTTCGACATATTGAACGATACACGAGTCATACAACACATCAAACGCGCACGCGCCGAAATCAGATCATCTTACGCCACCACCACTAACATCAATTGGCGAGGCGATGATCATAGAATGTATTTCTATGACGGCCCCACGTATATTGGCGGCGAATTTGAGCAGGTTGCCAGCTACTCCAATGGCGACCCCATGGCGATCGTTCAAGGACCCATAGGGTTGATTGGATGTCACCTCGAAAGTGAGCAAAGCTGGTATCAAAAAAAATACATGCAGCCTTACTGGCACAACCATACTCATCACATTTTACTATTGCAGTTCGTCGTTGACTATCTTCTGGACGAACGTCAGATGGCGCTTTTTTGACTCGTTGTTTGAGTTTATCTATCCACTGAAATAAATTCGTTGCGCACTCTGGATAAGTATAACTACCGCAACCAGCAAACTGACTAGTACTAAACCAAAAATCCGTCCTGATTTATCGCTCCTTTTTAGCTCAGAGTATGTGGCATCTAGCGGCATGGGTAACTTGAATTTTCTTTTGGCGTTCATCAAATAATTGATTAGAACGACTCTCATAGTTTTCTACTTAAAAATAACAGGAATAAACATTTTTAATCAAGCAGGGATCACATTTTTTGCTAAAAACACATACAGCGGTATACCAATCAAAATATTCAGCGGAAACGTCACCCCCAGCGACAGTCCAAAATAAATCGAGGGATTAGCCTCGGGTATGGCGTATCGCAGAACTGCCGGAACAACGATATACGACGCGCTCGCTGACAACACCATCAATAAGACAGCATCGCCTAATGGAAGATTCAATAGCCGCGACAATCCCAGCGCTATCAATGCATGAACTAAAGGTCCTAGTGCAGCATAGATCAACAACGCAGGAGACTTTCCTTTCAGGCTAGGCAGATTTTTTGCCACCATCAGTCCCATATCAAGTAAGAAAAAGGCCAGCATTCCTTTGAAGAGATCGACAGAGAACGGACTCATCATCGCCCTCCCCGACTCTCCGCTGGCGAAACCAATAAACAGAGACGCCAACAACATGAGATGCGCTCCGTTAGTAAAAGATTCATGAAGTATCTTTCCGATAGACGCGAAATGACTCGATCCGTCACCGGCTGAAAGTACTGCACCACTTGAACCCGACACCGTCACGAGTGTCGGGGACATGGCCGTCTGACGCAGCATGTTAGTCAGCAAGATAGCCACAATAATTGCAGGCGACTCCATTAAAACCATCGCGACGGCCATGTGACCACCCACACTCACGTGCTGGGATTCGAGCGTTTTAATAGCCGTCAAAAATGTCACTGCACTGACCGAACCATACGAGGCAGCGACGGCCGCCGCATCAAATTTCGACATTCTCGATTTAAGAAAGGTGTAGCCCAAGCTTGGCACAACCACCGCCATCAGAAGAGCCGCCATCAGGCTAGTCAACACAGAGGGGCTCAAACCAGACGCTGCTAATGCAAAGCCACCTTTCAAACCCAAGGCCATTAGCAAATACAATGATAAAAATTTGGCAATAGGCTGGGGAACTTCCAAGTCTGAACGCAATAAACCAGCAGCGATGCCAAAGACAAAAAACAGAATTGCTGGGTCGAGAAGATTTTGCATGGTCATTTTCCTTTTGGTGGCCATGATAAAAAGTCTCATACATATTGTAAAATCGATTTTTAAAACTTCTCATATAGTATTAATACTATGAATGTATCTTTCCGTCAGATCAGACTTTTCCTGGCCCTCGCCGAAACGGGCAGTGTTACTGCCGCAGCTAAGGCAACCCACATCACCCAGCCCACGGCCTCAATGCGCTTGAAAGAACTGTCGGACACGATAGGCTTGCCATTGTTTGAGGTGGTATCGAAAAAAGTGCATTTGACCGATGCAGGTCATGAACTCGCCAGAACCGCCAGAGAGATACAAAACTCCTGGGAAATCTATGAGCAACAGCTGAATGCGCTAAAAGGACTCGCTCGTGGAAAATTACGTATTGCGGTAGTTAGCACAGCAAAGTATTTCATTCCAAGGCTGCTGGGTACTTTTTGTACTAAGTATCCTGATATCGAAGTATCACTCGAAATACAAAACAGAGATGGCGTGTTAAGACGGATGCGGGAAAATCTAGATGATTTGTACATCATGTCCATGCCACCAACTGATCTGGAAATCGAGGATCGCGTATTTATGGACAACCCTCTGGTTGTTATTGCTTCCACTCAGCACTCATTAGCAAAGAAAAATAAGTTAACGCTGACCGATCTTACCGAACAAAAATTCATTTTGAGGGAACGTGGATCGGGCACGCGAATGGCTGTCGATAAATTCTTTAAAGCCAAAAAATTTAAACCCGATTTGCGAATGGAATTAGGTAGTAATGAAGCTATCCGCGAAGCAGTCGCTGGGGATTTAGGAATTGCTGTTGTATCTAAACATGCAATTGCGGAATCAAGCACCCGAAAAGATATAAAAATTCTGACAGTCGCTGATTTCCCAATTCAATCAGCCTGGCATATTGTTTCGCGCAAGGGAAAAATTCTGCCCCCCTTAGCACGTCATTTCCATAATCATCTGATACATTCGGTAACTGCATGACACGATTAAGCTAGCTATCGAATTAATCGTATTAAAAAAATTTATACGCATACATTTATTTGACTAGGAGACACCATGTTGCTCGATGTACGAACCTATACCTGCAAGCCAGGCACCATAAAAACACATCTGGCGCTATACGAAAAACTTGGCAAGACACCCCAGGTGCGTAACCTTGGCGTACCAGTGCTTTTCGCCTTCGTTGAAACTGGCAACCCGAATGAATACATGCATATCTGGCAGTATAAAAATGCTGGCGACCGAGAAGAACGTCGTGCCAAGCTATGGCAAGATCCAGAATGGCGAGACTATGTCGCGAAAAGTGGTGAGCTGGGCGCTCTAGAAAGCCAACAGAATAAATTAATGAAGCCTGTCGATTTTTTCCCTTGAGATGAATACGCTGATTAAGAAAAAATCAGCCTGGGGCGGCACTTCAAAAAACAGCGTGATCGCCCCGCTCAGGGGCTTCCCCGCCTTGAACCAGATCCGCATAAAAATCAAATAAGGTTTGCGTGCCAGTCGATGGAGTTGCAGAAGCATCGTAACTCCCTGACTGCTCATCCCACACCAGCATAGATTCAGTCGCGTAGTAGCGGCCAATGCGTGCCAATTCTGCTTTATCAGCCAGCGATGGAATTACTCGTCCTAGAAAACTTAAGACAGCAATAATCACATCCATCATTACTACAGGTATCTGCTTAAATCGAACTTCTTGCCCTAATAACTCAAATAGTTTTTCACCCTGCTCGCGTGGCGTTATTGCAGCACCTGGGCCGCCTATGGGCAAAATACGATTGTGACGAGTTTGATCGTGAATGCAGCCTGTAATGTAATCGCCTAGGTCATTGTCACTAATAGGCTTGCAAGCCGTGAGCGTCCCATCGCCAAATAATAGAAAAGGTTTCCCTTTTTTTACTCGCTCTAATTGCCCCGACAGTGATTTAAAAAAAGCCGTAGGCCGAACAATGGAGTAGGTCATGCCAGACTGAACCAACGCTTTTTCAAACGCTAGCTTGGCATGTTGAAATGCAAGCAAAGGCTTTTGCACACAGATCGCTGACAACAAAATAAAGTGATTCACACCCGCTTGCTTAGCAGCTTCCAGTACGTGCATATGCGCTTGATGATCGATCGCCCACGCATCTTTGGGATTACCTGTACGCGAGGCCAAGCAAGACACCAGTACATCAAAGCGCTCACCTTTAAAACCCTGATCTTTTAGTGATATCGGATTACTCACATCACCATAGCGAATGGATGCACCGTCGAATAACGTAGTTGTCTGCTCTGGCAGTAAAGCTCCACCGGCACCAGCACACTGACGCACAAAGCAAATAACTTCAAACCCCTGATTGAGCAACGCACGAACAGTCGCACGGCCTATCGTTCCCGTTGCGCCTATAACGAAGACACGTTTGCGTGAACCCGCGATCGTGTTTGCAACCGATATATCAGCGCGAGGAAGTGTCATGATGTGCAATAAAAAATGAACTACTATTAGCGACGAAAATCAATCCGAGTTTGCTATTTTTATACAGGATGAATACACCATTTAAAGCCATGATTTACCTACTGATTGCTGTCATTGTAGCGTGTGGCTACTGGGTATGGACACCCGACAAAGACACTGCACTACTTAGGGACAAGTATGCGCAAGCACCGAGCGCTTTTATAAAAATTGCGGGCACTAATGTTCACTATCGCGATAGTGGTTCAAAAACTGCGCCAGCGCTGGTTTTTTTGCATGGCTTTGGGTCTAGCCTGCATACGTGGGACGAATGGTCCAAAACCTTAGAGCACAATTATCGAGTGATACGACTCGACTTACCTGGCTTTGGACTAAGTGGCGAGAACGACGACAATGATTTTTCAGATATGCATGACATAGCCGTCATCATGGGATTACTTGATGAGTTAGGCATAAACAAAGCGAGCTTTATTGGCAATTCTCTGGGGGGTAAACTCGCTTGGCGTATTGCATCGACCTACCCAGAACGGGTTGAAAAACTGATACTGATTTCGCCGGATGGATTTGCCAGCGAGGGATTTGACTACGACAAACAACCCGAACCCTCATTCATGCTGAGCGCAATGACCTTGGCACTTCCCAAGCCTCTACTAAAAATGAGTCTGGCGCCGGCCTACGCCGATCCGCATTCACTAACGCCTGCCATGGTTGATCGTTACCATGACTTGATGTGTGCGCCTGGTGTTAGAAAAAGTGTCGTAGCTAGATTTAATCAAACACTGCTGAAAGATCCTGTGCCGCTACTGCAAAAAATTCAGGCGGACACCTTATTGATGTGGGGAGAGCGTGATGCAATGATTCCTGTTGCGAATGCATCGGACTATATCAAGGCCATACCGAGCAGCCACTTGATTGTGTTACCCAATGTTGGCCATCTACCGCAAGAAGAGCAACCCCTATTAGGTTTAGTAGCTTTGCAAAAATTTTTACACTAGGAACTCGCGTTGATACATTGAGTACATTCAGTAAATTCAGTGTGTCTAGACCTTCACTGAGCGTCGACGGGTGTGGCGCTCGACGATACAAATTTCATGGGCCATGAAACCCACAACCATATCAACATAATTCCAGCGCAGGCTAAAAATAATCCAGGTAGGCCTATCGAACGACTGATCACGCCACCTAATGCCCCACCCGCAAAGATGCCCAATGACTGCAGTGTGTTGTAAACACCGAGGACGGCGCCTCGCGATTCGGGTGCGGCCATGCGGGATGCCAAGCTTGGCTGACTGGCCTCAAGAATATTGAAGCCACTAAAAAATAAAAATATGAGGCTACCAAGAGCCCACACATCGGGCGTGGTTTGCGATAAATAGTACATACCTATCAACACAACAACAACACATACGATCGACGATAAAAACAAAGGTTTTAATTTGCCGCGTCGCTCTAATCGAAAAAGCGTGAGCCCCATAAATACAAAGGACAAGAGCACAGCCGGCAGATAAACCCATCCATGATCTTTGTTGCTAACACCTGCTTGCGTTAGCAGGCTGGGAATACCCACCCACATAGCTAACTGCACGGCATACAGTACGAATACACCAAAATCCAGACGCAATAAATCGGATTGAGTTAGGGTCGTGCGAAGCTGCGCAAATATTTGGCGCGATGAGGTCTTTTCTATCGCCACTTCCTGCGGCGTCCAATATGCGATGATGAGTATGCCTAACAGCGCCATAACTGCACTGATAGCGAAGATTCCATTCAGACCAAAGCTTGCTGCCAGTAGCGGACCAATAATAAGAGACAAGGCGAACATCAAGCCTATGCTCCCTCCTATTAGAGCCATACCTTTAGTTCTGACGTGATCACGTGTTTGATCAGCCAATAAGGCTGTAACAGCTGCCGATATTGCGCCACCACCTTGTATCGCGCGTCCCAGTGCTAGTTCGGTCACGCTGGTTGCGCACGCAGCGACAATACTTCCCACGCCAAGCAACAACAAACCAAACACAATCACACGCTTGCGGCCAAATTTATCTGCGGCCAAACCAAAAGGTATTTGTAGCACTGCCTGCACTAATCCATACATACCCATAGCCAAACCCACACTCGATGGGTCATCACCGCCCGGATACTGACGTGCTTCCATAATAAAAACCGGTAGCACCATGAATAGGCCGAGCATGCGCATCGAATAAATCGTTGCCAGAGAAAAGCATGAACGCTTTTCATCCGAGCTTAGTGTTGAATTTGTCGGTGAATTTGCTGCTGAATTTTCCGGGTTAGACATGATGTGAGCTGTGCGGGATATCGTGATCATCTGCTAGTGAAAAGCGGAGGCAAATGAACGTGTATTTTCGAGTGAAAGAATCAGACGCAGAGAGTGATTCCCATTCTAAGGGCAAGCACCTGCGCGCAAAGGGCAGAGATTACCATGGCGGGAGCAAAAACTAATCGAACTGAAAAGTCCGATTAGCGTGGGTGCTATACCCAAAGGTCAGGCTGAAAACAAGGTTTGCGCTAATTCAACGGCGGTCGCCGCATCGCTTGCAGCACCATCGGCGCCGACTTCTTTGTACAAATCGGGAGACACGGCTAGTAAGGGCCCGCCAATCAAGATCTTCGCACTGCGATTGGCTGACGATAACCGAATGTGTCGAATGGTATCCGTCAAGGATTCGACATGAGCTTCAATCCCCACCGACAAACCGATCACATCAAACCAATCTTTTTCAACGGCGGCTAGAAGCACAGATTCCGACGAGCCTAGCTCCATCCAAACTTGCCATCCTTCGCGTCGGAAAAATTCAGAAACCATCAACACACCAAAGGTGTGCTGAGAGCCAGGAACGGGCGCAAATAATGCGCGCATACCGTCCATCGCTACTTTACGCTGTTGCTGAAATTCAGAACCTAAGCGCAAGGTCATTTGCTGCATCCTGACTAAACCTATCGTCACCTGGGTAAAGTCACATATGTCGTCTTCCCAGAGATACCCTAAATGCCGAGCAGCAGGTGCCAGCAAATGCAAAAATATGGCGTCAGAGGCCAATCCTTCAGCAATCAATGACTGCACAAACGTATCAGGTGCATACGCATCCGATTCGATACACAGCTGCGCAAAGCGAGCGATTTCTTCTTGCGTGGGCAAGTTAGTTCTTACTCTATCCGTAGAAAAAAACGGCGAGGCAGATTCATTCACCTTTAACAAATTAGGAATGATTTGCGATTCGAGAATTTCCATCAAAGACGCTTGGCAAGAATCTTTGCTGTTTTTATTTTCGGAATAGCGAGAAGACCTCGTCGTGTCATTGGATGCCTCATCCGCTGACATAAACCAGAGCTTTTTCTTTGGAATTACTGAACGAACTGCTGCAAGTAGATTCAAGTACATGAGTCGTCTCCCCTCGAACCTCGGACTGCCTATCGCAAGTCACCATTATTTAAATGGCATTTTTAATAATTTTTTGCGATTGCTTAGTTACAACCTAATAAAAATAGCAGAAGTTATTAGGGAAGTAAAAAGAACTTTGAGCGGCTTGATATTCACTTCAGAGGGGCGCGGTTTTTACATGACTCAAGAGTATTATTTGTCGCGTAAAGTGGGAACGAGAGGGGTAAGTCGAGTCACCGAGTGCTTCAGCATGGGTGACTCGACTTAAAAAAAACAACTACAAAAAAATACGTTGGCGAAAACAAAACAACTTACTCTTCGTAGACACCTTCCAAACGATCTTCCAAATCTTCCTCTGCACGCTTGAGTTGCGCGAGCGTCGCTTCGTCAGGCTTCCAGAAGTCGCGATTCGATGCTTCCAGCAAGCGACTAGCAACGCGTGCAGCAGCGGATGGGTTGAGTTTAGCCATACGCTCACGCATTTCTGGGTCGAGCATGAAGGTTTCGGTTAACTTTTGATAGACCCACGGTTGTACCTGCCCCGTCGTGGCCGACCAGCCCATGGTGTTGGTCACATGCAGTTCTATTTGACGTACACCTTCGTAACCGTTTTTCAATAAGCCTTCATACCATTTTGGATTCAGCATGCGCGTGCGTGTTTCAAGCGCGACTTGTTCAGTCAAAGTACGAACAGTTCCACTGCCCTTAGTTTGATCACTGATGTAAACCGGTGCTACCGGAGCATCCGGTCCTTTGGCGCGCTTAACAGCACGACTAATACCACCGAGGGTATCGAAATAGGTATCGATCGTGGTCACACCCAATTCGACCGAATCGAGATTTTGATACGCTAGATCGACACCAGACAACACGCTCTTGAGCAACGCTGTTTGTTGCACAGGTCGGCCATTCACACCATACGCAAAACCCTTGCGCTTCGTGTAGGTCTCGGCCAGTTCATCTTCATCATCCCAGCGGCTGTTGTCGATCAACTGACTGACATTCGAGCCATACGCGCCTTCCGCATTACCAAATACGCGTAGCGCTGCTGTTTCAAGATCACAGCCGTGTTCGGCTTGATGAGCCAGCGCATGCTTACGTATGAAATTCATCTCAAGCGGTTCATCAGCGGAAGCGGCCAGAAATGCAGCTTCAGCAAGTAACTTAATTTGCAGAGGTAGCAAGTCGCGGAAAATTCCTGACAAGGTAATCATCACATCGATTCGTGGACGCCCCACTTCGTCGAGTGAGAGTAATTCTGCGCCAGCCATACGACCATAACTATCGAAACGTGGTTTCGCACCCATCAGCGCTAAGGCTTGCGCGATAGGAGCACCTTCATTTTTCAAATTATCGGTACCCCACAACACCATGGCAATTGTCTCTGGACATTGATTACCATCGTTCATATGGCGCTTCAGCAAGGTTTCAGCCATGCGCTTACCATCTTTAACTGCGAATGCACTCGGCAAACGGAAAGGATCAAACCCATGCAGATTACGACCGGTTGGCAAAATTTCTGGCGTACGAATCAAATCACCACCTGGAGCAGGACGTACATAGCGACCATCTAAAGCATGAAGAATTCCGTTGATCTCATTGTCTTCACACATCAACTTATCGATAGCAGCGAGTGAGGTCATCAGTTCAGCATGCTCAGGCGGTATGACAGCCGATGTGCTCTCGGTCAGCATCGCTTGAATCATCGTGCGAAGTTCGGGTGATGGCTGAACTCCATGCGATGCATCAGCAACCGATAACAGCATCTCGGTACGCTCTGACACAGACATCGGACGACCAATGACATGCAAGCCTTCAGGGATTAGTGTGTATTCAAATTCCAATACATCGTTGTACAGCTTCTGCATTTTTTCTTCTGCATCGTCACCCCAAGCTGGCTCCATGGCAGCCAACTCAAGCTCGGCTGCCTGCGTCTGCACTAAGACAGTTAACTCTGGGCGCTCAGATTCTGATTCAGGATCGAGTCCACGCAGACGTTCAAGCGACGCTTTTAAATCGACTAAGCCGCTGTACAAACCTGCTTGCGCAATCGGCGGCGTGAGATAACTAATCAGCGTGGCCGCAGCACGGCGCTTAGCAATCATGCCTTCCGAAGGATTGTTTGATGCATACAAATAGAAGTTAGGCAGATCGCCGATCAAGCGATCAGGCCAGCAATCACCCGACATTCCTGTCTGTTTACCCGGCATGAATTCAAGCGCGCCATGGGTACCAAAATGAAGAACTGCCGCCGCGCCAAAATCTTCGCGTAAGTAACGATAGAACGCAGAAAATGCATGCGTAGGAGCAAAGCCCTTCTCGTATAACAAACGCATTGGATCACCCTCGTGACCGAAGGCTGGCTGAATACCCACCAAGACATTACCGAATTGAGCACCCAACACAAAAATTGAACGACCATCACTTTGCTGCTGGCCTGGGGCTGGGCCCCAATGCGCTTCAATTTCTTTTAACCAGCGCTCACGGCGCACATGATCATCCGCTGAAATGGTGGTGTGCACATTCGCCATCGCACCGTACTGCTCTGCGTTACCTTTGATAACGCGTTCACGCAAATCATCCACGCTCGCCGGCATATCTATCGTGTAGCCTGCTTCCTTCATCGATGCGAGCAGATTGAACATCGATTCAAATACCGATAGGAAAGCAGCCGTTCCCGTAGCACCTGCGTTCGGTGGGAAATTAAAAATAACCGCCGCAATTTTTTTCTGCGCGCGCTCAGCACGACGCAAATCAATTAATTTACCAACGCGTGAGGCCAACATATCAGCGCGCTCAATACAGACCTGCATGTCATGCTCATTTTCAGACGCTGGAAACACGCAGCGTCGACTACAGCCAGTGCAGTGATCACCCGCACCTGTACTGCGACCACCAAATACGATAGGGCCGGTTGATCCATCCAACTCGGGAATCGCCACCATCATCGTGGCTTCGACGGGCATCAAGCCGCGATCATTTGCACCCCAACGCTCAAGCGTTTGAAACTCAACCGGCATCACCGACAAATAATTCACATCGAGCTTAGCGAGTATTTCTTCTGCTGCTTTTGAATCGTTATAAGCGGGGCCGCCCACCATAGAAAAACCTGTCAGCGAGATGATGGCATCCACTGTCGCATGACCGTCTTTCATAAAGAATTTTTCAACAGCAGGTCGAGCATCAAGACCGGTAGCAAATGCCGGCACCACGCGCATACCACGTGCTTCGAGAGCAGTAATCACACCGTTGTAGTGCGCAGCGTTACCAGCCACTAAATACGAACGCATCAATAACAGACCGACCGTGCCGCGCTTACCTGTTTTAGCAACCGCGGGAAGATCCGTCACTAACTCAGACATGCCTTTGGTTTGAGCACTAGCCTTCATGTTCTGATGGTAGATACCCACTTCCGGATACTCCACCGGCGGCTGCACCTTGTAGATGCCACGCAAACTACGACGAGGACCATCCGCATAGTTATCCAGCAGCATACCTATCATGCTAGTGATGTTTTCCTCTGAACCCGCAAGCCAATACTGAAGAACTAAAAAGTAGATACGAAGATCTTGTGCCATGCCAGGAATAAAGCGCAGAATTTTTGGCAATTGGCGCACGATTTTCATTTGCTTGGCTCCAGCCATACCCGGCTTTTTACTTTCGCCGGGTTTGGTGTTACCGCGCAGTCGCTTAAGTAAGGCCATCGGGCCACTGACTTTGCCATCCATGGTGAATTTGCCCATGCGTGTTAATCGCATGACTTCACCTGCGGACATCGTGCAAATCATTGCATCGCATTGATCACGGCGGGCCGTTAACGCAGGTAGCACAGGCAGAAAATGCTCTTCCAAGAAAAGCATGGACGCAATCACGATATCGCCTTGGTCAATATCGTCAATACATCGCTGAAGGGCACTCGGACTATTACCCCATTCGGATGCCGCATGAACCGTTAGCTTCAAGCCCGGGAAGGTACGCGACAAAGCACTTTGAGCGCGAATCGTCGCACTCGCCAGGTGACTATCCATAGTCACAATGACGACGCGGGCGCTAGGAAGCTCGGTACGCGTTTTTCCAGCAAAACTTTGCTTGAACATTAATCAGGCCTCTATTTTTGGTGAAGACAGATTGATAGAGCAGTCACATATTTAGATGTTTTTATGACCACAAAAACTATTAGCAATGTCGCTACACCCTCGCAAATCCCAAATGAAATTCGCTCTAAGACCCTAAGCTAATGGGTATTTTTATAAGTGTCAAGTTATCTTGACGTCAGACAAATCGTACACTAAGATTATTTTAGTTAGCACCCTGATTTAGTATTTTTTTATTAATTAAATCGGTGGTGTATGACGACCGCTTTTTGGCATGTTGGCAGTCGAAACTAGGCCAGTGCGGCCTTATCAGTAGCATCAGAGGAAGTGAAACACGAAATCCAACGGAGATTTCGTTGAATAGAACAAAACCGGTCGAAACGAACCGGAGGAGGCAAGGCATGAATTGGGATCTGGGGATTTTAAAGAAATCTAAATTTCTTATTGAACAATTAAGTTCATGGCCCACTAAGGGGAACTCAAAATTATAAAATTCGCAACAAATATCTTCACTGACGAGCGATGACCCTCTTCATGGCAAAGACACCCTGCTGGAAATCCTTCAATCGGAAATCATTCCAAGCTTGGTCGCATACAAAGGTAAAGAGTCGTGCTTTTCAGCTGGAGACGAAATGAGCGAATACGCACCCAGCGCTGAGCAGGTCTATGACTTTTCGATGCTCTGCCTTAATTCCGATTTAAGCAAAGCTGAAGCATTTGTTCAGGATCTTCTTAATAACGGTAAAAGTACCGAGAGCGTATACCTCAATCTATTTGCACCAGCGGCCAGACAATTAGGGACCTTATGGGAAGAGGATGTCTGTAACTTCATTCAAGTCACGATTGGCTTGGTGCAGCTACAAACCATCACTCGTAAGCTCGGCCATTCATTTAATGAAAAGCGCACCTTTGGCGCTCGCGGTGAAAAAGCCTTGTTCGCTCCCTCACCCGGATCTCAACATACCTTCGGTGCATTGATGGTGTCCGAATTTTTCCGCAAAGAGGGATGGCAAGTCTGGTTAGAACTCGGACCCGCCGAATCTGATTTATTGACCACCATTGCAGACGAATGGTTTGACGTTATCGGCCTATCGATAGGCAGTGATGCGGAACTGGACGACCTGTCTGGTTTGATCGGTCGCATTCGCGAAGCATCCAACAACCCCTCGGTGTTCGTAATGATCGGTGGAGCGGCCATTTATGGGCGCACTGATCTCAGCAATCGCTTTGGTGCTGATGCCTTTGCTGCTGATGCAGCCAGTGCGCTAGAACTCGCTAGAGAACTGCTGGCAACGACTGCCTAGGTAAACCAACCGATCTGCATAGCTTGACACCTGGAGTTGCCACGCTTTGTTTTAATTCCACGGATCGATAACCACTATCCCGCACCCAGCGAAATCAGCCGTGTTTCGGGTCGCCACTGCAGCACCATTCGCACCAGCGATAGCGGCAATCTGACAATCGAATTGACTGATAGGTCGTCCAGCCGCTCGGCGGTTTGCAGAGATTGTCGCGTAAACACTGGCAGCGGCTCTATCAAAAGCTAAGATTCGATCTCGGAAATCTTCTTCAAGAATCCCTGCTATCGTTTTAGTAAGTGCCGTGCGCCGTTTTCCCGGCGGGAGTATCGCAACACCGTATCGAAGTTCTGCTTCTCCCACTGAAGTGAAATACACAGACGCGCCGTCCTGTGCCGACAGCCATGCCTCTACCTGCGCAGCAGGAACTGCACGTAAAAGTTCAGAGACAACATTAGTGTCGAGTACTATCAAGAGCCTTCCCCGCCAAGAGGTGGTGGCTCGCGCATCGCCTCACGGCTGGGCAGTTCAACATCGATGCGATCAGCGGGTGCCACTCGAGCGCGGATCGCGGCAGCAAGGTTGAGAGGTGGAGCAATCTCCCCCGTGCCCCTTCGCAAAATATCCCGCGCCTCTTCCTCCATCGAGTGCCCATTTTCGGCGGCTCGCACCCTCAGGCGCTGCTTGATATCGTCGTCAAGGTTACGAATTGTTATGCTAGCCATGGCGAGACCTCTTTAGTACGAGAATACCTAGAGTGTAATCATTGATTGCAATGAAATCAATGATTCTTACTGAGTAGCTTTTTCTGTTATCGAGTTTATCCTTAGAAAAATGCCGTTATTCACCGCATTTTTTGCGGAGAATGTATTGCGAATGCGGAGAATCCGGCCCATAATCTCCGCATGAAAAGCGGTGATTACAACTACATCTGGCAATCCCATGATTGCCCCAACTGGCAATTTGATCTTGCTGCGCTCGCAGAATCTATTGCGTCGGTCAGCCGCGCTCAGGGAATCTTGATAGGACGTTTGGCCGATGCCGGTATACCCATGCGTGACCAAGCTAGTCTGTCCGCACTCACCGAAGATGTCATCAAGACTAGCGAGATAGAAGGTGAAATACTCAACCATGCCTCGGTTCGATCATCTATCGCGCGTCGCTTGGGAGTGGATATCGGAACTCTCGTTCCGGTAGATCGTGATGTTGAAGGCGTTGTCGACATGGTGCTTGATGCCACCGCCCGTTGTCACGACACTGTTTCTATTGAGCGTTTGTTCGGATGGCATGCTGCGCTATTTCCAACGGGGTACTCTGGACTTAACAAGATCAGCATCGGGGCTTGGCGTGATGATGCTAGCGGCCCTATGCAAGTCGTCTCTGGCCCTATAGGTCGTCGGCGAATACATTTCGAAGCTCCACCCGCGCATCGCTTGAAGCAAGATATTGATCGATTCCTTCTATGGCTTAACAGCAGCACTAACGAGCCTGCGCTCATCAAAGCAGGGCTTGGGCATTTATGGTTTGTCACCCTACATCCATTCGATGATGGCAATGGTCGTATAGCGCGAGCGATCGGCGATTTACTACTTGCGCGCGCTGAAGGTGGTGCTCCGCGTTTTTATAGCGTATCTGCACAAATACAAAAAGAACGAAAAGCGTATTACGAAATTTTGGAGCGAACTCAGAAAGGTCATTTAGATGTGACCGAATGGCTAGCCTGGTTTCTCAATGCACTGCAACGCGCTGTAGACGAAGCCGAACATGCGCTTGATGGCATACTTTACAAAACACGTTTCTGGCAGCGTATGGCAACCCTGTCGCTGAATGAAAGACAAATAAAGGTACTTAATAAATTACTTGATGGCTTTGATGGCAAGCTCACCAGCAGCAAATGGGCTGTGATTGCCAAGTGCTCGCCTGACACAGCCCTGCGCGACATCAACGATCTGCTAACGCGTGGTGTATTACATAAAACGAATGCTGGAGGTCGTAGCACTCAATATGAATTGAACCAGCTAACGTAATTAGTTTAAAGTTAGTGGCAGATTATTTAATCGCTTGAATACGGCTTCTGTTTTTCCTGCGATGGTATTTTTTAAACTCGAAATATACTTACACGACTCGTCTTAGTTCTTTCCACCACACAGCAAGTTCAGCAAATCAAGATACTGCGTATCGCGCGGAACGTAGCCCCAGTTTTCTGGTCGGACTCGGCTACCCACCATATTCCCCTCGCCCATTTCACCATCGTAGATACTCATTTTTATCATTCGCAGTTGCTTGAACTTGCAGTTTGCTTCGTAGAGCGTTTTTTCAGAAACCCATCGATCCGCTTTATTTTTATTCTTGTAGTTAATCAGAATCATGACGCGGGTGTAGCGTTTGTTCGTTAGGGTCTCTGGGTCGTAATAGTATTTGCTATCCGTTCCCTTCGAAAACTCGATCCATTCAGCGGTTGCCAGCGGACTGATGAATACGGCGCACAAAGCAATCAGTAATCTCATCATTATTTTTCAGCCGTTATACAGTCTCATTGCTCGCCACAGTTGGAACTCCAGTGATCTGGTCTGCCTCTCTTTTAAGCGGTAACGCGAGTGTAATCGCCCAACAGCTCGCAAGCATCAGCGCCGATCCCATCAATGAAAATGGCAATCCACCCCATTGATATAACGCTCCCGACAACAAGGTACCAAAAAATCGACCCAAGGCATTGGCGGCATAGTAAAAGCCTACATCCTCTGCCGCCTTCTCTGAACCCGCATACGCAAGTATTAAGTAAGAATGTACCGAAGAATTCACAGCAAAAGCGAATCCAAATACAGCCAGACCTACAACGACTATCCACTGCAGAGGTTGAATCTGTAGCGTGACCACGGCAGCCAACACCGCAGGCACGAGCATCAACAAAAATGACCATAAGCGTGCCGCTGGCACTTCTGAAGTCAGACCATCCTCACTACGCCGTATAAATTTTGGTGCCAAGGCCTGCACCAGACCATAAGCAATCGTCCACAAAGCCATGAAGGTGCCGACCATGGTGAAATTCCAACCCTGGCTATACAGAAAAACAGGAACTCCCACCACAAACCACACATCCCGCGCACCAAATAAAAATACACGCGCACCGGCGAGTAAATTAATTGCACGACTTTTACCAAATAATTCTTTAAATGATTTAGAGGCTTTGGCTTTACCCATCATCACTGGCAGCGACCAAACCACCGCTATCAAAACAACGAACAGCACAGACGCCATCAACCAGAGTGAACCGCTGAATCCACATTGATCGAGCAGTAAACCACCGATAAAAAATCCCACACCCTTCATGGCATTTTTACTACCGGTAAACCAGGCCACCCAACGAAATAGTTGTCCCGCACCCTCACCTGCGGTCAACTTGATCGCTGATTTGCTAGCTGTTTTAGTCAAATCTTTCGCGACCCCACACACCCCCTGAGCTAATACTACCCATGCCACTGACATGGCCGCGGTCCACTCTGGCGACACCGCAGAGAGCAGTAAGAACCCGATGATCTGCGTCGTCAAGCCAACCATTAGCATGCGCGCTATACCAAAGCGCGTCGCCAACCAACCGCCAATTAAATTCGCAGCGACACCCGCAGCTTCGTACAATAAAAAAAGAAACGACAAGGTAAACGGTGAATACCCTAATCGAAAAAAATGCATCAGCACTAGCATACGCAAAGCACCATCACTCAGCGTAAAGCTCCAATACGATGAAGTAACAATCAGGTAGTTACGAATACCGCTTACCGACTGATTCATGAGTTTTAAATCCCCACACTTTGCATATGACACGCTAAATCAACCATGCGACAGGCATAACCCATTTCATTGTCGTACCAGGCATAGATTTTAAGGAGTGTCTTATCTGTCACCATCGTCGATAACGCATCAACAATAGCGCTGCGTGTGTCACGCGCGTAATCGGCACTCACCAGCGGTTTAATTTCATAGCCCAAAATGCCAGCGAGCGAACCCTTTGCTGCTTGAGCAAAGAGTGTATTCACTTCATCGACCGTAGTTTCACGCTGTAGCTCAAAGACACAATCAGTCAACGAAGCATTCAATACCGGTGCGCGAACCGCATGACCGTTCAACTTACCTTTCAGCTCAGGATAAATCAACGCAATCGCGGTAGCGCTGCCGGTGGTGGTGGGTTGCAGACTCAACATCGCGCTGCGAGCACGACGCAAATCTTTATGCGGCGCATCGGTGATCACATTGGTATTGGTCGGATCATGAATCGTTGTGATTTGCCCATGACGTATGCCAATGGCCTCATGCACCACTTTCACGATCGGTGCAAGACAGTTAGTCGTACACGATGCCGCAGTTACGATAGGATGCTTTTTAGGATCGTAGTGATCGTGATTCACTCCTACCACCACGTTCAGCGCCGAATCAACTTTGACAGGCGCCGCTACAATCACGCGTTTTGCACCTCGATCAAGATGACCTTGTAAGGTCTCTACGCTTAAAAATTTACCGGTGCACTCCAACACAATATCTACACCCAGCTCGCCCCAAGGTATATCGGCAGCTTTGGCATGACTAGAAAAGGACACCGTTTGTGAACCGATTCGAATAGTTTGTGCATCAGCGGCCTCGATACCAGCGCGCCAACGCCCTTGTACTGAATCAAACTCCAACAAATGAGCCGTGGCTTCTGCACCGCCCTTGATTTCATTGATATGAACAATCTCCAGACGATTACCTGCACGCGGATCATCGGGCTGACGATCGGCGGCGCCCATAGCAGCCCGTAATGCGAGTCGGCCAATACGGCCCATGCCATTAATTCCTACTTTCATTGATGACTCCCTTAACGTTGAACAACCAGCAGATGTCACAGAGCGCAGCAAGGCACTGATTTTATCACCACGTTTGTATAATTATTGAAATGATGAAATAATCGACGTACCCCTTAGCACCTAATAATTACTCTCACAATAGAATCATTAAATGACAAGCACATGAAAAAAATGACGTCCACGCTCGCCGTGAAATCGCTCGCTGCATTAGCGCAGGAATCGCGTTTGGCTATATTTCGCAGCCTAGTTCAATCAGGCCCCGAAGGATTACCCGCCGGGCAATTGGCAGAATCATTAGGGATCTCTCCTTCATCGCTGACGTTTCACATGAAAGAATTGACTCACGCTGGCTTAGCTGCATCAAGACAAGAAGGTCGTTATGTCATTTACTCCGCACAAATCACTAGTATGAATGCCCTACTCGCCTACCTTACAGATAACTGTTGTGGCGGCAATCCCTGCACACCCGTCACCGCCATTCGGATGCCTGCGAAAGCCAAGCTGTAACTTAAATAAGGCACACGCGAATGAATGACGATCCGCAACAGACCGCCTCGCACGAAACAAGCGATGAAACAGTAAACGATGCCCATGCTGTTGTGGCCAGCCCTATCAGCTTCTTCGAGCGCTATTTAAGTGTCTGGGTATTTTTATGCATAGCGGCGGGAATCAGCTTCGGGCAATTTTTCCCAAGTAGTTTTCATTTCATCGCCTCACTCGAAATAGCTAACGTAAATTTAGTTGTGGGCTTGCTAGTTTGGATCATGATCATTCCTATGCTCATGAAAATCGACTTTGCTGCGCTGCCTCTGGTGAGACAGCATGTGCGCGGCATAGCGGTTACCTTGTTTGTGAATTGGTTGGTCAAACCTTTTTCTATGGCTCTGCTTGGGTGGATATTTGTGCGCCATCTATTTGCACCGCTGCTGCCTGCCGATCAAATCGATAGCTACATCGCTGGATTAATTTTGCTGGCCGCCGCGCCCTGCACGGCCATGGTATTTGTATGGAGCCGACTAACCAATGGCGATGGCTTATTTACGCTCTCTCAGGTGGCACTTAATGACATCATTATGGTGTTTGCCTTCGCGCCCATCGTCGCCCTCTTACTCGGCATATCGTCGATCGTCGTCCCGTGGGAAACACTGACCACATCGGTGGTCTTGTATATCGTCATACCTGTTTTACTGGCACAGGCATGGCGCTATTGGCTCCTTAAGCAAGGGGGCGAAGTATTTAACGCTGTAATGGAAAAAATTGGTTCATGGTCAATCACTGCACTACTCTTGACTCTGGTTCTGTTATTTGGATTTCAAGGCAAGGCCATCATTGATCAACCCTTAATTATTGGGCTACTTGCCGTGCCCATATTGATTCAGGTTTTTTTCAATGCCTCATTGGCGTACTGGCTGAATAAAAAACTCGGCGAATCTCATTCCGTGGCCTGCCCTTCTGCTCTGATCGGTGCGTCCAATTTTTTTGAGCTAGCCGTCGCTGCGGCCATTAGCCTATTTGGATTTCAGTCCGGCGCTGCACTCGCCACTGTCGTCGGCGTATTGATAGAAGTGCCGGTCATGCTCATCGTTGTACGCGTTGTTAACCAGTCGAAGGACTGGTACGAAAACACCTGAATCTCTTCTGACGATTATCATTTTTTCAATTGGCATGAGCGGCCGCTGACGGCCGCCGCATCACCCCACCACCCCAGTAAATCACTGAAATACAGCTCCTCCTGCTGTAGGGTAGACCACCTGTCATGTTGTCGGTAGACAACAAATTATCGACTTCTTTTGATTTTGAGTGTATACCGTCATACCGTATAAATGATTTATATCGTTTTTTAGGTACAGTAGTGAAATACACTACGGACAACTATTAGGAGACCTCTAAAATGAACTCTAAAACCAAACCAGCAGCAAAACGCTCTGCTGCTACCAAAGCCAAGCCAGCGGCGAGAAAAACGCCCGCCAAGGCCGCGAAAAAAGTCACTGCTACAAAAGCAGACAAGCTGACTAAACCCCAACTCGTACGCGACAGTTTTACCATTCCGGAGTCGGAATATGCCGTACTGGCCAAAGTCAAAAAAGGCTGCCTGAAAGAAGGTTTCGAGATTAAGAAAAGCGAGCTGATCCGAATTGGCATCGCTCTGCTCGCAGACTTGAGTAGCTCCAAAGTCAAATCAGCCAAGAAAAAGCTTCAGACGGTGAAAACCGGTCGACCAAGGAAGCATAAGTAAGCCCTCAAGGCTTTTTTTAACCGCCCTTCTACTTGGCGTCTACTAGCCCAGAAGGGTTTCTTTCTTGTTTTTAGGGGAAAGGAATTACCGATGCAAGGACTTCACCTCACCGCAGATATTGCGGGTTGCCATACCAACCTGAAGTTAATGACGGATGCAAAATCATTACGTCGCAAATGTCTGGAACTCGTAGACAAAAGTGGTCTGACCGCCGTCAGCGAAGTATTTCATGCCTTCCCAGGTCTCCATGAAGGCGAATGCGGTGGTGTTACAGGCACCGTCCTGCTAGCCGAGTCGCATTTGGCCCTGCATACCTGGCCAGAGCTAGGCGCGATTACCTTTGACGTATATGTTTGTAATTTCTCTATGGATAACAGCGGCAAAGCTGCCACGTTACTCGAGTCATTGATCAAACTTTTTCAACCCACGGATATCGTCAGAAACCAACTGACCCGGGGTGAAGTGGGTGCGGTCGTGACCACTGCATAGATAGTAAGAAAATTCAGATCGATAAAAAAGGGCGCGGCAGCGCCCTTTTTTAATGAGTGAACATAATTTAGCTTAAATCAATAATTTATTAAGCGATATCTATGCGTGGCAATGTAAAGCTAAAGAACATTCGCGGGATAACTTCGCCTTCCAAGCGAGATCCCAGAATAGTCCAGCCTTACCGAGGTACATGCACTTATTACAGCACGCAGAGAAGACGCTTGCAGCTACATACTCATCTCATTACAAGCCTCAATTAATTAGCAGCGAAACCTGACTGATCACTATTTAGCAGCAGCCACCATGCATTTCGCCAGTACATCAAGGTAACTCATACCCGCGGTAGTCAGTTGTAGCTGCCGCCTGCTCGCATCATCGTTGTAGGCTAATTGCACCAATCCCTTAGCGCGCAAGGAAGTCAAACGGCCGTGGAGAGTCGTTGGTGATCCTAATTCAGACGTCGTTATCACTTCAGTGACTGAAAGTCGATCCCGCGGTTCAGAAGCCAGCGCGACCATTTCAAGCAAGCGCTCTTCTAGTGGATCCAACGAAGGCAGACCTGCATGATCACGCAGCGAAAGTCGCAATGACATGAACTGCATATACGCATCCGCTTTGATTGATCGCGTCATTACTGATCCAATAAGTCATGAATTAGAATTTTGGATACTAGTGCATCAAATTTCATAACCAAAGCCCTAGCGTTATGAAAGGACTGATTTTGATGATTTATGACATAAATGTAATCAAACCAAGGCGACGCTCATCACGCCTGCGCAAAGTAAATAATCTTTTGATTATATTAATAAGTCGCGCGCCCACCGGACAAATCAAACACCGCACCGGTCGTAAACGAATTTTCTTCCGTGCAGAGCCAACAAATCATGGCGGATGCTTCATTCAATTCAAGCATACGTCCGCGTGGGATTTTTCCTAGAATGTAAGCAATGTGTTTTGGATCCTGCTCCATCGCTAACTTTGTTTTGGCAATCGCAGGTGTGACGCAATTGACCGCAATATTTTTATCCGCGAGTTCTTTACCCAAACTCTTAGTCAATGAAATCACCGCTGCTTTAGCCGCTGAATAGGCTGAGGCATTCGGATTACCCTCTTTTCCGGCAATCGACGCGACATTTACAACACGGCCATAGCCCGCAGCAATCATCAACGGAATCACCGCGCGAGTGACTAAAAAAGTGCCGTTTACACCGATGTTCATCACATCGATAAAACTGTTAATTGGGTATTCCCACATAGGAGCATTCGGTCCGACGATAGCGGCGTTATTCACCAAAATATCAATCCTCCCAAAATGCGCTTGGGTTGCAGCCGTCGCTTTAAGAACTGAATCGTTATCTGCAATATCTACCGAAGTTCCCCAGGCAGCTGTGCCTAATTCTTTCAACGCGATATCGAGCTGTGCAGCATCTCTATCCCAGATAGCGACTTGAGCGCCGGAATCAATCATGCGCTTGGCGGTACTAAAACCTATACCTTGCGCACCACCAGTAATCACCGCTATTTTTTTTTGTAGATCTAATTGATTCATTTTTATTCAACTCCTTGTTGAAAATGAAGAGGCCCTCAATGAGGGCCTCTATCAAAATTAGCTAAGCTCCATGTTAAGTATGCAGCGCCAATTACGCAGGCTGATCAGTCGTTTCTTCACGCGAAATCACTAGGGTGATGATCACACCTATCGCTGCAATCGCTGCCAGGGCCCAAAATGCTGCTTCAGTGGCGCCACCAGAAAGGTTTCTAACGCGGCCAATTAAATCGGGTCCGAAATGGCCACCCAAGTTACCTACCGAATTAATAAACGCGATACCTGCTGCTGCGGCAGTGCCAGTTAAAAATGCGGTTGGTAACGACCAGAAAACGGCTACAAACGCTAACACGCCGGACGAAACCACTGTCAAGGCAATGATCGAAGGTATCGGTGCTTTGCCCACAAACGCCAAACCAATCAGGCCTACTATGCAAAGTATGAGCGAGCCTGCAACGTGATAGCGACGCTCACCTGTTTTATCGGAGTGAGCACCCCAAACAACCATAAAGACTGCAGCGATACCCCAAGGAATAATGCTAATCAAACCCACTTTGAAAAAATCTTTTTTATCGACGCCTAGTTCCTGAATGATAGTGGGCATCCAAAAATTAATAGCATAGAAGCACACCACGCCGCTGAAATAAACAAAGGCAAGTGCCCAGACACGAATGTCGCGGAAAGCATCCATCCAGTGATGACTACTGTCATCAGTTGTTTTAAGTTTTTCGTCCGCCTCGACTTGAGCAATCACATAGTTTTGCTCTTCTGTAGTCAACCATTTCGCCTCGCGTGGACCATTGGGCAAGAAATAGAACACCATAAATCCGACGACTACCGAAGGTAAACCCTCAAGTAAGAACAACCATTTCCATCCACTCACCCCACCCGCTCCATCCATGTACTGCATGATGGCTCCGGATAGTGGAGAACCCACGAGATTAGACACAGCGATAGCCGTCATGAACAAGGCCACCATCTTGGCACGGCGTGAACCTGGGAACCAATACGTTAGGTACAGAATAATTCCAGGAAAAAATCCAGCTTCAGCTACACCAAGTAAAAAACGCAACACATAAAACGAAAACTCGGGATCGGTACAATTGAACGATGCAGATAAGCTACCCCATACAAATTTATCCACAAAGAAAAAAGCGCTAGAAATAATCCCCCATGAAATCATGATGCGGGCAATCCATGCACGTGCGCCGACTCTCTCCAGGATCACATTGCTGGGCACTTCGAAGATGAAATACCCGATAAAGAAAATCCCGGCACCAAAGCCGAAAACTGCATCAGAAAATTGAAGCTCAGGTGCCATCTGCAATTTGGCGAAGCCCACATTCACGCGATCAAGAAATGCAACCACGTAGCAGAGAAACAGAAAAGGAATAAGTTTTTGGGCGACCTTGGTAAAGGTCTCCGGGCCTACAGTAGTTTCGGTATTTGTCGTATTCATTTTTTTACCTTATAAAACAACATAAGCAATGGTCACGAACACCGAAGAGAGTGCGACTACACCAGCAAGGGGCCATGGTCCCTGCGTTGCACTACTACGAATCTTCGGTAATCTAGACGTCTCCTCCTGCAACAACGCTGGCGCCCAATGATAACCGGACTTTCTGCATAAACTCACGCCGCATAGCACTCAAAATAGGGATCCCTTGTGCATGGCCAATTTGATATCGTTAGCCCATTCGCTAGGCCAGACAACAGCATCGGCGCTAGATACACCTCAACTTCAGTAAAGGCAAAGATTTACTTTGTAATATCGAATCCACAAAAGCCACTTGGCGAAGGAATATCAGACCCGTTATGATGGAACGATAAAAGCAGCCGTGTAAGACCAGAAAGAGAGTCGCTATGCTAAAACGTGCCACATTCACCGACATGCGCAACAGCACCGAAGAGGATTGGAAAATCATCCTTGAGGATTTCCGCAGTTATGCGGCGCAGCTTCCAGCTCGAGTCATCGCTCATTTAAAACTGCTCGATGGAGATACCGGTGGCTTTGCGGTAGATCGTCTAACTCACAGCTTACAAACAGCGACACTAGCGCATCGTGATGGCAAGGATGATGAGTATGTCGTCTGCGCGTTGTTACACGATATTGGCGACACGCTGGGCAGCTACAACCATCCCGACATCGCAGCAGCTATTTTGAAACCCTTTGTTAGTCACGAAAATTTCGAGATGGTAGAAAAACACGGCATGTTTCAAGCCTATTATTTTTTCCACCATTTAGGCATGGATAGAAATTTACGCGATCAATTTAAAGGGCAAGCAGTGTACGATCGCACACTAGAATTTTGCGAGAAATATGACGCGCCGGCTTTCGATCCCGGCTACGATCATTTACCGCTCTCATTTTTCGAGCCCATGGTGTACAAGGTGCTGTCCGAGCCTAAAACTACGATTTACAGCGCTTGTTAATCGATACTGCGGATTAGTAGATGCCCAATCAAGGATAGTTACAATCACTGCTCATCGATACCCTATTCACACACGTGATTGAATAACTGCCCCTCCAGCGTTTCCGGTGTGGCGATCATCCAATCGCTCACAACACCTTCCTGACTTTTAACTGCACCCTCACCTAAGTGTTTTTCAAACCACTTAATGGCGAGTGTTCTGCGTTTGCGTGCGCGACATTGGTATTCCACGGCATAACCGACAGAGTTATAAGTAAATCCATCTGTGGTTATCGCCGGTGTCTTGAGATCATGGATATCCCAAACAAAGGCGGTATCACCCATTTTTCGCATTTGAATACTTTCAAAGTAATGAATCGCTAGCTCGGTTTCGGCATAGCGAACCAAAACCCATCCGCCTGCGCATACATTGCCTGCCAACATAGCAAGCAACGCAAAAATAAAATGACGATTCATAGTTTAGTCATCCAGATAATGATTGAACAAAGCACGACATCTGCCACTAATTAAAACAGCGTAAGCATAAATACAAAACCCCGCTCGATGTTCTGAGCGGGGTTTTGGGCGATGCTAACTACTTTGCCAGCTGCAAGTTAAGCAACTATTCAAAGCTCTGGCTCTTAGTGACTAATCATCCATGGACGCTTTGATGGAAACATCTTGTCACCGTTTTTAGCAGTAACGGTTGATGATTTTTTACCCGGTGAACAGCAGCCACAACCTGCAGGGTGCCTTTGGCTCACATAGTTGCGTGAACTTTTAGGTTCGTGACGAGCACGTTCATTGGTATCGATCTCAATGCGCGTGTCTCCATCTTAATAGGCCGAGCAAAAACTCCTTTATACCTCTACTGCAGAATCGTGCAAGTCTAAGCCATGCCGTTTGCTAGTGAGGACCCCGTCACAGATCTCGTGCACTAGATAACCCGGATTATCTCTACATAATTGATCAACATTACTCTCATTCAGATTTGCGGGATAAGCAAAAGCGGTACTTGGGCAGACTTGGACGGGAATGGTACTGAAAACACCCACGATCTCTCGATGAATGTGACCACAAAGTATGCGCGTAATATTTTTATGTTTTTGCAGGACCGCTGACAAATCCGACTGATTCACTAAATTCATTTGATTCATCATGGAATTACCGACATCAATCATCGGATGATGCATCGCCAGCAGCACGCTCTTACCACGGTGGCGCTCCAAGGTGCGATCAAGCCAAATCAACTTGTCGGCACTTAAATAACCTGCATCGCGTCCTTCTTTGAGCGTGTCTAACACGACTAGAGCATGCGTATCGGACAATGGTACCGAGTACTGCACGCCCCATGAATTATTCGCTTGGTTGATGAATGGATAATCTCTGAACAGGCCAAGGAAATTATCCCTCACATCATGGTTACCTAACATCAGATACACAGGCTTTAAACCCATGAGTGGGTCCAGTATGCTTCTTAGCTCGAAGTATTCATAGATTTCACCGCGCTCAACCAGATCGCCAGACAACAGCACCGCATCGATATCATCGGCTTTAATGAGTTGATACACCGCTGCTCGCAAGGCTTGGTTGCTATCAATGCCATTTCTCAATACTGAATGTTTTCTAACGACGTGCGTATCTGAAAGTTGCGCTAATTTGAACGATGCCATGTGTCTGTATCCTAAAATCTGAAGCATTAAGGGCTGAATTGCTGATCTAGCCCTTACTCATTCACTTATACATTTCTAACTTACTCCGTTTCTATGACTACTCAATGAAAAATCAACAATAAAGCAGAATTTTTTCAGTTATAGTATTTACAAGTTAAGGCACACTTTCATTGCTATGCCGTTATATGGCGGCAGAGAGCTGTATCAGCTAGGAAATGGGTATAAATAGTTTTCGCAACGCAACAAATTGATCGTCTCACTAGTCAACCCAAAGGAAGTCACATGCCGCGCCACGTCTTAGATGAATTTTGGATACACCCCGCTGTCCGTAGTGCCGTTGCTGCCAGCCACAGAGATATCGTCGAAGAGGTTCAAGCCAGTATTGCGGATAATCGCGTGGTGATCATAGGCATGGCGACCAATCCCATGGTCTCGGGTGCACGCAAGCTACTGGATAAACTGAGTGTGAGTTTTCGCTATCTGGAATACGGCAACTATCTCTCGCAATGGCGCCGCCGCAATGCGCTAAAAATGTGGAGCGGCTGGCCCACCTTTCCCATCATCTTTGTCGATGGCATGCTGATCGGCGGTTTTCAGGATTTGAAAGCGCTGGCCGATTCTGGCGAACTAATGAAATTGTTAAACGCTGAACGCGTTTCATAAAACTTCCGGCTTAATCGCATGTGTTAAGCGATTCATGATTCGAGCACAACCTCATGTTTGGAAAACATTACACGCTCTTCTGTCTCGTGCTTGCGTTGGTCTTTGGCGCGAATGCGCATGCAGCTTCCGCTAACTGCAAGGACAGGACTAATTTATCGCCTTGGCCTTTATGGCAGGGATATCAAAAACGCTTTGTACAGGACGATGGACGTGTCCTAGACCAGACGGGTGAGCGTGATTTCACGACTTCTGAAAGCGAGGCCTACACCTTGTTTTTTGCGCTGGTAAACAATGATCGCCAGCGTTTCGATGTGGTATTGAACTGGATCGAGGCCAATCTCTCGCAAGGCGATTTTGCGAAACATTTGCCTGCCTGGCACTGGGGCAGGCAAACAAACGGTAAGTGGGAAATCCTAGACCATAACTCAGCCTCTGATGCCGATACGTGGCTGGCCTATACGTTGTTACAGGCGGGTTCCTTATGGGGCGAAGCGCGATACACCACTTTGGGTCAAGCGCTATTGGAACAGATTAAAGCAAAAGAAGTCGTGCAGCTGCCTGATGGTGGCACGATGCTTCTGCCTGCACCACAAGGCTTTGCCGAAGTGAATGGCAAGTGGCGGTTTAATCCAAGCTATCTACCGATTCAATTATTACGCGCATTTGCACAGGCTGATCCGACTGGCCCGTGGCAAGTAATGACTACGACGACTCTACCAATGATGCGGACTACCGCAGCGCGCGGATTTGCACCTGACTGGGTCAGCTATCAGCGCGGGCAGGGATGGACAGCTTTGCCTGAGAATGAACCTGTCGGAAGCTACGATGCAATACGCACTTATTTATGGGTAGGCATGTTAGCTGATGCCGATGTCATCAAGCCAAAACTGATACGAAATTTATCAGGAATGCGCAGGCATTTACTTAAAAATAATGGCACCCTGATGGAGACAGTCAATCCATTAACTGGTACGACTAAGGGCATTGCACCGCGCGGCTTTTCTGCGGCACTGCTGCCATACCTGCATTCACTCAATGAACACAAATTGTTGGCACAGCAGACTCGTAGGTTAACCGAAAAAATGAATGGGCAACTCGTAGGCGAGAACCCGATCTACTACGACCAGATCCTTAGCATGTTTGGTCAGGGCTGGATTGATCAGCGCTTCAAGTTCAGCAAGACAGGACAGTTAATCACTGCATGGAGTCGACAATGCCACTTTTAATAAGTGCTTGCGAAGGTTAATCCTATATAAGCTGAAGCAGAGTAGTTTTGCGCTTTGGCCTGACCCGCATTTATTTCCAGCGTCATGCCTGAAGCAAGCGTCCTACTCAAAAACAGACCCTGTTGGGTTATTCGGTAATTTTTGCCTTCCTGCCAAATGCCCTCTAGGCCAGTACGCCACCCTGCTACGGGCTTCCAACCCAGACGCGCTCGGGTATAAGAAGATCCCAAGCCGATGGCGTAATTAGCCAATAAATCGGCATCGATGCTTGAGCTCAATTGACGGCTTGCTTGAATCTGCGGATTTAGCGTGATCACATTGCCGGCACGGTCTCCTGCTGGAACGAATGGCGTAATGTCGATATGACGATAGCCGAGGGTAGCAGATAGATCCAGTCGTGAACCCTCGTTATTCCACATATGGCCGATGCCCGCCTCTATGCCTGGTGCCTTCGCGCTGACCTCTCGAGTGTTACTGCAGAGGGTGCCATCGTAGCGATAAGTCAACCAACTCACTCCGGCCTTTTGGTACCAGCCTTGACCGAGTCTGGCATCGCCAAACGGGACAATGGCCATGCTAAAGGCATACGTGCTTTTGTCTGAGGTCTGCACACCTGCAATGACCAAATTGTTGTTTGCTTGTGCTTTACATGGCAGGCTTACTAGCAGTGACAGTAGCGGTAGTAGCACCAGCGTCGCTAATGCAATGTGTTTATTAGGATTCGTCTTCATGTGATCGATCGCCTGTTAATGTAGCTTTAAAAAATAAACTATCAGTGCTGCTGAATTTTTTTCGCGCTGTAAAAGAGACCGCGAAGTTTACCCACTGCTAAAAAAGTCAGATGCTTAAAACCATGCAGCATGGCTAACCTAAATAAAAAAACAAATGATCCAAGAATGCTGCGGTGATTATGATGTTGATTTTTATTTTTGATTAATTGCTCGCTAGAGCCAAAGGCGATAGCAATCGCGGTTCGTTCTTCAACGGTACTTTGTAAGTTATAGGAAATACCAATGGACGCACGCTGCTCATCATCCATAACAACTGAGTGTATTTCGCAGGCTAGGCGCATACTGCGCTCTGGAAATTCCAGTATTACAGCCGTGTTTGTTTTAAGTAAGGCGTAGTGGATGGTTGGATAGTTAATCGCGATCTTCACGCCCGATGCCGACGCATCAAACGTGCTGCCAGTGAGCGTGATATCAGGTTCGATATGCAAAATCACCGGCTCGTCATGCAACGATCGTGGTTCAGAACGACGCTGTCTTCTCTCAAAGGTAATGCCCAGCGCACACAACAATAAAAATAAATCAAATACTGCCCAAAAACCAACCATATACAAGGCACTATGATTCGACGGATCAGTCAGCAAGCGGTAAATGCAGGCACCGATTGCGACGACATTAAAAAATAAAACAATATAAAAAGGCTTGGCAAATTCGGAAATGAAATCTTCTTGCAACACCTCACCTTTTGGGGTTACCTGAAATATTGGCTTGCGAGGATTTATCAACACCTGAAAAATACCGCGGCTTACATAGAAAGATTGAATCACTTCATAGATCTGCGAAACAAACGGCCAACGCACTCGGCCAAACAAGTATTGCGTAATGATCATGGAGCCTAACAAACTCGGTACACCAAAAATTAATACATCGGTGACAGAGGCATCCAGCAGCTGGATGAAAAAAATAAGATAAAGCGGTGGTACAAGTAGCAACAGCATGCGCGATACGGAGAATCCCCAGAATAAGGAGAAATTCGTAAATAGAATGCGTTGAGCTAAAGTCAGGCCCTTTAAAGCCCATGGATTTTTCAATAGAAAAATTTGCAGCATGCCCTGACTCCAGCGCACCCTTTGCGCCAGAAAGCCGGAAAAAGTTTCGGGCTGCAGACCCGACACTAGTGGCTTATTAAAGTAAGCCGTGGTGTAACCCAGTGCGAGCGCATTCAGCGTCGTTTCGGCGTCTTCGGTAATGGTCTCGCTGGCAATGCCACCAATTTCATCAATCACACTGCGACGCAAGACCGCGGCCGAGCCGCAGAAGAAGGTCGAGCCCCATGCATCCATACCCGGCTGCATGACGCCGTAAAACAGCTCGTTCTCACCTGGTGATGTTGCATAGGTAGAGAGATTGCGTTCGACTGGATCAGCATTGACAAAATTATGCGGGGTTTGCAGCAAAAATAATTTAGGGTCAGCCAGAAAGAAGCCAACAGTCTGCTCAAGGAAATCCTCTGCAGGTACATGATCACAATCGAGAATAACTAGTAATTCACCACTGGTGTACTGCAAAGCATTGTTGAGATTGCCAGCCTTAGCATCTTCATTCAGCGCTCGAGTTAGGTAAGTTGCGCCAAACTGCTCAGCGAATAGCTTGAGTTTGTGGGATCGTTTCTGCGCGGCGGCATTATCCTGATTGGGATTGTTAAGCTTTTGCGGCGTACCACCATCATCGAGCAGATAGACATGCAACTTGTCTCGCGGGTAGCGCATTTGTGTCGCTGCAATCAGCGTCGGCCCGACCAGATCGGGACTTTCATCAAAGGTAGGAATGTAAATATCAATATGCGGCAGCAGCGCCGGATCCGCAGGTAATGCGAAAGCTTGCCTAGCTTTAGGCTTGATACTAATGAAATAGCCCAATGTGGAATTAAGAAAATAGAAGCATTCAACTAAAAAAAGCAGGCAACCAGCAATGATAGAGATCACTCCAAAGTTGAAAGGTAATGTTTGGGTCCCACGCCAGAATAAATAGCGGAATGCCAGCAGCGCAGCCAGTAGAAAAATTACTAGCCGCAGAATACTACTACCCTCACATTTTTTTATGTGACGGGAAAATTGATAGCAAATAAAAAGCGCAAACAGCATGCATCCAGAGATAAGGATCTGCGTGTCGGTCGTTAGAGGAAGGGTGGCAAGGTAAGCGAAAGCTGCGATACCAGCAATCCAAAAAAATACATAAAGCGCGACGAGTTCATTTTTTGTGAAGGTAGAGTCTTTGCTCATTTCGGCCACTTTATGTTTTGAGTTTCAAAGGGAAGATCTATGATTATTTTTTGATGATTTTATTTATACAGATATAAGGTTAAATAGAATGTAGCAGAAATAGTAAGATGTTGGTACTTTATTAACATCTATTCCCCCAGTGGAATTTATTGCGCCTTAGCCACTCATAGTGAGAACGCTATTCCAAACAAATTTCTCCGTACTGACATACACGAGGAGGGACAAGCAGAAGAAGAAGATCGCACGACGTTACCGCTAACCACTTAAGATCGACGCTGTGACAACGGGAGCACTGCACAACTCACCGATCAAGGTGACTTGGATAAAGAAGCTTTAGCAGTTGCCTAGCAAGAACACACTTGCTGTTTATTTGAGTGGCGTTCAGCACGCCTGCAGCTGATGGCTACTTCCGGTGTTATAGGATCAACTGCCCTGCAATTGGCACAGTAAGCACCCATAATTACTTATGGTTTTTAAAACAAACAATCGATTAAATTGAATGAATTGAGTTTCAGCGCACAACGATTAATCAACTAAGCATGTCCGACTGCGTTGCCACCAGCTGATCCCAGATGGGTTGGAAATGTAACCAACCAATATATTCACTACCAACATGCTCACGGCTGTATACCGCACGCTCATGCGGCACAAGTACAGGCTTGTGACCACCCGCTTCTATCACTAGCTGCTGCTTGCCTTAACAAAAGCGATGAAAAAACGGATGTTGCCGGGACAATTTAACGTCCGTAACTGATATCTTTTGGCGTTTAATTCACAATTTTTGTCGATTATGCGTTTGTTTTAATTTTTTAAACATAATTGACCTAGTGCATTGCCACATAAAAAAAGCATAAAAAAAGAGCTGCCGGAGCAGCTCTTTTTAGCGTGCACTGAGAGTATCAGGCAGCGGATTTTTTCGACTTGGTAGTCTTCGTTGCGCTGCTTGCAAACTGATTGCCAGCTGTGTGCATCTGCTCTTGAAAATTATCAAACGTACTCTGGCTGACTTTTACGAACTGCTCATATGCTGAGTTGTAGCTTGCGAAACCTGCTTTCCAGGCGCTAACGAACGGCTCTGAACCAGCAGGCGCTGTCTTGGTCAACTCTTCAATCAGACCATTTACATGACGCGTCGTGTCAAACACGCGCTCTTGTGTCGTTTTAGTGATTTCACCTTGAGTACGGCTAGCGATCGATGCCAAGTGACGGCCATACGATGCTGCTTTTTCTGCGCTAGGCTGGGCTTGCGCTTGCACTAGATGAAACGCTTCTTTCGCATCGGCTGCGCTGAGTATCTGTTGAACAACAGCAGATGTCTCTTCGAATGAGGCTTTGGCTGTTGCCATGTTGAGTTCGACAAGCTCAGAGACGCCTTGAAGCGCTTTTTCAGCCAGTTCTGTCATAGCGTGAAGATTAACTTCCATGGATGTCTTAGTTGCTTGGGAAAGCTGATTGACTGCAGGATTCACGGCAATTCTCCTTACTTACTTATTTAGTATTAGATAGTAGATAGTGCGACTAAGTTGCAAAACATGGTGCGTCGCAACAGTGGTCATTTTAGAGGCGCGTAACCACAAGTCAAGATATTTTTGTGCAGTCCAACATATTTCTTGATGGGACTCACAAGTCATTTTTTAGTCCCAAAGTATGAATTGCTGTCTTTTCCAACAGAACTCGACTATGGTCTGTATTACAAGCCCTGTTTTGTCGAAAAACACGTAACTATTAATTAACTCCTCAAATGGAGGAGAACTATGGGTAAAAGCACCCAACAATGGACTGAAACGGAACACGACTTTAATCGCCTAAAAGTACTGATTGAAGGTTTGGTACATTTCCGCTTCATGGATGAGTCTAAACTCGAACTGATCGAGCTGATTCTGCAGACTATTTATGCCGAAGGCTTAAATTTTCATGGCCTGGATGAGCCGTCCGAATATTCAATCTACGAAATGTATCTAAAAACAAAAGATAAATTCCAATTCATGCAAGACTTTAGAAATGCTGTAGAGCAGTGTATGAGCGACAGCCCAGACAACTTATCGCTGAGTGAAATCGTCTTGGATGTAATCGCGCAAAGACACAATCAGCGCTATGGGAACTATGCTTCGCTGATGTAGGCGTCCTTACCCTCAGGCTTTTTTGTATACAGTGCAAACTAGACCATTACTAGCAAGCCTTAGTCCGCCAGACGAACTATGATCATTCGAAAGACGCTCGCTCATAAACGAATGTTGTTTAGCTTATTCGGTATGGCTATAGTGGCGACCATGGCGGCTTGCTCAAGTTTAAAGGCAAGCTCGAATCCAAACAGCTTGTCTTACAACTACAGCACCTTTAATTTTTCTGGCGCTGGATGGGAGCAAGTCAAAAGCTACTGCGCGGCGCGAAATAAGCAAGCCAAGCATGTCGCCACTGACTGTGGATTCTGGGTGTGCACCAGCCAGGTCGAATGTACCGACTAAACCCGTTTAGTCCACGTTAACAGCGACTAAAAGCGGTAGCGTATTGCACCACTTGCAAGAAAAAACTGCGTAAGCTTTCGTTATAAAATCCGAGGTGATGCCATGGAATCGTCACGCCCCTTGCCGTTCGCTATGCACCGAAGAGTATTTGCATCGCAGTGTTTTGCGATAATTCTCTTTTGTCTGCTACCGGTAGCAAATACTCATGCAGAGTGGTTGTTGGTTGAACCCAACAGCAACGCGCCTGATCCGTTTGTGGTGTATGTCGATTCTGAATCGATCGCTACCAAACGCGACCGTATGACGGTTAGGGTGTTGCTGAATATGCGACATCGAACCGATGATGGCGTCGCCTCAGTGATTGCAGTTGATGAATATGATTGCCGAACTGAACGGATGCGAACACACACTATGACCAGCTACGCCGACATCGATGGCAAAGGTGCTGTAGTACGAGAATTTAAAACGATAGGCGATTGGGTAAAAATAGGAGCGGGGAAAATTAACGAAGCTGTTCTAGACAGCGTTTGTCCAGAGTACACACCGAAATAAGTTTGACCAGGCCCTAGCGTATGCCCGTCTCGCCTTCAGCTCAGGCGAGATACATCATCAAGAAAATCGCGACAGACAACGCGAATACCGTAATCCCACCATAAAAACAGACCTGAATCAGTATGTTATGACGCGATTCGCGAAAACGCTCGAGTAATTCTTTCTCAGGATTTTCACTCTGATTCGATATCTGTGTTGACGTAGTCAGTGAATCATTACCTTCCTTAATCTCGTGATGCGCTGAGCAGTGCGTAGGCTCATGCTGCATAGTTGATCTCTCGATCATATAAATTAATTTGTACTCGTTACTTGATGACACGGCTGCGGGACATCAGATAACTTTGATGGCATTGATTACTGATGCAGTAAGGTTCTATCAGCTCATCCATCACCTGGCGCAGCTTTTGAATTTTTTCAGGCTCTGCTGCTAAGTCTTGTAGCGCCTGACGCATAGGACCAAAGGAACGCTCAAACGCCAAACGGCGATGCGACTTGCTGAGTGCCGGTGTAAGCATTACGCCACGTTCAAAAAATGGTGCCTCAAAAAAATTTGCTAAGCGTTTGGTAATGACATGAGTATCGCCCCAAAGCTGCGGTGCAGAGTCAGAAGATATTGGCGAGGCAACGTACGTATTAACTAAAGCAAATACGCGCCCCATCAGGTGTTCAGGTGGCCAACTAGCGAAAGCAAACAGGCCACCCAGCTTGAGTACACGATGAACCTCACGCACAACCGCGTCAGCGTTTGGCGCGAACATATGACCGAACTGACTAATAACGACATCAAAGCTATTGTCGGGATAAGGAAGATTTTCAGCATCACCCTCTATCCATTGAATACCCGCTTGATCGGCGATCGCCGCATCTTGTGTGGCTTGCTCTAGTAATTCGGGCGTCAAATCAAGCGCACTGACCTCGGCGCCTACTCGTGCGGCAGTAATGGCTGCAACACCCGTCCCCGTCCCGACGTCTAGCACGCGCTGGCCAGCACGTATGCCGGCAAAGGCAACCAGATTCGCTGCAACGGGGGTCGTAAAAATCGCCGAGGGTGCAAAGGATGACCACATTTCGCGCTGCTGTTGCTTAAACTCGGAGAGTGAATCAGTAGACATAGTGTATGAGATGAAAAAATAATGAAAAAACAAGCAGATTGTCGCGAGCATAAAGCCCTTCGCCAACCAAAATTTGTATTCTACTGAAGCCTGATATCATCCCATCCGATCACTAGCTAAGTCCTAAAATATAGGATTAAGATGCGTGTTGATCATCTCAGGCCCGCAGCTAGCGCCATGGTAAGGTTAAGGCTGCAGTGCTCAACAGATTCCCGATAATTATTTCAATGATAATTGAGGTTGCTTATGTCAAAAAAAGCGAAACGCGAACAGAAACCCACGCCAGTTGGTGAGGCAGTTGCCGCCGAAATGGAAACCCGAATGGCCTACCAAAACCTGATTCAATCCTTCACATCGGATCAGGATGTGCTGGAAGCCAAAATCAAAGAAATTGAGCAAGCCAAGGCCGAGCATTCGCATGATCATTCATCGGACCACTCGTCGGATCATTCCGCTGATCACACTCCACCCCAAGGCTCAGATCACTCGTCAAATTGAGATCGTTTCCAATTTGATAGCAGAGACAAGAAGCTTACCGTTTCTGCCCTAGATCTTTGTAGACCGCATCCAGCAAGCCTTTGCCGATGCGGTCTTCCATTTTCTTATGCACGGGTAGTAGCACCTGACGCCACTGATCCATCTCTTGGTTAGTGGGCTTATAGATCGTTGTCATGCCTGTCTTGCGGATAGCGTCCATAGCCTCAGCGCTCTCGCGCTGAGAGTTTGAATTATTAAACCGCGTCGCATCCGCCAAAGCCACATCGAGCTTTTTGCGTATATCTGGTGGCAATCCTTCCCAGAATTTTTTATTTACGATCACAGCAAAACCCATGTAACCGTGGTTAGTTAAGGTCAGGTGCTTTTGTACTTCGTAGACTTTTTGCGAGTAAAAATTCAGCGGAGGATTCTCGGCACCATCCACCACACCCGATTGCAAGGCCTGAGTCATTTCAGAAAATGACATGACTTGGGGGTTGGCTCCCAAAGTGCGCATCTGCTCATCAATCACTTTTGAACCTTGAATACGTATCTTTAAACCGCGCATATCGGCCGGCACATGAATAGGCTTATTCGCCGACATCATTTTGAATCCATTGTCCCAATAAGCGAGCCCTTTAATACCTTTGCTTTCCAAACCGGCGAATAATTGTTTGCCTATCGGACCTTCAAGCACATGACCAACAGCAGCATGATCCGCAAACAAAAATGGCAAATCAAATAGCTCAAATTCTTTAATGCCCAGAGAACCAAATTTTGACAAGGTCGGTGCAAGCATCTGTACCGCACCCATCTGCAAAGCTTCGAGCTCTTCTTTATCTTTGTAGAGCGTGCTGTTGGGATAAACATCGACCCGCACTGCACCCTCGGTGCTTGTCTCAACTAATTGCTTAAAACGCTCAACGGCACGACTTTTAGGTGTGCCTATCGCAGCCACATGACTAAATTTAATGACGATGGACGTCGTTGCCGATTGCGCTGGTGTGATTACAAAAAGACCCGTAAAAAAACCTACCCAAGTAAATTGCATTAAAAAACAAGAGACGTGTTTTGATTTCATAATCAGTCTGCTACAAATCATTAAGGATAATCATAGCCACCGTCTGCATTACATCGGGTGGCTACGGAGGAAACGTCGAATCTCAGACAGAGTTTTAGCTGGCGCTTCTTCAGGAATGAAATGCCCGCAATCGATCGCGCGGCCGCTCACATTCTCAGCCACTTCGCGCCAATCGTCTAAGCAATTAAACATTTTATGAATCACGCCACGCTTTCCCCACAGCGCCATGACAGGCATGCGTATTTTTTTGTGGAGGTCGCGACGATCGTGCACCAGATCAATCGTGCCGGCTGCACGATAATCTTCGCAGCTAGCATGAATGGCTTTAGGATCTTTAAACGCCTTCACATATTCACGAATCGCTGCTTTGTTAAATGCAGATAAATCTACTTCCGAACGACCCACTCGACCCAAAATATTAAAGGGTACGATACCTTGCAACATTTTCTCGGGTAAGGGAGCTGGCTGCAGCATTTGAAACCAGTGATAGTAGGCCGTGGCAAAGGCAAGATTCGTACTTTCAAACATTTTCAGCGTAGGAGAAATATCCATTACTGTTAGTGTCTGTACACGCTTGCCATGATCACGCGCCAAGCGATGCGCCACACGCCCACCGCGGTCATGCCCTACCAAATGAAATTTTTCATGGCCCAGCGCACTCATCAACTCGACCATATCGAGTGCCATGGCGCGTTTGGAGTAATTGCTATGGTCAGGCAATCCCTTAGGTTTGGACGAGCCGCCATAGCCACGCAAATCCGCACACACCACGCTGTATTTTTTAGCCAGTTCAGGTGCTAACTCATGCCAGCACGCCATGGTTTGCGGATAACCGTGCAAAAGTAAGACCGGTTCACCACTCCCTGCGCTAACAGCGTTGATGGTAGCGCCACTGGTGCGAATACGATGTTTTTTAAAGCCGGAAAAAAATGCCATGGTAAGTGTCTCTTAATTGTTGTTGTGGGCGTTACAAGATAAGTTTTTTAATACAGCTGAATTAAGTTATAGATTATCACGATCGTATGAGCGAGCTACGAACTCCGTTAGAACGACTCAGCCGCAAGACACCGTCATCAATTCGCGAATAACGAATCATTAATAAATCCAGTAGATAGTTCTGATACAGCCGCCACGGTTTTGTGTCCCCTTGTTTGGGTAATTGCTGAGCCGCACGCTGCACGTAGCCTGAGGTGAAGTCTAAAAAAGGGCGAGGCTTAACCGTCGAATCAGGCTGAGGAATCGCACTATCCAGCGTGTGTTTTTTCATATACTGAATTAATCGACAGAGATATTCAGCCGTCAGGTCTGCTTTCAGCGTCCACGACGCATTGGTATATCCGAAGGTATAAATAAGATTCGGCACACCACTAAACATCATGCCTTTATATGCCATGGTTTCTGATACATCAATTGTTTTCCCATCAACCTGAATCGCAATACCACCCATCAAACTAAGCTCTAGTCCAGTCGCAGTCACTATGATGTCCGCATTCAGCTCCTGACCTGATTTAAGGCGCACACCGTTCGACACAAAACAATTGATATGATCGGTAACAACCGATGCGCTTCCGCTACGCACGGCCTTGAATAAATCACCGTCTGGTATAACGCACAGTCGTTGATCCCACGGCCGGTAGCTGGGTGAAAAATGTCTAGCTAATTTTTCTGAGCCTAGCTGTCGCGCTGCCAATCCCACTAAGCGCGCTTTGATGGTCTCTGGCCAGCGCTTAGATAATTTAAAGAACAGCATATTGGTAGCGATATTTTTGAATCGCACTAATCGATAAGCCCACATAGCTGGCAACCATGATTTCATCCATCGCCCTATTTTGTCGTGAGATGGCAATGAAATCACATAGGTAGGTGAGCGCTGCAGCATAATGACATGCGCAGCAGTACGTGCGAGTTCAGGCACTAGCGTCACCGCCGTAGCACCACTGCCTATCACCACTATCTGTTTGTTTGTGACATCCAATTCAGCTGGCCAAAACTGGGGATGAACTACAGTGCCTTTAAATGCTGACTCATTATTGAACTCAGGGCGATACGCTCTATCGTAACGATAGTAGCCGCAGCACATATGGAGAAATTTGCAGCGTATGATTTTGCGCTCGCGTTTTTCACCGACGTCGAGTGTCACTATCCAGCGCGCATCCGGCGTTGACCAGTTAGCTTCGATCACTCGATGCTGATAACGAATCAGATAATTTAAGCCACGCTCATTCGCTGTGTCATTCACATAATCCAGTATGGCCGAACCTTCTGCAATCGCTGCAGTATCGCTCCAAGGTCGAAATCGATAACCCATGGTGTGCATATCCGAATCAGAGCGTATGCCAGGATAACGAAATAAATCCCATGTCCCGCCCATCACGCTACGACTCTCTAGTATCGCTAAGGATTGCTGCGGACACTGCTGCTGCAACATAGACGCCGCACCTATGCCTGACAAACCTGCACCAACAATCACCACATCGATATCTTCCGGCTGATGATCCGATAGCACACGAGCATCACGCAAAAAATCAGATGCTTGCTCTACAGATTGTTTTGCTTCGGGTAGCTGCCACAGTAATTGCCACACATGCGATACACCGGGCCAAACCTGCGTTCTGACATTCACACCCTGCGTAATCGCTTTTTCTGTCAAGCGCAAACTATCATCGCGTAAAACTTCATCAGCGCCCACGTGCACAATAAGAGGAGGTAAACCCGCGAGATCACCCATCAAGGGAGACGCTAGTGGATCTGCAGGATCATGCCCCTGCAAATAAGCGATGACTAATTGCTGCAAGGCTGTGCCATGAAACATCGCATCACGATCGGTATTGGTTTGCAGCGAAGGACTTTGACCAGTCATATCAGTCGCCGGAGAAAACAGTGCTGCCGCATCAGGCAAACGACGACCCGCTGATTTTTCATGGAGCATTAAGGCCAAGGATAAATTACCTCCCGCACTATCACCCGCCACTACAAGCCGCTGATCACTCATGGTTTGCGACAGTTCGCGCCAAACGGCGACGGCATCCTCTATCGCTGCGGGAAAGGGATGCTCAGGAGCGAGACGATAATCAGGAACAAACACTCGCCAGCCTTTTAATGCCAACGCTACGGTAAGTGCTCGATGTGTGACAGGCGAGCAGCCAATAAAACCACCACCATGCAGATACAGCAAAACACCGAGCGGCGTACTTTTATGTGTGGCCGTCACCCACTCGCCGGGCACACCCGCCACCGCAGCTGGCGTGAACTGCCCACCCGGAGGTACGGGTAGTGGCTGCCCAAATATCTTTCGTACGTAGTGAAGATTAGACATATCGCCCAAACGCGGCTTGATGCGTCGACGAATAATGAAACTTGCTAATCGAGCCTGCCAGCTGGGCATAGTCATGCCTTAAGAAGGTTATTTGTGAAATTCAGAACGACGCTGAGTTTGCTAAGACTGCCAATCTACAGGGACAACAACGCAGATCAGTTACAGTTAATTATCAGGACTATACTATGCCGTTGCTACTTTTTTAATTGCCGCTACAACGGCACGCTAGGCTACATAGTTTGAGTGGAGATTTTTTGTTATGAACCCTATGACCAAGTTCCTTTCGCTGTCCTCTCTAATTATTTTGCCCTGCTTTTGTCATCAGGTCATCGCTCAAGAATCACGCGTTGAAATGCAAGCCGGACGCTGTTCTGCGATTTTTTTTATGTTGAGTGAAACGCATAAAGACAATACAGTCTCTGCTGGTATTTTTCAGCACTTTGGTAGCGTGTTCGAAAACCTGTATGTCACTGAAAAAAAAGAGCGTGTGGGCAATGCTACTCGTGATGATGGCATTGAACGTCGTAATTTAGTGTTACAAGAATTTAAAGCAACCTACAACAGCCGACCAGCAACACTTAAAGAAGAAGTCGTTCTTTGTGGTGCGTGGGCTGAGGGATATAAGATCCAAGGAGACAACTATACGTATGTCCCCATCATTCCTAAACTTATTCCTGCAGCTGTCAGGAATGAATACGAGGCCTTAGCGGAGACGGGCTGGAAGAAATGGATAGCAAATTAATCTATTGACAGCGAAACGGGGCTGGGTGATGAATATCTGCGCTGTAATTCAGTTCATTTAGAATAGGAATTCCAACTTGTGTTTTTCACACTAAAAGGGGACATGATGAAAACAATAAGATTAGTGGTCGGTGTACTTGCTGTGATGTTGAGCGGCCTCTCTTTTGCTGAAGGTGTCGATTTCATTCAACCCAAAGATGGTGACACAGTGACCTCGACATTCACTGCTAAATTTTCAGTCGATGGGAAAACACTCGCGAAGTCCAACACCGAAACACTCGGTACCGGACATTTTCATTTGCTGATCAATGCCACTGATGTCCCTGAAAATCACACCATACCGCGTAACGACCAATACAAACACTACGATAAAGGGCAGTCTGAAACCGTGGTGTTTCTACCGCCAGGTAAATTTAAGTTAACGCTTCAATTGGGCGATGGCGCTCATCGATCCTTTGGCGAAAAATATCGCAAAACAATTGAAATCACCGTGGTGCCTGACAAGGACTGATAGATCACTATGAGAGCTGGCGAGCAATGAATCTGATCGTCCAGTCTATCGTCGGCTATGTCGGATTACTAGGCATCGCCTGGCTGATTTGCAAAGATAAATCTCACATACAGTGGCGCACCGTGATTTGTGGTGCGCTACTGCAGTGGGTGTTAGCGCTACTGATTCTTAAACTCCCCGCTGCGCAATCGCTGTTTGCTTCATTCAATCAGCTCATGCTCTCGATTGAGCAAGCCACCCGAGAAGGAACGTCACTCGTATTCGGCTATCTAGGGGGTGCTGCACCTCCCTTTCCAGTGAATGCTGGTAGCTCAACGTTCATACTCGCGTTTCAAGCTTTACCCATCGTGTTGGTACTGAGTGCTCTTTCGGCGCTGCTGTTCTATTGGCGCGTACTACCTTGGCTGGTGTCTCACATGAGTTCGCTGCTAGAACGCGTCATGGGTTTAGGCGGTGCGGTTAGCTTATCGACCGCAGCGAATGTGTTTCTGGGTATGGTTGAAGCGCCGCTGGTGATCAAACCCTATCTTGAAAAAGTCTCGCGCGGCGAAATGTTTGTGATTCTCACCGCCGGTATGGCGGGCGTAGCAGGCAGCGTGATGGGGCTGTATGCCGCCATCCTCGGCCCTTTGGTACCGAATGCGCTGGGACACATATTAGCCGCGTCGTTCATCAGCGCGCCTGCAGCCATCATGTTCGCTAGTCTGATGATTCCGCATCAGGGCCACGGCACAGGCAGCGAGCAGATCGATATTGAATCCGACTACAGCGCCATGTCGGCTCTCTACCGAGGCACTGCTGAGGGCCTACAGCTACTTTTGAATATCATTGCCTGCCTGATTGTCGCTGTCGCGCTGCTGGCCATCATTAATCAACTCTTAGCCTGGATACCGCATGACGGGGCAGCTTGGTCATTACAACGCATACTAGGGCTGTTGTTGATGCCGATTGCATGGTTAGCGGGCATTCCATGGGCTGAGGCTAGCACTGCCGGTGCGCTACTGGGCACCAAAACCATTTTGAATGAATTAGTTGCCTATATTGATCTGGCCAGACTGCCTGCTGAAAGTCTATCTCCACATAGCCGCCTGATCATGACCTACGCCTTGTGCGGCTTTGCCAATATCGGCAGCTTGGGCATCATGATCGGTGGATTGACCACCATGATCCCCAGCCGTAGGCAAGATATTCTCGAACTAGCACCCAAAACCCTACTCTCAGGAACACTGGCCACGCTCTCCTGCGGCGCTGTGGTGGGGTTTATCGACCTGCTCAATCATTCCTGAAAATATTGTCCTCGTGTAAAGACTCTCACTTTCCCTAAGCGTGTTGGCCTGAATTGACTCAGGTCAATCTTTTTCCGCAAGGCAAATGATAAAAGTACGCCATGTGTTGATCGGTGCTGCCATTTGAGCGACCGCATCACTCGTCCTTTTTACAATCTCGCATGAGAATTAAATATGAATACGATTGCCGACCCTATCCCAGCGGTAGAACTCCATCAACTAGATGTCCCAGCCAAGCTGCCCGTCTTTTGGTGCAGTCTAAATCACTTCCCAGAAGAATTACGTCTCGCCAGAGAAGCGATTGATGATGTGCGCGCTGTCCATCCCGACAGCACACCGTCGAATGTGCAAGCGGTTTACATGAGCCCATGGAAAAGTCATCTCATCAGCCCAAAATTCAATCCCATGATTGATACCGTGGGTGCTATTGCAAAACGTGTTTCGCGTGAATTTTTGCGCGCTGACCTGCCTGCACTCAACATGGATTTAAAAGCGACGGATTGCTGGGGTGTGATCTATGAACATTCTGATCAAACACTGTTGCATCATCACTTCCCATCTGATCTGGTGGCCGTGGTTTACCTCGAAGCGAATGAAAACTGCGCACCTATCGTGTTTGCCAATTCCATCATGGTCAAACCGGTGCCTGGAACACTGGTGATTTTTCCGGGGATTTTGGAGCACCATGTTCCTGAAAATTTCGATAAGCGCGTGATCGTCGCTATTAATTACCAAAAATTTCCAAGCTTCTGATTCAAGCTTCTAAGTCAGCGTCTAAACGTATAAAGCTGGGCGAAATAAAAAACCCGCTACGTCTTGTGACATAGCGGGTTTTTCTTGAAGCGATGAAGTCGATTATTTTTGTATGGTACTGAGGAACTGGATGATACGTTGAATATCATCTTCAGAAATAGTTCCACCCCAGGTTGGCATACCCAAATCTGGGCGACCCTTAGTAATCGTTGTGTGAGCAACTTCCTGCCATTTGTCTGCATAGCGGATTTTCAGCTTACGCAAATCACGTTCTTGTTGCGGGCTAGCGCCATTTTGTCCATGGCAATGTGAGCAGCGGCTGTTGAAATTCGATTTAGCATTCTCGATTTCGCTGTCTGCAACTTTGCGCATGTAAGGGCCAAGATCGGTGAAATCCGCTTTGGCATGTGAAAGTTTTGCTTGCTCAGGATTGACTACAACTTTCGCTTTTCCAGCCGGTGCAGCGCCGCCAGCGACTTGGTTAGATGTGTGTAACCAGGACGCTTTTGCATCGAGCATGACTGGAACAGCTTGTGGAAAGCCGTATTTATGCTGGAGCTTTTTAATCTCAGGCTGTAAGTCAGTCAGTGCCTGATTTATTTTTTCTTTCAATTCGGGCTTGTTCTTGGATACTGCCACGGCGATCTGGCCATTTAAGCCCTGACCTGCCACCGGCGTAATTTTCCAACGGTTATTCATCGTCGTCTGGTTCTCAAATCCAGCACTCGGACCCCACAAAATTGCGAGCTCTACTTCGCCTGCAGCCAGTGCAGCGAAAATATCTTCCTGAGTACGGTAATTGCGTGGCTCATAGCCAGTTTCTGACGACAGCAGTACATGCGGAGGTGATCCGTGCAGCACGCCTACGCGCTTGCCCTTCAAATCTTCCAATGCATCCAATTTAAATGAAGCCGGCCCGACAATCGCGTAGCCAACATCAAGAAATGCATGTGTTTTTTCAGCGCCTCTGACTTTATAGTCAGCGGTTGCTGGTAAAGCAAAGTAAGCATCGCAGCTGTCCATCGTATTACGGACAGCGCGACGCTGGTTGTGTGACAACCACCAAACATATTCAACGGAGGTACCCAAGCGCTTACCCACCATTTCAGCCAGTTCGATATAAAGACCTTTATCAGATCCTTCGGACTTACTGAACGGCATATTGTCAGGGTCTGAACAAACCTTTAAAGGGTCCGCACAGGCCAGCGACATCGACAACATACCGGCAACAATCAACGCAGTCTTCAACGCAGATCTGCAAGGCGTGATAAACGACTTGGGCATTACATCAACTCCTGATTAGTTAAGTGCAAACACGAACAACGTGCCACCTTCTGGGCTGGCATTAACCATCTTCTCACCGATCTCACCCAAGAAAGCTGGGATCGACTGTGTACGACCTGAAACCACAGCAACGTACTGCTTGCCGTCGATGGTGTAAGTCATAGGTGCAGCTGTGATACCGGAGCCAGTATTGAACTGCCACAGGATCTTGCCAGTTTTTCCATCAAACGCACGGAACATGCCTTGGATGTCACCAGCAAATACCAGACCTGATGCTGTAGTCATCGTGCCACCATTAAATGGCAGGGAGTTTTTCTGGAACCAGACTTCTTTTTGCTTCACTGGATCCCAAGCTTTCAGACCACCACCGTGACCGCCAGGGCCCATCTTGCCGAGATCAAAGTTCACTGACAAATAGAACTGACCACGCTTGTAGTCTTCCTGCAAGCCTTCCATGTCCATACACAGATTCATGGTTGGGATGTAAACCAGACCCGTTGCCTTGTTGTAGCTCATAGGCATCCAGTTTTTGCCACCTAACAAGTTAGGGCAGACATTGGACGCTTTACGCTTCAAACCAGGACGCTTAACGTTGCCTGGAGCTTCGATAGGCGAACCTGTTTTCAGGTCAATGCCAGTAGCCCAGTTAACGCCATCAACGAAAGGCTTAGCTGAAAGCAGCTTGCCGTTCGCACGGTCGATAACATAGAAGAAACCGTTACGGTTAGCTTGCATGATGACTGGAGTTGTCTTGCCATCCATAGGCAGATCAGCAAACACCAATTCATTTACGCCGTCGTAGTCCCATGCATCGTGTGGTGTGAACTGATAGTGCCACTGGATGTTGCCAGTGTCAGGATTCAGAGCAACCACCGAAGCAGTGTACAAGTTCGAGAACTTACCTACTTCCGATGTGTCGTTACCGCGTACAGCAGCTGACCAAGGAGCTGGGTTAGACGTGCCGTAGTAAACCAGGTTTAGCTTAGGATCATACGAACCGATAAACCAGGCAGCGCCGCCGCCGTGCTTACCAGAGTCGCCCTTCCATGTGTCGGCATTCTTTTCACCGGCTTGTGGCACGGTGTTAGTACGCCAAACTTCTTTACCTGTGTTTTGGTCGTAAGCGACCAGAGCACCAACCACGCCGTACTCACCACCACCAAAACCTGTGATAACGAGGTTTTTAGCGATTGTAGGAGGCGAAGTAATAACGGTACCTTGGGTGTAGTCGACTACAGTCGATGTCCACAGCTCTTTACCAGTTTTTGCATCCAGGGCTGTCAGCTTAGCGTCCAGGCGACCAAAGAAGATCTTGCCGTTAGCGTGTGCTACACCGCGGCTGTTAACGTCGCAGCAAGCAAACTGATCAACGTTCTTTGGCATCTCTGGCGAATGACGCCATTTAACTTCGCCGCTTTTTGCATTCACTGCGAACACGTTCTTTGGACCGAACGATGATGTGACATACATCGTGTCGCCAACCAGAATCGGTGTCGATTCTTGCGAGCGGTTAGTACCGAGTTGCAGTGCCCACTTAACTTGCAAGTTGTTGACGTTTGCTGCAGTGACTTGTTTGGCATCGCTGTAACGCGTATTGCCAGTGTCACCACCGTAGACGCCCCAACCATCAGCTGCATTTGCCAGCTGAGCCGAAGCCAGCATGACGGCAGCTGTCATGATTTTCTTTGATAATTTCATTTTGTCTCCATCCAGATTCGTACATTAAATCGAAACGACATTTTAAATTTAGCAAGGTTATTGCTACCTTTTACACACCTCTTAGTTAAGTGCTTTTTTAGAAATAACTACACATTTATCAAAAAGCACCTATCAGGCCAGCCGATAATACAAGTAATCATGAAAAAATCAACCAATACATATCCAAAAAAATCAGCTATCAGCAAAATAAATCAGCAAAAAATACGTCATCAATATTAAAAATCGAACCGTGTAATTTCCGAGTAAGTTTCAGGCAAATTTCACCGCTAAAACCACGTTGTAAATGTAAATTACTCGTCAGTTTTTTTTCAAACTGGTCGGAAATAATTAAGCGATTTCAATCGAAAATTTATTTGCAATGCAGAGTAATAAAATCAGGCTGTAGTGTCTTATTTTCGACCGCTAAATACACCCCTTAGCAGGGCGCCATTTGAGGCTGACAAGGCAGCAGATTAGTTTTAGGAGGGGCGCTACGCGTCATCCAAAGTGATGGAATAAAATCAGTCAACCCCGTTTCCTCGCGGGCGAGTAAAACCGGCCCATCGACCGTGGGTAATTGAGGGGAAAATCCAGATACATCAATACGACTCAGCCTCTGCATCCAAAAAATATTAATCGCGCCCGTTTCGGCCGACTGAGAGAAAATCAAATTCAGCATTTTTTTAGCTTGTAAATGACCCAAATCAGCGGCTTTTCTGTATAGCTGAATCGCCTCAACATAGTTAATAGGTATACCCTCGCCGCGGTGATAGCGGCGAGCTAGTCGCCAATTAGATTCGGCTATTTCCGCGTTATTTAAACTTGATTTTTGTAATTTAATGAGCGATTTTGACTCATCGATTTCCGTCCGAATATGAAGGGCATTATTCGATACGATGCTTGAGTTTTGCTCGGCGAAGACAAAATGCTGCAGCGCTTCTTCCAGTTGATTTTTTGCCGCGCTATCAATACCCAGCTCTATGTGTGCATGAATATCGCCGGCGCCAGCCGCCTCAGGCAGTAATTTGTGATGCGGGATTTTATCGATAGTGGATTTAGCATCCACTTCATTCGGTAGGGCCATCGGCGCCGATTTCGCTCGCGCAAGCCATTCAAAGTACAGCGCCCGTCCGCGATTAACTTTAGACAGTTGAGTCCGCCAATAGCGCGCCTTGGCCAAATCGGGCGGCATGCCACAACCCACCATTTCGCACCATGCCAGGCCGGCACTCGCCATTTTTTCACCCTGCTGCCATGCAATTTGAAACCATGACTTGGCGCGCTTAACGTCCGCCGGTAAACCTCGCCCGTGTAAAGTCAGTAAACCCATAATCCAGGCAGCATTGGCTTGCTCGGGCTTAGAGGGTCTCGAGGCTTTTGCTGCATTTTCAGCTTGAGCTGCTAAGACCGACAATCGATCTAACTCGATTTTTTGTGCTGTTGAGATCACTCCCCTATCAACATCAGCAAGCTCAGGCCCTGATGAACGTGCAGGCGCATCCAGCAGAGGAACGTTAAAAGCGAGAGTTGAGCACTCTTTGGTGCTTTCCGCGTACGCCTCATTGATAGCCGCATCTGCGCAGACGTTAGGCGTTTTCGCTGAGGACGTATTTGCCATCGCACTCGATGCAACGACGATCAAAAAAATAACCGCTGTCCCAAATTCACGAACAATACTTTTCTGACTCAATAAACGCATGGCGAGCAATGAATGATTCAGCGTGAATTGCCATTTCATTGGGCAGGCTTAGTCGTTTTCTTAGGAATCACATCCCAATAAATCGCCGAATAGCTAAATTGATCATTTAATTTACTCGAATACCGCTGTAATAAATCTGGCAAGCCCGCCACATTAGGCAGTGGTGTTAATCCAGCCACTTGCAAATCCTCACCTAACTTGGGATACACATCCTCATCAGTGGCGATACATAGCAAGCCCTCTTTGCCTGGCGCCGCCGCATCAATCGCATAACCCGGGTTAGGACTCATCCAATCCGGCATACGTAGTGTCTGCCCCGCTGATAGCACGGCCCTTGGAGAGATGGCGTTCGGCAGTAGCCGGATGACTGAGCCTGAGGAATTACTTAGGTAGCAGTACAAGTAAGATGAACGAGAGACAGTCGCTGAGAGAAAAATTTGCTCTCCTACTTCGAACTTACTGCGCCCCATTAAAATATTTTCTATTTGAAGATCAATGGTGCGTTTTTCTTCACCTTCACCGAAAGATTTTCCCGAGCTTGAAGACTGCGCAACGACATTCACTGATTTTACTTTTGCTTTGCTCGGTGCCCATCCATAGCTCACCAAATTACCTTTTCTATCCAATGACACATAGTCCCGCAGTACACGTTCATAGGTAGTGAAATCAACGGCGCCCGTCACCACCATGCCATGGTCCGCTTGAAATTTACCTAAGGCTCGACGAAAACTCATATCGCTAATGTCACCATCACCCGATTTTTTATCTAAATAGCCTTTAGACATTAAGGAAGTTTGTATCAAATTACGATGAATCGCAGCATCACCTTCGTCATACCAATCACGCAATTGCCTTTGAAAGCTAGGGTGGTTTTGTTCCAGCGTTAAGCATTGCCAGTAAGGCACCCGTGCCCACTTACCGGCCAATTCAATAACAGCCAATTCAACCAATGTTCTCACTGCCGCACCTGAACCTTGAGCGTAATCGCGGCCCACGTTAAATTGCAAACCATAGTCTCTAATTCGGCCCGCCAAATCTAAACCTTGCCCGCCCGTACCTATAATCACTTCGTTAGCTGAATCTAATCCCGGTATTAAAGTTCGAGTACGAAAATCGCCGAGATGCAATTCCAAACCAATGATCGATGCATTTCTATTTTGGCTGTAACCCGCATCAAAATTGGCGTCTGAGATTCCGGCCTGATTACGATTAATCAAAACGTTTTGATCTAAAAAGGCAATCGCTCCGGATATGTAAAGCGATGGCCGCTGTAACTGAATTTGATTGTTATTGAGAAGAATATTGGTTAAATTTTGTACGGTGTCTTGACGAATAAGCTCGACTTCATAATCAACATAGCGAAACGTATTACTGGTGCGTGACATTTGCAGTAACGCAGTAATAATCATGTCCTTGGTCGCCACCGGCGCACGAGTCGAAAAGTCAGGAATGATTTTGCTGGTAATCAAAGTCGACGGTACTTCCGCATCGCGTAGCATTTTGTCCATGCAATCTAGGGAATCAGAAAAGCTCGACATAGATCGTACGGGCCTAACCGTAGGGCGACCGTTCACATTGGCATAGCTTTGAAACGATGCATCTTTGCGCGCATCCATGGGTGCACTACATGAAATCAGAAGTACAACTGAGACAACTGAAGAAATCTTAAAAAATCGATTGAGAAAATATTTTTGGCTAGCTGTTGATGGTTGTTGTTTTACTTTATTCATTCGTAGAGCTTCCAATTATTTTTATTCAATAATCTAGCGGCAAATATTCACCAGATCGCCTTTCAACACCACAATTTGATCTTGCGGCAACGCTCCAAACTTACCGGTTGAATTCGATGCAGCCGCAATCGTACTGCCCACATCTTGGATACACGTCTTTCTCATGCCATCAGTAATGGTGGTGGTTTTCACGTCGCTATCCGTATAAATTCCTGTGGTATCAATCGAATAGGCCTTCGCTTGGAATTTCGCGATTCGTGCATCCATCCATGCAGGGATTCCGGATGAATTCTCCAATGGAGTTGATCGCACCGCGTTATTTATTGGAAGCATGTTGACGACAACTTTTTGATTTAAATACACCGGATCTTCTCCAGGTGCTAACTGCGCGTTCGCAAAAATCGGCATTAGCAAAAGAAAGGATAGTTTCACTGTCAAATAGTTGAGTCGCATTTCCTTGACCTTCCAATAGATGGCGAAGTCACCATGTTTGAAGCGGTAACCTCGCCATAAAACTTCAAGAGAAATTAATTACCATGACCATGACCATGACCGGAACCCGAAGACGAATTCAAGCAGGTAATGCAGTTGGTATTCGAGGAGATGTTTTGTATTGCCTGAGCATTCCAAGAAGCTCTATTAATTACGCTTGAATGAGTAATAGAGGCAAGCTGGTGTGTGGTTGTATACAATCCCGAGGTACCCGCATTTGAAGCAATATTTTGCGTTGAACGACCACCGCCGAAGCTGTCATTCGCAATAAGTGAATGTTTTGCATTGACAGTTTGGCTCAGCGTATTCGAGCTGGTAAATGTACCTGCATTAGAAGCCAAGTTTTGTTCCGAAGCGCTGCCCGAACCGTCACTGGTATTCGAAACGGAGGTATGCATAATCACTGAGGTTTGGGTAGTTGGATTGCCACCGCCACCACCGCCAACCGTAGCCATAGCCATTGAAGTCATGGTTACCAATCCGATCATTACTAATGCTTTCATGTTATTTCCCTTCAGAAAATTTTTGTCGAAGTAAATTTGTTTTGTCGTTCATGCTTGAGTGAGCTGTTGATTTTCGAAACCCACTCATTACGAGAGATCCTCCGATCAACAACACGTGGCAAATTTACTAACTTTTTTAAGATGATTGTGGGCAATGAATCGTTCTGTGATTAATATCAATCTGCCCTAAGGAAAAACGCGATTTCGGTGAGATAACAACCAATGCACTATTGTTTTTTGACGGAAGTTAGTCAAAAAAAGACACAGCCCGGAAGGGTGTTAGATAAAGAGGGAGTGGGAAGCTGCAAGAAGTTGAGTCTGCGCAGCGTTAGCAGCTACGCAGACCAAGAGTGAAAATAGCTTAGCTAATAAGCTTAACTAAGCTTATTAGCTACTTAAACTCAGTCAAGGTCATGCGCATTACCCCGCCCTGAAAGAAACGCGCGGTCGTCGGTTCTTTGCGCTCTAGCTGAACTAATCCAACACCGGGGCAATACCATTCACGACTTTCAATCGGTACGGGCTTGTAAGTCATTTCACTTTCTACCCACAGATTAATGGGCGCTATACCCTTAATGATCAAGCAACCACTGAAATCCCCCGCTGGGGTTTTCACAGCCTGACCAGTAGCCTCAATAGAAAAATCCATCGTCAGATTGCGGAATTTATCCACGTATTTGAATTCAGGTGGCCATTCGCTACGACGCTTTAAGAAATACGGCATCGTTGGTATCGACCATTTTTCTTCCGGACTTAGCTTTGCAGGAATCACGATGCGCGGCGCAGCATCTAGCACGGCCGTTTTTGCGGCTGGGCCTCGACTAGCAATTCGGTACACCCCTTTTTCATCGGAGCGTAACCAGTATTCATTACCTGAATCACTGCGTCGGCGCCATGCTTCGGTACCATTAATGTCATGCCGACCACGATTAGTTATCGTGAGCGTCGATACATCAACAAAACTTTCGGGATCATCGAAACGAGTCTCCACTTTATAAACCCAGCGCAAGCCATCAGCTAGAGGGAAAAAAGTATTTTCGCGCGCTGGTTTTTCACACGCGCTCAGCACCAGCAAGGCCAGCGCGGCCAGTAATAGTCGTCGCATATTATTTTTCCGGCGCTTGAGGTATAGGCAGATCAAGAATCTTAATCTCTTGTTCGTCAGCGCCAGGATTAATCGTGCTCGATCCTTTACCGGTGCCGACTTTGATTTCAGCTGTACCCATCTGGCTAATGCCTTGTCGACCTTTTTTCATGCCGTCATTAATTTTTTCGTGCATCGCTCTCATATAGGGCAACTTATACGCACGCGGTTGTAATTGATCTTTACCCTCTTCTATCGGCGTTACCCAAAGATAAATCGCTCCGGGAAACTTGGGGCGGGGCTCATCAACCACTGCCGCTATCAGTAAAAATCTACTGGGCAGAGCATCAGGACTGGGATTGCCTAACAAACTAAACACGGCGGTATAGCCATAAAAATAGAATGCACACACACCGAGCGTCAGCACCGCTTTTAACCAACTTGGCCAGCCAGAAAAAATAATAGCTAATGCAAATAGAAATACGAATATCGCAAAGGCGATGATGAGAGTCAGTGTCATGTGATCGATTTCACTAAAGATTTTGAAATGGTATTGATATTGTTTACCGAGCCATCCGGCGCAACTGTAAAACGCAGCAAGGTCGTTTCTTTACCCCGACCTTCGAGTACTGCCTGCCCGTAAAAAATTATTTCTGCTTTGGGATTAACTTTAATAACCGTCAGCGTGGCCTCAACCGGGCCTCCTGCTTTGGGTTCACTCGGATCGAGATCTTTGGTTTCGTAATAATGAACGTTCGCCACGTACTCACCCGGAATAATGCTACGTATGGTGGTAACTTCTTGACGCAGTGGATTCACTACTTTTTTGCCATTGATGAGCAGCGTGTTGTTTGATGTGCCGCGATCATCACGATCTAAGTACATCAAGCCCGCTTCACGATTTCTAAACCACACGACTTCACCTGAGGGACCTTGCGTCCATAAATCCAAATCATTCGGATCATTGTCAGGCCAAGAAAGCGTAATAATAAATTCAGCTTTGGCAGGTATGTCGCCCGACTTAGTCGCTTTGGGATTAATCGACAAGAACGCAATGATGAAACAAAAGACGAAGGCGATGAGCATGTTGAACAACATGTCATACATAGGATCGACTTCGGGCTCCCGCGATTTTTTTCGATTGCGCATTCGGAAGTCTCTAGTCTTTTGCTTTAATTTTTAAGCCGTGCAGCTGTGCTTGTACGATGAATTCATCTGCAAATCGATCCAGTCGTGTTAGCTGCAAGCCCAAGAAAATATTGGCGACCAAACCCACCATGGTGGTTAGTAATGCAATACCTAAACCTGAGGTCAGTTCACGCAGCATGTCTTGTGCTTGCGACTGATCAAAATTCTGCATATGACCAATTTGCATCGCCAAAATAGAAAA